>JADJPG010000060.1 GCA_016713365.1 Verrucomicrobiota bacterium | reverse complement strand
ACCTTCTCGCCACCCACTACGAGCGGAATGCCGCGTTGCTCCGGAAGACGCTGACGAGCCTATTCTACCCCGCCCTGCTCTTCCACATGGCTGTGCTCATCGCCCCATTGCAGGAGCTCGTGAAGACCTGGAACATCGTCGCGTATCTCGCGAAAGTCCTCGTCGTGTTCGTGCCGGTCTACGCATTGGTGGGGTTTGTGGTGGTGGCGTTGCAGGGCCAGCACGGAGAACGGTGGCGGGCGATGATCGAATCCGTGCTGCACCGGGTGCCGTTGCTCGGGAAGGCGCGTCGGAATCTGGCGCTGGCCCGGCTGGCGTCCGCGCTGGAAGCATTGACCGCAGCAGGCGTGAACATCATTGAGGGATGGGAACTGGCGGCCACGGCGAGCGGTTCACCAGCCATCGGCAAAGCGGTCGTGCCCGGAGGCCCGCAACCCTGGCGTCCGGAGCAACGCCGGCGGAAATGCTCCGATTATCACCGGTTTTCCCCGAGCTGTTTGCGAACCTTTATCACACCGGGGAAATCACCGGGTCACTGGACGACACACTTCGCAGACTCTACCGGCTCTATCAGGACGACGGGGAGAGGCAGCTGCAGCTGGTGGCAGATTGGACGCCCAAGCTCGTTTACTTGGCGCTAGTGATCCCGGCTCGCATGGCAGGTGATTCAATTCCTGGTCCGGCTATTTCAACCAGATCAACCAGGTCATCGGCGAATAGAGCCAGAGGACTATCTGCGCGCCGGAAGTGCCGAAGGAATGGCCGTGCCAGGAGGGCCGCAGAATTTCTCCAACGGCGGGCGCAAGTCAAACGAGCCAAGCTTGAGCTGGATCGCGTTGTTTCACCTCTTGCACGGAATGGGAAACTGCAGATTTCATCGGAGGCCGCGAAGGACCTGCGTCTGTCCGGTGGTAGGCCAGAAGATCCCCGACGGACTCAATCGCCATTGCCCGGCCCAGACAAATCTCTGCCGCAAGGGCGTGAGCGCCCCGAAACTCGCACCCGCTGGACTCGTCTTGTAGAACGCCTGCGCGCCATTCTCCGTCCGCGTGTTCACTTTGATGCGCGCGCCGAGCGCCGAGCGATTGGAAGTGCGGCCTTCGAGTTTCAGTGTCAGCCAGTGATTGCCGTGACCGGGATTCTTCAGCAGCACCGTGATACGTGTCGTCCGTATAGGCTCCGCCAATGACTTCGAAGACATCTTGGTCCCCATCGTTGTCGATATCCGCGAACGAGATCGCGTGGCCTTTCTGCAGGTGGCCCAGTCCGCCTGAGGTCGTCACGTCTTGAAACCGTTTCCCCTCGGCATTGCGGAAGGCGCGGTTCGGAACCACCGTCGCGAAATCCGGATCGCCAGTGCCCGCGAGGAAGTCCAGCCAGCCGTCATTGTCGTAGTCGCCGAAATTGAGCGACATCGCGAAGATTAACTTGTCGAGCCCCACTTCCTTCGTGGCGTCGCTGAATGTGCCATCCCCTTTGTTTCGAAAAAAGCGCGCCTTCTCGGAGCGGAACGGACGACCCATGTAATCGGCAACCACATCTCCCATGCCAGTCAGCGCGTAGCCCGTCACGAGAATGTCCGGCAGTCCGTCGTTATCGAAATCAGCGGCAGCGGCGGGAAAACTCATCATCGGCTCCGTGACGCCCGCTGGCTCCGCGATGTTGGTGAATCGCCACGGCGCCTTCGGCCCGGTCTTCCCGCCCTGAGGTCCGTCGTTGCGATAAAGAAATTCGCACCGCTGCGGACTGGAGAGGTAAAGGTCCGGACGTCCGTCATTGTTGAAATCCGCCGCGACAACACCTTTGATGTATGCGCTCGCATCCACGCCCACCTCCGCCGCGCACTCGGTAAACGTACCGTCCCCGTTGCTGCGAAACAGTTCGCTGGGATGGTGGTTCGTTCCATACGACCTCGTTGCCGATGTAAAGATCGAGCCAGCCATCCGCATTGTAATCAAACCAAACTGCCGTCTGCGTGGGATGGAAACTGAGCAGCCCGGCTTCCTCGGTCACATCTTCAAATGTTCCGTCGCCGTTGTTCCGCAACAGTGAATTCGGATAACGCCCCGCTGCCCCCAACCACGCGCCGCGCAGCACCAGCACATCCGTCCAACCGTCGTTGTTGTAATCAGCTTGAACCATGTTCAAGCCGCCAAGTTCACCCAGCAATCCGGACTCCTTCGTCCGCTCCGTAAATGAACCATTACCATTGTTACGGAAAAATCGCATCTGAGTCCCGTTCTGCCATGACGACAGTAAGACATCGAGAAAACCATCGCCGTCGAAATCTTCCAGCACACAACCGCCCGCCCATCCGGGAAGATCCAACCCCGCACCCGACGCAACATCGACGAACGGCTTGATGTCATACTCCGAATCGAAGGTCTTTGGCGGAATCAGCCACTGGGTGGGCACTTTGTCCGGGTACTCACCCACCACCTTAAAGGCGATGTTCAGCAGCCAGACTCCTTTCAAGTCTCCCCGGTATTGCTGAAGGGTTTCGGTGAGGATGCGAATGGCCGCGCGCGGCCCTTCCTGCTGTTGATACACGCCCAACTGGCGAATCGGAAAGAGGCACGACTCGACGGTGTGATTGGTCAGGCAATTCTGTTGTTCACCGATTCGCAGGTAGCACACCGCCTTTTCGTGCTGAATCATCTGGCGATTTTTCGGCTCCAAAGTCTGTCCCAGCGATGCAGTCAATTGGTCAAACCTCTCGTAAGTGGACAGCGCGCCTCGCGGGTCACCACCCCTTAATTGTTCATCAGCCAGTTGAGGCAACATTTGCCAGACGCGAACAGCGTTCGTCTCGGATGCCATTCTGGTCTTCAGAACTTCCGCGCGTTCCCGATTGCGGAACGTGTTCTTCATCACGTCTTCCGTGCGAATGATGTCCCGCAAGCGTTGCTCCATCTTCCGAACTCCCGGCTTCACCGGAGCCGAAGCGCTCGCCGCAGCGAATCCCGGGACGGGACCGCAAATACAGCCGGCAACCAACAAACTGAGCAACTTCATCATAATCTTCGCAGCAACACTGTCTCCGCGATTATATCGTCGCGGAAACCAGAAAGCGGACCGTCGCTCACGTAGGAGCGATAAGCAAGCCACCGTGCCGTTGAGACAAAATCTTGCGGCGAGCGGTTACATCTCGTCGCCCATCGAGGGACGAAATGTGGCCGTGAAGGGGCGGACCGTCCGATAAACTGCCGTCTGGTTGACAGCTCTGTCGTTCGGTAAATTCGGCACGTGCGCAAACTGAACACCGAAATGCTGATCACCGCTTATTGCAGCGGCGCATTTCCCATGGCCGTGAATGCGCGCGGTGACATTCGTTGGTTCGCACCCGATCCGAGAGGGATCATTCCGCTGGATGAACGTTTTCACGTTCCGCACGGCCTGAAGCGCACGCTTAAGAAACAACCCTTCACGATTACCGTGGATCAGGACTTCGAACTCGTCATGCGCCACTGTTCCACGGCCCACGGCGAAACCTGGATCTCCAAGGAGATCATCCGCGCCTACTGCGAACTGCATGCGCTGGGATTCGCGCACAGCGTCGAGACTCGGCAGGACGGCGTGCTCGTTGGCGGACTCTACGGCGTTCACATTCGTGGGGCCTTCTTTGGTGAAAGCATGTTTCATCACGCGACGGACGCCTCCAAATGTGCGCTCGTCGCACTAGTGGAAAGGCTGCGTGCCGGCGGATTTACACTCCTCGACACCCAATGGACCACGCCGCATCTCGAGCAATTCGGCGCCTGCGAAATTCCGCAAGCCGACTACAACCGTCTGCTTCAGGACGCATTGCAGCTGGACTGCAACTTCTGAAAGACCTCAGGCAAGCGTTATCCAGATTTTGATCGCGAGACTGGCAAAGAGGATTGATAGCTTGGCGCCAGAATGAATTCGTCTCGTTCAGAGTTTCCGGAACTGGAATCGATGGTCACCCGGATCGTGGCCGGCACCCCGATTCAGGACATCCACACTCATCTCTACGATCCGGCTTTTGGCGAACTTCTCCTGTGGGGAATCGATGATCTGCTCGTCTACCACTACCTCGTCGCCGAGGCGTTCCGTTATCTGGACATCCCTTATGAGAAATTCTGGGCGTTGACCAAATCCCAGCAGGCCGATCTCATCTGGCGGCAGCTGTTCATCGAGCACTCGCCCGTCTCGGAATCATGCCGTGGCGTTCTCACGACTCTCAACGCGCTCGGACTAACGTCCGTCATCGAGATCTCACCGCCCTCCGGAAGTGGTTCACCGAACAGTCCGCCTCAAGCTATATCACCCGCTGCCTGGAACTGGCCGGTGTCAGCAGCGTTTGCATGACGAACTCGCCCTTCGATGATCTGGAGCGCCCAGTCTGGGAAACGGGATTCGATCGCGATCCACGTTTTCGCGCGGCACTGCGCATTGATCCTCTGCTGCTCGCATGGAATTCAACCGCGCCTACTCTGGCCAAATGAGGATACGACGTCACCGCCACCCTGAATGACAAGACCATCTTGGAAGTGCGCCGGTTCCTTCGCGATTGGACGAAACGCATCGGAGCACGCTACCTCATGGTATCGCTGTCACCAGACTTCGATTTTCCTTCCAACGACATCTGCTCGCAGCTTCTCGCCCAAGCCGTCCTGCCGCACTGCGAGGAACACGGGCTTCCGATGGCCCTGATGATGGGAGTGAAACGCCAGGTCAATCCCCAACTCAGTCTCGCCGGCGACGGCGTCGGGCTCAGTAAACTGAGCGCGTTACAGGAGCTGTGTGCGCGGTTCCCGCAGAACAAGTTTCTGGTCACTGTCCTCGCCCGCGAGAATCAACACGAGCTCTGCGTGCTGGCGAGGAAGTTCCGCAACTTGCACGTTTTCGGATGCTGGTGGTTCACCAACGTCCCGAGCTTGATTGAAGAGATCGCCCGGATGCGGATCGAATTGATCGGCCTCAGCATGACACCCCAGCACTCGGACGCCCGTGTCCTCGACCAGTTGATCTACAAGTGGCGGCATTCCCGGCAACTAATCACCAAGGTGCTCGTGGGCAAATACGCGGACCTCGCGCGCACTGGCTGGCACGTGACAGAGTCGGAAGTGAAACGCGACGCAAAGGATCTTCTCGGAGGCGCCTTCGAAAAATTTTGCGGATGAGACGGGGCGGTTTTTTTGGGGAAGCTACTGCACCTTGATGATGATGGCCGTGATGTCATCGAGCTGAGGGCCGTGATTCGCGAAGCTTCGGACCGATTCGTAGAGGGATTGCAGAATGTCGTGCGCTGAAGCGTCGCGATTGGCGCGCACGGTCTCGATGATACGATCGATCCCGAACAACGAATCGTCCGGCGCGGAGGCTTCTTCAATTCCATCCGTCAACAGCAGCACGATATCGCCGGAAGAAAGAATGATTTCTGGCGCCGCGGCAAAGACATTGTCGGGCCGCATCCCGAGTGGAATGCCCGTTCTCTTCAATGCCGTCTTCACCTTGCCATCAGCACCCAAAATGTAACCGGGCGGATGCCCGGCACTCGCGTAAACAAACCCCCGCGTGCCTGGATCAATGCAGCCAAGAAACAGAGTAATGAAGCGTTCCGTGCCGACGTCTTCCGCCAGCACTCCGTTGGCCCGGGTCAGGATCTCACCCGGATCCTCGCGCCTGCCCGCCAAAACCCGGAGATAAGCGCGCGTCTCCGCCATCAGCAACGCCGGTCCCACTCCGTGCCCCGTCACATCACCAACGACGATGCCCACTTTGCCGTTCGGCATCGGAAGATAATCGAAGTAATCACCCCCCGTGGCCTCCGCCGGAAACGATGCTCCGGCGATATCAAACCCGGCACACGCCGGCGCGCTCTTTGGGAACAGGCGCTGCTGAATTTCCCGCGCCACGCGAAACTGTTCCTGATTCTCCCGCAACTCACGTTCTGCGCGCTTGCGTTCCGCGATATCGCGGATGAATCCCACGAGACGCGGCTGGTCGTGGAGCATCATGTCGCTGAAACTGACTTCGATCGGGATTTCCGTTCCATCCTTGCGCTTGCCAACGGTCTCCACCGCACGAAGCCGGACTCGCGCATTGCCAGCTTGAAAGAATCTCTCGAAGCCCGCCAGCGGCCCGCTTCGCATGCGCTCGGGAAGCAGCATACCCAGTTGCTGACCGATCACCTCCTCGACGGTGTAGCCGAAAACATCTTTCACCGCGGGATTGGCGAAACGAATGCAACCATCAGGATCGATCAACACGACCGAATCCGGACACGTTTCCCACAACAGACGATAACGCAGCTCGCTCTCAATGACCGCTTTCTTCGCCTCTCGCTGGCTCGCGCGATTGGCAGCCTCGCGAAGTTCACGATCCACCGCCGGCGCCAGACGGTGAAGGTTGCCCTTCATCAGATAATCATGGGCTCCCGCTTTCATGGAAGCCACGGCGATGTCTTCGCCGATGCCGCCCGAAACAATGATGAAAGGCAGATCGAGACCCGTTTCCTTCAACACGTCCAACGCCGCCGGCGCGCTGAACGCAGGGAGATTGTAATCCGCGAGAATAAGGTGCCACTCCTGATCCTTGAGCGCCGCCCGCAGTGACTCGCCATCCTCCACACGATGGTAGGTAACGTCATATCCCCCCTTCCGGAGGAGAGTAACCATGATCTGAGTGTCGAACTCTGAATCTTCGACCACCAAGACGCGCAGAGAAGGTTTCATAAACAAACCGGGCTTCCTGAAGAATCGCTGCCACGGCGATTCTCCGCAAGGAACGTGGTGGGGACTTTAGTCACGCGCAAACGTTTGACGAGTGAATTTCGAAACAGCGGACCATCCGAAAACAAAAGGGCCTGAGGCGCAAACCTCAGGCCCGTCGAGACTGATTGTCAGCAGTGACGCTTAGAGCGTGTGACCGCTCGCGGACAAGCTGCAGGAGGGAGCCGTGTCCACCGCGTTGATGGTATAGGTACCACCACCAGGGCACACCGGAGTGCGCGCGATGTAGAGATTCGCGCCATAGAGGTCGGTCGTCGCCGGCGTATTGGCACTGGTCTTCTTGTTTTCCAGCGCCCAGTTGGCCTTGGCACCTTCAATCTGCTTGAGATTGGCGATGCAGGCATTGGTCTGGCTGGCGGTGCGCGCTCGCACGAAGTTCGGAATCGCGATCGCAGCGAGGAGGCCGATGATGGCCACCACGATCATGATTTCTACCAGCGTGAAGCCCGACTTACGGAGCGTATTGATCTTCATTACTCGTTACCTTTCACATGCGGCGTGAACGCAGACAGTAGGCGGGTTATATTTTATTGCTGCACATCGTTCACAGATTGCCCACTGCCGACCGCACCGTGCTTTTAGCAGTGTGAATGCCAGAGGTGTTCGCCCCGCCTCCCCGTCCATCAGGACCTCGAAAACGCCGAAAATCGGGCAGATTTCCACCCCCCGAAACTCCCTTGAAGCCAATCGAGCGGTTTTCACCGTCTCGAAATCCATCACCGTGTCTCAACCTTGGGCACAATCGCCGTCGGCGACGAACGCTCCCGCCTTCCGTCGAGCGCTTGAAGGTTGGACAGCCGGAGAAAGGCTGCTAAAAGCCACGCGTGCCTGAACTGTTATCCACATCGATCAGCGCGACCACGCGCTGCTGCGCGGTCTATGGACATCCCATCAAGCACTCCGCGTCGCCCGCCATGCAGAACGCGGGCATGGCCGCGTTGAAACTGAACTGGCGCTATCTCGCATTTGATGTTCAGCCAGACGAACTACGCACCGCCATCGTCGGAGCCCAGGCGATGGGCTTCGTCGGCCTCAACCTGACCGTCCCTCACAAACTGCTCGCCGTGGACATCGTGGATGTCCTCGACGATACCGCTCGCACGTGGGGCGCCGTGAACACGATCCGCTTCGAAGGCCTCGCCACCGATGGCACTTGGCGCTCAATCGCAGACTTCACCGACACAACGCCACAAAAGACAAGGTCCCGCGGTTTCAACACTGATGCGGATGCCGTGACTCGCTCGATTCAGGAAGATCTCGGAGTGACAATTCGCGACGCCAAGATCCTCCTCCTCGGCGCCGGCGGCGCGGGCCGCACAGCAGCACTCAAACTTGCCGCCGAAGGCGCAGCGGAACTGTTTCTCGTCAATCGCACGCAAAGCAAGGTCGCCGGCTTGATCACCGAAATCGCCCAGCGCTTCCCAAACATCAGAGCTCACTCCGGATATCCGGCGCCGAACCAAACGATTGATCTGGTCGTGAACGCTACTTCTCTCGGCCTGAAAGCAGACGATCCTTCCCCGTTCGACACAGCTCAATACTCCCTTTCCAAGGCTGGCGCCGCGTATGACATGATCTATCGCCCCGCCGAAACGCCGTGGCTCAAAACAGCCCGGGCTGCTGGCTGTCGGACCGCCAACGGCATCGGCATGCTGCTCTACCAGGGTGCCAAGGCGTTGGAGCTTTGGAGTGGACTCAATCCGCCGATAGAGGTGATGCGTGAAGCACTCACTAAAAACGTTTATGGTCGCTAAACTCTCCGGCATCCAGCATGGCTCGCATGTTTGATCCCGAAGTCTGGGCCGCAGTACCGTTCCACTTCTGGTCGGTCGTTTTCTTCGTTTTCGGCAGCATGGTCGGAAGCTTCCTCAACGTTTGCATCCATCGGATGCCGCGAGGGCTCAGCGTCGTTTCACCACCATCCCACTGTCCGCACTGTGGTTATTCCATACCGTGGTTTCTCAATGTGCCACTGGTCACATGGCTGACGCTTCGCGGCAAATGCGCCAACTGCCGCGCGCCCATTGCTGTGCGCTACTTCCTGGTGGAACTGCTCACGGGCCTCCTCTTTCTCGGATGCTGGCTTCTTGTCGGAAAACAATCCGTCCTGCTCGCGCTTGCCTACGGCGTGATCATGGCGGGATTCGTCGTCGCCACATTCATCGACTTCGAGCACTTCATCATACCGGATGAAATCACGATCGGCGGAATGGTCGCCGGCGTTGCATTTTCCGCAGCGATTCCGGCCCTTCACGGAACCTCCTCCCACGCGGTCTCCCTCCTCCAAAGTTTCCTCGGACTCGCTGTCGGGTGGGGCGTGGTCTATCTCGTTCTTCGTGTCGGTAAGCTGATGTTCGGCAAACAGGACATTCAATTGCCGCCGGACACGCGCGTCATCTTCACCGAGACCGGTGTCATCCTACCCGATAAAGAAATCCCGTTTGAAGAGCTCTTCTATCGCAAGTCCGACGTGATCAAGTTCCAGGCCAAGACCGTTGAACTTCCTGACCGCAGCTACAAGGACATCGAAGTTCGTTTAATGCCGGAGAAACTCCATCTCGGCGACGAAGTGCTCGATCCCGAAACCGTGCCCCGGATGGAAGTCGTCACCGACCGCCTCGTCATCCCACGAGAAGCGATGGGGTTCGGCGACGTGAAGTTCATGGGAGCCATCGGTGCCTTCCTCGGCTGGAAAGCCGCGTTGTTCTCGCTGATGTTCAGTTCCGTTCTCGGAGCACTGGTCGGAGTCTTCTTGATCGCGATTCGGAAACAAGAATGGTCCAGCCGCCTACCCTACGGACCCTACATCGCGATGGCTGCCACGGTCTGGATCTTCGGCGGTCACCGCCTCGTTACCTGGTGGTTCAGCCGGATGCAGTAGTCGACTCACCTGAACTTGGGTTAGGTGGTTACTGAGCGTCTCGGCAAACTCCAGGTATCCTCGGCCGCTGCGCGAGACCCTGAATTTCCATTTCGTTGAGTTCACGATTGAAGACGAGGACCTCGTCAATACCACCACGCAATCGATCACCCACCGGTCCGCCGAGATACTCCAGAGGCAGCGGAATACGATTCGGATTCAATGAGACAGAAACACCATTGGCGAAGAGTCGGGTGCCCACCACCGTGTCCTTGAAGACCAGATGTGTCCACTCGTGCGAAACGGTGAAGGGAAAACTGAAATCGTCGACCCCGAATTCTGTAAACCCTACCCGTCGGTCCGGAGTGCCGTACTGTTCGAGCTTCAACGCGTGCGTGCTGTTCATGAGCAAGGCGCTGGAAGCGTCCAGCGAATCCTCTCTCCGCACCCACATTGACACCGTCCAGCCTCCGACACCGCCTCCCGCCGGAATCGTAGCCGCGCCGAGATGCAATCGATCATCAACCCCATCAAACTTAAATCCCGATCCGACCCTACCCTCCGCCAGGCCAATGCCTTCGAGAAAAGCCACATGATTTGTCCCTACGCTGTCCCTGGCATCCGCACCGAGCCATGCGTGAACCAAGCCGGGAGGATAACTGAGACACGGAAGGCTGCGGTCCACTGCCCGGAAAAACTCATAAGCGCCGCCCGTGCGATTGAAGATCAAGCCAGCGTCACTGCGTCCGAGCCAGGTCTCCTCGCTGATATTCCGCCATGATCCGGGAAGCATCGTAGTGCTTTGTTGCCAGATGTAATGTTGCCCCGGTGCCGCCAGTGCGTCGACGAATAGCAGATTCGGTTCACTCGGATCCGACCGAGGCGCAGATAAAGCCAATGCGCTGAGGCGACGAACGTTGGTCAAGTAGATGCGGTCCGGCAGGAAGAACACATCGCCCACAAACTCCTCGCCTTGATACTGGCCGTAGTCGGGAGTCACGCGGTGTACCTGGCCAAACGAAACATCACTCAAGTTGGAGATGACAGTGATGCCCGGAGTCGCCGACTGAACCAGGGTGAACACATCACTCGGTGATGGCTCAAAGTGAAAACGCAGGTCCAGTCGCGCTCCCGTGGCGGCAAACGCTCGCCGCACCTCGATACGATCCTGCTGCTCAGCAGTGGGCCCGTATAAGTCCATTTCCATCGTCGCGAATGCATCGCCCGCTGACAGGGAATCGAATCGCAATACTCCTGCCGTGTACTTCTGAAAACCCTGCGGCCGGATTGCCCTCTCCACCCAGGTTTCGCCGTAATCAAGTGAAGGATGCGACTCAGGATCGTAAACATATCCGTCACCCGCGATATCAGGAACAACCAGCACTCCACCGGAGTGAAATCGAATCATTCCAAACATCGACAAAGGTTCAGACATCATGCACACACCAGTGACGTCTAGCTGCCCACCCCGTTGAACGGCGATCGGTGCGAATAGGTTCTGGCTATTCCATTCCAGCGCACTGAGTGGTCCGATCTCAATCTCACCCAGCGTGTACACTTCCGCATCGGGACGAAGAACAATCCGCCCTCCGTTCTCTGCGATCAAGGATCCCGTACCGTTTACCACGCCGGAAATGGTCACCGTCGAACGATGATTACCATTGGACCCTGCCGCCCGGATGATTCCGTGATGCTCCATTACGCTGCCAATTTGCGCCACCAACTCCAACCGTCCGCCGTTACGAGCTCCGAGTTCACCGCGATTGATGCCGTCCCGAAACGCAAACACGTCCGGCCTGCCCGATTCGATCCGGAACCAATCTCCCGGCACATCCGCCTCGATCGTTCCTTCATTCACCACTGTGAATCCACTACCGAGTATTGAGCCAGCTCCCGCAATGGTGTGGCCTGGCCCATTGGTCAGCACCACCGCCGTACCAAAAATCTTATGTGAGCTTGAATACGGAAATCGCCAAGTTCCAGTCCCCTCAAAAGTCACATCGCTGAGAAGTAGCAGCTCGACTGAGGTAAAATTGTTCAGCGTTCCCATCGACTGCGTTGCTTGATTTCGGATTGTCCCTGAAATGAGGACACTGTTGCCACCATTGGTCTGGCCCCAAAGAAGCGGTGCGAGAAGGTCGCAGTCTTTCAACTCCACACGACCAACCACCTGAATCGAACTGGAAACATCATTGGTAAATCGGACACCATTAAACGTCAGCCCGATGGAATTCGCCGCGTCTGAACCGATCCTCAGATATCCCTCCTCCAATGCCGCCAGCGTTCCACCGCAGACTATCGGGGCGCTGCCGCCGTTGTCCCTCGACTTGATCCCCGAGTTATTAATTCTCGTCCGTCTCGCAAGAATCAGCCCGTTCGTATTATCCAACGAAGCACCGCTAAACCAATTCAACTGGGCTAATCCATTCTCGCGAGACTCAATCATCCCGCGATTTACGAGTCTTCGGAGAAAAATATCCATGGTCTCTTGAGGGTGGGCGCTGTGGGCACCATCGGCTGAAATCGATCCCTCGTTGATCAAAGAGGCGACGTCGATGCGTCCGCCGCCGGCAATTTGGTGTCCCGGGCCGTTGTGCAAAATGCTGGGCGGGTTTGGTGCCGATGAAACCACATCGATGAATCCACCTGGTGCCAGTTCAATCTGCCCCGACGTGCCCGGCCCCGTGGTGGCAAAACGAGCGGTCCCGTCCGATGTCAGAAAACTGAGAAAGCCTGGATCATTCGTGGTGCCGATACGAATCAGCCCGCTGTTGGTGATCGAATCTCCATCGATATACAGTTCCCCGTTCATGGCCAACTCGGCGGCTTCCACGGTGAGTTCATCGATTATCGCAAAGGTATCGAGTGTGACTTTCGGCCGAGTAGCTCCCGGGGGACCGACAATACGCACCGAAGAATGCCTGCCCGCCTCATTTCGAGGAATCACGCCCAGAGACCAATTGCCCGGATCAAACCAGTATCCGGCGCCGTCCACAGCCTTCCCACCCGACCAGACATTTAGCCCCTCCGCGACCAGCGGCGAATCCACGACAACCACTCGCGAAATGGTCGATGAATGGCCTGCTGCATCCGTCGACTGGTAGGATATGACGTAGTGTCCCGGTTGGGCTACATCCACCACCCCGTTTGTCGTCACCAGCAGCGGACCGTCGCAGGCGTCCACTGCCACGCAACCTGGATCGACAAATGCCGCGAGGTAAGGCTGAAGCAGATAACTCAGACCCAACAAAGTCATCCTAGGCCCCGTGGTGTCGGCCACTTCGACGTCCTGCCACATCTCGAATACGGCGGCGTCGTTCGTAATCGAGTATCGGACCCGATCGGTTGCCATCGTTGCCGTAAAGGTCGCGGGCTCCGCCACCACTGGCACCGACGGTCGAATCTTCGGCGGAATTGGATATCCCTGACCATGTTGGTTCTCACCCCAGGCCGCAATCGATCCATCACGCGCCATCGCCAGGCCGTGGAAAAAACCTGTCGCACACACCACCACGTTTGTCGTGGCCAGCGACACATTCAACTGACCGTATTCATTGTCACCCCAAGTCACCAAACGTCCGTCCGCAAGGAGGACAAGGACATGACGCGAGCCAAGTGACACGGCCACGGCATTCGTAATTCCAGCAGCCAAATCAGGCCGGGCGTAGTCCGAACGACCCCAGGTGATGACGCGACCGTCGGCCGTGAGCGCCCCGCTGTGAGCTTCTCCTGCGGCCAACGTCACCACGTTCGTCATCGAAGCCGGCACGTTCAATTGTCCGTGGGTATTGTCGCCCCAACCACTCACCGAGCCATCCTCGCGCAACACCAGATTGTGCCGCCAACCCGCAGCCACCGCCGAAATATTCGTCATTCCCACCGGCACCACAGATTGCCCGGCATCGTTCGCGCCCCAGGCGAAAACGCGACCATCCCGTCGCAAAGCGAGGTTGTGGTTGTAGCCCGCCGCAATCGCCACAATGTCCACCAGCCCCGCCGGCACCGTCGCCTGCCCAGAAGTATTCAAGCCCCAGACCAGCACCCGCCCGTCGGCGCGAAGCGCCATGCTGTGCCTCTCACCCGCTGTGATCGCGATCACATTCGTAGCCGAAGACGGCGGAGCATCCGCAAAAAAGTTGGGGGACCCCCACCCACGAACCCGACCATCGGTGCTCAGAGCCAGACTGTGTTCCAGCCCCGTCGCAAATGCGATCGGCCGAAAGTAGGCGCTGGCACCTCGATTCTCTCGCACTGTCCCGCACTCCAAAAAGATCGATTCCGCTTCGGTGCGCTCCATAATGGGCGACCATGCGTACGCCCCACTGTAGCTGACTCCCACTTCATTACTCGCCACCAGACGCGCGTGAATGACCCGCCCATCCGCCGGAAACGCAAACGGGAGCTCGATACTGCGAACAGTATTGCTTACCACCGAATAACTCTGCGTGCTGGTCGGGAGGTGATCGATGGTGGTGCCCGATTCGGTTAATGTCGTCCCCAGCAACAGCTGCACCGTCGTCGGCAGGTTTCCCGGGTGAACTCGAGCGCGGAGAATCGTTTCGTGGACCTGCCCCGGCTCAAAGCGTGGCTCGGCGAAATCCGGGGCGAAAAGAACATTTGAAGTCCGCCGAGATAGCTGAGTCACCGATGCGTTCGGTGCGATAAAGTTGGTCGCTCCGACGGTGCGGAACACTTGATTTGAGACAACGGTTGAGCTGCTCCCGTCGAAGTTCCAATACCCAACCAGCCCCTGCTCCGCGCCGCGCAGTCGGCGTCGCATGCTTGCCTGAACCTCCGCTTCCGTGCGCTCGACCCGCCAGACTCGAACCTCATCAACCTCGGCGCGCAACTGTTCCGTCGATGCGGACGGGATGGAACCGAAGTATTCCAGTGGGAGAAACGAGCGGATGTTCAGACACGAATGGAACTTTCCGTTTACGAGCAGGCACGTCTCCTGGGCCGCGCCCACAAACGTCAGGTGGACCCATTCATTCGAGGGCGCGACGTAATCAAACTCGAAATCATCCACGCCCGTCTGGGTGAAGCCGACGCGACGGTTCGCCTGGTATTGCTCCAGCCTCAACGAAGCGGCGGAACTCGCAAAGAGCGGAGCTGACGGTCCCTTCCCATCAATTCGTTTCACCCATAACTCAACCGACCACGGTGGCGACAGTGTGACATTGGTGATGGTCATTCGGGCACCAGCCGAATCAAAAAGCATGGAATGGCCCGGCCCGACCTGCGCGTAGACCACACCGCTCAACATCGCGATGAAAGCCATGCACAAGCCCACCAGCCGCGCCCAGAAGCAAAGGAGTTGTTTCATACCATTGCATAAAGCAATTCCTCCGCGCTGTTGCAGAAAATCTCCCAGCTCCCTGATGCGTCACAAAAAGCCGACTAACGCCCGCCGTTAGCGCGCCGTGCGAGGGATAAGAGCTCCTCGACGGTGGAAGCGGTCGAGGGAATCTCCCAAATCCGGGCGATGCGATCATTGCCACCCGTGGCGAACGCGAGGCCATCGGCCCGGACCGTCACATCCAGCACCCAGCTGTCGTGAACCATCGGCGCGCCCAAAGGTTCGCCGGTCGCCGCATCCCACAAGCGCATGGTTTGGTCTTGGCTGCCCGACACCACCACACGACCATCCGGCGAAAACGCAATGGCGCGCACCACGCCAGAATGGGCCATCGGCCCAGCCAGCAGCTTGCCCTCGGGATAAGAAAAGATGGTCACCGAGAAATCAGATGCCCCCACGGCAACTCTTCGGCCCGATGAATCCACAGCCACCGCGGCCGGATCAAACCCCCGCCGCAAGTTTCATCGCGCCACCTCTCGATTTCCCTGATGCAAGATCCCACACCTCGACGGTTGCATCCGACACCATCGCCACGTGGCTGTTATCCGGCGAAAACGCAATGGCCCTCGCCGCACGATTTCCCAATGCAAAGTGCAGCTCGCCACTGGCCGTCCGCCAAATCGTCGAAGGCCGGCGTGGCAACAATACCGCGAAGAATCGTCCATCTGAGGAGAATCTCTCCGTCAACCGATCCCGCACCGCACCACCAATGGGCACTGTCTCCACCAACCTCGCCCCGGTCACATCCCACGTGCGAAATTGGTCATCAGTGCAGCTCGTCACCAATCGCCTGTGATCCAGCCACGCCGCCGCCAGGGCACGGTAAGGATGCTTCAGGACCACAGGCGCACTCGACTCTGGAGGGTTGATCGTCGTCCACACCCGCACTTCCGGAGTGAGACCCAGGACCGCTAGTTGGTCGCCACCCGGACTGAAGGCAGTGGTCTGCACCGGACTGTCGTGCGCACCTCGAAATCGCGCGTAATCATGTTCAGCAACCTGCCATACGCGAGCAGTGCCATCGGTCCCTACCGATATCAAACGGCGACCGCCCCGGTCCCACACGACATCCCGCGCCTGGTTTCGATGTCGGATCGTTTCCCGCGACCGCTCGCCCGTTTGCGCGTCCCACACGTTAACCAATCCATCCCATCCCGCAGTGGCGATTCGTTTGCCATCACTGCTCAAACTGGCCCAATAAATCTGTCCGGCGTGACGCAACGGCGGAAACAGCGGCCGCCCTGACTCCGCTTCAAAGACACGTGCCGTCCCATCGTAACTCCAGGTCAACAGACGTTCGCCCGCCTGTGTCCACTGTAGTCCGAGCGCCGTGTCTTCATGCTTCAGCTTGAGCGGTCGGAGACGTCCGTTGCTGCCATCGAGGAATCGAACCTCAAACGCAGGACTCGACAGCGCGAGCCAATTGCCATCGGGCGACCACGCACCATTTCGCCAGCCCAACGAACCAACGGCCAATGTCCGGGTCGTTCTGGCATTTAGGTCCCGCAGAAGCACCGGGCCTGCTTCCAGCAAGATCGCGAGCCGCAGCCCATCCGGAGTAAACAACGCCTGGTTCGGACGCGCGGCGCACGCAATCACCTCCCCATCCAACTCGCCATCCGCCACACGACGAATCTCGATCGCTCGACGCTTCAGCACCACGAATCGTTGTCCACTCGGAGAAATAGTCAGCGCCGTCGGAATTCCCTCGCGCGGGCTGTTTACGGCGTTGCCGGTGAATGGGCCGAAAGCGAGAGCGCCGGAGTCCGAGCGCCACCCGCGAACCTCCCCTGCCTGTGTCCGGGTGAGAATCAATCGGTCTTCATCGGCGAAGTCCGCCCACGCCAATCCCGCCGGATGAACGAAAGGCGCAGCAAGCGCTTCACCTGTTCGAGCATCCCAAACCCGCACCGTCCGATCCCGGCTCGCCGTAACGACACGTGTTTCGTCCGCACTGAGCCGCACGCAAACAACAGTTCCCGTGTGCATCAGCACATGCTCCAACCGGGGCTGATGAGCCAGCGTAGCGTGAAATCGCAGCCGATGAATCTCACTGCGCGCCGGATCCCTCGCATCAAGGCGCGCGGCCTCGGCGAACGATTCGAGCGCGGCCAGGCCATCGCCCGAGGCCGCCAGACGGTTGCCCGTCGCCACGTTCAGGCGAACCAGATCCCGCCGCTGCTGTTCCGCGACCTCCGCAAGCTGCTTCTGCGTTCGTGAAAGGCGAAGATTCATCGCCGAGATGAAAGCCATCGCGGAGACAAGAACCACCAGCGCTGAAGCAATTAATGCCGCACGAGATTTGTTCCTCCGGATCCAGCGCACCATCCGCTCACTTGCGGAGCCGGGTCGCGCCAAGATACTTTCACCCGCGAGCCAGCGTTCGAGATCCTCCGCCAGAGCAAGTGCGGACCCGTAGCGATCTCCAGGATGTTTCGCGAGACATTTCAGACAAATGATTTCCAGATCGCGATCGACAAGTGAGTTCAACGCTGACGGTCGCCGCGGCTCACGCTCAAGCACCTGCCGGATGGTTTCCAGCGTCGTGCCGCCGGCAAACGGAGGGTGTCCCGTGATCAGCGCATACAAGACGCCGCCGAGCCCGTAAACATCCACCGCAGTGGTCACTTGTTTGGTCTGACCAGCCGCCTGTTCCGGAGCCATGTAGCTCGGTGTCCCAAGAATCGCCTGCGTGTGCGTCAGCGTGCTGTCCGCTTCAATCAGCTTGGCGAGACCGAAATCGATTAGGTGAGGTACGCCAGCGGGGTCTACGAGAATGTTCCCGGGCTTGACGTCGCGATGGAGAATTCCACGCTGGTGGGCATAGTGAACCGCACGAGCGAGAGTGGTCAGCAGACGCACTTTGGGCACCAGCGAATCCCGCCGACCAAGGACTCGCGTGCCCGCCTCGGACATTGCCATCCGCACTTCGCCCGTCGCGAATTCGTCCGACAAATTCTGTGCCAGCGTTCCGCCCTCGACCAGCCTCATCGCGTAGAAGTGCTGACCGTCATGCTCGCCCACTTCGTAAATCGGAACGATGTTCGGATGATCCAAGCTGGCCGCCGCGGTCGCCTCGGCGCGAAAACGAGCGACCATGATGGGATCCGCAAGCCAGCCGCCGGACACCACCTTCAGGGCGACGATGCGGTTCAGAGTGCGATGGCGCGCCTTCCAAACGATTCCCATTCCTCCACGCGCAATCAGATCAAGAAGATCATACGGACCGAAACGTTGAGAGCCCGATGGAGGTGTCGACTCTGAACCGTGCTTCATCGAAGCAATTTCAGGCGGCCGATCGCCTTCGCCTCCGTCGAGCACAACCCCCAGAAGACATCGTGAACAGACGCCGCCAGAGCGCGCCGGCGGCAAGGCGGCTCCGCAGCGTCGGCAGCAAACTTCGGTTTTTACGTTATCAGACACGTTGTGAACCAATGGTTCAGGTAATTCTAAAGCGGTCCACCCGGACTGTTGCAGAAAATTGCCCGACCGAGACCGATCACACGCACCGCGCGCATTTCTCAGCTGCCGAGGGCCGCGAACAAATGCCGAATCTCAGGCTCGATGTCTTCAGGCCGGGCCACTGTCTGGGCAATCTCCGCCCTGACGATCTCGCGAAAGCGCTTACGAAGACGATGCACGACCGAGCGAACACCCGTTTCGCTGATTCCAAGCCGCGCTGCAGCATCGGCGTATGAACCTCCTTCATCCCCGAACAAAAACGGCTGCAGAACTTCGAATCGCTCCAAATCACCCGCCTCCACCAATTCGCGACGAAATCGTTCCTGAACCGAATCCATCACGGCCTCAGCCCAACTGCGATCGAACTGCGCCTCCGGTGACGCGTCTAGTGCTTCCAGCTTAAACCTGGCCTCGGCCTGATCATCGTCATCGAGTGAAATCCTGGACTGCCCGCCCCCCCGTTTCAAACGCTGGGTTCTATCCCATTCGTTCGCGAGAAAATGATTCACCGACCCCAGCAAAAATGTGCGGAACTTCCCACGGCTGGCATCCGCCACCGCCACACGATTTCGCGCAAGCAGGTGAGCAAAAAATCCTTGAGTCAGATCCTTCGCCTCATGCTCGTCGTAGCCGCGGCGGCGAATGAAGGCGTAGAGCGGATACCAATAGTTGTGGCATAACTGCTCAAGCGCCTCGCCTTGTCGCGCGGAATACTCGTCGCCCGCTGCCAGCACAACGCTCCAGTGCGTGGTGGCGAACACGCCCGGTCCATATTCCGTGTTCATTCCGCAGGAGCCTGCCGGAATAGAAAATCGAATCCGAGCGGAAAATACTCCCTCGCTAGTTCACAAATCCCGCCTCATTCGCCAGCAACAGCGCGTGGGCATATTCGGCGAGCGCGCCAAGCGGGCGGGCATCGCGAACACCAGCCTTGCGCGCAGCTTGCCGCGCTTCCTGACGGGCCTTGAACTGTTCACGCGGACGTCCTTTCTCTGGGCGCGCTGAATCCACCGCGGTCGCGCTGGGCACGGAATCCGCCGGCGTCGAGGCGTCGTCGAGGAATTCCAGGCCAAGCTTCAATTCCTCCGGGCGCGGTGGGCGTTGGTAAATGATCTCGTAGAGGCGCCGAATCTTGCCCTCGTCCGTCTTGCACAACTTTACGTCGCTACGTTCCACAACGTTCCGCGCCTGCTCCACCACGAGCGGGCTGTTCATCAGATACAACGCTTGCTGCGGCACCGTCGTCTCGTGGCGACGCCCGTTCGACATATCAGGGTTCGCGAAATCGAAGCTGTTGAACACTTCAGGCAGATCAGAACGGTCAATGTAGCCGTAGACCGTCCGGCGGGTCGTGTATCCAATATCCATCGCGCGACCGCTCGGCTCGAGAATTAGGGCGGCACGGAAGTTCCGCCCCTTCGCCATCGCGAGCGGCACAGGTTTGCCATAGACGTTCGTGTCGAGCTTGCCTCCGATGGCGAGGAGCGAATCGCGGATCGGCTCAAACTCCAGCCGGCGCAAGTTCTGCCGCCAGAGCAGACGGTTGAACGGATCGATTTGGGCGAACCTCGGATTGTTCTCGCTGCCCTGCTGCCACGTGGCCGAGGTGAGAATCAGCCGGTGCACCTGCTTCACCGACCAACCGTGCTCCATGAAGTAACTCGCCAGGTAATCGAGCAACTCCGGATGGCTCGCGCCGGAGCCCATCGTCCCGAAGTCATCCGGCGTGGAAACAATCCCTTCGCCGAAATGATGCTGCCAGATACGGTTCACCATCACCCGCGCCGTGAGCGGATTGCTCTTGCTCGCGATCGCATTCGCCAGCTCGATGCGTCCGCTGCCAATCGTGAACGGCTTCGCATTCGGTCCTGAGACACATTCGAGATAACGGCGCAGGACCGTCGGGCCTTTGTTCTCCGCTTCACCGCGCAGGAAGATGGGCGAGTCCTTCGGCTTCTCGTTGTCCAGCAACACATGGGCGCGCGCAGGCGCACCGGGATGCGTCAGCTCCAGCGCGTCGATCTTGTTCTGGAGCTCAATGCGCTCGCGGAGAATCTCCCGGTTCGCCTGCTGGTTTCCCTGGCGGAACTTCGGCACCTTCGCGTCGAGCTGCTGCTGGAGGTTCGTCCGCTGCGTGTAGTAATCCGCGTAATCCGGGTCGCGCGTCGGATCTCCACCGATGAGTGGCGCGACCTTCGGCTCGTGGCTGCTCGCGAAGACACCGCGCAACGCGTAGTAATCCTTCATCGAGATCGGATCGAACATGTGGTCGTGACACCGCGCGCAGCTCACGGTCAATCCCTGCAGGCCCTTCGTCACCACATCGATGCGGTCGTTGATTATGTCATTCTCGTTGTTCTGAAAACGTTCACCGAGCGTGAGAAAGCCCTGCGCGGCCAGCGTCGGGTCGCCTTTCGCCAGCGGCAGTTTGTCCGCAGCGATTTGTTCGATGATGAAACGATCGTAGGGCTTGTCGTCGTTGAAGGACTTGATGACGTAATCGCGATACGTCCACGCGAACGGATAGAGCGGTGTGTCGCGCAGGCGTTTGATTTCCCCCTTCGTATCCGAGTAACGCGCGACGTCCAGCCAGTGCCGGCCCCAACGCTCGCCGTATTGCGGCATCGCGAGCAGCCGATCCACGACCTTCGCGAACGCATCCGGCGAAGCATCATCGATGAACGCCTGAACTTCCTCGGGCGTCGGCGGAAGGCCGATCAAGTCGTAGTAAACGCGGCGAATGAGCGTGCGTTTGTCCGCCGGCGGCGAAAGCGTCATGCCTTTCTCGGTGAGCTTTTCGGTGATGAAGGCGTCGATGGGGTTGAGTGATGGGTAATTCGTGATGCGTGAATCAGGCACGCCGGGCTTCTTCACCGGCTGAAAGGCCCAGTGATCTTTGCCGGTCGATTTCTTCGCCGTCACTGTACCGACGCGCGGATCCGGTGCGCCCATCTTCACCCATGCGACAAGGTCAGCAATCTGCGCGTCGGACAGTTTCTCGCCCTTGGGCGGCATCTGAAGATCCGGATCGGCGTAGCGAATCGACTTCACTAGCAGGCTCTTCTCCGGATCGCCGGGAACAATCGCCGGACCAGAGTCGCCACCTTTCAGCAAGCCATCGCGCGAATCGAGATACAACCCGCCCTTCACCTTCGTCACCTCTGCGCTGTGACACTTGTAGCAATGCTTCACGAGCACTGGGCGAACTTTGTTCTCGAAGAACTCGTTTTGAGAGGCGGTGAGCTTCGGCGCGTCGGCTCCGGCCGCCGACCAAACACCAAACCCCAAGATCCAAGCACCAGATAAACACCAAACTCCAAGATCCAAAAACCAACGGGGTGGTCGGCGGGACAGGCACTCCTGGTGTTTGGAGCTTGGAGTTTCTTTGGTGCTTGGATCTTGGATCTTGGTGTTTCTCATACGCCTCCTCACGCGATAATTCCTTTCACTACATTCCCGTAAACATCCGTCAGCCGGAAATCGCGGCCATTGTATCGATACGTCAGCTTCTCATGGTCGAAGCCCAGCAGGCGCAGAATCGTCGCGTGCAGATCGTGGACATGAACCTTGTTCTCAACCGCCGCGCCGCCGAACTCGTCCGTCGCGCCATAAACCGTTCCGCCCGTCACGCCGCCGCCCGCGAGCCATGTCGTGAACGCCTTGTTGTTGTGGTCGCGACCCGGGCTTTCGCCGCCATTGCGATCCCGCACCGGCTTTCGACCGAACTCACCGCCCCACATCACCAGCGTGCTGTCGAGCAATCCGCGCTGTTTCAAGTCCGTGAGAAACGCCGCGCACGGCCCGTCGATCTCCGACGCACTCTGGCGCAGACGATCCGCCAAATCCTGGTGATGATCCCAGCCACCCGCCCACACTTGAACGAAGCGCACACCGCGCTCGATGAGCCGCCGTGCGATGAGTAACTGCCGTCCTTGCGGCGAGTTTCCGTAGAGCTCACGAATGTTCTGCGGTTCCTTGCTGATGTCGAATGCATCGGTCGCCTCCATCTGCATTCGATACGCCATCTCGAAGGCCTCGATGCGCGCTTCGAGCTGCGCTTCCTTCTGGAGATTCTGACTGTGCATCGCGTTCAGCTTCGCGACGAGGTCGAGCTGATGCCGCTGCTCCTTCGGGCCGAGGAACGGATTGCGAATGTTCTCCAGCATCTGGTCCACGTTCGGCGACTTCGTATTCACGCTCGTGCCCTGATAGATGCCCGGCAGAAACGCGGCCTGCCAGTTCGATGCGCCGCCCGGCGGCACATTGCCCGGTCGCAGCGAGATGAAACCCGGCATGTTTTGATTCTCCGTGCCGAGGCCGTAGAGAGTCCATGCACCGAGGCTCGGCTTCGAGAGCCGCAGCGAACCGGTGTTCATGAAGATCGTCGCAACATCGTGCGACGGGATGTCCGTGTACATCGAGCGGATGATCGCGAGGTCGTCCACGTGCTGCGCCGTCTTCGCGAACACTTCGCTCACCTCGACGCCCGCCTTGCCGTACTTCGCGAACTTGAACGGCGACGCGTAGCCAACGCCATTCGAGCCAGCGATGGACTTGCCGTCATACTGCGCGAGCATCGGCTTCGGATCCCAGGTATCCACCTGCGACGGCGCACCTTGGGCAAAGATGTGAACGACATGCTTCGCCTTGGCCGGCAGCGGCGCTTTCTTGGGCGTCAGCGGATGGTTCGACAGGTCCGCAAAGACCGCCTCTGCGCCAAACCCAGCACCCTCGCCCAGCAGCGTGGCCAGACCGAGCGCCCCCAGGCCCATGCCGAAGCGGTTCAGGAACTGGCGGCGGGTCTGAAACAGGTCTTCGATCCGCAACGAATGGTCCGCGAGGTATTTCGGGTCGTTCTTCATAGGCACAACAGCATGTCTTGCTGCCTTTCTCAGACGGAACCTCGTGTAAAAAGGTATCAGCAAACTTGCCTGTGACATCGGCGAATTGGGGCGGCCTTCAAGGGGAAGGATTGCCCGCGAAACACGCTAAACGACGCGAAAATGGTAAATGGCTGAAAAGCTTCTCATGATGCTCGCCGCAACATCAAAGTCCTCCTCCCCCTTTCGCGTCGTTTAGCGTGTTTCGCGGACGTCCTCATCCCTAAAAACACAAAGGCACGGCGACCGAGATCGCCGTGCCTTTCGAAAGCCGATGCGGCTCGCCGCTTACTTCTTCTTGGACTTGTGACGGCCTTTGAAGGTCAGCTCCGCGATGCCGGACTTGTCGAGTTCGCCGAGACCTTCCTTCACCATCTTGGTGTATTGCTTGAAGGTGGCGGTGCCTAGCGGGAGATTCATTTTCTTCTCCACGCCGAGCTTGAGTGCGATGCCCGAATCCTTCGCCGCGTGGCTCGCGCTGAAGAAGCAGGAGTGATCGCGGTTCATCATGTCCTCGCCGTCGGTGACGAGCACGCGGCTGTTCGCACCCGTCTGCGAGAAGACTTCCATGAGCATCTTCAGGTCGATGCCATACGCCTGGCCGACCGCGAGACCTTCCGCGAGACCGGCGGTGTTGATGTTCATCACCATGTTGACCAGCGCCTTCACGATGCCTGCCTGACCAGCTTTGCCGATGTAACGCAGCAGCTTGCCTTCGTCGCTCAGCTTGGTGAGCAGCGGTTTCACCTTCTTGAAGACCGCTTCATCGCCACCGACCATCAAGTAGAGCGTGCCCTCGCGCGCCTGATTGATGCTCGATGCCATACAGGCTTCGAGCGACGCCGCGCCAGCTTTCTTCGCGAGCTTCTCGACGGCGATGTGCGTCTTGGGCGAAACGGTCGCGCAATTGATGAACACGCGGCCTTTTGCGCCTTTGAGCAAGCTGTCCTTCTTGCCGGTGAAGATGGCGTCCATCGCCTTGTCGTCAGTGACGACAGTGATGATCACATCCGAAAGCTCCGTCACGCGCGAGAGGGCAGTGCAGGCTTCGGCGCCAATTTCCTTCGCGATCTCATTCGCGGACTGCGCGCGCACATCGTAAACCGCGGTCACCGGGTAACCGCATTCCTTGAGGCGACGGGCCATGTTCGCTCCCATGCGTCCGACGCCAACGACTCCGATTCGTTCTGCCATAGATTTTTCTTTCTTGGTTAATGAGGTTTGGAATTCAGGGTAAAAAGGGTTGTGCGCCTTCTCCTCGCCCACCGTGGTGAGCGGGCCGTGGCCGGGGCAAAGCACCGTGTTGTCCGGCAGCGTGAAGATCTTCTTGCGATTGTTCTCGAGCGCTTCGGCGAAGGAAATCATGCCGCCGCCCATCGAACCGGCGAAGATCGCGTCACCCACCACCGCGACCGGGCGTTCCAATCCGCGAATGACAAACGTGATTCCGCCCGCCGCGTGGCCCGACGTCTGCCGTGTTTCGATCTTCAGCGAGCCGACGGTGAAGTTCTTGCCTTCTGCGAAGGGCTGCGCATCCGCGAAATTTTCGCCCTGACCCACCCACGCGGGCGCGCCCGTCTCCGCCTTGAGCCGCGCGAGATCGACGATGTGATCAATGTGAGTGTGCGTGATGAGAATGAGTTTGATGGTCAGCCCGTTCGCCTTGGCGAATTGCAGCGCCGGACCGCAGTCCGCGCCGGTGTCGAACACCACGGCCTGCTTCGCCTTGGCGTCCCAGGCGAGATAGTAATTCACCGTCATGTCCTCGTAGACGGTGTTGAACTGTTTCAATCCCGCCACCGCGACCGGTTCCGGAAACCATGCCTTGTTCGCGCTATCCACGAGCGTGTCCGCGCCAAGCTTCAACACGGCGGCGAGCTTGCGCAGCAGCGGTTCGTTGGCTTCGCCACCTTTGACGCGGGAGAGTTCGGCGACGGAAATTCCCGCCTGGGCGGCAAGTTGATCGTCCGAGAGTTTCAGCCCGCGTTGGGTTTTACCCACGATGTCACTAAAGCTGTCTTCCAATGGAATAGTCGGCATGAGGCGGTGACGTTATTCAGGTGATTTCGGGAAGGGAACAAAAAAGTGGGCGTCCACCGGCCAAGGACAATCCACGTTATCCATCGCGGCAAAACCGTCGTGCCAGAGACGTTTTACTTCGCAGGCAACTCGCGAATTTTGAGGTTCCGGAACCAGCATTCGTCCTGATGATCTGTCAGCATGATGTGCCCGTTGATCTTCGTACCGAACCCAGCCGAGTTCTTGAACTTGCTGGCGGCGACCGCCGCTTTTACCGCGTCACTGCCAAGGTCGTACTCCAGCACCTTCTTTCCGTTCAGCCAGTGCTCGACGTGATTGCCCTGAACGAGAATGCGCGATGAATTCCATTCGCCGACTGGCTTGAGCTGCTTGTCAGCCGCTGGCGGCAGGACGTCATAGAACGCCGCAGTTTGACGCTTCGCACCGAGCTTGCCGTCGGGATGCCCCACGTCGTCGATCATTTGATACTCATGACCCGGCGCCGACGTGCGCTGCTCCGTCACGAGATATTTCACTCCATTGTTCCCGCCCGCCGCCACGCGCCATTCCCAGCGGAGATCGAAATCACCAAACGTCTGGTCGGTCACAATGTCGCCGCCGCGTTGTTTGGCGACTTTCTTCAGCAAACCGTCCTCGACCTTCCAACCCGCTTCCGGCGGACTCTTCTTCGCGTAGAGATGCCAGCCGTTCAGCGATTTGCCGTCGAACAGCAAACGCCAGCCGTGAGACTTCTCTTCCGCAGAAAGCTCGTTGACCGCGTCGGCAGCGTGGAGTGTTTGAGTGGCGATCAAGGCAGCGACGAAGCCAGTCGCAAGAGTCAGCGCGAATCGTTTTTTCATGGTGAAGCTCGGCAGACTTTAGCGCTCCGATCCCGGCTGCCAAGCCCCAAGACAAACCGTTCGGTCCCGACGGTTTCTCCGTTGGCGTGGGCAGGAGCTCTCGCTACCCTCCGCCGGTGATCAATCCGCTCATCGCTTCGGTCGGCGACGTTCTCTGGAGCCTGTTGTCTTCTCCGGGAGCGCTGTTGTTCATTGCGTTCAAGATCTGGATGCTCGTCGACGCCATTCGCCATCAGGAGTGGATGTGGGTCGCGTTCTTCATCATTCTCCCGGGCTTCTCCGCGTTCTGGTATTTCTTCTTCATCTACCGGGGCCGGTCTTCCTCGACGAGCGGGTTTGAACTGCCCGGTGCCGCCAGCCGCAAACGCATCAAGGAACTGCAGGCGCAAATCCATCACCTCGACAAGGCACACCATCACTCGCAGCTCGGCGACGTTTACTTCCAGCAAGGCAAGCTCGCCAAGGCGGAAGCCAGTTACCGCGCTGCCATGGAACGCGACGGCGAAGACATCGATACCCGCGCGCACCTCGGCCAATGTTTGCTCCGCCAGAATCGTCCGCAGGAAGCACGGCCGCTGTTGGAAAAGGTCGTCACCGAAAATCCGAAACACGACTACGGTCATAGCATGATGGCGTTCGCCGAAACGCTCAGCGCCTTGGGCGAAACAGACGCGTCCATCTCGACGTGGCGTTGGGTCACGAGCAATCACTCGTATCCGCGCGCCAAGGTGCAGCTCGCGGAATTGCTCCTCGCCAAGGGCCAGAAAGCCGAGGCGCGCGCGGAGATTCAGGAAGTCATTGATGACGATCCGCACGCTCCGGGCTTCCAGCGCCGCCGCGATCGCGTCTGGATCAAGCGCGCGAAGAAGCTTTATCGCCAGCTTTCGTGAGCGAGCTTCACGGGCCGTGCTTCGGCACACTGCAGGTGCATTTCTCCTCGACTGGGTTCAACGCATAGCTGCCTCCCTTCGGACAATCGGGCTTGTGCTCGATGTAAGCCGCCTTCCCGAACAACTCGTCATCGGACGGCGTCGCCGCGGGCGGACGTTTGTTCTCCACGCTCCACTGGAGCTTGGCGGAATCGATGTTTCGACGATTCATCGCGCAAGCCTGGCGCTGGGCTTTCTCGACGGAGGACTGGATGGCGGGAATGGATATCGCGGCGAGGATGCCAATGATGGCCACGACAATCATGATTTCGATGAGGGTAAACGCGCGTTGGAGATTTGGTTTCATGTTGCAGTGAATGGGTTGGTGTTGAGTCGGCGGACGATCCTTTCACCGCCGACAACAGTGAAACCGCCATCTCCCGGCAAAGTTTCGTAAAGAGAGATCCGGCCCGGCGCAAATTTTGATTTTGGTTTGGCGGACGCAGGTTCATATTTCACAGGCATGTCTCGGGATGACCTATTCGCTCCGAATCCGCCGCTGGAGGCGACCCCTACCCCAACGCCGCCGGAGCCAATGCAATCGTCGGCGCCGCTGGCGGCGCGGATGCGGCCCCGGTCGATTAGCGAATACGTCGGGCAATCGCACATCCTCGCGCCCGGCCAACTCCTACGTCGCGCGATTGAAGCCGATCGCATTCAGTCCCTCATTTTCTATGGACCTCCTGGTACAGGCAAAACGTCACTCGCGCAGATCATCGCGCATCACACGAAGAACAAGTTCGAGCGCCTGAGCGGCGTGGAATCCAACGTCGCCGACATGCGCCGCGTTCTGGCGGGCGCCGCCAACCGTCTTGCAAACACAGGCCAGCCGACCATCCTGTTCATTGACGAGATCCATCGCTTCAGCAAATCGCAGCAGGACGTGTTACTCCCAGATGTGGAAGCCGGCACGGTGCGGCTGATCGGCGCGACGACACACAACCCATTTTTCTTCGTCAATTCCCCGCTCGTTTCCCGCTCGCAAGTCTTCGAGCTGCGCCCGCTCACCGAAGACGATTTACTGGGGCTGCTCCGCCGCGCCATTGCTGACGAAGAACGCGGTCTCGGCCATCTCAAGGTTCGGGTGGATGACGACGCCTTGAAACACCTCGCCCGCGTCGGCGACGGCGATGCGCGCAAGACATTGAACGCGCTCGAAATCGCCGTGCTGACCACATCGCCGGGAGCAGACGGATCGCGCCACATCGACCTCGCCGCCGCCGAACAGAGCATTCAGAAGAAAGCCGTGGTTTATGACGGGGACGGCGACGCGCACTACGACACGATTTCGGCCTTCATCAAATCAATGCGCGGCAGCGATCCAGACGCGGCGCTTTACTGGCTGGCTAAGATGATTCACGCCGGCGAAGACCCACGCTTCATCACGCGCCGCATCGTGATTCATGCGGCGGAGGACGTGGGTTTGGCGGACCCGATGGCTCTCGTGCTCGCCAACGCCGCGCATCAGGCGGCGGAGTTCATCGGCTGGCCGGAAGCGCGGATACCCATCGCGGAGGCGACCATCTACATCGCCACCGCGAACAAGAGCAACTCGGTGATCAAATCGATCGACGCCGCGCTGGAGGATGTTCGCTCAGGCCGGACGCTCCCGGTGCCGGAACATCTGCGCGACGGCCATTACGCTGGCTCAAAACGGCTCGGGCACGGAGTCGGGTATCAGTACGCTCACGATCATCCGGATCATTTTGTGGCGCAGGATTACCTCGGAGCGGAGAAGCGTTACTACGAACCTTCCGAGCAGGGCACGGAAAAGAAGATTAAGGAACGCGCGGAGCGATGGCGGACGTTGATGATGGAAGAACGGCGCAAAGCCGGGGGCAAATGAACGAGGCAGATCGATTGCGAAAAGCCGAACTGCGCCGGGAGATTCGCGGACGGCTGAAGGCTATGACGGCGGAGGAGCACGAGAGCGGGTCCGCTGCGATTCGAAGGAGACTGGAAGAGCAACCCGTCTGGAAGTCAGCGCGCGCAATCCTCGCGTTCGTGCCGATGAAACAGGAGCCCAACCTCTGGCCGTCGCTCGTGCAGGCGTGGGATGCGGGGAAGCAAATCGCGCTGCTCCGGCATTCGCCCGAGGCGGATCAATATGTTCCCTGCCTGGTGCAAGATCGGGAACGGGATTTGCAGGCCGGACAGTTCGGAATCCTGGAACCCAAGGCTCACTGTCCCATTTTTGATTTAATGCGGCTGGACTTGGTCTTGGTGCCGGGGATAGGATTCACCCTCAACGGTGGTCGGCTGGGTCGGGGAAAAGGGTATTACGACCGGCTGCTCGCCGGGGTTCCAGCACTGAAGTGCGGTGTGGCGTTTGATTGCCAGATCGAAAGTGAGTTCCCGCTGGAGCCTCATGACATCCAATTGAATTGCATCCTGACACCGACGCGCTGGCGATTGGTAGGTGCCCGCGCCCGGTTTTGAAATGAGTTTGCTGGAAAATCCTGTCATTTGGGGGCCCGTGTGCTTTGTTGCCGGCTCGGCAACGGGCTACTGGCTGTGGAGATGGAAGGAGCGAAATCTCCGGGCTGCGCTTGAGCTCAGGGAGAAGACCGCCTTCGAAGACGCACGCCGTCAGGCCGAAACCATCACCCGCGAAGCACGCCTCCAAGCCAACGAGGAAGCGCTCAAGATCCGTCAGGACACCGAGAACTCATTCAGTACCCGCAAGCAGGAACTCGGTGACGCCGAACGCCGCCTCGTCGAACGCGAATCCCTGATCAACAAACAGCTCCAGAGCCTCGTGGAGGAGGAACGCCGGCTTCGCGATCAGGAAGAAACGTGCAAGGTGAAGGCGGACGAACTGGAAAAGCTCAGGTGCGCCGCCGCAGAGATCGCCAAGCAGCGCCGGGAACAGCTTCAGGCGGTCGCCCGCCTCAACGAAGCCGAGGCGCGAACCCAGTTGCTCCGCGAGATCGAAATGGAATCGTTGCAGGACGCCAGCCAGTTGACGCGGCGCATTCTCGACGAGGCCAAATCGAAGGCTGAAGAAAAGGCGCGCCGCATCATCAGCCTCGCCATCCAACGCTACGCAGGCGGGCAGACTTACGAAATTTCCAGCGCCACCGTGGCGCTCCCGAGCGAGGAACTGAAGGGCCGCATCATCGGTCGCGAAGGCCGGAACATTCGCGCCTTCGAAGCCGCCACTGGCGTCACGGTTTTGATCGACGACACGCCGAATGCCGTCGTGCTGTCCGGCTTCGATCCGGTCCGACGCGAGATCGCCCGCGAATCGATGCAACGATTGATTCTCGACGGTCGCATTCACCCGACGCGCATCGAGGAAGTCGTTACGAAGGTCAGCCAGGAAATGGACGAAACCATCGCCCGCTATGGCGACGAGGCCATCCTGAAAGCCGGCATCGCCTCGATTCATCCAGAGGTCGCGAAACTTCTCGGTCGCCTCCGCTTCCGCCACAGCTTTTCCCAGAACGTCCTCGATCACTGCATCGAAGTCGCGCATCTCACCGGATTGCTGGCCTCAGAACTCGGACTCGACGCCGCCGCTGCGCGCCGCTGCGGATTGCTGCACGACATCGGAAAAGCCGTCAGTCACGAGGTGGAAGGACCGCACGCATTGGTTGGTGCGGATGTATTGCGGCGCCTTGGTGAATCCGAGGAAGTGGTCAACGCCGTCGCCTCCCATCACGACGAAGTTCCACATCACGGCCCGCTCGGCATTCTCGTCAGCGCGGCTGACGCCATCAGCGCGTCCCGTCCCGGCGCGCGCTCGGAAACGATGACGACCTACATCAAGCGCGTGGAGGATTTGGAACGCATCGGATTATCGTTCTCCGGAGTCGAGAAATGTTTCGCCGTGCAAGCCGGCCGCGAATTACGCGTGGTGGTGAAGCCCGAGGATGTGACGGACGAACAAGCCTACGCGCTGGCCCGCAGCCTTTCCCGCAAGATTGAGTCGGAGCTCCAGTATCCCGGACAAATTCGTGTGACGGTGATGCGCGAGACGCGTTGCGTGGAGTTCGCGAAGTAACCGGAGGAGACGAATTTAGCCCGCTGCAAAGAACGACTTAGCGCCGTTCTTGCTGAAATCCGGGAAGCCCGGTTTCCCACGAACGGGGGGCGTTCCAAGGACGGGAGGTCTCGTTGTCGATATCGTCAGGGGTTTTGCACCCGGAGAAAACGAACCCAGCAACGAGAACGACCAACAGAGCCAGCGCTGTTTGTCGTTTGAACTTCATCGAGGGAGCCTCAGTAAGGAAGGACCAGGTCGCCTTCGGTGACGTCCTTAATCTTCCAACCCGGCATGATGTTCGCAATGGAACGGTTCTCTTGAACTTCCATCACGCGAACCTTGGCCACCAACTCACCATTGCGACTGACGAGGAGAACACCGTTCTGAACGAGGCTGTTCTTGGCACCGATATCGAGAACCAAGAAATCCCATTTCGGATCTACGACGACGACTTTGCCGCGAAGTTCGCGAGGCAAAACGGGATCCAAGTTCTCTTTCCCCAAAACACTATCCAGCGTTCGCTTATAGTCGTCTGCCTTCTTGCTAAAAACCTTTACCTCGGCAACCAGACCCTGATTTTCAGTGGTCAAGCTCTTCACAGTTGCCACCAGTCCTTTAATTTCCTCCGGCTTAACGCTCGTCGAAGTGTAAGCAAACAACTCGTCCTTCGCCGCCTTCAGTTCGCTGTTGGACTTGTTGAGGTTGTCCTGCAAACCGTTCGCCCGCTTCTGTTCACCCTCGAATTTGGCGGTCGTGGCGGTCAGCTGGGTCTTGGTCTCCTCGAGAGTCGACTCGGTCTTGGCGAGTTTCTCGTTCGTGTTCTTGAGCGTCGTCTTGGTCTTGGCCAACTCGCTCTTCGACTTGTCCCACTCGGTCTTGTTGTGATCGCGGGTCGTGATGATCTCCTCGATTTGGGGCTTCAACATGAACTGGCTCACACCGATGACGCCCACGCCGGTCAAAATCGCCAGGATTAAACAGATTCGAAGTAACATGTGTTCCGATGTATCGGGTTAAATTCTTGGTCAGCCTAGATGCGGTTCATGCCGGTGTCAACGACTGCGTTTTTTGTTTCGCTTCAACCGTCGAAACGCCCTTCCCCGCCTGCGCAAGCTGCCTTTCAGCTCGTCGCGGGCGCCTGCGTCGCCTTCACTTTCTCCAGCACTTCGTCGTGCGGCGTGGGCTCGTATTCGTAGTCGCCGGGTTCCACGTAATCCTTGCGCATGGGAAAATCCTTAAAGCCATCCCACATCAGGATGCGCCGCAGGTCCGGATGCCCTTCGAAACGCACCCCGTAAAGATCAAACACCTCCCTTTCCTGCAATTCGCATCCGCGCCACAGCCCCGTCAAGGACGGCACGGTAACGTTCTCACCGCGATCGGGCGTTCGCAGCCGCAGGATGACCGGCCCATGCTTCTTCGCGATGGAGTAAAGATGGTAAACAACTTCCAGGTAAGCCGGCGTTTTCTTTTCAGTAATCTCTTCCGCTTCCTTCTCCACGCCATCGACCAGCTTCTTCACCTTGGTCTTGATTTTCTCGACCCGTTCCGGCCAGTCGATGCCCGTTACATTGGAGGCGTAATCGAGGTAGAGCGCAGGGTCGTCCCGGAGAAACTTCGCCACCGCGACAGCGTGAGGGGAATCCACCAGCAACGAGGTTTGGGCGGACGGCGAATCATTCGCGATGATCTGCAATTGCGCGCCCGGGACCGCTGCTTCAATGCGAGCCTTGATCTGTTCCAAGGTTTCCATGGCGAAGGTGTAACTTGATTCCCCGCCACAGACAAACCATTTGGCGCTGGCTGACTCGGCAGCCCGTTCACGGGGACGCAGGGGACGAGGCCGGACTGACTTCGATCCCGGGCGACCCCAGCTGACTAAGCGATACCTGGATCAGCAGCCGAAACATCATTCCGCCCGCCCAACGCCCCAGCTCGTCCTCCGTCTTCAGGCCCCGAACAACTTCGTCCTGAATGGCCAAATCCAGCGCCCGGGTTTGAGCCGGCGGCTTCAGGTCGGTGTAAAGAACCTTGCGCAAGGTCAGCTGCATGTGCTCGAGGCCAGCGAATTCAAACTCTAATTTTTCGCCCTTGTTCCGTTCACGCCGCTGGCGAATACGTTCGCGGACACGTTTCTCCACCCCGTCGAGATTGAGCCGGCCGGCGGCATTCTTTACTATGTTCAGCTCGGTGAGAATCAACTTGAGACTGCGGAAGTGCAGCTTCCCATTCGCCGCCTTCTCCGCATCCACGTCGACGTAAAGCTCGGGCACATCCGCCATGAGCTGGCCGCCAAACTCCGGAGGATTGTAGAGCTTCAGATTCCGCACATGCAGCGCGCCCGAGCCGAGTTCCGTGGAAAGTTCCCCAATCACCGCGCGAAGCCCCGTCTCCTCCTCGATGCCCCGCGCCGCGAGTGATTTCAGAACTAGATCCCGCGACAACAACACCGCGACACAGAGCACGATCACAATTCCCAGCAGCACCATCAACCAGCGCAGGAATCGTTTTTTCATGGGCGCGACGAGCGACTCACAGCTCGATGTCTTCGGGACGAACTTCGAGGCATTCATCCTGATCTTCCCAGACAATGGCAGGATACGCTTCGAGGAACTTCGGCACGATGTCTTTACCGGCGGTGGCGAGCAATTCCTCCACGTCATCCGCGGCATCGTCCAACGCGCCATCGTAGCTCCCGCACTTCTTGCGCTGGGCATCATCCCAGTGGGCCACGGCATGCAACGGGGCATACTTCTGCGCCCACTCCCGCGCTTCCGATTGCAGCTCCGGCGGGATGTCATCAAAAGGCACGCAGGTATCCCCGCAATGCTGGCAGATCAACCCGGCATCAAGAATGTCGCGAGTGAACAGCGGCAACAACGGGGCGCGGCAACAGGTCGACTCACGATACGCCGAGGGCGGAGTTGCCATGCGCTTGAGCCAGATCTGGCGTTCATGCGCCAGCTGCGCCGCCAGCCGGTAGGCACCCAGCAGCGGATGCGAAAGGCGCCAGGAACGTCCCGCCAGCTGGGAAAGCGTCTGGGAAAGCCAGCGCCCGAGCGTGATGTCATCGAAGTCGCGGAAAGCCGCGCCGTATTCCTTCCAAAGACGATCGAGCGGAGACTCAGAGTGCGTTGACATTCTGCACCAGCATGGGCCCGCACCAAGGAGGAGTAAAGCGGGCAATGGCTGCGCCGGGCGCGCGCGAGGAACTTACCGCATCGGCGAGCAATTGAATTGGGTGCTTGCGGCACCGGCGATCAATGGTGTAGGAAAGAGGTCCTGCGTTTACGCAGCTTGGTGGCCGATGTGGCGGAATTGGCAGACGCGCTAGACTCAAAATTCCCACGCCGCAGTTTTCAGGAGGCTTCAAAAGGATTCACACAAACCTCCTGAAACACCTTTGTTTACTAATCGGAACGAGCATTCAGCTTTCAAACACGCTTCAATAACAGGCGCACAGCAGGCACGATTCTCAAGTGGTAAAGTGTAGCAAAAAGTGTAGCAAAAAATTTATCCAGAGTCGCCCTTGGTTTCTGGATTGCAGAGCTTCCCCATCGATTCAGCGCGAAACCAGAACAAGCTCCTAAGGACGGTATGGCTGCCACAGAAGGTGCGCAGTTGGCATGAGGTGAGATCTGACTCGGTTTTGACTAACCTCGGTTTCGTATCCTACCAAGGACCGCCCCGAGGGGCCGCCCGCAGTGACTCTGCGACGCCCGATCGAGAGGGCACATCAATTGCAGGAGATTTTACCCGAGCCTTTAATTACCGAAATGGCATGGGCACTTATGTTGCGGCGCGATCGAGGAATCCAAACTCATTAGGAAGTAAATGCTCACCAACGAATCTTTTTAAAACTGCTCAGACGTTTTCGTGCAACAGGGACGCTCCGGACGGCGGATCATGTTCTCAAAGAGCCATCTTTTTGTGTCAGCCCAACCATATGAAAGAGAACCAAATTGCCCTGCGACCTGCCACCATTGTCTGTCGCGAACGCGGTATTTCGGACGTGACTTTGTGGCGCTGGGAGAAGCGAGGCTGGATCCGAACGAGCAACATCAACGGCAGAAAGTATGTGATCATGGCATCGTTGCAGGAATTTGACCGCCGGGCTATCGCTGGCGAGTTCGCCCGGCGGCCCAGAGGTGCGGCTTTATTGTCGTCGTATGATTCCAACTCCGGCTCAATCCGAGACTAGAGGACGGTATTGCGGATTACCAACAACAGTGGAGCAAGTTGAGGTCGACGGTCGATTCGGGCGGCATCCAGCGATTAGTCTGCAGATCACGCACCCGCGGTCGGAACAAACCTGCCGTCTATAGGCGGCTTGCACGGTCCGGATCGGCATAGCCAGTTTCAACTGCGAAGCTCAGATACAGCTTATCTTGGACGCGCCAGGCCCTAAAGCCTCCCGACGTGTGCTCGAAGTGATCGGCGTCATCCTCTGCGGCCGCGATCAGCAATCGTTGCGCGGTGCTCTTCAAAACCTCGCGGGTCGGCCGTCCGGTAGCGTCCGCTGTACTCCAATCGAGCGCCGCCATAACCCGCTGCACCCGATCAAAATCAAACACCGCGAGCAACCGGTCCACCATGGGCAGGAGCTTTTGCAGAGCCGCCCTCCGCTCCGCCTCCATCGTTGTAAACGACGCCACCAACTCGGCCGGGGCGGGTTCGATTCGGATTTCGCGAAATCGCCCCAACGAGAGCTCTCTCTCACCGCTCAGAAACAGTTCCGCCTCCCTCTCGCAAGCGAAGCGCGCAATCAGATTTCGGAAACGGGACGTATGTATCGGTTCAGGAACAGGGAAAAACGGCACAAATCCTTCCGTTAAGGTCGCGTAGTAGTCGAGCGCTTCTCCATGCGGTATCGCACGGACAATCAGGATGCGAGTGGAAATGGATTGTGAAGACAGCATACCTACAAATTTAACCATTTTGACCTCTGTTGCCAATTGACTGCCTGAAAACCCTTATCGAGACAGGCAGAACCATTCCCGCTAGTCCGTTCGCCCCAAAGAAGAACATGCTGCTGAAGAAGCCGAGGGCGCCAAAAATAATTAGCCATCGGCACACCCGAATCGGCTTGGGATTTGGAACGATGCGAGGTGCTTCCTCTTGGGAATCCTCGGGAGCGATTTGATGTCCTCAGTGCAAACAGTTGGAGGTAAGCCCGCGATTAAACGAGTAGCTCTGGTCGCAGCGAGGGCATCTGTGCACAGTGGCAGCCACAAGAAGAAACTGAAGTGCGCAACATCCGTCCGTCAAGAACTTTTGCCGAGCTTCACTTCCTGATCTGGTTCCCTGGGGATCCGATTCCCGTAATTTCCGCATCTTGCGCGTCGTACAGAGCTTGCCTTTCATTCATCCCGTTCATTCCACACTTTTACGGTGAAGGCTGCAGCTCGCGCAGTCCCAGTTCTAATTCGTCGGCGGTTCAACTGCCCTCTACAGCCGGTTTCCGGTTTTGAACACCGGCCGACAAAACGGATAGGGCTTGCATCCTGAAAGCAGCATTCTACCACGTTTTGGAAAAGTATGGACGGTGGGAAACTAGGGTGTATTGGTTTTCACCACACTATCCTTCAGCAGAAACTCCATTTCAATCGGTAACCCATCCGGCGGCAGCGCCGGAGTGTTGACCATGTGCAGATCGTCAAAGAACCGGCTCGGGTTCGGATTATTCACCAGTGCGATGGAGTCTTCTTGAAGCGAGATAATGGAGCCGTCTGCCTTCGCCATGAAACGTCCCTCGTTGAGATAAGACCCATTATAGGTCCAGGTCCCGCGCGGTAGGGTTTTCTGGTGGTTGGTGGTATAGGCCAGCAAGTTTTCCAAAGGGACTCGTATCTCATGTCCTTCCCGCGTCCAATGGGCCTCGATGTGGATCGGTTGCCCGGGAATTGTCGCCTTTGGATCCCCGCCGAGACTGCTGACATTCGCCGGCTTTGCTCCCAGCAGCAACATCGCTAGGTGGATGTGCATCGGATCCACATCCGTTCGAAAAAGGCTTTCGTGGGTTTTCCCCGTGCGCGTTACCACAGCATACTCCACGATGTTGGAGCGCATGTTAATTTGCACCGGAAAACTCACTGCACGTTTCCGTTTGTTGAGGGTGACCTTCCCCAGTTCAAACATGCCAGGACTGGTTTCACGAAAATCGAGAGAAGTTGTTGTAGCGGCATTCGTAGTGGCCGTCACCGCGGGAACCGGTTGCCCCTCTGCTTTCAGTGCAGAAATGCAGAGTGCGATCAAAACCATCAGCTTCTCGAACGCGCGATTTGCTCCCGGCTCTCGGTCCCACGCCCTGTAATTCGCATCGAGGATTCCGCAACGGATCGCCAGCTTTCGTTTCTTCATCTGCAAGTTCTTCGATGCTCCTCGATCTTTCGGGACTATGGCAGGCAGACCAGCCGGTAATATCTTGTCCCGTTCGCAGCGTTGAGTGTAACACGATTGGTTCCATTCAATGATTGCACCGATACCGACACTGTTTTCCATGACACCGGCGCATCCATGGACTGCGATTCCTCCAAGACACACTGGCACGTCGTCGAAGGCCATTCGAGCGCTACGAGACCGCCGGTACGCTGCGCCGTCAGAGTGGGTGCCCCGGCACATTCGGCACCGGCGACGCGGGCACGATAGAAGCGCTGCTTCACATTTGGCAGATAGGGATCTTCATACTGTACCGCGCCGAGAATATTGGTGGCCCGGCCGACTTCTCGCCACGCCGTCGGGTCATCGACCCGGGGTGACGCTTCGATGATGAATGTTTCGAGAACTTTTCCGAGCACCTTAAATCGGAACAGGCCTTTCACCAATTCTCCCTGGCAACGGACGATTTCGATCTGCGGACGCTCCGTGAAGCGCGCGATTATATTTCGGTTCGTGTCCATGAGCACACTGATGGGATTGTTCGTCATCAATCCCACTTGATTCGCGCCTGGACCATCAAAACTCCAGCCGAGGAAATCCTGCCCAAATCCTGGTGAAGCGCGCAGGAATACATTGGATCCGGTGGGGTAAAGGCTCAGCAATTGTCCAGTGCGGCCGCGAACAACGCCGTTGCCGCGGGTCTCAATCGCAAGGGAAAATTGGCCGGCGGGCAGAGGACGAAATACCGGCGTCAGGACGGCGTTGGTCTGAGATACCGTGAAATCCAACGGGTTGGCCGTATCAATCATGCTGTTGGTCCAATGACTGAAAAAGTAGCCCTGGTTCGGCCGGGCCAGAGCGCGCGTTTGCGTTCCGCAGGGATAGAGAGGCGCCACCGGATCCAGCCATGCTGTGCCGTTAGCGGCCGGGGCCACCGAGATGGGCGTGCCGAAAACCGCCTCCACGCATTTGTTCTGCGTCATGGTCAACTGCGCGGTTTGGTTGGCTCCGCGGGCGTCCCCTAGCCAGCCCATGAAGGTCCATCCATCGGCGGGCACGCCGGTAACTTCAACGCAGGTGCCGCAGGGATAGGGTTGCAGCAACGGGTCAGCGCGGACCTCGCCCGCGAGGCACGTCTCTTTCAACAGCGAAAAGTCGCCAAGGCAATTCGTGCTGCTGCTGACGAGGAACACGGAGAACCCGCATTCACTCCGGCTGCCAGCGGTGTCTGTGGCGGTGCAATTCACCGCCGTCGCTCCGATTGGAAAGACCGAGCCTGATGGAGGCTGACACTGGACGACGACATTTGGATCGCACGGACTCGAGGCTGGTACATTGAACCCCACCTGCTTTCCGGAAGGCAACGCGCACTCCACGATCAGATTTCCAGGGCATTGAATCACTGGCGGAGGAGGCCGGACCGTCACCGTGAAGCCGCAATGGTTCGTATTCCCGGCGGTGTCTGTCGCAACGCAATTCACGGACGTCACACCCACGTTAAAGCGCGCGCCGCTCGGCGGCAGGCAAGCGACGGTTACGCCTGGACTGTTGTCCGTTGCGGTGGCGTTGTAACTCACGCTGCTGTTGAAACACGTGCCGGCATCCGCTTGCGCCACGATGTTGGACGGACACGTGATGACCGGCGGCTCCGTGTCCCCGGCACTGATTTCCAGCGTGCTCGAAAAATAGATCGTCCGCTGGCTCTGCGGATCGGTTTGAGATAAGTAAAAGCTGTTGGTGGGGGTGGTCTCACTCAGAATCATCCGGACCAGCGCCGTTTGGTTGGGGCCGAGCGTGAAGTTCCAAGCCAGCGCCATCGCCACATCGTTCCGAGTTACGCTGGAAACGCCGTTGGAATTGTCTAAGCGCCCGGCGAGAAAGTTGGTGAACAAGTTCCCGAACCGATAGCCTGGTTCATCTATCTCCCAAGTAAGCCCCGGGGTGGGCACTCCACTCCGCGCGCCAAACTCGTTGAAGAACGTGTTTGTCGCTTGATCAATTTCGTGATCAACGAACAGAGCCACCGAATGCGGGCCAGGCGAACGAAAATTGATCACCACGCTACCCAACCCGGTAGCCGATTCGAAACCTGCCCCACTTACGCCGGACGGCAGTGCTCCGCTGCGGGTAGGGAAGGTGGTAACTCCATTCAAGCGGACACCATAGTCGGCCAATGTGAGGAGAGTAGCCTCGCAGGTGAGGAGTTCAGCGAACAACCCGACGAGGCAATACAGGAAGAATTTCACTGGCATGACCTTTCGATCACTTTTTGACGTCGATTCTCCGAGCAATGATTGACCGGTGGCAGATGGACCAACCATCTCAACTGGCCGACCGGCCGCAATGAATGCGCTCTAAGCACTTTTCTGGATTGTAAGCTGTATCCAAGCGATCGGAGCTCGACGGCTCTTCCGCGCAACACCAGCAGCGGTTGCCTCGATTGATCGAGTAACTGCCTAGCGTGCAATTGTTCGCGTAATGATTTTGTCATCTTGCCCGATGCCGAATGTGGGAACTTGGAGCGTCGTTTATCTCATAGATGATCGGTAATGGAGCAAACGATAATAGGCCCAAGATTGCCGCCGATAAGGTAGATGGAAAGCGTAGTAAAAGTCGCACCGGTGATTCCTCCAAGTCCGCCAAACGCGGCACTTTCAATGACACCGCCAATCGTTATCTTCTCCCCTTTGACCCCTTGGCATATTATATAGATCTTCACTCCGATATAGGCTGTTGTTGGAATGACGATCCATCGGGAAATTGCTGCTTCTTCCACAATCGACGTTCCGAATGGGTCGGTATGAATTGCAGGTGAGTTAGCAGCATACCTGTATAGATTTAGGTCGCCAGATTCGAAGCGGAGAGAGTCCTCGCTGATGAATTTGCCGAGTTGCGCGTCGAAGAATCGGGTGCGATAGAAATACATTCCAAGTTCCAGGTCATACTCCCTACCGACAAAAAGGAAGCGACTAATTCGATCTTCCGCATTCAACGGTTGTCCAAAAGTTTTGTAGTCTAGATGCGTGACTACCGTACCCGCCGCGTTCGCGATGTCGCGGACGGTCCCGAGACGGTCAGTGAGGTGCCAACCGCGCCCGTCGGTGGCGCGCTGACGAGCGAGCAGTTCATCAATCCTCGCGCCGTGCAGGTAGCGGGCAATGAGGCCGTTGGCTCCGTCGATGTCAGCCCAAGAATCATCTTGGTTGTAGAGGAACCTCGTCGTGTTGCCGCTCACGGTCTTTCCGAGGCGGCGGTTCATGGCGTCGTATACGAACGCCACTGTTTGGGTAACGACTCCACTTGGGTTGCGATCCAGCACGCCGACAAGACGATTGCGGTGGTCGAAGTTGTAGAGCGTGAGAACACGAGTCACTTTGTTCGATCGGAACGTCATGTTGCCCTTCGAGGTCGTAGGCGTAATTGTTCGTACCGTCGGAGAGAATTTGGTTGTTACGGCCCACGACGTAATTGCCGCTGGATTGCGCATTTATTCGGTTTCCGTTGGCGTCGTAGCGGAAGTTCTCGCTCGGCTGCGCGGTGTTCAGCGCATTGGTCAACTGGCCGGTAAGATCGTAATTGAACGTGGAAAGCTGGTTGTTGATGGACCATCGAGTGATTTGGTATGCCGCGTCGATAGTGTAGTCGTATTTCGCCAATACTTCCAACGCTGGGCCCAAGTGTGTGATGTTTGTGACGATGCCGGCATTGTTGTAAGCGTTGGTGGTGTGGCCAATTCGATTTGCGGCGGCAAGATCGGCATAACGGTCCGTTCGCGTGCGATTCCCGGCCACGTCGTACGCAAAGTCCACCCGGGCCGGGTCCACTCCCGGCCCGTTCCACGTTCGGCGGGCCAATCGGTTTCGGGTGTCGTAAGCCGAGCCAACGCGCACGCCCCAGTGGTCCGTCACGGATTCAATCTGCCCCAGAGCGTTGTAAGTGTAGTCCAAAGTGAAGTCGGACTGGCCGGGAACAGCGGATTGTCGCACCTGTGCGAGCCGGTTTAAGTCGTCGTAATCGTAATCGTAGCGCGCCGCCGGATCCATCGCGAGGGTCTGCACGCCCAGTCCGTTGAACCCAAAAACAATTGAACGTACGATGTTCGTCCCCTCCCACCATAGTTCATTGGTCATCCGGTTGACCGCGTCGTAGGCAAACGTGCGCCTGCGTCCATTGCGGTCAATCGCCTCGATCCGATTTCCAGCCGCGTCATAGGCAAAGAAGTTCGTGTGCCCAAGAGGATCAACTTGGTGCTTCAAACGGTTGTCCGTGTCGTAGGCGAACACGGTTACGTTGGTGACGGGATCGATGACGTGAGTGCGATTCCCGTTGGCATCGTAGCGGAACTCGACGATGCCGCCTTGGGCGTCGATGATTCGGTTCGTGCGATTGAGAGCATCGTATTCGTAGCGGGTCTGCCGACCCAGCGCATCCACCACGTTCGTGAGCAGCGGGCCGCTGTAAAAGAAGCGGGTGTAGTTGGACAGTGGGTCCCGTATCCACAGCAAGCGCCCGCCGTCATCGTAACCAAAGAGGGTTTCCGCCCCGAGTTCGTTGACCATTCGGTTGGTCAGGCCTTGTGCGTTGTATTCGTATAGGCGAAAGGAGCCGTCTGGATTGATAATCTTGCCTGGCTTGCCGCAAGCGCATCCATCGGAGTAATCGAACTGGGTGGTGTTTCCGACCGCATCGGTCAAGCTTGCCACGCGCCCGGCGGTGTCCCGCGTCACCGTCGTCTGGTATCCTAGATTGTTTACCACCACGAGTAGTTTCCCCGCTGAATCATAGTGCAGGCCGAGAGTCTGGCCCAATGCGTTGGTGACAGACTGGGGCTTGTTTTGGGCGTTGTAGGCAATTGACGTCCGGTTGCCTAGAGAATCGGTGATCGAGGTTTGATTACCCTGCGTCGTAGGTGAAGTTGGTCGAAAGCCCCGTCCATTAGTGGAGGCAAGCGGGTTGTTGTTGGCATCGTAGGCGAAGTTCGTGGAGACACCGGGGATGACGCGCATCAACTCATTTCCATTGTCGTCGTAGCGGACGATGTTCGTATTGCCATTGGCGTCGCGGTAGGTGGCGACCTTAGAATTGACATCGCAGTTCTGCTGGATGGGATTGCCGAGGGCATCCGTAATCGACACCAGCCGTCCGGCCGCATCGTATTCCATGCGCAGTGCCTGGCGTCCGAGCGGGTCAATGATGTTGGTGAGGTAATGGGCGCGGGCCGTGGAGTAGTGATACTGAGTGATGTTCGTAGTCTGATCGGCGAACGAACGCAGGTCGCCCCGGGCATCGTATGTGTAGTTCAGCGTGTTGCCCGCGGGATCGATGATTTGGGTGATGCGGCCCTGGTCGTCGCGGATGAACGGAATGGATTGGTCGGCATTCGTGCTGCCGGAGCTGAAGTGGAAGATGCCGTCACGTGTATAGACAAGGCGGTTGGTATTAAGGTCTGTGACCGTTTGCAGACCGAAGCTCTGGTCGTATTCGTAGCGGGTACCATCGCGGGTGGTAAGGTAATAGGTGGAAGGATTGTACGGCCCCAGCGCCTCGGATAGATCGCCGATAATGCCGGCACCCGCGAAGCTGAAGGTCCCGCCTGGCACTTCCAGTTTTTCGTAGATGCCAGCGTCCGGTTCGAACTTCGGCTCGAAGAGGGCGCCGAACAAAGAAGCATTCACCATCGTCGGCGCGAACGTGAAGCCCAGCCGCCGTCCGTCCGGAGCAGTGAGGTTGACTCTGGTGCCGGGGCGGAAGGATGCCGTGGCTGGCACAGATTCGCGGATGACGGCGTCCTGTATGCCCAAGCTCCAGCCGAAGCCGAAATCACCGGAGCGGCGGGAATCTCGACTGTCATAGACACGGGAGATGGCGATAGGCAAACCCGCGAGCGGCACCGCGAGATCGGTGAATTCCAGGCGCAGTTCGCCGAACTTCAGGTTTCCGCTTACGGACACGACAGCTCCCTCGTATTGCAGGGAAGGTCCGTCGCTGGCCACAACGCGGATTAGGTAATCGTCGTTGAGCAGGATTGTGGGATCGAACCGGGCAAGGACGGCATTGGTGAGACGACGCGTGCCCGGCGGCAAGGTGACGTTGGTGAGGACAGTAAATTGCGGCCCTTCGACGGAGATGTTGTCCAAGTTCACGTCGGCAGCGCGGGCGAAATCCACCCTGTAGGAAAGCAGGTCGCTGGCGTTGGTGATACTCGCGACGATGGCGACGGGCTTGGTCACGAGTTCGCTGTTGGTGGGGCTGTGTATCGTAATCCCAATGGCCGACACCGCATTGGGATCGTGGAACAGGATGGTGGAATTCGTGGCACCCACGTTCCCGGCGGCGTCCGTGGCCGTGGCCACGACTGGAAGGAGTCCGGCGGTGGTGGCAGTGATGGAGCCGACGCCGATGTTGTCCAGAGAAACGTTCAGTGACCCGACACGCAGGGTCAGTACCGGCACGCCGGCATTGTCTGCGCCGGTGACGCGGAAGATGGCGGTCGAACCGAGCTGCGCCGCCCATTGGCCGGTCTCCGGCTGCAGCTGACCTTGGATTAGCGAGACGGCTACCGTTGGTGCTTCGGAGTCCTGGGCGACAACGAGAGTGAAGGATTGATCGGCCGTACCGCCTTCGCCATCGGTGACACGGAGGGTGACGGAATGGGATCCAAGTCGGGCGACGGTTGGGGTCCAGCGAAGCTCGCCCTCGCCCCGGCCCTCTCCACCAGCAGACGGTGAGCTGCCGAAGGTGGTGACCGTCATCCCGGGCGGCGCGGTGACGAGGCTGAAGGTGAAGTTCGTACCGTCAACGTCCGTGGCTGCGATGCTGTAGTTCCACAGAACGCCGGGCGCGGCGTTCGTCGAAGGAGTGGAGGTGATGACCGGCGGAAGGTTTCCGGTGGCGATGCGCACGGTGTCGGCCAAGCTGTCCACAAAACCGTCGTTCACGAGCAATTGCACGTCATAAAGCCCCGCCACGTCCATCGGGAAGGTCGGCTGCGCCGCAGTGGCGTCATTGAACTGAGCCG
>JADJPG010000059.1 GCA_016713365.1 Verrucomicrobiota bacterium | reverse complement strand
GGCGAATTGGTCATCCCCTTCGTTACACACTCAGCCAATCACAACTGCTTCGCGACGTCGTAGCGGTAAACCACACCGTCCCGTTTGTATTCGAATGCTCGACCGCCGTCCCTCCACGTACCCGTCAACGCGCCTGACTGATACAAGTCCGTCATCTGACGCGTCACGCGCTCGTAGCGTTCGGCGCCGGGCATTCCCTTGAGGCGGTCCTGGGCGTGGAGCGAGAAGGGAAGCGACGAAAAGATTGCCAACGCCAGCAGGTGGATGGAGACAACAACAAGCCGTTTCATGATGTGCGGAAAGAATGTCGAATACCTGCCAGCTGTCGAGGCCACAGCAAACGGAGCACAGAGCGGATGACCTGTTTCACGATTACCAACTCAGCTCCATCAGAGAAACCGCCTGACGCGGGAGTGTGAATCGAACCGAGCCACGACCCTCCGCAATGCGCACGGTGCGGGACGCCGGCGGCGCGAGGCGACCGACCTTTTCGAGCTGCGCATGCTGTTCGGCGTTGAGCTGAGCGGGCGAACCCATCTTCTTCCAAGCCGTGAAGGCATTGCTTGTTTCCCGATCGATGAGATAGCGGCGCAACGTCGCCCTGCCCTCGCGCAGGGACAGCCCGTTCAGATTTAACTCCACCATCGCTTCCCGGCCCGGCAAATCGTCATCGTGATAATGCCACGCCAAAACCCACACCTTGTTTCCCTCGGCACTCGCAAGCGCTGCAACATCCGGCTCACCGCGCACACCGCGCGCCAGCATGTCTTCCAGCGAGACCGCCGCGGAACTTTCCACCGTCACCCGGTCGCCGCGCATCATCGCGAACATCCGGAAGACATTCAGCACCGGCTTGTCGATGCCGTTGCTCGCGAGCGAACGGAATCCCGCGAAGCTCGGCTGGTCTTCGAACTCAAACGCCCAGGTCAACGCACCTTCGAGGTTCACCCCGTGCTTCGCCGCCAGATCTAGCTTCCGCGCGAAACTTGCCGCGGTGTAACTCGAATACATCGTGCCGTTGCGATAGGCGAGCTGCGGTCCCTGACACGCCGCACAACCTTCCGGATCGGATTCGCCGATGACAATCGGTTTTGTCTTCAGCTCCGGATACGACGCGACAATGCGGAAGCCGTCCTCGATGGTGCGCAGGTGAGTCGCGATGCCCATGCGAACGTGGCCGTTGGTTGTGACAGGTGACCCCTTGGCGTGAAAGGAGATGAAATCCAACGGCGTGCCCACCTTGCCGGTCGCGTGATTGGTCCCGCGCAGGCAATGCTCCAGAAAATCGCGGCTGAACTTTCCGCCACTGCCCGCCGTGTCCGGACCACCGACGCGCGCCGTTGGCAACGCCCGCCGCACCGCGTCGATGGCGTAGTCGTGCAGCTTGCGGAACTCCTCCGGCGTCCCGCGCCAGTAACCGATGTTCGCCTCGTTCCACGTCTGCCAATACCATTGCTCCACCTCCTCGCGACCGTAACGCTCCACGCAGTGCTTCACCCACTGGAAGACCAGTTCGCCCACTTGTCGTAGTCCTTCGGCGGATACGCCCAGCCGGTGTAAATCTCGTCGTAGCGCGCCCGCGGCGTCCATTGATGCTGATACGGCTCCGGCTTGATCGAGAGATCCTTCGGCATGAAACCAATCTGCGCATACGGCCGCACGCCGCGTTCAAGGTAGGTGTCGAAGATGCGATCGAGAATCGTCCAGTCGTAGATTGGTTTTCCGTCCGCGGTCTCGCGGTACACGCCGGTAGACCCCCACTTCAACGCCGGCGTGCCGTCGCCCGAAGTGAGTAGATTGTGCGTGCGGAAGTAGACGCGCTTCGGCGAAAGCTCACCGAGCTCCGCGAGCAACTTTCGTCCGTTCGTCATGTAGGCGTAGTTCGGCTCGTCCGCGCCGAAGAAGCGCCAGATCGGTTTCAACTCGCCCTGCGTCCGCGTCACATCGACGCGCATCGTGACGGCGAGTGGTTCCTCGGCTGCGCGCGCCGGCCGCAACGCAAACGCCAAGGTGGCAATAGCAAACAGCTGACGCACGTGATTCGAATGGAGCTTCAAGGAGACGTTTAGTTCCAACGCGGTTCCATCCCCAGCAAAGGGCGCACGAAGAAATCCTGCATGCGACGACGACCATACGGACTCCCGCCCGCGCCGTGGCCACCGCCCGGGAAGACGATTAGGTCGAAATCCTTGTCGGCCTTGATGAGCGCATTGGCAACCTGCATCGTGCTCGCAGGGTCCACGTTTTTGTCGAGCTCGCCCACCGTCAGCAGCAGTTTGCCGGTCAGTTTGTGCGCCTGCGTCACGTTCGATTGCTCTTCGTAGTGCGGCCCAATCGGCCATCCCATCCACTGTTCGTTCCACCAGATTTTATCCATGCGATTATCGTGGCAACCGCAGTCCGCCACGCCGGCCTTGTAGAAATCGCCGTGCGCCAACAGCGCTCGCAGCGCGTTCTGTCCCCCAGCCGAACCGCCGTAGATGCCAACGCGCGTGATGTCCATGTAGGGATACTTCGCAGCCGCCGCTTTGTGCCACAGGATGCGATCGGGGAATCCGCCGTCGCCGAGATTCTTTGCGCACACGTCGTGGAATTTCTTCGAGCGATAGCTCGTGCCCATGCCATCCATCTGCACGACGATGAATCCAAGCTCAGCGAGACTCTGCATGCTGTTCAGCGAGCTGAAACTCTTCGGCACGAACGCGCCCTGCGGCCCGGCGTAGATGTTCTCGATGACCGGATACTTCTTCTTTGGATCGAAGTTCGTCGGGCGATTGATCACGCCGTAGATGTCCGTCACGCCATCGCGCCCCTTCGCCACGAATCGCTCCGGCGTCTGCCAGCCGGTCTTCACCAGCGCACTGAAATCCCCGCGCTCCAGTTCACAAAGCAATTTTCCATCCTCGCTGCGTCGCAGTTCGTTCACCGGCGCAAGATCGACACGCGACCAGGTGTCGATGAAGGTTTGCCGGTCGGGTGAAAACTCAATCGAGTGATTGCCGTCGCCCTCGGTGAGAATCACCAAACCGGTGCCATCGAAGTTCACCCGTGCGAAATGTATGTAATACGGATCTTGCCCCGGGCGAATGCCGCCGGCACGGAACCACACCTGACGCTTCTCCTTGTCCACACGGTCCACCCCGCGCACCACCCATTCGCCCTTCGTGATCTGGTGCTTCACCTCGGCCTTGCGGGCATCGTAGAGATACAAGTGATTCCAACCGTCGCGCTCGCTCATCCAGATGATTTCGCCCGTGTCATCCAGATACTCAGTGAACGACTTGCCGCTGTAATCGATAAACGTCGCGTTCGTCTCATCGATAATCGGCTTCACCGCACCGGAGCGGGCATCCACCGCCAGAATGCGCAGCGCCTGATGCCCGCGTTGATTGAAGAGGAACGTGAAGCGCGACGAATCAGCGTCCCACCGGATGTCGCTGACACTCCACGGATTCGCGAATAACTCGTCGCTCACCGGAATCTGCCGCTGCGCGATCACATCGAAGAGTTGTGGCTTGGCTACGGGAACCCGGTCGCCGGGTTTGCGATAGTCCAGCGAGTGAAGCTTCGGCTGAAGCTGATCCTTCGGCGAAGATTCCACCATGTAGATCTTGTGCTCCTCTCCCGCCCGCGTGCGCACACCGACAATCCGCCGCGAGTCCGGCGACCAATACACACGCTCGCCATAGGCGTCGCCCTCTTTGCCGTCGCTGCTGAGCGAAATCTCCTCACCATCCTCGAGACTGCGCACCATGAGATTGTGATCCTTGATGTAGGCGCGGAACTTTCCGTCGGGCGAAGTCATCCGATTGCTCGGCGACGCGTCGCCATTGTTCCGGCGTCCACGCAGACGGGACGACGTCGCCATGGCAACCGTGTTCGTAATCTCCGCGAGGCCCGGCTTCTCCGTGCCTTCAAACGCCGCCACCGTACGCCCCTCGATTGTCACAAGCCACACATGACCGGCGTAAGTGTTCTGTTCACGGCGCGCTCCGGCAGCAAGGTTTCCGTAGCTGCGCGATTGACCGTCTTCGTCGAGCCAATGGAGTTCCACCGCAGCGGTGGTCTTGTTGATGAACGTTAGCGATGTCTGCGGCCCGGCTTCGCGACTGGCATGCGGCGCCTCGTCCGCGCCGAACTTCAGCGCCGACGCGGTCTTCGCGTCCTTGTTCTCGCTCAGCTTGTAATCGATCAGATTCGCGCGCCACGCCTTGCCGCCCGTGCTGAACTCGATCTCCGTCGCCGAACGCCATTCGAGCTGCTTGAGCGGAAGGCTGGCTGCCTTCGCGTCCGTCACCCCCGCCGACACCAACGCCGCCGCGAGTTTAGTAGGGTCAAACGCCAGTTTGCGCTCGCCCTTTTCGGCATCGACGAGGACGAACTCATGGGAGTCCGCACCCGTCTTGACCTGATACCAGAACTGTCCCCCGCCCGGCAGCCAGTTCGCCTGCACGCGGTCGCGGTAAACTTTGTTCTCGGTGAGCTTGCGGAGATTCGCGGCGCGCTCGTAATCAGCGCGCGTGCCTTGGGCGAACGCTGGGTGCGCGACGATGGATGCAAACAGACTGAGAACTGCGCCCAAGATGAAACCACTGGTAGGGCACGTCGCTCCGCGCCCTACCACTTCCGTCGAGCTCGCTGGGAACTGGGAGGACCGGGGTGAAGGCGAGTCAAAAAAATTACGGGAATTCATAGGCGTGCAACTTGTGTCCGCGATTCTGGCATTGCGGCGGAGGATGTCTTGGACTCGAATGACAGCCAAGCCGTGAATTCGAGCACACTGATTCATCTCGCCCGTCACGCCGCGCCGACTGATTTCCGCGCGGACGTCGCGGTCATGGAACAGCTCTTTGATCACATCCCGGACACCGTCTTCTTTCTCAAGGACGCCAGCGGTCGTTACCTCGCGGTGAATCAATCCCTCGTCGAGCGCTGTGGGCTGCGCGAGAAACCGCAACTCCTCGGGCGCCATGTGCGCGACGTTTTCCCGCGCGAACTCGCTGCCCGCTACGCCGCCCAGGACGAAACCGTTCTGCGCACCGGTCGCCCGATCATCGATCGCCTTGAACTCCACTGGTACGCGCGCGGGAAGTCCGGTTGGTGCCTGACCACGAAACTTCCGTTGCGCGATGCGGCGGGAAACGTCATCGGCCTCGCCGGCATCTCACGCGATCTGCGCGCCCCCGGTGACCGCGAGAGCATTCCCGCCAGCCTCGCCAGCACACTCGAATTCCTCGAAGCCCACTACGACGACGACCTTTCGCCCGCGTCGCTCGCGAAACACGCCGGGCTTTCACCGATTCGTTTCGCACGCCTCATCAAGCGCATCTTCCGCATCACGCCGAGCCAGTTGATCACCCAGACGCGTCTCGCCGCCGCCTCGCGTCTATTGCTGGAAACTTCACGCCCCGTTTCCGACATCGCGCACGCCTGCGGTTTCTACGATCACAGCGCCTTCAGCCGCGCCTTCCGGTCAGCCACAGGCGCCACGCCCATCGAGTTTCGCAAACGCGCCGGCTAGGATTTCCGCTACGTCCGTAGTCCGCCCGAAAGGGAAGTCCGTATTCTCGCACGTTGCGACTTCGAGCGCTTTCTTCGACACTGACTTTGTGCCCGATTAACCCAATCGCCCTGCCTGTGGAGTGTCGAAGGACTTCGACTGGAGTGCGGGTGGCGGACGAGTACTGCGGCGCACAATTACACATGGATTGTCGTATGAAAGAATCTATCGCCACCAAGAAGACCGGGAGCTCCAACTGGGATCCCAAATTTCCCTTCGACCTCGTCGTCGCCTACGAAGACAACGATACACGCACCCGCGCCCTCCATCTCTACGATCACCTCGCGCAACAACTGCTCGACGACTACGACTTCCAATGCTCGTGGTGGAAGTTCGATCACCTCGCCAATCCCATCCTCCAGCAGGAGGCCGCCGATGCCGCCGTGGACGCCAACATGGTGATTCTCTCCATCCGCGCACACCGGGAACTCCCCGCCGTGCACAAAGCCTGGGTCGAAGACTGGGTCAGCCGGCGGCACCACCGAAAAGCAGCACTGGTCGTGATGGTGGCGGATACCAGGCAGCCGGAGCGCGATGCCGCTCAATCTCTCGCCTGGCTGAGAAACGCCGCCCGCCTGGGACACATGGATTTCTTCCTCCACGGATTCACGCTGCCGAAGTCGCAACCCGAATTGCCGACATCCGCCCTTCCCGATCGAGTGGCCGCCCTGCTGCCGTCCGTGCAAGCCATCTTGTCAAATAAGAGCCCCGTCCCGCGATGGGGCATCAATGAGTAACCAGAAGCAGCCGTGACCCCGGGCAGTCCAACACCCACCCACCCCCCACTTCAAACCACCCAAAACTAAGGAGCAGCTACGGAATCGCAAACGGGGTGTTGGACAGCCGGTGCGTAAATTCAAAAGCGCGGGCGCGCCCTTCCCACGCGTTTCAACCGCGTTTCAAACGCGGTCCCTTCGGCGTGTCCTCAATTAACCAGCCTTTCGCCTTCAGCTCATCGCGGACAGCATCGGAACGTTTGAAATCCTTCGCCTTGCGCGCGGCCTGACGTTCCTCCAGCAGCGCCTGAATCTCCGCCGGCGCTTCGACTTCACTTTTGCGGCCCAAGCCCAGCACGGAATCCAGCTTCTCCCACGCCGCGAGAGCCGAGGCGGCTTGCGTCGCGGAAAGTTGTTTCGACGCCATCAGGCGATTCATCTCGCGCACCCATTCAAAGACCGTACCCCACGCCGACGCGACGTTCAGATCATGGTCGAGGGCTTCGGTGAAGTCATTGATGAGCTTTTCGTCAGCCGGAGCTTTCGTCGCGCCGGCGATTTCCTGAAGCTTCGCGAGGCATTCGTCGAGACGACCAATTGCCGACCGCGCGCCTTCGAGGCCTTCGAGAGTGAAGTTGAACGTCTCGCGGTAGTGGGCGGAGATCAGCAGATAACGAATCTCGCGTCCGCCGAACCCCTTTCCAAGCAGGTCGCGCAAGGTGAAGAAGTTCCCGAGCGACTTGCTCATCTTCTTTCCTTCCACGAGCAAGTGCGCGCCGTGGAGCCAGTATTTCACGAAAGGTTTTCCGGTCGCACCTTCGCTCTGCGCGATTTCGTCCTCGTGATGCGGGAACGCCAGATCCTCACCGCCGAGATGCAGATCAAAGCTCGTGCCGAGCAGCTTCATGCTCATGGCGGAACATTCGATGTGCCAGCCGGGACGCCCCTCGCCCCACGGACTCGGCCAGAACACCTCGCCATCCTCCGGCACGCGAGCTTTCCAGAGCGCGAAGTCGGCAAGGGAATCCTTCGTGTACTCGTCACTGGCCACGCGGTCACCCACGCGCATCTGGTCGAAGTTCAAGTTCACCAGCTGGCCGTATCGGCAACCGCAGCCTCGGTACTTCTCGATGCTGAAATAAACGGAACCATCGGCCGCCTTGTAGGCGATGCCGCGCTTCATCAGCGCGTCGATCAGCTGGATCATCTCGGCGATGTATTCCGTGGCACGCGGCAGGTGATGAGGCAGCACGCAGCCAAGCGTTTTCAAATCGTCGAGGAAAGCGTTCTCGAACTGCGAGACGTATTCGCGGAGGCCCAGACCGGTTTCGCGCACGCGCCGAATGATTTTGTCCTCCACGTCTGTGATGTTCATGACGTGTGTGACCGAGTAGCCGCGAAAATCAAGGTAGCGCCGGACGAGATCCGCAAAGACGAACGTGCGGAAGTTCCCGATGTGCCCAAAGTCGTAGACCGTCGGACCGCAGCAATACATCTTCACGACTTTGCGGTTCGGATCGAGCGGCACGAACTCCTCAACGGAGCGCGACAGGGTGTTTAGAAATTTGAGCGCCATAAGTCAGGCCAGAGCGGGCGCCAGCGTAATGGCCGACTGCCGAAAGAAAAGTGGAAACTACCCCTGCCCGTCGGGAACCCGTCGCAGGATCCTCACATCGACATGCCGTCGATGAACGTCGCCTTGTCGATCCGCTCCGACGCATCGCGATGGGCCGCCAAGTTGGGATCCTCGGGTCTCGCATCCACTGGCAATGACTCAGCGGGCAATGCGGCGGAGAAGGAATTGCGAAAGGGATTCGAGGGCGACCACGCTTCGACGACTTTCCGACGGGCAAACGCGAGCGCCTTTTCCACCGTCTGCTGGATGGCCTCGCGGTTCAGCCGACGAAATCTCCGGATGTCCTCCGGCCGCGGCAAATCACCGTGCGCCACTTTTTGAACCAACGGTTCCTTGACCAGTTCGCGCTCGATGTCCTCGGAGGCATACACCCCTTTTGTGTAGCAGTAGCTCACCACGCCGAGCATCGTCTCCGCCGGGATCGAGCCGCCATCCTTGGGAACGACGACGGGCGTTGCGCTGTGCTCCGCCACTTCGTGAGCGGCCTTGGAGATGAAACCAGTCAGCGTCTCCTCGTCCGTCGAGGTTGAATCCGTCGTCGGCGAGACGAGCGGCCCCAGATGCAAGACCGGCTCCCGATGCCCCGTGGGCTCGGGACTCTGGCGCGCTGCGGAGTTGGAAGTGGCGTCCGACATCTATTACCTGATCCTTCGGCAGGTCCAGGCCAGCGCTCAACCGCCGGCAAGCGGACCATTTGGAGCCGATCAAACTGTTGCGGACTCGCGCGCTGCTCCTGTATTGTCCCCCACTCTTGCCCCGGCTGTGGCGCCGGGGAATGGAACTGCGTGTAAACCGACGAACAACGATTTAGTTATGGCTATCCGTCTTGGCGACATTGCTCCGAACTTCAAGGCCCAAACCACCGAGGGCGAAATCGACTTCCACCAGTGGCTCGGCGACGGCTGGGGCGTCCTCTTCTCCCATCCGCGTGATTACACCCCCGTCTGCACCACCGAGCTCGGCACCGCCTCGAAGATGAAGGCGGAATTCGACAAGCGCGGCGTCAAGGTCATCGCCATCAGCATCGACCCGCTGAACGATCATCATGGTTGGATCTGTGACATCAACGAAACACAGAACACCAAGATGAACTTCCCGATCATCGCGGACCCGGACCGTTCCATTGCGAACATGTACGACATGATTCACCCGAACGCCGATGACACCGCGACGGTGCGCAGCGTGTTCATCATCGGGCCGGACAAGAAGGTGAAGCTGACGTTGACCTACCCTGCGTCAACCGGCCGGAACTTCCTCGAACTGCTCCGCGTCATCGATTCGCTCCAGCTCACCGCGCGCTTCAAGGTCGCCACGCCGGCGAACTGGGAGGATGGACAGGACTGCATCATCGTCACCGCCGTGAAGGACGCGGAAGTGCCGGCGCTCTTCCCGAAAGGTGCCCGCACTGTGAAGCCCTACCTGCGCTTCACCCCGCAGCCCAACCGCTGATCGATCCCCATGAACCGACCGCTCTACAGCAGCCGGCAGCCTTGACGATAAAAGGTTGGCCGCTACTGTCGCGCGGTTATCACAACAGAACCAGACGCCGTCTATTCGTCCGTCGCAACGGTCGAGACACACGGCAACCGAAGAAAGAATACGAAATGAAATCAGCACTGACCGCCCTTGTGGGAATCAGCCTCGCGCTCAGCCTGCAGGCAGCCGAGGAGACCCCGTTCAAGAATTCAAAGGACAAAGCCAGCTACGCCATTGGCGTCAATTGGGGCAAACAACTGCGGCAGATGGATGCCGAAATCGACCCCGAGGTTTTAACCAAGGCGCTCAAAGACGCGCTGAAAGGCGACAAGTCACTTTTGACCGACGAGCAGATTCGCGAGACTCTGATGACCTTCCAACAGGACTCGCGAACCAGGATGTCTGACAAGAATCGCAAAGGCGGCCAGGATTTCCTCATCGCGAACAAAGGGAAGGAAGGCATCGTCACCACCGCCAGCGGCCTGCAATACAAGATTGAAACCAAGGGCGCCGGCAAGATTCCCACGACCAACGACACCGTCGTCTGCCACTACCGCGGCACGCTCATCGACGGCACCGAATTCGACAGCTCCTACAAGCGCGGCGAACCGTCCTCGTTCGGCGTTACCGGTGTGATCAAAGGCTGGACCGAAGCGCTGCTCATGATGCCCGTCGGCTCGAAGTGGAAGCTCTTCATCCCGTCCGAACTCGCCTACGGCGAACGCGGCCGTCCCGGCATCCCGCCGAACTCGACCCTGCAGTTTGACATCGAGCTCGTCTCGATCAAGGACCCCACGGAAGCCGGCGCCGTCTCAAAGCCCATCCAGATTCAGCCGCAAGCCATCCCGACGCCGGCACCGAAGGCGAAGTAAGCTGAAATCCATTTCCTTTCGCGAGGACGAGGGCTCACCCTCGTCCTTTTCTTTTGCTGAATCCGGACGGCCAATGGTTCCACGCCATTACCTCTCCGTACTTTCGCCCCGACGGAATCCGAAGTTTCGTCTTTACTCCGCCACCCACCGCCGATACCCAAGAGACATGAACATTGGCGAAAGCATGGTTATCTGGATCGTAGGGTTGGTCATCGCGGCCCTCCTTGTTCAACTCGGCCGTCACTATTTCAGCGAAGACATCCGTGAACGTCGTCGCCGCCGCAATCACCGCAAGGTCATCAGCCGCGCGCGCCGACCCGTCGTCATGCTCAGCGCGAAGGTTCCGAAGAACTGAGCCAGCCTCAGCTTCCGAACAAATCCAACTGCGGAGACGCTTCGATCTTCTTCAGCTTCTCGCGCTCCGCGCGATGGCGGGAACTCTGCCGCACCGTTCCCTCCGGCGTCAGTTCGCTTTCCTCCAAGTTCTGCAAAATCATCTTCGCACGCTCGATAATCGCCTTCGGCACGCCCGCGAGCCGCGCGACCTGGATGCCGTAGCTCTTGTCCGCGCCGCCTTCGAGAATCTTGTGCAGGAACACCACCTGATCGTTCCACTCGCGCACCGCCACGTTGTAATTCTTCAGCCGCGGCAACCGCCCCGCCAGTTCCGTCAGCTCGTGGTAATGCGTGGCGAATAACGTCTTCGCGCCGACCTGATGATGCAGATGCTCCACGATGCTCCATGCCAGCGACAATCCGTCGAACGTGCTCGTGCCGCGTCCGATCTCGTCGAGAATGATCAAGCTGCGCGCTGTCGCGTTGTTCAGGATGTTCGCCGTCTCGCTCATCTCCACCATGAAGGTCGATTGCCCGCGCGACAGATCATCGCTCGCGCCGATGCGTGTGAAAATGCGGTCGATAAGATCCACCCGCGCCTCCGCCGCCGGAACGAAACATCCCGTGTGCGCCAGCAACGCCAGCAACGCCACCTGCCGGATGTACGTGCTCTTGCCCGCCATGTTCGGTCCAGTGATGAGCGCAACCTGCGGAGCGCCGCTCTCCGATCCGGCGCGTTCGTTGCCAGACGGTGCGCCCGCCAGCGCCGTGTCGTTCGGCACAAACCGCGTCTCCACCAACGTCTGGTCCAGCACCGGATGCCGCCCATCGCGAATGGATAACTCCCCGCCCTCGCCCACACGCGGACGCGTGTAGCCATGCAACCGCGCGCTGTCCGCGAACGCCGCCAGCACATCGAGCTGCGCGAGCGCGTCCGCGATTCTCTGAATCGCCAGCAATGACTGCAACACCTCCTCGCGCACCTTGAGGAACAAATCGTACTCCAGCTTCGTGCTGCGTTCCTCCGCGCCGAGAATCTTTCCCTCCATCTCCTTCAGCTCGGGCGTGATGAACCGCTCTCCATTTGCCACCGTTTGCTTGCGGATGTAATGCGCCGGCACCTTGTCGAGATTCGACTTCGTCACCTCGATAAAATAGCCGAACACCGAGTTGAACCGTACCTTCAGCGACGTAATGCCCGTGCGCTCGATCTCATCCTGCTGCAACTTCGCCAGCCAATCCTTCCCGCCCCGCTGCGCGGAACGCAGTTCATCCAGCTCCGCACTGAAGCCGTCGCGAATGATCCCGCCCTCCTTCAAGGCCAGCGGCGGCTCATCGACAATCGCCCGCGAAATAATCTCCACGAGCGACGGCAGCTCCGTGACCTGCGCGAGCAATTCGTCGAGCAACCCCGGCACGATATGCTCCGCGTCGCGAATCTGATCCTCCGTCGCGCTGGCAATGCCCAACTGCGGTTCACGCGCTGGCGGTGGGACCGATCCCGGCCCGACCATCGTCGACAGCGCGTGCTTAATCTTCGGCAACTGCTCCAGCCCTTGGCGCAACGCCAGCAAGTCGCGTCCGTTCCCACTGCCAATGCTCAGACGTCCAATGGTCCGCTCCAAGTCGCGCACCTCGGCGAGCTGCGCGCGGAAACGCTCCGTCACTTCACTGCTTTCGAGAAACGATTGCACCGCGTCCTGACGCTCCGAGATTGCCGCCGCGTTCGAGAGCGGTTGCGAAAGCCAGTCGCGCAAACGCCGCGCGCCCATCGGCGTGACCGTGCGATTCAACGCGCCGTAGAGCGACGCCGTGCGCGGCGCGTCCCGGTGCAGCGGTTCGAGAATCTCCAGATGCCGCAGCGTCGTAGAGTCCAGCACCAGAAACTCGCTCGGCTGATAGAACGACAACGTGGTGAGATGCTTCGTGTCGCGACGCAGATGTTGGGTGAGATAATGCAGGATCGCCCCCGCCGCGCCGACGGCCGCCGTGCGATTCTTCAAGCCGAAGCCATCCAGCGTCGCCACTTTGAAATGCTCGCGCACCGTGAACACCGCCGTCTCCGGCGCGAACACCCAGTCCTCATGCGGCATCACGATCGGGAACGCGTCCTTCAACACCGCGTGCAGCGACATCGCCTCCGTCGGATAAATGATCTCCGCCGGCCGCAACCGCTCCAGCTCCGTGAGCAGCGCCGCGTCGCTCTCCACCTCCGTCGTCTTGAAGTTGCCCGTCGTCAGATCCACCAGCGCCAGGCCGAAGGTCTTCCCGCTCGCGCACACCGCGGCGAGGAAATTGTTCCGCTCCGCCACCAGCATCCGCTCATCGAAATGCGTGCCCGGCGAGAGAATCTGCGTCACCTCGCGCTTCACGAGCTGGCCGGGCTTCGCGTCCTCCACCTGATCGCAGATGGCGACCTTGCGACCCGCCTTGAGGATGCGCGCGATGTAACCATTCGCCGCGTGATGCGGGATGCCGCACATCGGCACCACGCCGCGCTTCGTCAGCGACACGTTCAAGATCTGCGCGCCTAACTGCGCGTCCTCGAAGAACATCTCGTAGAAATCACCCAGTCGGAAGAGCAGCAGCGCGTCCTTCGGCAGTTCGCCCTTGATGCGGCGATACTGCGCCATCATCCGCGTGAGCTGGGTTTCGTTCGACATGCGGGCGAAGTTAGGCAGTGCGCGCGATGCCGTGAAGGAAATTGCAAAACATCTGAACACCCATCCACGTTTCGATACGAATACCAAGACCTACGAGTTGTAAACTTAGGTGATGAGTGTTATTCCATCTTTCGTAAACCAATCCGCTGAAGAGCAGGCTAATCCCTGTTTGGATACCATGAGAACAAAGCTAAACCGTTTCCGGAATACTCTTGTCAGCCCCATTGCACTGGCAGCCGTCACCTCGGTCCATGCGGGCACCCTGACCAACTGCGATGAGACGTCATTACGCACAGCCATCATCCAGGGCGGTGTGATCACGTTTGCTTGTGACGGGGTCATAGGGCTGACGAGTTCGATTGTGATCACCAATGACGTCAAGCTGGACGCTGGCGGTCGAGATGTAACTTTGAGCGGCGGCGGCACAAATCGAATCTTCACCATCAGCCCTGGCGCGCGTCTTGTGGCGACCGCTCTGAAGCTTGCCGACGGTTATGCAGAGTCCGGCGGAGCCATGCACAACTTGGGCACGGTCATCCTCCAAGCCTGTGAATTGCGTAATCACCAGGCGGTCGGCACGAATGCTTCCGCCTACATGAACGGGGGTACCGGTCTCGGTGGAGCGGTGGTAAACGAGGGCTTATTCAAGGCAAGTTCATGCATTTTTTCCAACAACATCGCCCAAGGTGGGCAGGGAGGCGGTGGGGGGGTATGGTTTCGAATGGCGGCGACGCCGACGGCGCGGTTCTCAGCTATGGAGAGGCTTGACCACTGCGTCTTCGTCGGGAATACGGCAGCCGGCGGCGATTCGTCCCAATCCTTAGGAATAGGAAACCCAGGAGGGAGTGGCGGAACCGCTCGTGGTGGTGCGATTGCAGTATCGTCAAACAGAGCGACAATTGTCGGCTGTCGCCTGATTCGGAACCGTACAACTGGAGGCATCGCCAACGGGTTCAAGTATGCTAACCCGGCGGGTTCCGCGTTTGGCGGCGCTGTTTATTCTGGGTCGGGCCTGTTCATTGTTGATTGTGATATTGAGGAGAACTCCGCCACCGGGGGCGAAAGCCGTGTCCAGTCGGGCAGCGGTGGAGCGGCTTTCGGCGGCGGGCTTGCGTGTGTCGCGGGTACCAACAGCGTCACCGACTGCCGGCTGTTCGGCAATTTGGCCACTGGTGCCCAAGACTGGGGTCCCGCTCGAGGAGGCGGATTATACAATGCAACAACGACCACAGTCAGCCGTTCGTCCTTCCTGACGAACAGCGCGGTCGGGGGACGTGCAGGACGGACGGGGTCGAGCACAAAAGCCCCTGATGGAATAGGCGGCGGAATCTTCAACCAACGGAATCTCGTGCTCCAACAAAGCACCGTGGCTTACAATCGAGCCCAAGGCGGGAACGGGATCGATGGCTGCGGGGGCTGTTCGCCTCCCGCCACCCAGCTATATCTGAATGGTGGGGATGGGAATGGCGGAGGAATCTTCAATGAAGGGGCATTGCGGGCGACGAACATCACGATTGCGGCGAATGAGACCGTGCACGTCCCGCCTACGTAGTGTCCCCGGAGTCGGCGGACTTTCCGAACCACTGCTGGCTCCGCTATTTTTAACCAAACCAACGCCGTCGCCCAGATCGCTTCACGACGATTGCCGGAAACACGGGGCCGCGACCGCTGTTCGGACATTGGGATCGCTTCGGCAAAGGGACTATCTTTCCGCATCGCTCCAGAGCAGCAATTACTCGGGAGCCATCGACGACGCAGGGTATAACCTGAGCTCCGACCTGTCTCCGAATTTTACGGCCCCAACGAGCCAGAAGGGCATCGACCTGAAGCTCGGGCCTTTGGCCCACAACGGTGGCCCGACGCTCACCATGTCACCGCGAAGCGACAGTCCCGCCGTCGATGCCGGTAATGATTCAGCCGCTCCCCTAACCGATCAACGCGGCGTGCCGCGTCCACAAGGGGCGCGCTCGGATATCGGCGCTGTCGAGGCGACATTCCTCACCATCCAACGGTTCGCGAACGGGAACGTCCAACTCCGTTACGCGGGAATTCCGGGCAGCGATTACTCCATCGAAGAAACGCCGGCATTTGGTCAGGCATGGTCTCCGCTTGAAACCAAATCTGCCGGAACGAATGGAAGGATCGAATTTTCCAATCAGCCGACTTCGCAAGGACCTCGACTCTTCCGGGTTAAGTCCCCCTGAGGATGCTGTGGCCCACGGTAGCGTCGTTCAACCGACGCTACCGGGCTTCGTTCTGACGCTCGATATTGACGCCCGGACCCAATCGGTTTCTCAACACCACGGCGCCGTTGGTGATCTGAATCGTGTCGTACTTCGCGATGTCCGACGCCGTCTTCGGATCCTTTTGAAACTCCATGGCGAGGTTGCTCTTCTTCAACTCGGACAGGATCATCGCAGGCAGAGGTTTGTCCTTCACCGTCACGTCGCGTAGCCGGATATCCAGCACGCCATTCGTGAGCACGATGTTGAAAATCACGCTGGCGTTGAGATAGCGCCCGCCCAGCTTGATCGGCCCCAGATCCGTCAACGGCATGCTGATGTCACCACGCACCTGCTCATTGTCGATGCGCACGAAGAGCTTGTCCTTCAACTCGCGCTGGGTCGAGATGAGAGCGTTCAAGTCCTCCGCCGTCAGCGTCAGCTCAATGACGTTTGTTCCCGACTCGAGCGCCCGCTGAAATTCCGCCGCCTTACGTTGCAATACATCCGTCTGCTCGCGCGAATACTCTACCCGCTCCAACCTGGCCGGGCCGGGCTCCGTGAAGTTATTCACCAATCCTTCGGTGGTTCGCTTCAGGAAGAAGTAACCGAGAATGCCCACGACGATCACGAGCAGCGCGACAATCGTGAGTGAGAGACAACCGTAAAAGAGACAGCCGCGCTTCTTCCCGGGATTGATTTCGTTGCTCATGGCGGCATAGTGCGAATCAATCTGCGACAAGCAAGTCCGCAAGCATCGCGGCCGGAAGCACACGCATGAATCTCGAAACGCCACATCTAAACCGCCGCGCCGCGTTGGAACGCCTGAGCGCCGGCACCCTGCTCGCCCTCGGCCTCTGGCCCGGTGCGTTGCGCGCGAACAACGAAACGCCTTCCGGCACATTCCGCTTCATCGCCGTCAATGACACGCATTGCATGAGCCCGGAATGCGGACCGTATCTGGAAGGCGTCGTGAAACAGATGCGCACGGCCGAGATCGAATTCTGCCTGCACGCCGGAGACCTGACGGAAAAGGGCGAACGGCATCACCTCGAAACGGTGAAGGACATCTTCAGTGCGGTGCCTGGCTCCATGTATCCCGTGCTCGGCAACCACGACTACCTGACGCAAACCGATCGCCGGGCCTACACGCAGACCTTTCCTCTGCGCGTGAACTACTATTTCCACCACCGCGGGTGGCAGTTCATTGGGCTCGATTCCACCGATGGCCTCCGTTACGAGAAGACCGAGATTCAGCCTGCGACCTTCGAGTGGCTCCGCGATTACCTGCCGCGGCTCAACAAACGGAAGCCCACCGTGCTCTTCACTCATTTCCCGCTCGGCGCCGGCGTGAATTACCGTCCCGCCAATGCGGACCAGCTGCTCGATTGTTTCCGTGACTTCAACCTGCAAGGCGTCTTCAACGGTCACTACCATTCACTGACCGAACGTCAGCACACCGGAGTGCTCATCACCACCAACCGATGCTGCGCGCTGAAACGCACCAACCACGACGGCTCGAAGCAAAAAGGTTACTTCGTCTGCGAAGCAAAGGACGGTCGGGTGAAGCGGCAGTTTGTGGAATACAAGCCCGCCTGAGCCGGAGCGACGCCGCTGGATTGCGGCCTTCCCAAGCGTGGTCCGCAACAGCCGCAGCGTCAGTGCCTTTCTTGACCTGGATCGCCCCGGAAATGTCACTGGTTCGACAGCGCATTCGGTGGTATCTGTTTTCACACTATGTTCCTTCAGAAGTTTGCCTGCGCTGCGCTCGTGTTCTTTGCCGCCACCGTCGTCGGCTTCGCCCAGCTCACCATCGACGGTGTCGCCGACAAAGCGAACTACAACGACTCGGTTACCTATCGTGTCCAGACCCAGGCCGGCTTCACCTACGAAGCGTTGCTGAACGGACAACCAATCACCGTTGGCACACAGAACACCATCACGCGTCCCGATTTCTACGAGCTCTACGTGGTGCGGACCGAGACAGCCACCGGAACGGTCCTCAGCCGGATGGTCCGCTTCCTCGTAAACGCGAGCTCAAGGAACGGCAGTGAATGGGGACTGCCTCCGCACGTTCCCCTGCCCTTGATCCAATCCAGCGCCGCCGAGTTCGACGGAGCGGCGCTTCGCGTGATGACTCCCGCGGCGTTTCCCTCCGGTTATGAGATTCCCGTCGTGGCATGGACGATGAACGAAACCGGTCACCCGGTTCGCGCGAACGGAATTCTCGCCGCCACTGGACAGCCCGGGATTCAACTGCGTCGTGGCGTGGGCTCAGGCTTTCTGGCGGCGACGAATCCTGAGGGCTCATTGAACTACACGCCTGCCGTCGGCGGCATCGCGACCAACAAGCTCATCACCATCGAATCCGCCACGTCATGGACGACTGTCTCCGGGGTACTTGGCGACACCACGTGGCCCGACAACTCGCGCATCCAAGTCACCGGTAACCTCACCATTCTCAACGGAACCACGCTCACCATCGGCGCGGGGACGATCATCCGCTTGAACGGCGGCATGGACATCACCAACAACGGCACGATTGAAATCAACGGCACGTTCGAAACACCAGTCGTGTTCATGCCGACGGTGAAGGCGCAGCCGTGGGGCGGCTTCGTCAGCAAACTCGCGAATCAAGGCATTTACCGTGGCTCAGGCGTCATCTTCACTGGCAGCGGGGCGGTGGCGAATTGGTTTGGACAGAACGGAAATCCCGGCAGCCATCGCACCGAGCAAGGCCTCTTCTACCTCGACGGCGGTCAGCAACTCACCCTCACCGATGCCGCCGCAATCTATCTCGCGGGCCAGCTTGGCCACAGCCGCAGCTCGTCCACCGCCACGCCGATTTCGCTCACGCGGTTCCTCATGCAGCGCTGCACGACCGGCGGCGAATACACTGGCGCGAATTTCACCGTGAACGACGGCGCGTTCATCGAATGCCCGGACGACACCGCGAACTTCGTCGACGGCGATAACGATGGTCTCTACGTCATTGGCGGAATCCACGCGTTCACGAACACGCTCTTCGGATGGACGAAGGACGACGGTGTGGACTCCGGCGGCACGGATCCGTCCGGGAACTTTGCCCGCTTGAGCTACCAATCGTGCTGGTTCGAAGCCACCTTCCACGAAAGCAATTCGCTCTCCGGCTACAAGAACATCTCCGTGCGCGATACGGTGTACCTCAATTGCGGCCAGGGCATCGAGGACGGCTACAATGCGCCCACCGCGCGCGTGGACCGCTGCTACTTCTCGCTGAACAAAACCGGCGCTCGCCACGGCGACAATTATCCGAGCATCGGCAACTACGATGGTCGACTCACTGTAACGAACAGCATCCTCCTGCAAAACCATCGCGACCTCTTCGGCTTCAACTGGCGCTCCAGCGGCTTCACCAATTCGACGGACCGCTTCTTTGCGAATGACAACTTTCTCACGCGCGCCGACACCAATTTCCCGAACAACTTCGTCTGGAATCCAGCGACGGATGCCGCCCGGCTCACCACGTTCGGTGCCGCAGGACGCGTCGGCATGGGACTCGCCATCCGCGCTGGTCAGACGGCGCTCACCAATTTCCTCGATGGCATTCCGGTCGTGCTGAGCATGTTTTCGTCAAACGAAGTCACCGTGGCCTACCGCGTCGAAACCAGCAGCGGCGCTCGACAAGACGGCACCTTGACCTTCCGCGCGGGTGAAATGCGTCACAACATTGCCGCACCTGCCAACATCGACGGTGTGATTCGCGTGACGCTCAGCAATCCACAAAACGCCGACCTCACCGGCATCTCCGAAGGCTGGTTCCAGTTCTTCACGCCGCCACAGACCACTCCTCTGGTCTCGCTCGGGTCTACTTGGCGTTATCGGAATGACGCCGTCGACCTCGGCACAGCGTGGCGAGCCAGCGGCTACGATGATTCAGCATGGGCCTCGGGTCCGGCGGAAATTGGCTTCGGCGAGAACGATCAGGCCACGACCATCGCGAACAACCTTCAATCAACCACCTACTTCCGGCACAGCTTCACGGTCGCCAATCCCACACACTTCGGCGCCTTGCAGATGCGTTTGAAGCGCGATGACGCCGGGGTGGTCTTCATCAACGGCAACGAGGTCTATCGCAGCCCGAACCTCCCGTCGACCGGAACCATCACCTATTCGCAATACTCGAGCAGCACGGGCGAGAACACGATCGATACCGCGACGATTCCCGCCAGCGCGCTGCAAGCCGGCGTCAACGTCATCGCCGTGGAGATTCATCAGGCGGACGCAGGCTCGTCTGACATCAGCTTTGATTTCGAACTCATCGCCCAACCGCCGTCTGCCGGCGTGCGCGTGGAGATCGGCCGTTTTGGGAACGCCGCCGCGCTTTTCTGGCGCGATGCGACGTATCGCCTCCAAGAATCTTCAAACCTCAATTCGACTTGGTCAACTCTGCCAGGAACGAGTCCGTTGCCAGTCGCGACAGACGCGCAGCGATTCTACCGACTCACGAAGTAGTCGCTCGGGAAAAACATTCTCCATCAAAAGAAAAACTGCCGACGTCTCCGTCGGCAGCTTGCTTTTTCGAATCTTGATTATCTCGCTTTAGGGAGCGGCAGTCGGCGGAACTTCGCCATTGCCAGCATCGACGTCCTCGCCAACGACCGGTGCGATCGCCTGCAGCTTGTCGCCTTCGTCGAGGTTCACGAGTTTCACGCCCATCGTATTGCGGCCGGCTTCGCGGATGTCTTTCACGCCCGTGCGGACCATCTGGCCGCCGGTGGTGATGAGCATGATTTCGTCGGTGTCCTTCACCGTGAGCGCGCCCACGATGCCGCCGGTCTTGTCGCCGGTCTTCATGGTGATGATGCCTTTGCCGCCACGGGTCTGGATGCGGTATTCGTCGAAGCCGGTTCGCTTGCCGATGCCGTTTTCGCCTGCGACCAGAAGTGTCGCATCAGGCACCACGATGGCCGCTGCAACCAGTGCGTCGCCATCCTCAAGATTGATGCCACGGACGCCGCCCGCCGCGCGACCCATTGAGCGCACGTCGGATTCGTTGAAACGAATGCTCATGCCGTTCTTCGTGATGAGCACCACGCCGTCGCCGGGGTCTTTGATCTCGTCGTTCTCGACGACGCTGCCGCGCGTGAGCTTCACATCGATGAGCGTGTCGCCTTGCTCGATGCTGATGGCGATGATGCCGCCCTTGCGGACATTCGCGAAGTCGCTGAGGGACGTTTTCTTCACCGTGCCGAGCCGCGTCGCGAAGAACAGTTCACCGGATTGTTCCCAGGTCTGGTCTTCACGATTCGGTCCGGTCTTGGAAATCACGCGGATGAGAGCGGCGATCTTCTCGTCCGCCTTCAGCTCGAGAATATTCGCAATCGACTTGCCCTTCGAAGCACGGCCCATGTCGGGAATCTCATGCACACGCTCGACATACACGCGCCCGGTGTTCGTGAAGAACATCAGGTAATCGTGCGTGCTCGCGGTGAAGAGATGCTCGATGAAATCCCCGTCCGTCGCTTCCGGTGTCGAGCCTTCGCGCGTGGTCATGCCGATGACACCCTTGCCGCCGCGGCGCTGGCTGCGGTAGCTGGAAACATTTGTGCGCTTAATGAGCCCGCCGTGCGTGATGGTGATGATGACACCTTCGTTCGCGATGAGATCCTCGATGGCGATTTCGCCCTCGTCCGGCACGATGTCGCTCATGCGCGGGTTGGCGTGCTTGTCTTTGATCGCCATCAACTCCGCCTTGATGATCGCCATCACGCGGCTTTCCTTCGCAAGAATGTCGAGCAGGTCCTTGATCTTCTCGATCAACTCGGCGTACTCGGCGAGAACCTTGTCGATTTCCAAGCCCGTCAGCCGGTAAAGCTGCAGTTCGAGAACGGCGTCGACCTGGCGTTCCGTCAGCGAGTAGAAACCGC
>JADJPG010000058.1 GCA_016713365.1 Verrucomicrobiota bacterium | reverse complement strand
CTCTACTCTCCGCGCATGAAATCATCCTCCACCCTCACCAGCACCGTCGCGTGCATCGGCGTCGCAGTCACTCTGTCCGCCGCAGAACTCCCCAACGGTTACAAACTGGTTTACGAGCAGCAGTTCAACGAAGCCGCAGCGCTGAACGACTTTCGGTTCACCGATCCAAATGCGTGGGCGTTCGCAAAGACGAATGAGATTTCCGCTCTCGCCCTCGTCAAGCAGAGCCAATACAAGCCGATCGTCCGTTCGCCGGTGAACATCGCGCTCATCGCGGACAAGGTCTTCGGCGACTTCGTGCTGGAGGCTGACCTGATTCAAACCGGCAAGGAATATGGCCACCGCGACATGTGCCTGTTCTTCGGATTTCAGTCGCCCACTAACTTTTACTACACGCACATCGCGACCGCAGCGGACCCGAATGCGCACAATGTTTTATCGTGAACGGCGCGCCCCGGAAGAACTTCGCGAAGGAGACGACGAAGGGCGTGAACTGGGGACTCGGCGTCTGGCACAAGGTTCGCCTCGAACGGAACGTCGCAGCCGGAACCATCAAAGTTTACTTCGATGATCTCACCAAGCCGATCATGGCCGCGGAAGACAAGACCTTCAGCTCCGGCCAGATTGGCTTCGGGTCGTTCGACGATACCGGCATGGTGGACAACATCCGCATCTGGGCGCCGGGCGTGGAGACGAAGCCATCGGGGTTCTTCAAACCGGCGAATTGAACCCGCCACTCCTGCCGATAACGAGGCATGAGTCCGGTGACACATCTTCTGCTCGGCTGGGTGACGGCGAACGTTGTGCCGCTCAATCGACGTGAGCGCGCGATGGTAACCATCGCCGGCGTCATTCCTGATGTCGATGGACTGGGGCTGATCGCCGAGATCGCAACGCGCCATTCCGAAAAGCCGTTGCGATGGTGGTCGGAGTATCATCACGTCCTTGGGCACAATCTAGGGTTCTGTCTGTTGGTCACCGTGCTCGCTGCCAGCTTCGCGCAACGGCGACTCGTGACCGCGGCGTTGGTCTTCGTCAGCTTTCACACGCACCTCATCGGCGATCTCGTCGGCGCGCGGGGACCCGATGGAGAGCAATGGCCGATTCCCTACTTCGCTCCCTTTTCGCAAGCGTGGGAGTGGACCTGGTCTGGCCAATGGCCGTTGAATGGCTGGCCCAATATGGTCATCACCGCGCTCCTTCTCGGAATCACGCTCTGGCTCGCACGAACACGCGGTTACTCGCCGCTGGAAATGATTTCGTCGCGCGCCAACAACGCCGTCGTTGATGCACTGCGGAAACGTTTTCCGCTGCCGGCCAACCGTTGACACCCCGCGCCCGAAAGGATTCCTTCAAAGGAAAGAACGGAGGGGGTTCACTGTAAGATAAGTTTAAGAAAGGATAAATATGGCAAATTGGTCACCTCTGTTTCAGTGAATCAAGATTGTTCTCTGACGCTCAACGCTGGAAGGAAGCCCACGAACTCTTTACCAAGATTCGTGTCAACATCACGGCTACAAGAAGCAGGTCTTCTTGTTTAGTGCCAGAACGGCAAGACCGCTTACAATTGTAGCGGATGCTCCGCACCTTTGACGAAGACAGCTGGTGTTGAAGGGAACGACAGTTCTCAAAAATCAAGAAACTCCTCTAGCTCCAGACCTGCTCGAACGGTGGTCGGACCTTTTCCGGTGTAATCCCCCCGCTCTCATCCTCAGATTGACGCGCTCGCGTCATTCTGTGAGCGTCGCCGCGTTTTACGAAAGGCATCTCGTGGACATCAAGAAAGCCATCATCACCGCCGCCGGGAAATCCCAGCGCACCCTGCCCCTGCAAAGCCTCGTCGACCGCGACGGCGCCACCAAGACCGCGCTCCAGATCATCATCGAGGAGATCCTCCAGGCGGGCATCGAGGAGATCTGCGTCGTCGTCTGCCCCGGCGATCAGGCCGCCTATACCACCGCCGCCGGTCCGCACGCGAAACGCCTTCAATTCATCGAGCAGACCACTCCGCTCGGTTACGGCCACGCGGTCTTCTGCGGACGCGAGTTCACCGGCAAAGCGCCGTTCCTCCTGCTCGTGGGCGATCACCTTTATCTGAGCGGCACGCAGAAGCGTTGCGCCCAGCAACTCGTTGAGACTGCCGCTGCCGAGAATTGCAGCGTGTCCGCCGTGCAAGCCACGCACGAAAGCAAGTTGCCGTTCTACGGCGCGATTGGCGGCCAGCTCGTCACCGGACGCAAAGGACTCTTCGAGATCGCTGAAGTCGTCGAGAAACCAACGCCGACGGAAGCCGAGCAACGCCTGATCGTCCCTGGCTTGCGCGCCGGTCACTACCTTTGCTTCTTCGGCATGCACGTCCTGACCCCGCTCGTGATGGAACTGCTCGCTGAGGATGTCGCGCACGTCGGAGCAAAAGGCGGCGTTCACCTTAGCAACGCCCTTTCCCAACTCGCCGCCCGGGAACGCTTCCTCGCCTGCGAATTGCAGGGGCGTCGCCACGACATCGGAGCGAAGTACGGCCTGCTCACCGCGCAACTGGCACTTGCGCTCGACGGCGAGGATCGCGACGAAGTGCTGAGCGGCCTCGTTGAGTTACTGGCCGGCAAATCACGCTGACTCCACCACAGCGCTGGCTCGCTTCAACCAGAATCACCAGCACTTGTCGAGGCGACGGAAAGCTGTCACAACTTGGTTTCCTAGTTGTGACATCAAGCAGCAAAACAGAAGAACGAACGTCGACGGAATTGGTCCTTACGGAGGAAATTCCAGCGTCGGCAGTCCAAGGCGCCACATCGGCCGGCAACCTCCTGCCGCACGAGATCGCGTTTGGATTCTTCCTGATGATTACATGGTTGCGGCTCGCCATCGGTCTCGGCCCCGCAAATGTTTTCTCGCTGGTCTTCTTCGCGAGCCTGTTGGGCGCCTTTGCCGTCTGGCAGTGGGCGGAACAAAATCCCACTCCCCTGCGCTGGCGGCTGCGGTTGCTCTACTATCCGGTCGTGATGGGAATCACCTTCTACGCGCTGGGCGGCGCCATTCCCGCTCTCGGCCTGCCCAAGGTGGATGTGCCCTTGCTGAATCTCGATCGCGCCCTGCTCGGCGAGACGCCTGCCGTTTCGTATCAGGCGTGGAGCCAGCCTTGGCTGAACGACACGCTGATGCTCGGCTACCTGTTCTTCTTCGTTCATCTCGTCGCGGTCCCGGGTGTCTACTGCGTTCAGGATCTTGCACGCTTCCGCCAGTGCATCGTGGGATTGTTCACCGTCTACGGAATCGGCTTTCTTTCGTACACGCTGCTCCCTGCCGGCGGTCCGCATCGCTGGATGGAGTTTCAGGTTCCGCTGCACGGTCCGCTTGTGATTCCAGCCACGCTCGCGATGGTGAACTCCGGCAGCAACGGCGTGGACGTCTTCCCCAGCCTACACTTCGCCGTGTCGTTCTACTTGCTGATCTTTGACTGGTGGCATGCGCGAAGCCGTTTCTGGATTTGTCTCGTGCCGTGCATTGCACTCTGGTGTTCCACCGTGTTGCTGCGATTCCACTACTTCGTTGACCTCATCGGCGGCCTCGCTGTCGCTCTGATCGGCCTTTGGATCGCCGCCCGCTTCGCCCGGCGCGCAACGGCCGCGCCTTGACGTCGCCTCGCGGCAAATTCATCTTCGCCGCATGATTCGACCCACGCTCCTTTCGCTCAGCTGCGGACTGTCCGTCATCGCCTCCCTCCACGCCGCACAGGACTGGCCGGAATTCCGCGGCCCTACTGGACAAGGACACGCGACGAGCACCAAGCTCCCGCTGCAATGGAGCGCCACCCAGAACGTCGCCTGGAAGCAGACCATTCCCGGTCGGGGCTGGTCCTCACCCGTGGTCGTCAACGGCCGGCTGTATCTCACTTCCGCCGTGGGTGAAGACGGCTCGACGCCAATGTCCCTCCGCGCGCTCTGTCTTGAAGAAGCGTCCGGAAGAATCCTGTGGGACGTCGCTGTGTTCGGACAGGAACCCGCCGCCGCGCCGCGCATTCATAACAAGAACAGCCACGCCAGCCCCACGCCGCTCGTCGCTGATGGCCGCGTCTATGTCCACTTCGGTCATCAAGGCACCGCGTGCCTCAGCCTCGACGGCAAAGTGATTTGGAAGAACACCGATCTCTCCTACCCGCCGGTCCACGGCAACGGCGGTTCGCCCATCCTCGTTGAAAACAAACTCGTGTTCAGCTGCGACGGCGGGAGCAACCCCTTCGTCGTCGCGCTCGACAAGACCACGGGCAAGGTGATTTGGAAGACGCCACGCGTCACGCCCGCCAAGAAGACTTTTTCGTTCAGCACGCCCCTGTTGATTACAGTGAACGGGAAGCAACAGATCATCAGTCCGGGCAGCGGCGCGGTGTGCGCGTTCGATCCGGAAACGGGAAAGGAAATCTGGCGCGCGCGCTACGGCGAAGGTTACTCGGTCATCCCGCGCCCGGTCCTCGGTCACGGAATGATTTTCATCGGCACCGGCTATGACTCGCCGATCGTGATGGCGATTCGGGTCGACGGCACCGGCGATGTCACGGACACGCACGTCGCGTGGACGATGAAGAAAGGTGCGCCGAACACGCCGTCGCTGCTGCTGGTCGACACGGAACTCTACATGGTGTCGGACGGCGGCATCGCCAGCTGCGTCGACGCCAAGACCGGCGCCGTGCATTGGCAGGAACGCGTCGGCGGAAACCATTCCGCGTCGCCCTTGCACGCGAATGGCCGCATCTACTTCCAGAATGAGGAAGGCACCGGCGTGGTCGTGAAGGCGGGGAAGACATTCGAGAAACTTTTTTCGAACGACCTCGCCGAACGCACGCTGGCCTCCTACGCAGCCGCCGGAGACGCGCTTTACATCCGCACCGCGCAACACCTCTACAAGATTAAAGGCGACGCCACGAAGACGGCTTCCGCGCAATAGTTCCGAGCCGGACGCAGACGCTCATCGGCATGCCGTTGAGGTTCGATTCGCAGATTTCGCTTGGGCAGTTTGGAAGCCGGATGTTCTAATTTCCTCCACACGCATGGCCCCGATTCGACGAGCCGTCATCGACATCGGCACCAACTCGATCAAGCTCTTGGTCGGGGAGGTGCTGGACGGATCCGTGCGTCCCGTTGAGGAAAAGAGCGAGCAAACGCGGCTTGGCGCCGGCTTCTACGAGACCCACATCCTGCAGCCTGCGCCCATTCAGCAAACAGCCGCCGCAGTGGCTCGCTTTGTGGCCATGGCCCGCGATGCCGGCGCCCAATCGATTCGCGCCGTCGCCACCAGCGCGGCGCGGGACGCGAAGAATGCAGACGAATTGATCGATGCCGTCCGTCGCGTCGCCAGCCTGCGCATCGAGGTGATTTCTGGCGAACAGGAGGCGGAGTGGGTTTATCTCGGCGTCACGTCCGACCGCCAGCTTCACGGCCAGCATTTGTTGATTCTCGATGTCGGGGGCGGCAGCACGGAGTTCATCCTCGGCGATCACGGACATCACTCCTACCGCGAAAGTTTCCCGCTGGGCAGCGTGCGCCTGCTGGAGAAAGTGCGCCCCTGCGATCCGCCAACCCGCCGTGAACTCGAAGCGTGTCGTGGCTGGCTCACCGCATTCCTGAATCAGAACATTGGCGACGAGATGAAATCGCAGCTTGCCGATCCGTCGCGCGGCCCCGTCACGCTCGTGGGCACCGGCGGCACCACCACCCTGCTCGCACGGATGAAGAAACGCCTGACGACCTTCGATCGCGACGCCATTGACGGAACCCAGCTCAGCCTCGACGAACTCACCGAGTGGGCGACGGATCTTTGGTCGCGCTCCCTGACCGAGCGGCGAACCATTCCCGGGCTGCCCTCGAACCGTGCCGACGTCATCATCATGGGCGTTGTGATTTACGAAGCTGTCCTGCGTCACTTCAAACTTCCCGGTCTCCACGTCAGCACGCGCGGGCTACGCTTCGGCGCGCTGCTCGGAATGCCATGAACTTCGACGCCGCCCGCGAGGAATTTCTCGCCCTCATGCACACGCTCGAAGAAGACGTCCCTCACGTCCAGCATGTCGCCCGGCTGGCCGCGCATCTCTTCGACGAACTTTCCGACCTCCACGGACTGGGGGAACAAGATCGTTTCCTCCTCGATGCTGCGTCGCACCTGCACGACATCGGGCACAGCGTGGCCACCACCAGCAAGGGCCACCATCGCGAATCCGCGCGCCTCATCCGCGAACACGGCTGGCAACATTTCGCGTCGCACAGCGTCGAGATCATCGCGCAGGTCGCCCGCTACCACCGCAAGAGCCCGCCCGACCTTGAGCATGAGGAATTCGCCGCGCTCGGCCCGCTCGAACGCCAGCGCGTGCAACGTCTCGCGGCGCTGCTGCGCGTGGCCGACGGGTTGGACCGCTCCCATCGCCAGCACATCACCCACTGCAGTGTGGAGATTCTGCCCGGACGAATCGTCTTTCACCTGAGTGCGACGAATCCGGTCCCGAACGAAATCACCTCGGCCACGAAAAAATCCGACCTCGCCCAATCGGTCTTCCAACGCGAGATCACCTTCTCCACGCACCCCGCGATGCATCAGTGAATACCAGGCCGGACACATCACCCGCTTCGAACCTGTGAACGAATCCATCGCCCGAACCGAAGCGCTCGCTTTGATGAAAGAACGGGAGGCGCGCCCCGTCCACGTGCAACACGTCACCGCGCTGGCGCTGCAGCTCTTCGACTATCTCGGCGAACTCCATGGCTTCGGACCGCGCGAACGCACGCTCTTGGAGATGGCCGGTTACCTGCACGACATCGGACATCGTTCCGCGCCCGGTGGGAAGGCACATCACAAGGAATCCGCCCGCCTCATCCGCGAGTATCCCTGGACCGGAATCGACCACGCCGAAGCGGAGATCGTCGCGCAAGTCGCGCGCTACCATCGCAAGGAAATGCCCGAGCTCACGCACGAAGACTTCCGCGCCTTGGCGCTCGTCGACCGCAAGCTCGTTCAAACTCTCGGCGCATTGCTGCGGCTGGCCGACGCGCTCGATCGCACTCACGAGCAACTGATCCCCAAGCTGCGCGTTGAACTTCCGACCAACCGCATTGTCCTCCACATCGAGATCAACGGACCGGTTCTTTACGAGCTTCAGGCGGCACGTGTGAAAGCCGACCTTGCCGAAGCCGTGTTCCAGCGCGACGTCGTTTTCATGGTGGACGACGAGGAACTGATGCCCCGCCAGTGACCCCGGCGCCCAACCGCCAGTTGCCCTCACGACAACAAGTTTGAATTGCGCCCGGCGGATTGGCGTAAATAGTTAAGCCATGAAGCCAGTTTTTACAGTTGCGCTCTTGCTCGTCGGGTTCATCGCCTCCGCGGAGGCCGCCCTCACGCCCGAGCAGCGCCAGAAACTGCCGCCGCCCGCCGCGCAGACCATCGACTTCGCGCGCGACATCCAGCCCATCCTCGCCACCAGCTGCATGAAGTGCCACGGCCAGGGCAAGGATAAGGGCGGCTTCCGGATTGATACGCGCGACCTGTTCGTCAAGACCGGCGACAACGGTCCCGCCGTCCTCCCCGGCAAGAGCGCGGACAGTTACCTCATCGAACTCGTCTCCGGCCTCGACCCGGACAACATCATGCCGGTGAAAGGTTCGAAGCTCACCGCCACACAAGTCGGCCTGCTGCGCGCGTGGATCGATCAAGGCGCGAAATGGGACGAGAAGATCGACTTCGCCAAGAAGCCGCCGGTAAACTTGCATCCGCGTCAGGTTGAGTTGCCACCCGCGACGCGTGGCGCGGAGAACCCCATCGACCGCCTGCTCGCGCCGTATTTCGCGCAGCACAAACTCAAGCCCGGCAAACCGGTCGATGACCGCACGTTCGCCCGCCGCGTTCACCTCGATGTCGTCGGCCTACCGCCGTCGCCCGAGGAAATGGATCGGTTCCTCCGCGACAAACGCCCGGACAAACGCGAGCAACTGGTCACGCGCTTGCTGGCGGACAACCGCCGCTACGCTGAACATTGGCTGACGTTTTGGAATGACCTGCTGCGAAACGATTACAAGGGCACGGGCTACATCGACGGCGGGCGCGAGCAGATTTCCTCGTGGCTCTACGCCGCGCTGTATCAGAACAAGCCTTACGACCGCTTCGTCGGCGAGCTGATCAATCCCACGCCGAAGTCCGCCGGTTTCGCGAAAGGCATCGTCTGGCGCGGCACGGTGAACGCCAGCCAGATTCCGCCGATGCAAACCGCGCAGAACATCTCGCAGGTGTTCATGGGCGTGAACCTGAAATGCGCGAGCTGCCACGACAGTTTCATCAACGACTGGACGCTCGCTGATGCCTACGCGCTGGCGAACGTCTACGCCGACGAGCCGCTGGAGATGTTCGAATGCGACAAGCCCACCGGCAAAAAGGCGGGCATGGGATTCATCTTCCTGGAGCTGGGCGAAATCTCGGCCAAGCAGCCGAAAGCCGAGCGCACGAAGCGTCTCGCCGAAATCATCACGCAACCGTCGAACGGTCGCCTCACGCGCACGATGGTGAACCGGCTCTGGGCGAAGTTCTTTGGCTACGGACTCGTCGAGCCGGTGGACGAAATGGAGCAGCCCGCATGGAATCAGGACGTGCTCGACTGGCTCGCGTCCGACTTCGCCACGAACGGCTACGACCTCCGGCGCACGATGAAGCTCATCCTCACCTCGCGTGCGTATCAGCTCCCCGCCGTGAGCCTCGATGAACAGAAACAGACGAGCTTCGTCTTCCACGGTCCCGCCGTGCGCCGTCTCAGCGCCGAACAATTCCGCGACGCGCTCGCCGCGGTGACCGGCGTTTGGAACAAAGAGCCGGCGAAGGGGATTAATCTTTCCGTTCCCGGCTCGCCCACGGCGGAGTCAAACGCGCTGCCCGCGACGGTGAAGTGGATTTGGAGCGAGGCGGACGCCGCGAGCAAAGGTAAAGCGGAGACAATTTACCTCCGTCGCGAGTTCACTCTCGACGCCGCCACCAAAGAAGCGTGGGCCGTCGCGGCGTGTGACAACAGCTACACGCTCTACGTGAATGGCACGCGACTCGGTTCCGGCAAGGACTGGAACACACCCAACTTGTTCGACCTGCGGCCGCACTTGAAGGCCGGCACGAACGTCGTCGCCGTCGCCGCCGTGAACCACACGCCGGACAACAAACCGCCGGTCGCCGGCCAGACGCCCAAAGCGAGCGACGCAAATCCGGCCGGGTTCATCTTCTTCACGCGCATCAAGACCACCGCGCAGAAGATCGAGATCGGTAGCGACAGTTCGTGGCAATGGTCGCGCACGAAGACCGATGGCTGGGAGAAGCCTGCGTTCGCGTTCACCGACGCGCAGCCCGCCGCGGAACTCGGCGGCCCCAGTCTCGCGCCGTGGAATTCGGCCGCACAACTCGCGTCCACGCTGGCGATGTCGCACGCGCACACGGAAGTTCGCGCGAGTCTGGTCGCGGCGGACCCGCTCGCCGTCGCACTTGGCCGGCCCAACCGGGAGCAGGTCATCACCACGCGCGCGAGCGCGGCGACGACCTTGCAAACGCTGGAGCTCACCAACGGCGACACGCTGAGCAAGCTGCTCGCGGACGGCGCGGAGAAGGTGTTGTCGGAGAAGCCCGGCTCGAGTCGCGACCTGGTGACGCGTCTCTACGCCAAGTCGATCGGACGCAAACCGACGAGCACCGAGATCAAGCTCGCGGAAGAGCTGCTCGGCAAACAGCCCGGCAAGGAAAGCGTCGAGGATTTCCTTTGGGCGCTCGCGATGCATCCGGAGTTTCAATTGATTTACTGAGTATGAGCATTGCCCGCGAAACACGCCAAATGACGCGAAAGAAGAAATCCCTTTTCGCGCTCTTTCGCGCCTTTAGCGGGTCAACCATCTTGAACCCATGAACACCACGAACTTCTCCCGCCGCGACTTCCTCAAGACCGCCAGCGCCGCCACTCTCTCCGCGCTGGCCGGCGGCTACTCGCGACCGCTCTTCGGCGCCGAGGCAACCGAGGAGAAAATCAAACCCACGGCCGACACCATCATCGTGCTCTGGATGGGCGGCGGCATGGCGCACACCGAGACCTTCGATCCGAAGCGCTACACGCCGTTCGAGAAAGGCATCAAGTCGAACGACGTGCTCAGCACCTTCCCGCAGATCGACACGAAGGTGGACCACATCAAGTTCTCGAAAGGCCTCGAACGCATCGCCAGCGTGATGGATCGCGGCACGCTCATCCGCAGCTACACGGCGGGCGATCTCGGGTTCATCCTCCATTCGCGGCATCAATTCCACTGGCACACCGGCTACCAGCCTCCGCAAACCGTCGCGTGCCCGCACATCGGTGCGTTCATGGCGCGCACGCTCGGCCCGCTCAATCCGGCCGTGCCCGCGTTCATCAACATCGGGCAGCGCTTCGACAACGGCGAAGGCGGAGGAATTGAAGGCTTTCACCACCGCCGGTTTTCTCGGTAGCGAATACGGACCGTTCAACATCCCGCTTCCTGAAGCCGCCGCGAACAGCGTGCGCCCGCCCGGCGGCATGACGCCCGGCCGCTTCGAGAACCGCGACAAGTTCTACCGCAAGCTGCTCGCCGAAAGTCCGGTGATGAAGCACGGCAGCGATTATCAACGCGAATCCTTGCTGCGCTCGATGGACAACGCGCATCGCCTGCTCAGCTCGCCCGCGGCCAAGGCGTTCGACCTCTCTTTGGAGCCGAAGGAGAACCTCGCGAAATACACCGGCGGCATCACGGACCTCGCCAAGGTTTCCAAGGCCGGCCAGAACCGCGACGGCTCGTATGAGAAGAACACCATAGGCCGCTTCGGCCTCGGCTGTTTGCTCGCACGACGCCTTGCGGAAGTCGGCGCGCGCTACATCGAGGTGACGACCGAGTACATTCCGTTCCTGAACTGGGACACGCACGAGCACGGCCACGAGAAGGCCGCGAACATGAAGAAGACCATCGACGCGCCCATCGCCCAGCTCGTCCGCGATCTGGAGGAGCGGGGCCTGCTGAACCGCACGCTCATCGTGCTGGCCAGCGAGTTCAGCCGCGACGCCATGCTGGAAGGCAAGCCGAGCAAGCCCATCCAAAACCAGGTGGACGTGCCGGACACGATTCAGGACATCAAAAACTACGGCATGCACCGTCACTTCACGGATGCGGGGAGCGTGCTGCTCTTCGGCGGCGGGATGAAGCGCGGCCACCTGCACGGCCTCACTGCGGACGAGCGTCCGTGCAAGACGATCAAGGACCGCGTGGTGATCGAGGATCTGCACGCGACGATGTACACCGCGATGGGCATCTCACCGAAGCTCGCCTACGACGTGGAGAAACGCCCCTTCTACGTCACGCGGGACGGGCATGGGAAGTCGATCAGGGAGTTGTTTGGGTGATCCTTGTCGATTGCTCACCAGCCACACCATGACCGCCGCTTTAGAACCGCGCTGCGCTCGTTAGCCTTTCTTAGCCTCGGCACTCTTCTTCAACTCGTTGATTGCTTCCATCAGCCGAATTGTCGCATCGCCATCCAGAGTATCCCCACTATAGCGGACTTCGAACAGTCCTTGGAGATTGGAGGGAAGCCGGGTTCCCTCCTTAACCAGTAGAATAAACGACCTCCCGTAGAGCCCCATAGCTGCGCCAATCTCAATTAGAACATTCGGATTGAGTATGACATGCTCTGTGGCAGAGGTGTCCATGAGCCTGACCTCATCATCGACATGGATGATCGCAGCCGAACAAGACCTCATATCGTCCATGACCTTGTCAGGAACTGGCTTTGAGACTGATTGTTGCTCAACAGAGACAACGGCTTGCATCTGACCGAATTCCAAGAGTCGCTTGATCGGTGCCACTAAAGCTCGATTTTTCCCGTGAGTGACAAAGACCCGATTATTTCCAGTGCGATTTGGAAGAGGCGGCAACGGTGAAACTCCCGTCAGCATGGTCGATGGTGGCGATTGCTGAATTGGTTCATCGCCAGTTTCTTCAATCTGTGATTGGTCTGAGTGGGGCGGATTGCTTCCTCCGACTCCTTTAAGTTGAACAAATCGCTTACCTTTGATTTCGCGGATTAGAGCCAGTTCAGTCGCCCCGGTGAGAATGAGATCATGTATGTCGTCTGTTCGTTGAGGTGGAACCCCCATTTTCTCCAGAACATTTTTGGCTATGTTCACAACCGGCAACTGGCTCCCATCATATCTTTCCAAAAACTCCCGAATAATGCGCGGAAGCAGGAATGCTTCGCGCTTCGCTACCAGATCATCGCCTTCTGTTTCTGGCTTTAGTATTCTTTCCGCAAGCGGCGTAATCGAAATAGAAATAGCGTTGTATCCTCCTTCGGTCAGTCCGAAGGCGATTGAAGCACCGCAAAGATTCCGGAACCCCCCTGATGTCGGTGTCATGTCTAAAGCCTCACCTACTTCAAGCGGTGTGGACGGTTTACTTCCGTAGTTCTCGACGATTGCCTGCGCGACCCTCAATGCTTGAGACAGTGCCGTATTCGGGACGTCACTCTGACTTAAATACGCGCGCTTCTCCTCGCGTGTTGGAGCACTGGCCAGTTGAGCTGATTGAACTGATTTTTTTCGCATAGATTGTTGAGGTAGCGATCCAAGTTGAGTGCCTCGTCCGCGACGGATTGCACCTACAGCTGGAGCACGATGACCGGGTTCACTGCCGCGCATGGTTATTCGCCTTTCCATGCTCGGAACGAAATCATCCGCCCCTCAGTTTGGCAAGGTGGAACGCCGCGATGGGCACCTCACCGAAGCTGGCCTACGACGTGGAGAAACGCCCCTTCTACGTCACGCGCGACGGACACGGGAAGGCAATCCGGGAGTTGTTCGCGTAAGGACGATGGGTTCAGCCCCGTGAGGGGCGGGATATTTGTAGAACCTCCTCCCATCGAATAATCTTAGCTCCGTAGGAGCGACATGTTTCGGAGATGCCGCCCCTACGGGGCTGGGGAATCTCCGGGTTTCTGTTTCTACAAAGATGCCGCGCCCACGGCGCTGTAACACGCGCTTGGCGGGGCGGGCGGCGGGAGGGCACGAGGGCAACCGCAACACGATGGCTGGGTTAGCTAAATCAACTAATCAATCCCGGACGCAACGAACCGATTTTGCGTGAGAAACAGAGCTATCGAAACGGAACGCTTTTGTTTTAAGTGGTTTTTCCCCGGGGCCACCATAACTGAAGTTCCATCCCCAAGCTTTACCCTCCTCACCCGAGGGTGTGGATGTCCACCAGAAACCCATCACACCCAGGACGTCATAACCACCATTTCTGCGAATACCCCCCGCAAGCCCGTCAAACCCGCTGCTGTTCGAGCCGTTGCCGTCTTCTATCCAGCTACTGACGCCTTTCAGGGCATCGCCGGCTTTGTCCATTCCACCGAATTGAGTCACCAGCATGGACCATTCGCTGTCCGTTGCAACATGCCACCCCTTAGGACAGGCGTTACTCGCTGCTTCCCAGGTGTAAAGCAAGCCAAGCTCCTTTCGATTACTCTCCTTGTCGTCATAAGCGTAGCTCCCCGGCACTTTGAAGTTCAGGTTTTGGGCCATCCAAGTAACCGTGGTGCCCGTCAAAGCATTTGTATAGCTGATCGTTTTATACGTTTGCCCATCGCGGGAGTCGGTAAAGGTGCCGGTGGATTGGGCAATTCCAGCCTGTGTAACAAACAAGGTGGCAAGCTCGTGTCCTTCGAGGACAGACGAGCCCAGTCCGCTCCCACCCGTCGTCTTTTGCGGCTCGACCTTCCGGAGTTCGTAGCGATTCAGCCCAGTGGCTTCAAAGCCCTTTGGCGCCTCACCGTCACCGTTACCCGTGGCCAAGGTCAATGTCTCGCCCTCAACCTTGAAGATGGCGACGACCACTGTGCCGATGCTATCCTTACCTGCGGAATCTGTGATGGTGGCGTGTAACTGCTTTGGGTTTGTGCCTGCGGGCAGTGTCATTGTCGTCTTCCACCAAAAGTTCGTGTCCCGGTGAAAATGGAGTGCGTTGCTGGTGATCGTGATGGTGATTTTGCCATCCTTCTCATGGCCCACCATGACTCCCTCCCATGTTCCTTGGAGAGGTTTCAGTTCTACAGCAATTGGTTGATTTGCTGCGCATTTGCCGTCGGCATTGGGTTGATCGCCTGCGTTGGCGATGAAAGCGACGACGAGGCAGACAACGGTGGTGATGATACGTCGGAATGGTTTCATAAATTGTCCGGTCATACGGGGTACGCAGATGGCAACACGGCGCGAGGGCCGTGTTCGTTGCAGCACATTGTCACTAACCCGTCCATGCTCGAAACGAAATCATCCGCCCCTCCGTTTGGCAAGGTGGAACGCCGCTGGAGTTCGGATGTTTGCGCGCTTCCAGTTTCCTGCCAGTCGCGGAGCGACCGGCGATGGTAGCCGTGGACTTAAGTCCACGGAACCCCTCGGAAGATGCGTTCCCGTCGCGGCGCGACGGCTGAGACTTTGACGGAGTGTTGTTACCCACATCCACTCATGCGTCGCTCCGCGGCGCTGCTCCACTGCGCAAAACCGCGGGCTGAAGCCCACGGCTACCCTCATGGCCTCGCTCTGCGAGGCACACGACGCGCCTCAATCCCTCCAGAAATACGACTCCTTCCCCACCGTGTAGAGCACGGCCAGCTTAGAAGCTTCCACGGATGAACCGAGACGTCCCTGCGGGCTCGATCGCCATCATTTGAATTCGAATTCCACCGGCCCTTCGATCTCTACCGCAACCCCAGCGATCTGCAGCGCCACTTTCACTTTCTGCTGCCTCCCCCTGGCAGCCCTTCCACCGGACGGAAACGTCGCTGAAATCGCCTGTCCCGCTTGGAACTCACAAGGAAATAACCTGCTGACTTCTTCGGGAATTGGAGCGAAGACTTCAATCTTAGCAGAGGAGCTCCAGCCACGTGAATCTTGTAGGTAGCTGAGCGGTCCTCCTGCAAGCGCGACGGACATCGTTTGTGACGTCGCGTTGCTGAACGTCAAAGTGGAGCTTCCGCGCCCCGTCACCTTTGAATCCTGCTCGCCAAGTATCTGCCAGGAAATGCTCTCGCTGACCACGATCGTCGACGGAGCTCGAGAACAACCGAGCGCGCAAAGTATCAAGCCGAGCAGGACGACAACCTTCATCTCACTCCCTCCAGAAATAAGATTCCCTCCCGACCGTGTAGCGCACGGCCATCTCGGGCGTCTCGACGGCGGCGTTGCGGTGGAACGATTCCACGCCCGCGAGCGTCATGCCGGACGTGAGCAGTGTGCGCTCCAGCGGATACGGCTGGCGGTTCTCCATCACCATGCGCTCGATATGGCGGATCTGCGGGTTGAAGAAGTCCGCCGTGGTCGAGCCGTGCGTCGGCATCGGCAGATACATCTGGCACGAGATGATTTCGCCGGTGCGACTGTTCAGCCCCGCGTAGTTGAAGTCGCGGATGCCAAGCATGAAGAGCGTCGTGCGGAAGCCATCGCGGTGATCGATGAAGTACGCCCAGCCTTCCGGAAACACTTCGCGCGCCCACTCGAACGTGACCGTGTCCGTCGGGTAACCGTTCTTCACCGGCAGATTGTGACTGCGCACCAGCGCGGCCGTGAGCAGGCGCTTGGTGGATTCGCGACTCGCGGCGTGCTCCCACATCTTCGCGCCGCGCAAGGCGAGCACGCGCGAGATGCCGACTTCCCCGCCCTTCCGCCGCTCGGACATGCACTGCGCGGTTTCGAGGCCGTGGATGTCGTAGCTGTCCATCCCGCCGTACGCCGCGCACACACTCTCGCTGAGCGGCGTGCCGTGCGGCATGTCGATGCTGGGCGTGCGCTTCGTCACCGGCAGCGACGAGCCGGCCTGGAACGGGAACTTCAATCGCCGCGAATCCTCGACCATCTCGACGCATTCGCGCCAGTCGGTGGAGAGATGTTTGTCGTTGAAGATCGGCACGCTGCGGCCGCTCGCCTCGAAGACCTTCACGATCTCCTTGAAGAACTTGTAGCGCGGGTAAAGCATCTGGCCCTTCTCGTTCTTCGGATACTTCCCGTGCTCACCGATGATGACGACACCATCGACCGCGAGCTTGCCCGTGCCGCGCGTGAGCGCCTCCGCAATCGTCGGGTAAATCGGGACGTTGAAACGCTTCGCCGTGCCGCGCGCGAGGTCGCCGTCCGGAAATTGATCGATGTAGAGCGAGACGAGATCGACGTCGGGCTTTCGCCAGACGCCCCCACGTGTAACCGAGCAGGAAGCGATCGAGGAAATGTTGCGCGTGCGAGTGCGTGCGGACTTCCGTGCCGATGAGCGCGATGGTCTTGCGGCGTGCTGGTTGGGCGGCATGCAAAGGAGCCGCCGCAAGCGCGGCCGTGGCGGTGGCAGCGGTGGCGAGGAAGGAACGGCGGGACAACTTTGCTTCGCGGGCAATCGACATCCGGGACGAAGATGAACGTTCCTCCTCTCCCCATCCCTCTCCTCCATTGCATGGAGGAGAGGGTGCCCGAAGGGCGGGAGAGGAGGCACTCGAAGAATTGTTCAGCAGGCGATCAAGCATAGCCGTGTTCATAATTTCGCTGGGGACGAGTTTGTGTTCTTCCAAAACAGCCAGATAGGAATGACGGCGATGAGCGGGAGCAATCCCGCCAGCGCAAAGCCGAGGTCAAACGAGCCGGTGCGATCCGCCAGCCAGCCGAAGCCCTTTTGCAGGAAGGACGGAATAATCCACGCGGCTACGCCAGCAACGCCGGTGATCTTGCCCTGGTGCTCGGACGAGATGTCCTGCGTGAAGGCATGGTAAATCGGGAACACGCCGAGCGCGCCCGCTCCGGCCACAGAAAGCAACAGTAGCAACAGCCAGCCGTGTCCCAGCCACGGCACGAGTGACGCCGATGCGCAGAGCACTCCGCATCCGGCGAAGACCAGAACTCGCGCGGCGTGAACGGAGAAGTGACGTTTCGCCAGCCAGACCGCCAGCGCACCCGCCGCAATGCAACCGACATCCGTCGCGGCAAACCAAACCGAATTGAAGTAAAGCGCGTGCGCCTCGGTATAGCCTCGGCCTTCCTGGAGAAACTTCGGCATCCAGGCGCGCAGGATTTGCCACGTGGCGTTGATGGACGCGATGACGAAGAAAACGATGAGCATGCGCCGGCTGAACACGATCTTGAGAAACGATCCCGACGCTGCACGGCCAGAAGCAGCGGGCGCTGGAGCGCGCAGGTCGTGACCTTTCAACATGACCAGCCACGGAATGATCCAAAGTAGTCCCACCGCGCCAACGACGAAGAACGGGATACGCCAGGTTGAAGTGTCTTCCGTCATGAGAAAGCGCATCACCAGTGGTGTGATGATCGCGCCAACCGATGCGCCACTCTGAAGAAGACTGTTCCCCATCGACCGCTGGCGTTCATCGAGCAGCAGCCGCGTGGTCCGAATGGCGCAAGGCCAGTGACCGGCCTCGAAAAATCCGAGCAGCACGCGGCAGAGCAGCAGTTGATCGTAATCCTTCGCGAAGCCGGTGACGAACCCGGCCATCGACCAAAGCGCGAGCACCACGGCGTAGAGCCAGCGGATGGAGAAGCGATCCGCCATCCAGCCGAACACGAGCGAACCCGCCGCGAACGCGTAGCCGAACACTGCTTCGACGTTGCCATACTGTTCCTGCGAAAGATTGAACTCGCGGCTGATGCGCACGGACGCGTTCGCGAGCGTCTGCCGATCCATGTAGTTGATCGCCGAGGCGAGCAGCAGCAGGCCGCAGATGATCCATTTCCAGGAAGGCGCGCGGGCCGAAGTGTCGTTGGCGGTGTTCACGCGAGGTCAGCCGTTCCACGATTTGCCGTCCCAGCGCACGACGCGTTCCAGCAGCGAAACGACATCCGTCGCGAACACGCTGAACAAATGCTCGCCCTTCTCCACTGACGCCAGGTGCGGCGAGCCAATGTGACCGGGGCCGGAACGATCCTTCGTGATCCATCCGCGCGCCGCGGGCGTGAACGGCTCACCGGGCTCGACCGGTTTCGCGGCGCGGTAATCGCCGACGAGGTTCGGCGTGATCCGAAGCATCATGGACGTTTCCCATTCGCAGGCGTGCCCCATCTCGCGCTGGTGGAGCGACGGAAAATTCTCTCACGGCTTCGCACCGAGACTCCAGTAGGTGCCGATTAGGAACAGCAAGTCATCGCGCTCGCGATGACGCTGGCGGAGCTCGAAGACGGCCTGCCGACCGGGAACGTCATTGCCGCCGTGACCATTGATGAAGACAAGCCGCTTGAAACCGTGCTGGATGAAATTCTCCGCGAGACCGTTCAGCAGATCGAGATACGTACGCGGTGCGGCAGAGAGCGTCCCGGCGAAATCGAGGTGATGGTCGGAATTCCCCAGCCGGTCAGCGGCGCGAAGAGAACCTTGCTGGCGAGCGGCTCCTTCGCGCGGCGGATGACTTCGCCGAGCAGGAAGCTGTCGGTATAGAGCGGGAGGTGATGACCATGCTGTTCCAGCGCCGCGATGGGAAAGACGACCGGCGTATCCTTCGGCAGAGCGGCGACGGCCGGCCAGGAAAGTTCGATGAGGTCCATGCGATGCGGCGATAATGCCGACGAACGCGCCGAGGTCAAAACTCAAGATCCATTCGGCCGGATGCTGGCGCCGGCACATCATCAAAGAAAAAGAAGCGCCCTGGCCGCGCCGGCAGCCAGGGCGTGTCGATTACGTACGACGCAAGCCACAGGGAGTGGCCAGGCAGGAAAAGAGCCCGCGACGTTTGGCGACGCCGTGGATGACGTGCGCGGGCCGTTCGACTCCCAAGCCTCGCCAGGCCACTGTCGCGAACCGCTTCACGCGCATCACGAGGACACTACGCCTCAAGCATGTGTCGGGAACATGGAGGGTTCGTCACGAATCGGTGAATCAATGAAACCTCTCCTCCGCCAGAACTACACTTGATCACATCGGCCAATACCGATACGTTCCGCACCAATGAACGAGCTCGTTCTCGCTGCGAAGGCGCTCGCGGACCCGACCCGGGTGCGCGTGCTCTCGGCGTTGCGCAGCGGCGAGTTGTGCGTCTGCGAGCTGAGCGATGCTCTCGGCGTCACCCAGTCCACGCTGTCCACCCACCTGCAGGTGATTCGCGAGGCGGATCTCGTGACGACTCGCAAGGAGGGCAAGTGGGTTTACTACGCGCTGAACTCCGAGGCGAAGCGGCTGCTCAAGGGCGTGTTTGATTTCTTCGCCGACGAGCTCGCCAGCGCTCCCCTGCTCCGCCGCGACGCGGACCGGCTGAAGAAGCGCCTCGACGAACGCGAGGACGGCGCCTGCTGCCGTGGCTTTTCCTGATCCACCTCCACCGACCGCATGCAAAAGAAACTTCTCTCGGAATTCTTCGGAACGTTCTCCCTGATTTTCGCCGGCACGGGCGCGATCGTGATCAACAACGCCAGCAACGGCGCAATTACTCATGCGGGCATCGCGCTGACGTTCGGCCTGATCGTACTAGCGATGATCTACGCCTTTGGCGACGTGAGCGGCGCGCACATGAATCCGGCTGTGACGACGGCGTTCGCCCTCGCCCGACGGTTCCCATGGAGTGAAGTGCCGGGCTACGTGGTCGCGCAACTGGCCGGCGCGTTCGCCGCGAGTGGATTGTTGCGCGTGCTATTTCCGACGGACGCCAAGCTGGGAGCGACGTTGCCAGCCGGAACGGCGATGCAGAGTTTCATACTCGAGGTCGTATTGACCTTCATCCTGATGCTGGTCGTGCTGAACGTCTCGACGGGCGCGAAAGAGAAAGGCATCACGGCGGGAATCGCCATCGGCGCCGTCATTGCGCTGGAGGCGATGTTCGCCGGGCCGATTTGCGGAGCGTCGATGAATCCCGCGCGATCGATTTCTCCCGCCGTGGTGAGCGGGCATCTCGAACATCTTTGGGTGTATCTCGCCGGGCCGGTGCTGGGCGCGTGGCTGGCGGTGCCGGCCTGTTGCGGCGTGCGCGAACCCGGTTGCTGCGGCGCGAAGGGAACCAGCTGCTGATTTTATGAAACTCGATGAATTCAAATCGCTCCTCGGTCGGCATCCCGACCTGAACCTCCGTTTCGTCCTGCCCGACGGCACCCGTGTGCCCGCGCACGCGCACGTCACCGAAGTGGCGCGCATCGAAAAGCGCTTCGTCGACTGCGGCGGCACGTTGCGCAACGATGCGTTTTGCCGGCTGCAAGTCTGGGTCGCGGAGGATTTCCATCACCGACTGAACGCCGGAAAGCTGCTGGGCATCCTCACGAAGGCGGCGGCGCTGCTGCAGAACGACACACTCGACGTGGATGTGGAATACGAGGCCGGCTGGATCAGCCAGTTCCCGGTCTCCGCCGTCGAAGCCACCGACACGGAACTCATCTTCAATCTCGGTGCGCGGCACACAGCGTGTCTTGCCGAGGATCAATGCAAACGTCCACCGCAAGGCCTCGCGGCGTTCAATCCACAGGCCATCCAGTTCAAACCCCTTTCGAAAATCTCATGAGCAACCCCTCCCCTCTCATTCTCGTCCTCTGCACCGGTAACTCGTGCCGCAGCCATCTCGCCGAAGGCCTGCTGCGCGCAGCGTCGAAGGGCCAGTTCCAAGTCGCCAGCGCCGGATCGAAACCGGCGGGTTACGTCCATCCGCTCGCGATTCAGGTGATGAAGGAAATCGGGATCGACATCTCCGCCCACCATTCGAAGCACCTGAACGAGTTTCTCAATCAACCCGTGGAAACAGTCGTCACCGTGTGCGGCAACGCGGACCAGGTGTGCCCGACCTTTCCCGGCCAGTTGAACCGGCATCACTGGGGATTCGACGATCCGGCGCATGCAACGGGATCGGAAGAGGAGAAGCTCGCCGTGTTTCGGCGCGTGCGGGATGAGATTCGCCGGGTGTTCGAGGCTTACGCTGCCGGACGTCTGGACGAAGCGAAGCGCTGAGTGCTACGAAGCAACCCGCAGCGCCGCCGCCTCGGACTTCGGTTGCTCGAGGCGCGCTTCATCAAGGTAGAGATCGATTCCCTTCCGACCTTCGAAGAGCGAAACAAGGACGCCAAGATGTTCGTAGACGGCCGCGATCAATTTGATGCGTTCCCAGAAATCGAGCTGGGCGGGAATCGGACACCGCAGCGCGAAGGTGAGGTCGATCTGATGATCCTTGCCGCGCAGGGCGACGCCGACACTGGCGAGTCCGGTCGGCACGGAGGCATCGAAGGAAACGAGTTCCACGCCCTGGATGGTTGGTTCCAGCCGGGGCAGATACGACTTCACCTCCTCGAACGCGCCGCGCAACGCATCGAACGCCATCTCCATCACGCGCGCGTCGCTCTTCAACGTCATGGGCACGAAAAAGTTGGTCGACGAAATCACTTCGGCGCTCGGCGCGGACAAACGGCTGTCGGGCATCTTCAACATACACACTGTCATCGTAAGAGATGGGCATGAGGTAAAGAGGCGGAATTCCTTTGGGCGTAGCAGCGGGGGTGAGTCCGCTCCATTCGGCTTGGTGAGATCGGAATCGACTCACGCCGGCTGCGACAGACCTTCACGAGGCAGTTCGCGTTCCGGCAGAATCCACTCGGGCGGGGACCCTGCGCCTTCAAGAGAAAGCTTTTCTCCCACGCGGCTTCCGGCTATCTCCATGCGCGACTGACGGCGTGAGTTGTCTCCGCCGCAGCCCAATTTTCAGTTGAACCATGAGTGACTCGAAATCGAACGGAAACGGGAATGGCAACGGCTCGGACATGACGCCGCCGGCGCCGCGCGGAATGACGCCGAAGAAGGTCAATGGCGAGAGCGCCGCAGAGGAATCTCACGTGCAGGCCGAGGAAGTCGCGGCCATCGCGCATGTGCCCTTCGCTCCGGGCAAGATCGATCTCCCGCTGCACCGCCGCGTCGACACGAACTTTCTCCAATACGCGTCCTACGTCATTCGCGACCGCGCGATTCCGAATCTCGAAGACGGCTTGAAGCCGGTGCAACGCCGCATTCTCTGGGCGTTGAAGGAAAAGGACGACGGGCGCTTCATCAAGGTCGCCAACGTCGTCGGTCACGCGATGCAGTATCATCCGCACGGCGACGCTTCGATCAGCGACGCGCTCGTGGTGCTGGCGAACAAGCGTTACCTCATCGAGGGCCAGGGCAATTACGGCAACATCTTCACCGGCGACCCGGCGGCGGCGTCCCGTTACATCGAGTGCCGTCTCACCGAACTGGCGCGCAACGAAATCTTCAACGACGAGCTGACCGAATTCGTCCCGAGCTACGACGGGCGCAACAAGGAACCGGTGACGCTGCCGGCGAAGTTGCCCGTGTTGCTCATGCTGGGCACCGAAGGCATCGCGGTCGGCATGTCCTCGCGCATTCTGCCGCACAATTTCCCGGAGCTGCTCGAAGCGCAGATCGCGATTCTCAAGAAGCAGCCGTTCAAGTGCCTGCCGGACTTCGAGACCGGCGGCCTGATGGACGCCCGAGAATACGCCGACGGCAAGGGCAGCATCAAGGTCCGCGCGAAGATCAAGGTGAAGGACGAGTCCACGGTCGCCATCAAGGAGATCCCGCCGACCACCACCACCGAGTCGCTCATCGCCTCCATCGAGGACGCTTCGCGCAAGGGCAAGATCAAGGTCAAGTCGATCAACGATTTCACCTCCGAGGAAGTCGAGATTGAGATCAAGACCCCCAACGGCGTCAGCGCGGAGAAGCTCGTCGATGCGCTCTACGCCTTCACCGACTGCGAAATCAGCATCACCAGCCGCATCATCATCATCAAAAACAATCGCCCGGTGGAGATGACCGTCAGCGAAGTCTTGCGCGAGAACACGGCGAAGCTCGTGGACCTCATCAAGCGCGAGCTGGAGCTGAAGGAAGGCAAGCTGCAGGACGAACTGCACTTCAAGACGCTCGTCCGCATCTTCATCGAGGAACGCATCTACAAAAAGATCGAACAGTGCAAAACCGCCGAGGCCGTGCATGACGCCGTGGTCGAGGGCTTCAAGCCGTTCCGCAAGCAGATGTATCGCGACCTGGCGGAGACCGATGTGCCGATGCTGCTCGAAGTGCGCATCCGCCGCATTTCGCTCTTCGACATCAACAAGCACCGCGAAGAGATGGACCGCGTGAAGGCGGAGCTCGAAGAGACGCGGAAGAACCTCAAGAACCTCACGAAGTATGTGATTGGCCGGCTCGAAGCGTTGCTTGCGAAGTATGGTCCCATCTACCCGCGCCTGACCAAGAGCAGCCGCTACGAAGAAGTCGAGGCGAAGGAAGTTGCGCACAAGGGCTTCAAGGTCTCCTACGATCGCGAGAGCGGCTACGTCGGCTACAAGGTCTCGGGCGAAGAGTTCAAGATGGAGTGCACGAAGTTCGACAAGATGCTCCTCGTCTTCAAGGACGGCCATTACAAGGTCACTGAGCTACAGGAGAAACTCTTCGTCGGGCCGGACCTCGTCTACTGCAGCCTGCCGGACCGCGAGCGCGTTTACACCTGCGCCTACACGGACCGCAATGCCACCTACCTGAAACGCTTCACATTCGGCGGCATCATCATGAACAAGGAATACTTCTGCATCCCGGAGAAGTCGCGCATCCTGATGCTGGAAGAAGGCACGCCGAAGGAACTCTACATCCGCTACAAGCCCGCGCCGCACCAGAAGATCACGCAGCAGACGTGCGACCCGAAGGAAGTGGAAGTGAAGAGCCCGAAGACGCGCGGCCGGCAGATATCGATCAAGGACGTGTCCTCCGTCACCAGCAAGCCCACGCGCGGCTGGGACGCGGATGCCACGACGACGAAGCTGCAGTTTGTTTAGAAGCCATGCGCCAGGCGCTCTGCAATCTTGGACGATTCGCCAAGAGATTCGCACTGTTGGCGGTGGTGATTGCTCTCGGCGGTGCATGGCGACCAAGCCCGGTGCGCTAACCTCCCATCGACTCAAGGAACGACTTCCCGCGGAAGCGTGGGAGATCACGAGAATCCAACTCGAACACCTCGTCGGGTCGCACAACGTACGCGGGGTGCCAATACTCGACCCCAGCGTTGATTGGTGTGATCCGAACAACTGGCCGGAACATTTTCAGTTTCGCGGAGAAAAATTTTCGGCGAGATACGGGATCGATTCCAACTCGGACGCGCTAATCCCGTTGCAGCCATCAAGAGATTTGCTACCGAAAGACCGCCATTACCGGACCCAGTTCTTTCCTGATGACATGGAATACGGTGCCACCAAGTTCATCCAAACAGAAGGCGCTTGGAGAAGTTTTGGAAGTCTGAGGCGATTGATGTTGATCTTTCGAACCCGGGAACAACTGACGTGGACATTTCATCCTGACGGTCGGTCTATACGAATTCAGTTGTATCAGTTGGCACCAACGGAAAGACCCAACAGATCGAATTCAGTCACTACGCAAACTCTTCTATGATGGCACAGGAAAATTGCGAGGCCAGATGAACAGTCTCAACCTGGGAGCTTCTACTGCACCGCCGTATCAGTGGGATGGTAAAGCCGTCGATTTTGAAACGTTCGAGAAGCTGAGCGCCAGCATCAAGCTCGATTGAGCAAGGTGGCAATTAGTCACGCCGCGTACTTCACCTCGCCGGAATCGAGCAGAGTCAGCGTCTGGTCTCGAACCAGTCCTTGGACCGTAGCTGCAACGTCAGCCTCCGAAAGAGCGCGACCGAAGTAAGCCTGAATCTTCGATTGAAGGGCTGGAAGCTTTTCGACGACGCGTCGCGGCATTTTGCTTCAGATCGTTGCTGACCACTCACCCGCTCCTCTGCATTCATCAGGATCGGAATCTCGCTAAAGCTGGAATGGCGACGCGCGTACGCACCTTCATCCTGAAGATGGCCGACGAGTGAATCGAATCCGGTGTCCTTCGATACGATATGGAAGTATCCCTTCGGATCCTTGACTCGAATTGCGCCGACGTAGTGAGCGAGGACCATGTCGAGCGCGTTCTTCCCGGCGCGTTTCGCTTCCACCAATTGCACCTGGCTACCGACCTTGAGAAGTTTCCGGACCAAGTGAACCGGCAGGTTCTTCTGCTGCACACCAAGCACCAGCACCACTTTCACCGGCTTGCCGGCGATGCGTTCCCAGTCGGTCTCCTGCACGTTCTCGAAATCCACGAAGATGTAGTTCGTCCGGCTCATGCTCGAAGCATCGGAAAATTCGCGCCCAGCTTGACCACGATCAGGTCGAGACCGTTCCTCCCGGCCCCTTAAAGCTTCAGCATGTAAACCGGATTTCCCATCGAGGACGCGTAGAGGATGTTTTTCAGCGGATCCCACGCGTAGCAGCCGAACCAGTTCGGGGTGAAGACAAAGCCGCCTTCCTTGGGCTTGAGGCTCGCTGCGCGCGTCCATGTTTTCCCGGCGTCTTTCGTAGTGAAGACTCCGTCTTTTCCGACCACCAGCATCTCTCTGGCGTCGCGACCGAAGAATGGTCCCTGCCAGATGTTCACCGCCGCGCCGCGTTGCTGCCAGCTGGCGCCGCGATCGTTGCTGACGAGCAAACCGTTCGTGCTTCCGAGATAGTGTGTTCCCTGGAACAGGACGGGGATTCGTGTCTGCGGATTCTCGTCTGAAACTTTCGTCCAGGAGTTCCCAGCGTCCGTGCTGCGATGAATCCCATCACCGTTGCCGTAGATCAGCGTGGTGGTTTCGATCGCGCCGACCATGGAGATGCGCTCCCGCTTTTCCTGCAGATGAACCGAAAGCAGACGCCACGTCACGCCGCCGTCCCGGGTCACATACACTTCGCCCGGCGGCGAGGTCTCGTGCTTCGCCACGATGATGGTCTTGGGCTCTGCCGCGCCCCAATCCACGGAGCCGTAATCCCAGTTACGCCCGAGATTGGTAAAGCTCTTCCAATTCCGCCCGTCGGTCGTCCAGCCCGCGGTGCCGTCGAGCGAGAAGCTCGCGATGCGCATTGGCGCGTTCTGGTCGGCAAAGGTGGCCCAGCCCGTTTCGTCGCGGCCGGAAATGGTATCACCATCGATACGCCGCCAGTTCTGTGCCTGATCGGAGCTGCGCCACAGACCGAGACCAACCACCTTGATGGTCACGTCGCCGTTGGTGCGATTCACGACCACCCCCGAACATCCGCCCGGCCAGCCGAACTTGGCGCCGCTGTTCGTCAGTCGCGCCAGCAACGCGCTCGAAACATCCTTCCACGGTTCCGCCGCGCGCGCGGTCGTTCCGAGAAACGGGAGGCCGCAAAACAAGATGAGTAAGGATCGCAGCCACAAACGCCGTTGGGTGAAAAAGATGTTCAGTTCCATGGGAGTATCGAATGTCTTCGACGTGCGGAGAGCAACCTCATTCAATGGGTTCGTACAAGTAAAACGGCCACGTTCCAAAGGGAACGTGGCCGTTCGTGGTCGAAATGGTCCGGCGATTATGCCGTCTTGTTCTTGCGGGAGCGCTTCAGCATCCAGAGCCCGCCGACCGCGCCAAGCGCGAAGAGCGAAACCGTGCCCGGCTCGGGAACGTTCGGGCGGATGGTGGAGTCATACATGGAGGCATCGTAGCTGGTGACCTCACTGCCCGTGTGCGTAATCACCGTCTGGAGGGTGAGCGAAACGGAGCCGTCAGCCGGACGATCCGCAATCGCGTAGCCACTGAACGGAGTGCTGGTGAAGTCGAGGTCCGCCGTGCGGGTGGTCTTCGCAAAGAGGGTGTTGCCCAGGTCATACCAAGTCTGGTAGCCCACCGTGCCACCGGTGCTGCCGCCGATTTCCGAGATGAAGGAGCCCGGCAGCAGCGGTCCGAAATTGTTGTCGGAGAACTCGACGGTGAGCGTGCCGCCGCGGGAGGACGACACATTCACGGAACTGAGGTCCATGAACGGAATCAGGTCAGAGCCGAGGTTCGGCTTGCTGATGCCCGTGGTGACATTGATGCTCCAAGGGGAGCTGGCATCGAGGAGGCCATTGTGAGTGATGACGCCAACCAGCGGGCTGCTGTCATTGGCAGAGCCGTCGGTGACGGTGATGCTGTTCACACCGTCAGTGATGAACAGGGATGCTTCGGCCTGAACGGAGGCACGGGCCGCCAACAGCGAAACACCAGCAAGAAGTAAGGCAGTTTTCTTCATAAATGAATTATCACGGGATATTACGGACATTCCCGTAACGCCTGCATGATTCCAATGTTCCGGAATTCGATGCAACCACGAAATGAAGCCAACTTCATCCGAGGAAAATGCCCGCGCTGAAGAAACCTCTCTCACACGCATGGGGATTGCTGAGTTTCCTTGGGAAACGAGAGTGGGCACTTCCACGCCATTCATCGGGAGGGTGGTTCGCATGAATTCTTCTCTACACGCTCGCAGGCGGATGTCAGGAAGGCCCTCCCAAAAAACGAAAGGCCGGACAACAGGTCCGGCCTTTTCACACAGTTCCAATTAAACACACACCGGAGAACACGGCGTCCAACACGTCCCTAAGGTATCCGAAATGCCGTCCCAAACCAGTCACCAGAACTGGGGATGTCAGGAGAAGCGGCTCCCGCCGCCCACCCCTCCTTCGCACACGCCATCGCTTCGCCCCGGGAACCGCTAAAGGAAGCGATGATTCAGCCGATCCTGACTACGGCGTGATGCCGATCGCGGGAAGCCCAGCGTGAATTAATCGCGATTAGATTCCGCATCGATTCATCGTGCCTTTCAGACCATGCAATTGAACTCGCAGCAAAAGATAATCGCCGGCTTCGTCATCATCATGGCGGCCGCAGCCGGACTCGCCTTTACCGCCCTGCTGCTTTTCCATCGACTCGAAGTGCGGGTGGATGCGCTGGCGGGACCGGGTCGCGCGGAGCCTGGGCGAATCTCCCCGGGCGCGAGCGGAACCTTTATCCAGGAGCCCGCGGTGAACTCCATCGATTCACTTCGGCAGGAGATATTCTTTTCCTATCGCACCATCCTCGTGGTCGGCGCCGCGGGAACGGCGATCTCGCTCATCTGCATCTGGTTCATCGGCCGCAAGCTCACGCAGCTGCTGCGTCGCGTTGCCCTGTCGCTCAAGGACAGCTCGGGTGAATTGCTGCACTCGACCAATCAAGTGGCGAACTCCAGTCGCGTTCTCGCTGAGAACGCCTGTGACGCCGCAGCGAGCATCGAGGAAACAAGCTCGTCGCTGGAGCAGATGGCGAGCATGACTTTGCGCAACGCCGAGCACGCGCAATCCGCGAAGGATCTCGCGCGCCACGTGCGGTCGGCCGCCGACACCGGAGCGGCGGACATGACGGCCTTGTATCAAGGGATCAGCGAGATCAAATCGAGCAGCGACGACATTGCCCGCATCGTCCAGACGATTGACGAGATTGCCTTTCAGACGAACATCCTAGCACTGAACGCTGCCGTGGAAGCCGCCCGCGCTGGCGAAGCTGGCCAGGGATTCGCCGTGGTCGCGGATGAAGTCCGGTCCCTCGCCCAGCGCAGTGCCCATGCCGCACGCGAAACGGCAGAGCGCATCCAAGGTGCCATCGCGAAGACCGCCACGGGAGTGCAGTTCGCCGGGAAAGTGTCATCGAGGCTTCAGGAAATTGTCGAAGGCAACCAGAAGCTGGACGCAGTCGCCAGCGAAGTCGCCTCCGCCAGCTCGGAGCAAAGCAAAGGCATCGAGCTCCTGCGCTCGGCCGTTTGCAAAATGGATCAAGTCACCCAAGGCAACGCCGCCACGGCGGATTCCACGGCGGAATTCACCAGTAATCTGCACCGACAGGCCAGATTGGTCAGTGAGGCGGTCGCGGAACTTACCGAACTGGTGGGAGAACCGCGAATGTCATCGACTACCCAGCCGAGCCGCCCGCTCGACGCCGCTGATTTCCGCCGGGACCGAATCCCAACGGAACGGCCGAATGCCCAGCTTCGACCTTAGCCGGAAGGGGTCGACGTAATGATCATTCCTGAAGCGACAAAGAAGAGCTTGAAAACTCGGATGGCTTCTCTAATTTCTTCCGCGTTGTGCGCGCTTAGCTCAGTGGTAGAGCATTACCTTCACACGGTAGGGGTCGCAGGTTCGAAACCTGCAGTGCGCACCATCTTCCCTCTCTAAATAAGCTTCCCAGTCTGAGTCGATTCAGCTGGTGGTGAGGTTCTTCCAAGCTGAACCAACCTAAAATTCACCACTGGCAGTGCAACTTCCGCGCAATCATCTGTTTCCGGCCAAATCAGCCCAGCGCCAAATGGCATTGGGTTCCAGCCCCCGATTGCCGATACCTTGAGATAGTGGTGATCCGATCCATGAGATGAGCGACGAGTTGCCAATCGAAGAAAGCGCCGAAGCGGTCGCTGCCCCCATCGTTCTGGTGGTGGAGGACGACGCGTTGACTCGCAATGCCGTATCCCGCCGCCTGAACGCAGAGGGATATGAAATCATTGCCGTGCCTTCGGCGGGGGACGCTCTCGTCGTCGCCCAGCGGGCGGCGTTTCACGTGCTGGTATTGGACTTGCACTTGATGGACGGCGATCCGTTTAGCGGTTTGCATGAAGGGATGGCGGTGCTGGATTGGCTGAGCGTGCAATTGGGCGGTGCCTTTCCGTTCCGCGTCGTGATTCACACCTCGCAGAATGACCCGAAGCTCATGGCGCACGCCGCCGCCAATGGTGTGTTTGCCTACTGCATCAAGCGACGCGATATGAGCAACCTCGTTCAATGCGTCGCGGAAGCGGTAGACTCCCTGCGAGCTGCCTGAGTCCATTCAAGGTCGGTTACCTTCCAAGGCCGTTCTGAGACGCGACACGCGCACTTCATGCGTCGGCGTCACCAGCGGAGGTCGAGAATCCAAAGTCCGAGGCCCAACAGTAACCAGCCGCAAATTGCAGTGGCGAATGGTCGGAGGGCGAGCTTTGAGTGGGCGATTGTGAATGCGAGATCGCAGAACGGAAGCAGCAGGCAACCCACGAACCAACCGGTTCCCGTCCGGTAAGCCAAGGCAAGCAACCTGAGCTCACCGGCCACCGCCAGAACGACTCCGATCAGCATCACGAAGTATCCGAGCACAACCATGGCACAAACTCTCCTACCAGAATTTACGTAGTCAACATCAGCGGGGTGGGCGGGCTCGCGGGAGGAAACCCGATTTGAACTGTCGAATCAGCAAACATGAACAGGAAACTCGATCGGTTCCATCACACGCGAACCATGAAAGTCTCGACGCGTATCGATACGGCGCAACGGGTTCCGCGGCGTGAAAAGTTTTCAGCGCATGGTCCTATCCGTTGACTTTGATCCAGCAGACGATCATATTCGCCTGAATTTCCGACTATTGTGGCTGCTAAAGACGATTATCTGCTGGAGAACCTGATCGACCTTGGTTACGTGAACTACGGTCAGGTGGAAGCGCTCAAGGCTGAGGCCGAGGCCGCTGGTTCAGGCGTGGTGGACTTGATGCTGGATAAAAGGATTATCACCAGCGCCATCCTTACGCAGGCCAAGGCCGCTCATTTCGGCGTGGAGATGATCACTCTCAGTGATGTCCGCCTCGACGACGAATTGATTTCCTCCGTCCGCCGCGACGTCGCCAAGCGCTACCGCGTTGTTCCCGTGTTTCGCCACGGCAACCATCTGACCATCGCCCTTGCGGATCCCTCCGATCTCAACACCATCGACAGTCTGCAACACATCCTGCGCGCGGAACTCGATTTGCGCGTCGCCAGCGATGAGGACATCGATGCGGCACTGAAGAAATACTACGGTGCGGATGACAGCGACCTCGGGAAGATGATTCAAGACATCACCGAAGGCGAAGTCGAGGTGGGCGCCATCGGTGCAGGCGGGGAAGACAACGGGGAAACCGTCGATGCCGACGCGCCAATCATCAAGTTGGTGAACGGCATCATTCTCGACGCATTCAAGATGCGCGCGTCGGACATTCACCTGGAACCGCTGGCGAAATCGTTCCGCGTCCGCTTCCGCATTGACGGCGTGCTGCACGAGATGAAGTCCCCGCCGAAGCGCCTTCAGGCCTCGATCATCAGCCGCCTGAAGATTCAGGCGAACATGTCGATCGCCGAAAAGCGCATCCCGCAGGACGGACGTATTCAAAGCCAGGTTGGCGTCAAGACGATCGATTTGCGCGTATCGTGCCTTCCGACGAATCACGGCGAAAGCATCGTGATGCGTATTCTCGACAAGGAAGGCCTCAAGCTGGGTCTCCCGGAACTCGGCTTTTTCACCGACGACCAGCAAACCTTCGAGCGGTTGATCGCCCTGCCCGACGGTATTCTGCTCGTCACCGGCCCGACCGGCTCTGGAAAGACGACGACCCTTTACTCCTGCCTCAACTTCATCAACCGGCCCGACCGCAAAATCATCACGGTTGAGGACCCGGTCGAATACGTTCTCGCCGGCATCAATCAGGTGCAGGTGTCGGAAGCCATCGGCATGACCTTCGCGATGGCGCTGCGCTCGATGCTCCGTCAGGCACCGAACGTGGTAATGCTTGGGGAAATTCGTGACTACGAAACCGCCAGCATCGCGATCAACGCTTCGCTCACCGGTCACTTGGTATTCTCCACCCTCCATACCAACGACGCTCCGGGCGCCGTCACCCGTTTGATCGACATCGGCGTGAAGCCCTTCCTCGTGGCCTCGTCCACCCGGGCCATGATGGCCCAGCGCCTTGTCCGAAAAATTTGCAAGAAATGCGCAGCGCCTTTCACCTACAGCGAAACGGAACTCCGCGCGCTGGGAATCGATCCCGGCACCCAGGGCGCCAACTTCCAGAAAGGCAAAGGCTGCAGCGAGTGCAACAAGAGCGGCTGCAAAGGACGGTTCGGCATCTTTGAGATTTTCGTCCTGAACGACGAAGCGCGAAAGCTGGTTTACGACAAGGTTCCTTCCTCCGTACTGCGAGCCCAAGCCCGCGAAATGGGCATGCGAACACTCCGTGAAGACGGCGCACGCAAGGTTGTGGCCGGTCTGACGACGGCCGAAGAAGTCATCCGCGCGACAACGGGCGATGTGGAATGAGAGAATCCGTCACGCCAAGCCTCGAGGCAGTATTAAGCACTTTCAAGCGAACAGCCGGTAATCAGTCATTCGTTATTTGATATGTCCTATTCGATGTCAGACCTCCTGCAGCTGATGGTGTCCGAAGGCGCTGCAGACTTGCACCTTCGCGTCAACACCGCGCCCGTCATCCGCCTGCACGGAGTGCTTCACCGCGTGGATGGCCCGCCGCTTCGACCTGAGGATACGGAGGAATTGATGCGCAGCATCACGTCCGAAGATCATATCCAGCACGTGCGCGAGCGCGGCGGTGCGGACTTCGCCTTTGCCTTCGGAGAAATGGCGCGCTTCCGTGTCAGCGTCTTCAAGGAAAAGGGAAACTTCGGCATGGTGCTCCGCCAGATTCCCACCAAGCTGTTCACCCTTGAACAGATCGGCATCCCGCTCTCCGTTCGCGAACTCCTCTACAAGCCTCGCGGTCTCATTCTGGTGACGGGTCCAACTGGTTCAGGCAAGACGACCACGCTGGCCTCGATGATCAACATCATCAATCAGGAACGTGACGACGCGCACATCATCACGATTGAAGATCCGATCGAATACTATCACACCCACAAGAAGGCGGTGATCACCCAGCGCGAAGTGCACGTCGACGTGCCGAACTTCGCCGAAGGCTTGCGCCGTGCGCTGCGTCAGGACCCGGACATCATTCTGGTCGGCGAAATGCGCGACTTGGAAACCATCGAAGCGGCCATCACGGCGGCAGAAACGGGTCACTTAGTCTTCGGCACCTTGCACACCACGGGCGCCGCAAAGACGATCGACCGTATCACGAACGCGTTTCCCACCAACCAGCAGGAACAGATTCGTATTCAGCTCTCCACCGTGTTGCAGGCCGTGATCTCGCAGCTGCTTTTGCCGCGTCACGACAAGCCAGGGCGCTGCGCGGTCTTCGAGATCATGATCAATACTCCCTCCGTCGGCGCGCTGATTCGTGACAACAAAACATTCCGTATCAACTCTGACATTCAGACGGGTGCCAAATACGGGATGGTGACGCTGGACGGCTTTCTCATGGACAAGTACGCGCAGGGAATAATCTCGCGCGAAGAGCTCATCACCAAATCCCAAGATCCCATCACCGTGCAGGCGAAGTTGCAGGAGTTCGAACTCGCCCGTGCCGTGGGTGGAGCAGGCGGAGGTTCCTCCGCGCCGACGGCCCCGCCCGCACCACCCAAGCGTTGAGGTTGAATTATGCAGGATTACACTTCTGATCCGTTGCTGGCGCTGATCAAGGCGCAGAATCTGATCGACGATCTTCAGTTCGAAGAGGTGCTGCAGGAGATGTCCCGCTCCGGCAAGTCGAGCAGCGAAGTGCTGTCGGACTTCGGACTGGTTGACGTCGACACGCAGCTCCAACTCATCGCCGACAGCCTTGGCACGGAAGTCGTCAATCTTGATAGCATCGAGTTCACCCCGGAACTCCTCGCAACCATCCCGGGCGGCACTGCGCGGATGTATCAATGCGTTCCGGTGGAGGACTTCGGCTCCTCTCTGCGCGTTGCCATGGCAAACCCGACGAATCCGTCGGTCATCGATGAAATCAGCTACATCGTTCGCAAGGAAGTGCAGCCGGTTGTGGCCGATGGCAAGACGATCGAGAAGATCATCAACAAACACTACGGTGAGGAAAGTGAAGGCGTAGACCAGATCCTGAAGGAACTCGGTGCCGACACGGACATCGCGAAGGAAGCCAACGAAGCGGCGGCCACCGAGGACATCAACGCGATGGGCGACCTCGCGAACGAAGTCCCCATCGTGCGATTCGTGAATCTGGTGCTGTTTCAGGCCATTCAAGACCGCGCGAGCGACATTCACTTCGAACCGTTCGAGGACGAGTTCAAGATTCGCTACCGCGTGGACGGCGCCCTCTACGAAATGTCCCCGCCGCCGAAGCATCTGGCGCTACCGGTCATTTCGCGCATCAAGGTTCTTTCCAACCTAAACATCTCTGAGCGACGTCTCCCTCAAGACGGGCGCATCAGCCTCCCGATCGGCGGCAAGCAGATCGACCTGCGCGTTTCAACGCTTCCTACGCAGTTCGGCGAGTCCGTGGTGCTTCGCGTACTCGATCGTTCCGCGGTGAACCTAGATCTGGAGACTCTCGGTCTGCCGAAATACGTCGGGGATTACATCAACGAAGCCATTCTCCAGCCGAACGGCATCTTCGTCGTCACTGGCCCCACGGGTTCGGGCAAGACGACGACGCTGTATTCCTGCCTGCGGAAGGTCAACGCCATCGATACCAAATTGCTCACCGCCGAAGATCCCGTCGAATTCGACATCGAAGGCATCATGCAGGTGGCAGTCAACGAGGCCGTCGGCATGACGTTCATGAAGGCGCTACGCTCCTTCCTCCGTCAGGATCCGGACGTCATCATGTTGGGAGAAATGCGCGACCTCGAGACCTCGCAGATTGCGATTCAAGCGTCGCTAACCGGTCACTTGGTCTTGAGCACGCTCCACACCAACGACGCCCCCGGCGCCGTGACTCGTCTGGTCGACATGGGCGTGGAACCATTCTTGATTTCCTCATCACTCATGGCCGTGCTGGCACAACGCCTGGTGCGCACCGTTTGCAAGAAATGCCGGACGCCGTTCGAGCCCACTGAGAACCAGCTTTCCATGCTGAACCTTTCGCCCCACGACATCGGCGACAAAGTCTTCTACTACGGCCGCGGCTGCCCAACCTGCAACGACACTGGCTACCGCGGACGCAAAGGCATTTTTGAACTCCTCGTCGTTGGCGAGGCCATTCGCGCGTTGATCAACGAACGCGCTCCGTCGGTGGTCCTTCGTCAGAAAGCAGTGGAGCTGGGCATGGTCACGCTGCGCGAAGACGGCTTGCGCAGCATCTTCGACGGTGCTACCACCATTGAAGAAGTCGTCAAATACACCTGAACCGGCTGAGCTATGCCTAAATTCAATTACGTCGCGATGGATTCCCGCGGGAAAGAAACCAAGGGAACACTTGAGGTCGCGAACCAGAACGAAGCCGTCGGCCGATTGAAGGAGATGGGGTTCTTCCCGACCAAGGTGGTCGAGGCGGAGAAGACCAAGGAAAAGGCCGATCCAAAGGCCAAAGGCGCAGCCAAGTCCGGCAAGAAAAAGGGTGGGCAGATCAACATCAAGATCCCCGGATTCGGGGGCGGAGTTAAGACCAAGGTTCTCACCGCATTCACCCGTCAGCTTGCCACCCTGGTGGATGCCGGTCTCCCCCTGCTCCGCGGTCTTCGCGTTTTGGAGAAACAAGAGAAGAATCCCACGCTCAAACAAATCATTGGAGAACTGGGAACGGGCATCGAAGGCGGCAGCACGTTCTCTGAGGCGCTGGCGCAGCATCCCAAGGTCTTCAACCGTCTTTACGTGAACATGGTGAAAGCCGGTGAGATCGGCGGTGTGCTTGAAGTCGTGCTCGCCCGTCTCTCCGAGTTCATGGAAAAGGCGCAGAAGATCAAAGGCAAAGTGATCGCCGCCATGTTCTACCCGGTAGCCGTGATCACGGTGGCGATTGTGATTCTCGCCGTGCTGATGATTTTCGTGGTTCCAAAGTTCAAAGAAATCTTCAAGGACATGCTTCCGGGCAAGGACTTGCCTGCTTTCACAAATTTCGTCCTCAGCATCAGCGACGCCGTTGCCAACAACTTCATTGTCACATTCCTGCTCGTTGCAGTGTGCGTCGCCGGCCTGATGGCGTTTATTCGTACCCGCCTCGGCCGCCGCCTCTTCGACAAGTTCCAGATGAACATGCCCGCGCTGGGACCAGTCATCAGCAAGGTAGCGATCTCTCGGTTCACCCGCACATTAGGCACACTGGTCAGCAGCGGTGTGCCGATCCTTCAAGCGCTCACCATCGTCAAGGAGACCTCTGGAAACGTCATCGTTGCGGCTGCAGTGGCTGCGGTCCACGAAAGCGTTAAGGAAGGTGAGACCATTACCGCACCGCTCGAGGCATCCGGCGTGTTTCCTCCAATGGTGATCAGCATGGTGGACGTCGGTGAACAAACCGGCGCGCTGCCCGAAATGTTGATGAAGATCGCAGATAACTTTGACGAAGAAGTCGACAACGCCGTTGCGGCGATGACGTCTTTGCTCGAGCCGATCATGATCGTCTTCCTCGCTGTCATCGTCGGCAGCATCGTTATCGCGCTCTTCCTGCCCTTGATCACGCTGATGGAAAGCGTCGGCGACGCACCTGGCGGTGGCGACAAGGGCGAGTAATCGCCGAACAAACTGTTTCGTAGCAAGAAACGGCCGTCGATATCATCGACGGCCGTTTTGATTTTGGCCCATCCAGTCCAGCCCCTTCCGTCCTCTTGTGCCTTAGCCCTGCAACAAAGCGGTTTCCGCCAGCGTTTCTGAGCAAAGCCAAACACGGTGAGCAAAATGCAACACGCTCCTCGAATCGCGGAAAAATATTCATCCATCGTAAAACACCCATAAACAAAGGGGTTTCTTGCGATCTCATCCAACGGAATCCTCGTGGCACCGCCGTTGCTAAAGAGAGTTGTCGTGCGCACTGAATCCATTAACCGCAATCCATACGCCGTGATAACTCTATGAAAAAAGTTGAAGCCATCATCAAGCCTTTCAAGCTCGAGGAAGTAAAAGACGCCTTGGGTGATGTCGGTATCGAAGGAATGACCGTCAGTGAAGTGAAGGGCTTTGGCCGCCAGAAGGGCCACACCGAAATCTACCGCGGCAGTGAATACACCGTCGATTTCCTGCCCAAGATCAAAATCGAGATGGTCCTCCCGGACAGCAGCGTGGACGCTGCCATTGCCGCCATCATCAAGTCCGCCAAAACAGGGAAGATTGGCGATGGCAAGATCTTCGTGTCCCCCGTGGATCAAGCCATTCGCATCCGCACGGAAGAAAAAGGAGACGCCGCCGTATAAACCCAATCAATCCCAGAACCCAACACTCCATCGCACATGAAAAAATTCCTCTTCTTACTGTCCCTGCTGACCGTCGCGATGCTCGGCCGAATTGAAACCATCGCCGCCGAAGCCGAAGCTCCGAAACCTCCGTCGATTGAAGATCGACTTGCCGACCTGGAAGCCTACGTCAACAACGGCGCCCGTCAGACCAATGCTCCCTCCAATATTGGCGGCCCGGGCCCAGGTCACAACGCGTGGCAAATGACTTCAACCGCGCTCGTGCTTTTCATGACGCTCCCGGGATTGGCGCTCTTTTATGGCGGCCTCGTTCGCAGGAAGAACGTCCTGTCCGTCCTGGCTCAATGCTGCGGCATCGCCGGCATGGTCACCATCATCTGGTGGGTATGCGGATACAGCCTCTCGTTCGGAGCTGGCAATGCCTTCATTGGCGACTTTGCTTACAAATTTTTCCAAGGAGTTGAGCCAGGAAAAGTGGGAGCCGGCTACCACTGGATTAGTGACAGCATGTGGGCCATGTTCCAGCTCACTTTCGCCATCATCACTCCCGCCCTCATCGTCGGAGCGATCGCCGAACGCATGAAATTCTCCGCGGTGCTGCTGTTCGTGGCGCTGTGGATGTTCGCCGTCTACTTCCCCCTCGCTCACATGGTCTGGTCCACCACCGGATTCATGTGCGGCGCGCTGAATCCGGACGCTGGCATCAAGGCCCTTGACTTCGCGGGCGGCACGGTCGTTCACATGTCATCTGGTTGGTCTGCACTCGTGCTCTGCATCATCCTGGGCAAGCGCATGGGCTTCGGCAAGCAGCCGATGCCTCCGCACAGCATGGTGATCTGCATGGTCGGCACTGGCATGCTCTGGGTCGGCTGGTATGGTTTCAACGCAGGATCCGCGCTCGGCGCTGACGCCATCGCGTCCAACGCCTTCACCACCACGACACTCGCGGCAGCCACAGCTGGCTTCGTCTGGGGCATGGCGGAATACATCATTAGAGGTAAGCCCAGCGTGCTCGGGTTTTGCTCCGGAATCGTGGCCGGACTTGTCGTGGTCACTCCCGCCTGCGGTTTCATCAACACCTCCGGCGCGATGGTTATCGGTGTGGCGGCCGGGCTGATTCCCTACTTCGCCGTTGCGAAGCTCAAGGCTTGGCTCGGTTACGATGACGCGCTGGATACGTTCGGTGTGCATGGTGTGGGCGGCACGCTCGGCGCGCTGCTGACCGGCATCCTCGCGGACGAGAAGGTCAACTCCGTCGTGGGTGGCGTGAAGGAAGGCCTCCTCGGCGCTCAAATCAAGGCAATCCTTGTGACACTTGTCCTCTCAGTTGTCGCGACTGCGATTATCGCTTTCATCGTGAAGGCCGTCGTTGGTCTGCGTCCGACGGAAGAAGTCGAAACCGTTGGTCTCGACCTCGCGGAACACGGCGAAGAAGGCTACCACGGAGCCTAATCGAATCGTTCTCCTCACGCCGCGCCCGGCTTTAGTCGGGCGCGGCTTTTTGTTTTCCAATGCGGTGTGTCGGCAAACCACCGACCAATATCAGCAGCAGAACCGCTCTACGCGATCTCGATTACCAACGCCGTGGAGTTATCCCGGCCGGAAGCAGCCACCGCCGCATCCACCAGCAGCCGGGCCGGATTCGTCTCCGGCGAACGAGCGATAGCAGGCCGAAGGATGTCCAGAATGCCGCTATCGTACAAGCCATCCGTCAATCCGTCCGTGCAGAGCAGGAAGATATCGCCGCGCTCGTACCCGACCGCGCCGACTTGGGGGTCGACAAACTGATTGCTTCCTCCCAGGGCCTTCTGCAGCACGTTGCGACGCGGATGTGTCCGCGCCTCGCGCTCATTGATCTTCCCGTTGCGGAAGAGCCATCCCACATAAGTGTCATCGTGGCTGAGTTGCTTGATGACTCCGCCCTGCGCAGGAAGGTAGTACAGTCGGCTGTCCCCCACGTGGCCGAAATAAACCCAGCCCGGCGTGAACCAGCAGAGGCTCATCGTCGTTTCCATCCCTCGACATTCCTCGTAGCTCGCCCCGAGATATGCGAGCGCCCGGTGAACCTGGGTATAGAGCTCGCCCAGAATGTCCGCGAAACCGGTCGACAGGCCGCTGGCCGACTGCCGGAATGATCGCGGGAGCAGCTTGGTAATCTTTTCCACTGCGATCTTGCTCGCGTATTCACCCGCCAGCGCGCCTCCCATACCGTCGCAAACGGCAAACGCCATGTCCGTTTGGGTCACCGGGGAATCCCCAAACTTGCCCAGATGCTGAACTTCATGGGCATCGAACCGCAGGCCCAGAAATGAATCTTCGTTGTTGGGACGGACCTTGCCGCGATCAGTCCAGCCAGACCACTTAAGTTTGAGGGGTGCAGCGTTCGAGTCAGTCATGATTTCGCAGGCGGGTTTTCGGAGCCGGGGAGGATTGTGGCAAACTCAAAGTCGATCAAACAAAAGCGTCCATCGGACTGGCGATAGGTGACGTTCCGCATGTCCGGATCGTCATGGCGAACCCCATACTGCTCCAGTTCAGCAAACAGTTCCTTGAGCCGGGCCTCATCCAGATGCTGCACGCGCCCGCCACAGTTCGAAGTGATGATCCGGGGCTGGCTGGGATCGGCCTCCAGCAGGCGCGGAATGAAAGTGCATCCCCGCTCGTGAAGATGTTTAAGCACGCGCACTTCGTTCTCGAATCTCTTCTGCGCGTCCGGCCCGTGGTAATTCTTTATCACGCGCCCATCAAAGGTCAGGTTGACCGTCGCGCGGAGGGTGTCCTTCACTTTGAGCATAAGATTCGAAACTGAAATCCATTCAAATACCGAACGCGAACACAATGTTGGCGCGGGCAATCGGAGCAAATTGCATCGCAAACATGCAAATGAATCGTTTCACTCATAATGTTCAAAAAGCAGCAGACCATTTCTGAGAACCGGAGTCCAACTCTCAATCAACGCATGGATTCAACTTAGAAAATCTCCCGCAAAATCAGGAGGTTTGACCGTCGGACACCAAGCGAGCCGCAAAGTGCTTGCCCCGTGGCATTGCCCCTGCTCAAACTTTGGGACATCGATTGAATTGGTTTTTCTGGCTCAGTTCGATCGAGAGACTGAATTCACTCATACACTTAAACGCACATGGCGAAATATAAACTCGAATACCTCTGGCTTGACGGTTACGAACCCGTCGCCAACCTCCGCGGCAAAACTCAGATCAAGGAATTTGCCAGCTTCCCGAAACTCGAAGAGCTCCCGATGTGGGGCTTCGACGGCAGCTCGACGCGCCAGGCCGAAGGCCGCAGCTCGGATTGCATGCTCAAGCCCGTGGCAGTTTATCCTGACAGCGCCCGGAAGAACGGCGTGCTGGTCATGTGCGAAGTCATGATGCCGGACGGCAAGACCCCGCATCCGTCCAATGGCCGCGCGAACATCCCCGATGATCCGGGTGCTTGGTTCGGCTTCGAGCAGGAATATTTCCTCTACAAGAACGGCAAACCGCTCGGTTTCCCGGACGCCGGTTTCCCCTTCCCGCAAGGCCTCTACTACACCGGTGTCGGCTATGATTCCGTGGGCTGCATCGCCCGCGAGATCGTCGAGAAGCACCTCGACCTGTGCCTCGACGCCGGCATCAACCACGAAGGCATCAACGCCGAAGTGGCCAAGGGCCAGTGGGAATTCCAGATCTTCGGCAAAGGCTCGAAGAACTGCGCTGACCAAGTATGGGTTGCCCGCTACCTCCTGATGCGCCTCTGTGAACAATACGGCGTGGACGTGAACTTCCACTGCAAACCCCTCGGCAAGGACGTGGATTGGAACGGTTCCGGCATGCACGCGAACTTCTCCACCACCCACATGCGCGAAGTCGGCGGCAAGGATTACTTCGAAGCCCTCATGGCGGCGTTCGACAAGTACAAGAACGAGCACATCGCCGTGTACGGCCCGGACAATCACCTCCGCCTCACCGGTCTCCACGAGACCCAGTCGATCGACAAGTTCAACTACGGCGTCGCCAACCGCGGCGCGTCCATCCGCGTGCCGCACAGCTTCGTGAACAACGGCTACAAAGGCTACCTCGAAGACCGCCGTCCGAATTCCCAAGGCGACCCGTACAAGATCGCCGGTCGCATCCTGCAGACCATCCAGACGGTCCCGACCAAGTAAGCTCGGTTCCGGCTCCTGATTTCAGGACACAAGACAAACAAGACAACAAAACGGCGCGAACTGAGTGGTTCGCGCCGTATTTGTTTTCAGCGAAGGCTGGTATTGCGGCCAGCGCCAGAGCAGTCCGGCTATCTCTGGGTTTCCTCCCCAGTCCGCAATGGCTCGCTCTGAAACGAGAATCGCGCCACATCATTGCGCTCTAAGCGAAACGCAATACCGACCTGCTTCAGCCCCGACACCGAAGTTATGCGGGACGTCCCGCGGGAAGAATTTGTCAGCCGCTGCCAAACCCCAATTCCAACCAGGATGACAACGAGGCTGACGCCAGCAACGATTCGAACGGAGCGTTTTCTAATTTTCATACAGGCTGATGACGGAAAAGTCTAAGCGCACCCGCTGAGTTTCGCAACCTAAGCGCCGCCGCCATTTCGATGCCGCACTCTCGGCCCCCCGGATTCTCCAAATTCAACAATCCTCCCAAAGCCCGTGACAGTAGAAGTGCGGAATTTTTGGGTGAACGTTGGGCTCGAAGGAATTCCCTCTCCTCATCGTCACAAAAATTCTGTGTCAAACTCGACGGGCGCACCGTTACGCTGCCTCCGCGTGAGCGAACCGTTAGCCCAGCACCCCACCTTCCGCGAAGCCTTCCGCTTCTGGCTCAAACTCGGTTTCATTAGCTTCGGCGGTCCCACCGGCCAGATCGCCATCATGCACACGGAGCTCGTTGAGAAGCGGCGCTGGATCAGCGAAGCCCGGTTCCTCCACGCGCTCAACTTCTGCATGCTCTTGCCCGGCCCGGAAGCCACCCAGCTCGCAACCTACATCGGCTGGCTCCTCCATCGAACCCTCGGCGGCATCGTGGCTGGCGTCCTCTTCATCCTCCCGTCTGCGTTAATCTTGTGGGCGCTGAGCTGGATCTACATCAGCTACGGAAATCTCCCGTGGATCTCCGCGGTATTCTACGGGTTGAAACCCGCTGTCCTCGCCATCGTTGCTGCCGCCGTCATTCGCATCGGGAAACGGGCACTGAAAAACGAATGGATGTGGATGATCGCCGGGGCGAGCTTCGTGACGTTGTTTTGGCTGAACGCTCCGTTCCCGCTGATCATTGCCTCAGCCGCCGCGATCGGGCTGGCGGGCGGACGCTGGTGGCCGGAGCGATTCAACTGCCAGCCCGCTCACGAGAACACGGCGAAGACGTCCGCGGTGATCGATGATTCAGCCAACTCTGCCGTCCACACCCTTCCCTCGTGGAAACGATCACTACGCGTCCTCGTCACCTGCCTGGCCTTGTGGTGGATTCCGGTCCTGCTGCTCGCGCTCTCGCTCGGTGACTCGCACACGCTCGTGCGTCAGGGAATTTTCTTCAGCAAAGCCGCGATGGTCACCTTCGGAGGCGCCTACGCGGTGCTGCCGTATGTTTCGCAGCAAGCCGTGGAACACCACCAATGGCTCACCGCCCATCAAATGCTGGACGGCCTCGGCCTCGCCGAGACGACACCGGGCCCTCTGATCATGGTCCTGCAATTCGTCGGCTTCGTCGGTGGCTGGCAGCATCCGGGAACGCTGCCTTCTCTGCTCGCGGCCACGCTGGGAGCGGCCATCACAACGTGGGCCACCTTCGTGCCATGCTTTCTCTGGATCTTCCTCGGCGCCCCGCACATTGAACAAATGCGGCGCAACACCCTCGTCACTTCAGCGTTGTCCGCTGTTACCGCCGCTGTGGTCGGAGTCATCCTGAACCTCGCCGTCTGGTTTGGAATTCACGTCCTCGTTCCAAACCGTGATTCGTTCGACTGGATCGCCGCCAGCATTTGCGCGGTAGCCTTGGGCGGAATGCTGAAATGGAAGTGGGGCGTCATTCCAGTGATCGCCGGCGCCGGCGCCTGCGGTCTCATCGTTCGAATGCTGACACCAGTCTGACGCGCCGTCGCGAAGCCGAACCCGCCTCAGAACCAGACGAATTTTTCCGGCACCGTCACGATGTCCGAAGGTTTCAGATAAAATGGCTTCGGCTGTTTGCCGTCGATCATCGCCTGCACATCCACCTTGAAGGTCATGCTCTTGCCGTCGATTTGACGCAGGATGGAAACCTTCTTGGGATCCGCCTTTGCCCGGTCAAATCCGCCGGCTTCCATGATCGCCTCCACCACCGTGATCGGTCGGTCGATGGTCAGCTTGCCCGGTCGCAGCACCGCGCCGCTGACATAGATGGGATAGCCGGAAGATGTCGCAAGCACCACCACTTGCTTCACCGCCAGCGCGCTTCAGCGAGCCCGCAGGATCTCCTTCTCCAGCTCAGTAGGCGTAAACCCGCCGCGGTATTTCGCCGCCAGCGTCAGGGTGATTTTTCCGTCCCTCCGGATTTGATAGGTCGAATCAAGGTTGGGCGCGCCCGGGAAAGAGATCTTGAGAGTATCGCCCTCGCGCAACCGGACATCCAGATACGGGACCGTATCCGAAACCGCCACCTGCGGCGTTGTCTGGCATCCGGTCAACACGGCAACGACACTCAACAGCGCCAGCATCAGCAGCGGGAGAATCCGGGAGGCGGGCCGGCAAGTAACGGGGGCGTTCATGTTCATAACAAAAGTATCCTGCACGCGATAAGAGACAGCGACGACATCGAATTCGTTCGCCGCGCGAATCGCTGGACGACTGTTACCGCACGATCGAGACGCCTTCAACACTCCTGATCTAACGGCGCCAACCGCAGGCACATGAGGCAAAAAGCGTTGCGCCGCACGGTGGTCATCGCCATCTTCGCATCACCATCGCGCATGCGCGTCATCGTTACAACCGGCCCCAGCTACGAGCCTATTGATCAGGTCCGCCGGCTCACCAACTTCTCCACCGGCGAACTGGGCGTGCGCCTGGCCAGTGAACTCGCCAAGGCCGGCTGCGAAGTCACCTGCTTGCGCGGAGTCAGCGCAACTTACCGCGGCTCTTGCGAGGGCGCCACCGAACTTCCCTTCACCAACGACGATCTGCTCGCGCAACTCCGGCACTTCAGCCAATCCACCACCATCGACGCGGTGTTTCAAGTCGCGGCCCTTTGCGACTTCAAAGTCGCACGAGTCGACGACGCGTCGGGAGCAGCAGTCGCGGCGGCAAAGCTGGACAGCAGAGTCGATTCGCTGACCATCCACCTCGTCCCCGCCCGCAAACTCATCAGCGAGCTTCGCGGACTTTTTCCTAAGGCGACGATCGTCGGTTGGAAGTACGAACTGGTCGGTTCCCGTGAAGAAGCGCTGACCAAGGCCTGGCGGCAGATTCGTGAGAATCACACCGATGCCTGCGTGCTGAACGGCGCAGCCTGGGGCGATGGATTTGGTTTCTGCACACCGCCCGCCCGGGTGGAGACGCTGGCCGGCAAACCGGAGCTCGCACAATTCCTCCCAGGGTGGCTGCGAAACCATCGACACGTCGCATAAGCGGGTTCAGGCACTGCGAGACTGCGATCGCCGCGGCAAAAATCCCCTTGGCCTCAATCCGGGTGCTCGTTAACGTCGATGCTCAATGATTAAGAGCAATCCCCTCGCAGTCGTGCTGGCGTCCGTGCTGTTTCTTTCGGCACTGGCGGCCTGCTGGTCCTCGTTGTGGTGGTTCCTCGGAACCCGCGAACTGCAAGCCATCGAGTTCCAGAATCAATCCCTCGTCCGCGTCTCCCAGGCGATGCAATCGCTGGCCAATGATTCAGTCGAATACGGCCGCAAGAATCCGGCGATCGATCCCGTGCTCTATCAGTTCGAACTGAAGCAGCGCGCCACTCCCGTCGCTCAACCCGCCGGCACCACCGCCCCGAAACCGACTCGTTGAAAGGCCACATGGACTTCCCACCTGAATCACAGCAGCCCGCGTCCGTCCCGCCCGAGTCGTCGCGCCAACGTCCCACGGAGTTCCATCGCGTGAGCATGGTCGAACTGGAACAGCAATGCCACGACCTGCGCAACTTGCTCAACGCCGCGCTCGTCGCGCTCGTCGTGCTGAGCTTTGCCGTGAATCTTTTCCTCGCGAAACAGATGCGAATGGTGCGCGCCAAGGTGACGGAATCGCGCCCGATCATCCAACGCATGCAGGCCGAGTTTCAGCGCAAGGAACCGAACATGCAGAAGTTCATCAGCACCCTGCAATCCTTCGCGACGACCAATCCGGAGTTCCAGCCTGTGCTGATGCGCTATCGCCAGGTGATTCCCCAGTATTTCAGCTCGCCCATCGCAGTGAGCACGGCGCCCCAGAGCGCGCCAGTCCCGGCGAATCCGGCGATTGGCCAACCACCGCCGAATGCCGGCCGGCCGGCGGTCACCAAGTGAGCTGCCGAACACTCGCCCCGCGCGTCCGCTCATGAACGATGAGAACGGCAGCCGCCATCGCTTCGATTGGATTGTCGGTGATGACGTTCAGCTGCGCGACGATTGATCCACAAACCATGAGCACTGCCGCCAGCACGGTGCGGGAGTCGTTTGGCGAAGAACGCCAAATCACCCGCGCCGGTCATGGACACATTCTGACCAACACCGGCGTCTGGTCGCCCGACAGCGAATGGATCGTCTACGACATTCGTTCTGATGCCGCCGGCGATTTGTTCGATGGCGAACGGATCGAGATGGTTCACGTCCGCAGCGGCGAAGCGCGAATTCTCTACACCGCGAAAAACGGAGCGAATTGCGGCGTGGCGACGTTTCACCCGCGCGACCATCAAGTGGCCTTTATCCTCGGCCCCGAGAACCCGACCTCCGACTGGCAATACGGCCCCACGCATCGGCAAGGAGTCATCGTCGATTGCCAGACACCCGGCATCGCGAGAAACCTCGACGCGCGGAATCTCACACCGCCGTTTACTCCGGGCGCGCTGCGAGGCGGTTCTCACGTGCATGTTTGGGATTCAGCCGGTGATTGGGTCAGCTTCACCTACGAAGACCACTTGCTCGCGCAGTTCAAAACGCCGGGTGCCGATCACGACCTAAATCAACGCAACATCGGCATCAGCGTTCCGGGAAAGCAAGTGACCGTTCCGTCCGCGCATTCGCGAAACCACGACGGCAACTATTTCACCGTGCTCGCCACCCGCACTGTGGCGCAGCCGAAACCGGGCTCGGACGAGATCAGCAAGGCTTTCGAGGAAGGTTGGATCGGAACCAATGGTTACCTGCGCACCGACGGAACACGCCAGCGCCGTGCGATTGCTTTCCAAGGTCAAGTCGTCACAACGAAAGGCGAGACGATCTCAGAAATTTTCGTCGCTGACCTCCCGGAAGACGTCACGCAATCCGGCGCCAGTCCGCTCGAAGGCACCGAGCGGCGAATGCCCGCGCCACCTCGTGGCACCGTTCAACGCCGGCTGACGTTCACGGCCGATCGGAAATTTCCCGGGATCCAAGGGAAGCGACACTGGCTGCGCGCTTCGCCCGACGGTTCGAAGATTGCCTGTCTCATGCGCGACGACACTGGCGTTTCCCAGCTGTGGCTTGTTGCGACAGCCACCGGGGAGTTGCGTCAGCTGACAAGAAATCCCTGGGACGTCGGGTCGACGTTCACCTTTAGTGCAGACGGAAGTTCGATCGCACACGTGATGGACAACAGCGTTTGTATGACTGACGTGGCGACGGGCGTCACCACCCGGCTCACTCCTCGTAACGCGGACGAACAGGCACCCCGCCCGGAAGCGTGCGTCTTCGCACCGGATGGTCGGGCGATCGCATTTGTCCGCCGCCTGAGCTCCGGCGGAGTTGTCTTCAATCAGATCTGCACGGTGTCGGTTCGGTAGGTCACGTTTTCTGTAAGGACGACGGGGCGTTTTCTTCTGTAGCAGGTGAATGCAAATCGTACCATCGATCCGAAAAGGTCCCAATTCCGGCTCCTCAGGAGTCAGCATCGCCCCTGCAATTTCATTGAAGGAAAACATCCCGGCCCGGGGAACCAGACGCCCCCTACCCATCAGCACTTGGACGGGCGCCGACAAGTTTCCTGTCGCCATCCAGGCGGCTTCCCGACGCGGATTATCGCTTTCATTCTAATTCTCCCTGTTGTATAAAACAGAAGCCTATTTCCGTGAGAATCAGCCCTTCAACAACCCGTTCCCGCGCCAGCGCACTGCGATTGCTGGTGGCCGTGTGGGTGGTTTGGATGACGGGAATGGGTATCAGCTTCGGCGCCACTTACAGCGGAAGCTATCGGAATCCAACGACGATCCTGGTCGGTACCGTCGCGGCGCCTCCGGGACCGTATCCTTCGTCGATCAGCGTTTCAAATCTACCGGGAGTTGTTTCCAACGTGTCCGTCATCCTGACCAACTTTAATCACACGGTCCCGGATGACGTCGACATCCTGCTTGTCAGTCCCAGCGGACAGAAGCTCTTGATGATGTCCGACGCCGGCGGGGACAACGCCACGGGATTCATCCGCCTCACCTTCGCGGACGGCTTCACAACGCCGCTGCCAGATTCAACGCGCATTCTTACCGGCGACTATCGCCCGACCAACTATGGCGCGGGCGACACGTTCCCGACCCCGGCACCCGCATCGCCCTACGGCGCCAGTTTCAAAGTGTTCGAAGGCATCAACCCGAACGGCCAATGGCGGCTGTTCGTCACGGACGACGTGGTCGGAGCCGGCAGTGGCTCGATCGGCGGCTGGTATTTGAACCTCACCACCTTCGCAGCGCCGCCGGTCATCGTCGCCCAGCCTCAGGACCAGGCGGTGCAACCGGGAGCCAACGTCACGTTCAATGTCGATGTCAGTGGACCCGGTCCGTTCGGCTTCCAGTGGATGCGAAACGGGCAGGTGTTCATCCCGTTTGGCCAGGCGAGTTCCACGCTTCAGCTGTTCAATGTCACAACAAACGACGCAGCTTTTTACTCCGTGATCGTGACGAACGCAGGGAATCGTCAGGGTGTTCAAAGTCGGCGTGCGCGGCTGGACATTCTCGGACCACTCACGGTGGTGAATCCGCCAGAAACCGTCGTGGTCGCCCCCGGCAAGGACGTTGAATTGTTCGTCGGCGCCACCGGTAATCCGCCGCTTCGTTACCAGTGGACGTTGAACGGTATTCCCCTGCCCGGCGAAACCAACGCCTTGCTGTCGCTCTTCAAGTTGACCCCGGACATGGGTGGTAATTTTCAGGCGCTCGTCTGGAATGGTGACGAAGCGCTCACGACGGATCCGGCGCTGGTGCTGGTGCGGCCCGGCAACCAGTTCACTCCGGACGACAAATTTGAAGCGCGCCCGACCATCGAAGCTCCGCGCGGAGTGATTCAAGGCGACAGCTCCAAGGCACGCCGCGAGTTTGGTGAACCGATTCGTCCCGGCGGCGGCCAGACCGTTTGGTTCGAATGGATCGCCGTTGAATCCGGTGTCGCCACCTTCACCAGTCGCGGCAGCACTTTCGACACGTTCCTCAGCGTGTTCACGGGGCAGGCTGTGAACAACCTCACACCGATCACCAGCGATGATGATCGGGGCGGCTTCTACACCAGCTCCTTCCAGTTCAACGCCGAGCGCGGTCAGCGCTACCAAATCCAACTCGACGGCCTCGGCAGGAACAGCGGCGGTGGCGAGTTCACGATCAACTGGGATTTGGAAGTGACGCAGGAAGTTGTTCCCGTGCTCGTCGAGGAACCGCAACCGCAGGCAGTAGTCATCGGTGACCGCGCCGAGTTCCGCATTAAAGTGGATTCCGAGGACGTGCAGTATCAGTGGTTCTTCAACGGCAAACCGATTCGCGGAGCCGTCGAGAATGTATTGGTCATCCCTAACGCGAAATCCGAGCACGTCGGCGAATACTCCGTCCGCGTCCTGAACCGTTTTAATCGTTTCGTGCTCAGCCCGGTCGCGGTGCTGCAGATCGGATCGATTGGCGGATTCCTGTGGGGGGACAAGCAGGAGTAGT
>JADJPG010000057.1 GCA_016713365.1 Verrucomicrobiota bacterium | reverse complement strand
ATCAGGTCGGGGAACGAATTCGCTGCTACGTGAAGGCCGTCGAGAATGGTCCGCACGGTCCGGAAATCATCCTTTCCCGCGCTGATCCGCAGTTTGTCATCAAGCTGTTCCTGCTCGAAGTGTCCGAGATCAGCGACGGAACGATCGAGATCAAGGGCGTTGCCCGTGAGCCGGGTTTCCGCACGAAGCTGGCGGTTTACACCCGGGACGAGAAAGTGGATCCGGTCGGGGCCTGTGTTGGTCTCCGGGGGCAGCGCGTGAAGAATATTGTTCGCGAACTGAACAACGAGAAGGTGGATATCATCCGCTGGTCGCCGAATGTCCGGGAGTTTGTCACGAACGCCCTGGCGCCGGCGAAGTTAAAGACTTTTGAAATCGATGAGGCCCGCCGTCAGGTGAAGATTGTCGTCAGTGACGACCAGTTGTCGCTCGCCATCGGAAAGCGCGGCCAGAACGCGCGTCTGACCGCAAGGCTGACGGGTTGGCAGGTCGATATCGAAGCCGAGCAGATTGCGGTGATGGGTTTTGAAGAAAAGATCGCCCAGGCGGTGAAGGCGTTGGCGGCGATTCCCGGCATTGCTGAGGAGCACGCGAGCGCGCTCGTTCAGCACGGCTTGACCAGTCTGGAGGATCTCCTCCAGGCAGAGGTCAGTGACCTCGCTGAGATGCCGGAAATTGGTGACAAGGCTGAGGCCATCATGGATGCTGCCAAGGCAGAAGCGACTCGTCGCTCCTTCACTGTTGTTTGATGTTGGTATGGCGACTGAAAACCATCTCGGCGTTTTGTGCGCATGAAGACCAGGTTTTCCCGCCGGTTGAGAACAGATAATTATGCCCGTTCGTATTTACGAGATAGCGAAGAAGCTTGGAATCGAGAGCAAAGAAGTGCTTTCGAAGGCCAAAGAACTGGGCATTGCCACTGCCAAGGTGCCATCCAGCTCGCTGGATAAGATCACCGCCGAATACCTTGAGGAACACCTCAAGCCTGCTGCACCTGCTCCTGCGGAACCTCCTCCTCCCCCTCCGGCTCCGGAGCCAATTTTGATCGTATCGGCGCCTCCCGAACCGCCAGCGCCCGTCGTCGCTGCTCCCGTGGAGCCGCCCATTGCCGAGCCGGTTGTTCCGCTCGCGCCCGCGGCAGAAGCTCCGCCATCGCCCGAAACTTCCGCTCCGGAACCCGTTCAGTCGAGCGCCCCGGCTCCCGCGCCAACTCCAGAGCCTGCTGCTCCGCCGGTGCCTCCCGCACCTCCAGCCCCGCCGCGAGTGGGTGAACTGGTAGGACGTATTCAATTGCCCACCCGTCCGGCGCCGCGCCAGCCCGAGAGGCCCGGCTTCGGCAAACCGCCGCAACGCGGCATGACGCCCGCGCCGGCCGGCCGGCCTGACATGGGCCGCGGTCGCTTCGATCAACGGCCCGGTGCTCGTGGGCCCCAGGGGCAGATGGGCCGTCCCCAACAAGGTCAGGGTGGTCGTCCGGGAATGGGCCAGGGTGGTCCGATGCGTCCCGCGCAGCCGACCGGTCCCGTCTACACTGCGCCCGAGGGTGCGGAAGTCATCACGCTCAAACCGCCGATCATCGTTCGCGAGCTGGCGGAACAGCTGAAGAAAAAGCCCTTCCAGCTCATCGCCGATCTGATTGAGCTGAAGGTGATGGCCAACGTCAACCAGGCCATCGACGAGACGATCGCCCAGAAGCTTTGCGCCAAATACGGTTTCAAATTTGAAGTTGAGAAGCGCGAGCGCGGCGGCGGTATTGTCCATGAGCCAAAGAAGGCGGCTGAAGACGACATTCAGGACAAGCCGGAGCAGCTCAAGCTCCGCGCGCCGGTGGTCACCATCATGGGTCACGTCGACCACGGCAAGACCACGCTTCTCGATTCCATTCGTCAGACGAACGTCGCATCGGGCGAGTCCGGCGGCATTACCCAGCACATTGGTGCCTACACCATTTCCTTCCCGCATCCCGAGCGGAAGGAAGAGCTGCAACAGATCACGTTTCTCGACACTCCCGGCCACGCGGCGTTTAGCGCCATGCGGGCTCGCGGTGCGAACGTCACTGACATTGTCATCCTCGTGGTTGCCGCGAATGACGGCGTGATGCCACAGACTTTGGAAGCCCTCAGCCACGCGCAGGCGGCGAAGGTTCCGATCATTGTCGCGGTGAACAAGTGCGATCATCCGAACGCGAATCCCATGAAGGTGCGCCAGCAGCTTCAGGAACGAGGTCTGGTGCCGGATGACTGGGGCGGTAACACCACCTTCGTTGAAGTCTCTGGTTTGACCAAGACCGGCATTCCGCACCTGCTTGAAATCTTGATTCTTCAGGCCGAGCTGATGGATCTGAAGGCGAACCCGGATCGTCGCGCGAAAGGCAATATCATTGAGTCCGGCCTCGATCCCGGTGGTCCGACTGCCACGGTGCTCGTGCGCAAAGGCACGCTCAGGGTCGGCGACGTGATCATCTGCGGCCAGTATTGGGGCAAGGTCCGCGCGCTCATCAACGAGGAAGGCAAGCGTCTGAAGGAAGCCGGTCCGTCTGTCGCCGTGAAGGTGCTCGGCTTGAACGGTGTCCCGGAAGCCGGTCTCGAATTCAGCGTGCTGGAGAACGATCGCACCGCCCGCGAACTTTCCGAGACGCGCTCGGATGAGGCGAAACTTCTCGCCAAGGAAGCGCGTTCCAAGATCACGCTCGAGAACTTGTTCGCCACGCTCGCCGAAAACACGGCGAAGGTGCTCAAGATCGTGGTGAAAGCGGACACGCAAGGTTCCGTCGAAGCCCTCGTCGAGGCGCTCAAGAAGATCGAGTCCGACAAGGTCTCGCTCGACATCATTCACAGCGCGGTCGGCACCATCACCGAAACCGACGTCATGCTGTCCTCGGCTTCGAAGGGCGTGATTCTCGGCTTCCACACGCGCATCGACAACGGCGTCTCCGACGTCGCCAAGCGCGAAGGTGTCCAGATTAAGCTCTACTCCATCATCTACGAGCTCATCGACGAGGTGAAAGAAGCGATGGCGGGTCTGCTCGATCCGATCATCAAGGAAGTCGTCGTCGGCTCGGCTGACGTGAAGAAGATATTCGAGCTCTCCAAGGGCGGCAACGTGGCCGGCTGTATCGTCGGCAGCGGACGCATCGTGCGCGGCAAGGTCCGTGTCATGCGTCGCAAGAATCTCATCTACGAAGGACAGGTGCAGACGCTCCGGCGTTTCCAGGACGAAGTCAACGAAGTGCGCGCCGGCATGGAATGCGGTATTCGCATCGAAGGCTTCAACGAACTTCAAGTGGGCGATGTCATCGAGACCTACATGGTCGAGAAGCACACCGCCAAGCTGTAATCGCCGCGGAACATCCCATGGCGAATCACCGACAAGAACGGGTCCGGGAGCTTTTGAAGCGCGCCGTTTGCGAAGCCATTCGCAAGGAAATTCCCGTCGGCGACGGCGGCCTCATCTGCGTCAACGACGTCGAGATGGGCGGCGACCTGCGGACCGCCCGCGTCTACATCAGCATCCTCGGCAAGCCGGACCAGCAGAAGATCGGTCTCTCGTTGCTGCACAAGGCGCGGCCCTTCATCCAGGAATACGTCGCCCGGGAAGTCATCCTCAAGTACACCCCGCAGCTCCGCTTCTCGCTGGATGATTCGATCGAGCGCGGCAACCGGGTGCTCAAGTTGATCGAGGAACTCGAAAAGGGCATGCCGGAAAAATGAAGCTGAACCGCACGGTCCAGAAGATCATCGAAACCATCCGCGACAGCAGGAAGATCTGCATTGTCGGCCATGTGCGTCCGGACGGTGATTGCATCGGCTCGCAACTCGGGCTCGCCCTCGCCCTCAAGGCCGACGGAAAGGACGTCACCTGCTGGAACGAACATCCGGTTCCCGACAAGCTCGCCTTCCTCGACGCGCAGAAGATGTTCGACCTCCCCAAGCCCGGCCGCTCCTTCGATTGCGTCATCGCGACCGACTGCGCCAGCTTCGAGCGACTCGGTAAAGCCTCCGAGTGCATTGGCGATCGAAAGGTCTTCATCAACATCGATCACCACGCCAGCAACACCCGCTACGCGGACATCAACTGGGTTTCCTCCAAGGAACCGTCCTCCGGCGAGCTCATCTATCGCCTGCTCAAGGCCGGCCACTGGCCGATTACTCGCGCGATTGCCGACTGTCTTTTCACCGCCGTCTCCACTGACACCGGCTCGTTCCAATATCAGAGCACCACGCCGGCGACGTTCCAGGTTGCCAGCCACCTCGTGGAGAGAGGCGCGGACCTCGGCCGCATCTCCCAGGAAGTTTACCAGTCGTATCCGCTCGCGCGCGTGCAGCTTCTCAGGCACGTCTACAACAAGTTTCACCTCACCCACGACAAACGCACCGGTTACTTTTGGTTGAAGAAACGCGACTTCGCCCGCACCGGCGCCCAGCGCGATGACGCGGAGGGTTTGATCGATCACATTCGCGCGATCGAAGGCGTGGTCGTTGCCTGCGTGTTTGAAGAATCCGAGCCGGAACTCACCCGCATCAGCCTTCGCTCCAAGAGCGACGATGTGGACGTGAACGCCATTGCCGGACTGTTCGGCGGCGGCGGACATCGTGCCGCGGCCGGCGCCCGCATCCCGGGCAAGCCCATCGCCGCGCAACGCCGCGTGCTCAACGCCATCAAGAAAGCCCTCAACTCCACCCGCTGAATCATGCACGCCTTTGACGCGCTCGACGGCGCCGTGCTGATCGACAAGCCGGCCGGCCCCACCTCACACGACATCGTGGACGAAATCCGTGACGGCTTCGGCATCAAGAAGGTCGGCCACTGCGGCACTCTGGATCCGAACGCCACCGGACTGCTCATCATGCTGCTCGGTCGCGGCACCAAGCTCTCCGAGAAGCTGATGTCCGACGACAAGGTTTACTCCGGCTGGATCAAGTTCGGCGAAACCACCAACAGTTTCGACACCGACGGCGAGATTCAGGAAACCAAGCCGGTGCCGCCCCTGTCCGTCGACAAACTGAACGAAGCCGCCGAGAGCTTCATCGGCGACATCATGCAGGAACCGCCGATGGTCTCGGCTGTGAAAGTGGGCGGCGTGCCGCTCTACAAACTCGCGCGCCAGGGCAAGGAAGTGGAACGCAAGGCGCGGCTCATCCACATCTACAATTTCCGCTTCACGCTCTACGAGGAACCGTACGCGTTCTTCCGCGTGGCCTGCACCAAGGGCACCTACGTCCGCACGCTTGCGCACGAGCTGGGACAGAAGCTCGGCTGCGGCGCGCACCTCGCGACCCTGCGCCGCGTCAGCTCCGGGAAGTTCGATGTCGCCGACGCCATCCAGTACGAGGAAGCGCTGAAGATGTCCGCCGCGCAACTGGCCAAGCACGTCGTGCCCTTCCTGAAGCTGGCGAATTGAAGTAGCCGCCGACGTGAGGAGGCGGATTGGTGGGAGGTCCCGGCAGCGTCGGCGTATCTCCCTTCGCGCCCGTTCACTCCGATCCCGGTCGGAGAGGGCTGAAGGCCCGAAATATGATAGCCCAGGGCAGCGCCCTGGGTTCAGGTTTCGTAAGAATCTCCAGCCCTGTAAGGGCGGAACAGTAGCCGCCGAGATAACGAGGCGGAGAACTCCTTCGCCTGTTCACCTGGGCGGCTACGAATATCGAGAACGCTTCTACGCTGCCTGCTTCAGGTCCGTGACGTTCGACTTCGTGCCGCGTTTGATCTTCGATTTACGCACGCCGCCGGCTTTCTCGTATTCCACACTGTCGCGTCCAAATTCAGACGCCACACCCTTCAACATGCGTTCCGAGAGATCGGCCAGCTCGCTCTCGCTTTGTTCCAATGCCACCAACGCGGCGTCGGCGTTCGAGAGCAGGGTATTGTAGGCTTCGAGCGCGGTTCGGGTCGCGGTAATTTTTGCTTTGTAGGCGGCCAGCGTGAGGCTTTCCCCAAGTTCCAGTGCGGGGTTGATGGAGCTGAGCGCGGTGGCGCGGGCGTCGGCCTTGTCGGTGGTGGCGGAGCGTCGTTTTGAGCGGGGCATACTGTGTCCTTTCTTGTGTACGTTTCTTGTTTATTCACCGCCATTGGTGGCGGCTTCCTTTGGCTCCATCGGCGGGTGACAAAAGTTCTTGAGTGCCGAACCTTCCCGCCCTTTCGTCCGATGAGGGAGCGACCTGAACCTCTCCTCAAACGACACCCGCCGCTGGAACAAACCGGAGAGCGTTTGGAGATTTCCTCATGAGCTTTTCTCGAAACCTCGTGAGCTTTCCTTCAAAGCGCTTCGCCGTGGTTGATAACGTCGTTCCATTTTCTGATCCGGGCGGGGCAATATCTCGTGACGTTAGGAGCGGACAAGAAGAGGACCCATACCTTATAGCTTTCCGCAGAATCGCTTGGACCCTTGCACGTCCGTCCCGGTTATGGAAAGAATGCTTGAAACATGAGCCGCCGTTCCACACGCATCAATCCCGCACGCACGACCGCAGTGGACATCTTCTGGAGAGCAGGCGGACTTACCCGCGGACTGCTGGACCTCGGCATATGAGTTGAGCGATGCCACCGACGCCACATCAACGCGCGGAGTATGAACTCCAGTTTCGAGGAAAGTATCGTGACGACTTCCAAGCTTGGTTCGCGGAAGTGGTAAGGTTGCTTCACCCCGGCGGCGATTTGCAGCGGGTCCGGGTGACGCAGGGAGACGGCGGGCTTGATTGCGTGTCGCTCAACAAGCAGCGTGTTTATCAATGCTACGCCCCGGCAAGAACTGCCGCTGAAATGAAGGACAGCGAGACGGCAGCAAAGATTCGCAAAGACTTTGCGAATGCCCTGAAAACTCTCGGAGAAACAATGCGCGAGTGGGTCTTTGTCCACAATCATCCTCAGAGCGAGTTAGGGCAGCTTTCGAATGCAGCGATGCTGGAAATCAAGGCGCAGCACCTGGGCCTGACCATCCTCGCCTGGGGTGCGACGGAGTTTTGGAACGAACTGGCTGCTCAAGTTCCCAATCTCACCCTCGCGCGAGCATTTGGCGGAGCGGATGTGAGCCAGATGCAGATTCTAGCGGTCGGACTCGACGACTTGCTACAGGTGATTGCCCGGCTCGAAGCCCTCCCCTCGCCTTTGCAGCTCAAATCCCCGACAATGCCCGACGGTCGGAAACTGGAGTTCAACAGTCTCACGGGCAATGTCCAGGATTGCCTGCTGATGGGGCGACGCATAGAGGACAAAGTGGAGCGACTCTTCTCTCGCAGTCAGACGGACGTGGAGCGCGGCGAGCGCATCGCCGAGGGATTTCGCCATCACTACGGGAAGCTGCGTGACAGCGGCACCGAGCCAAATCGCATCTTTGACCTGCTTTTGGAGTATTCCGGATGGGCCACGCAGGGTACCGCGCGTAGCAATACCGCAGTGCTGGGCGTGTTGAGTTATTTCTTCCATCGCTGCGACATTTTTGAGAATCCGCCTGAATGATTCTGCCAACCAAGCATATTCCTGAGAGCCGTTGCATTCTCGGTGTGGGTGCGCGGCTATTGCTGCTGTTGGAGCATGAGCACACCGTTTCGGGCTTGTGGGATGCCTACAAGCGGACGGATGGTGCCTACACCGCATCGTCTCCGGTGCCGTTCGACTGGTATATCCTCGCACTGGATTTTCTGTATGCTGTGGGAGCGGTGGAGTGACACCGTGGGCTTATCCGAAAGACGCGACCATGATTCACCGCATCTACAGCACACTACCGAAGTTCAAGACCTTGGAGTTTCATCCGGGCTTCAACCTGCTGCTTGCGGAGAAGACGCCCGGCGCGCGCAAAGACCAGACGCGCAATGCGGCTGGAAAATCCACCACGCTGGAAATCATTCATTACCTGCTCGGAGCTGACGTGGAGAAGGACGGCATCTTCCTGAATCCCACCATCGCCGCCGAGACGTTTGGCATGACATTTGACTGTGCAGGACAGAAGACCACGGGGGAGCGTATTGCCAATCCCCCTGCGTTCAAGAATGCCTTCTACTTCCCGGAAAGCGTGCCTTCCTCATTGGCAGCCGACGTCAAGACGGATGACGAGGGTGAGGCATATGTCCCGCTGAAAGCATGGAAGTCATATCTTGGGCAAGCTGCCTTTGGCTTGTCGCCAGAACCCGCCAACTTTGAGCCGAAGTTCCGCTCCCTCGTCTCGTATCTGTGCCGCCGTGCCGACGCTGCATTCTTCGACCCAAAGCGTCAGTCCTTGAAGCAACAGGAATGGGACCAAAACGTCGCCATCGCATTCTTTCTGGGCCTCGATTGGAGGATTTTGTCGGCTATGGAGAAGCTGCGGAAGCGTGAGCAGGAGCTTGATCGTCTGAAACGGGAACTGAAGGGCACTGGGGTGGTCGCGGAACTCATCGGTACCGCGGCGCAACTGCGGGCGCGCCTCGCGGTCCAGCGCACCAAGGCCGATTCGTTTTCGCAACGGTTAAACTCATTCCAAGTGCTCCCGGAATACGAGGAGTTTGAGAAAGAAGCCTCCAGCCTGCGTGGCGAAATTGCCGAGCTTCGGGATGAAAACACACTCGACCGGCAGCTTGCTGACCAGCTTGAGGGCGTTCTCCTCGAGGAGCATCCGCCGCAAGATGTGGACTTGGCACGCCTGTATGAAGCGGTAGGTGTACAGCTGCCCGGTGTGGCCACGAAGCACCTTGATGACATTAGAAAGTTCCATCTGACCATCATTCAGAACCGCCGCAAGCATCTTGCGGGCGAAGTCGCCGCAGCCAAGCGTCGCGTTGAGGAACGAACCGCAGTCGCAGAGGTGAAGGAGAAGCGCGAGCGTGAGCTGATGCAAATGCTTAGTGGACGGGGCGCCCTCACGCATTACACCGAGTTGCAAATGGAGCACTCGCGGTTGCGCGCCGAAGTGGAGGAACTGGAGCGGCGATTGAAAGTGGCGCAGCGGATTGAATCTTGGAGCCGCCGACTTGAACGTGGAGCGCGCCGAATTGCACCGAAAGCTCGTCAATGACCATACAGAACGTGCCAGCATTCTTGAAGAGGCGGTGATTTTGTTCGACGAACTGTCGCGCAAGTTGTCTGAGCGGTCTTCTGTGCTCCGCGTTGAGCCGACAGACAGCGGACTGAGCATCAAAGTCGAAGGTGGCCCCGATGCTCACTCCGCCGGTATCAAGGAGCAGCAGGTTTTCTGCTTTGACATGATGGTGGCCATTCTCCTCAGCCGCCGTCGCCCCGACTGGCTGGGCTTCCTCGTTCACGACAGCCGACTTTTCGACGCGATGGAGGAGCGGCAAATCGCAACCGCCTTTGAGGTTGGCGCAAAGATGGCCGAAGAGTATGGCTTTCAATACATCGTCACACTCAACGACGACCGCGTGCCGCACCGGGAGTTTTCACCTGGCTTCGACTTCAAGAAATACGAGCTTCCCGTTCGCTTAAACGATGCGACGGAGGATGGAGGCTTGCTGGGATGCAGGCTGATTCGCGAATCATGAGAGCTGGTCTCACGATCTGACACTCAAATGGCTGTCTCTGATCCCTGGGCGCTGCCCTTTCTGGACTTTCGATTGCCCACCCCGTTGCCTGTCGATTTTGTGAAGTTCGATGTGGCCGACGCCATCCAGTACGAGGAAGCGCTGAAACTTACCGCCGCGCAACTCGCCAAGCACGTCGTACCCTTCCTGAAGCTGGCGAATTGATGCGTCAGACATTTGGGACGGCTCGACTACTTCGCGAACAGTGTTGAAAGAAATCGTCTGAGGCTTTAGGAGACAGCTCAGGACTCTTAGCGAAGAGCGGTCATCCTGACTCATGAATTATTACTCACTCACCCGGGAGGAAAATGAGCGCCAAGGCGTAGCCTATTCACCGGAGGAGATTACCTTCAAGCTTCTCTACAACAGAAGACGGGTCGAGGGTTGGAAGCCGTTCAGTTTTGAACTTCGCGATGGAGAGTTTAGTGACTACCAAGCCAACAATCTTGGTTGGCATTTATGCAGCGGCGCACTCAAGAAGTGCATCGAACAGTTTTGCAACGGGAACCGAGGGTTTCCAGTGGCTTCCTGTCGTCGTTCAATCACAAGGCGGAGACGCGAGAGAATACTTCGTCCTTCACATGTGGCCAACGTGCGATGTGCTCAATAGAAGTCGGTCCATTTTCTCTGGGGATCATTTAGTCAAGCCAGTGCTCAATGCGGCTGCAATCAAGCATCTCAATCTCTTTTCGGTCTCTGGAAAAGGTATGGCTTACGTGTCGGAACCGGTTCGAAAAGCCGCACGATCTGCACAAATTAGCGGTCTTGATTTCCTAAAAGTGCCAGTGGTCGCTGCAGATTGAGAGATGACTTCCACAACGTGATCGAAGCACAGGACTTGCCTGCGGAATCCTTTTTTGAGCTGGGATGGCAACCCCTCTATAAACGCAGACTCCTGAATCACGCCAATATCCCGCGCACGATTTCGCCTTCCACATCCGTCAGGCGATAGTCGCGGCCCTGGAAGCGATACGTCAGGCGCTCGTGGTTGAAGCCGAGTTGGTGGAGCAGGGTAGCCTGGAGGTCATGCACGCTCACCTTGTTCTCCGCCACGCTGAAGCCGAGCTCGTCTGATTCGCCATACATCGTCCCGCCCTTCACGCCGCCGCCGGCCACTACCATCGTGTAGCAATCCGGGAAATGGTCGCGGCCCAGGATGTCGCCCTTCGCCGTGCGCCCTTCGCGGAACGGCGTGCGACCGAATTCTCCGCCGAGCACCACGAGCGTTTCGTCCAGCAAACCGCGCTGGCGAAGATCCTTCAGCAACGCCGCGACCGGCCGGTCCATCGTCGCGCACTTTTTCGTCAACCCGTCGCGGATGTCTTCGCTCGGACCCGTGCCGTGGAAATCCCAGCCCCAGTCGAAGAGCTGCACGAAGCGCACGCCTTGCTCGACGAGTCGGCGCGCGAGCAGGCAGTTGTTCGCGAAGCTCGATTCGCCGGGCTTCGCGCCATAGGCCGCGATGGTGGACGCCGATTCGCGCGAGATGTCCATCACTTCGGGCACGGACATCTGCATGCGAAACGCCAGCTCGTATTGGGCGATGCGCGTCTGCGTTTCGGGATGGCCGAGTTCGCGCGCCTGGATTTCGTTCAAATTGCGCAACGTATCAAGGCTCATGCGGCGCAGCTCGCGGTCCATCCCGGCGGGATCGGACGCGTAGAGCACGGGGTCACCCTTGGAGCGGCATTGCACGCCCTGGAAGACCGAGGGAAGGAAGCCGCTGCCGAACGAGTTCTTGCCGCCATTCGGCTGCACGCCGCTGGAGATCAGCACGACGAAGCCGGGCAGATTCTGGTTCTCCGTGCCGAGACCATACGTCACCCACGCGCCCATCGACGGGCGACCGGAGCGCGGTGATCCGGTGTAAACGAAGAGCTCGGCCGGGGCGTGGTTGAACTGGTCGGTGTTCATCGACCGGATCACGCACAGTTCGTCGGCGACGGAGTGCAGGTGGGGAATGGCGTCGACATCCAGACGCCGCCCCCTGCCGTGCTGGGAGAATTTCGTCGCGTGCCGAGCAGTTTCGGCGTGCCGGAGGTGAACGCGAATCGCTTGCCCTTCAGGAAAGCGTCGGGGCAATCCTGTCCGTCGCGCTTCACGAGCTCCGGCTTGTAATCGAACAAGTCGAGGTGCGGCGGCGAGCCGGTGAGATGCAGGTAGATCACCCGCTTGGCGCGGCCGGCGAAGTGCGGGGCACGAGGCGCGAGGGGATTGGCCGAGCGGCGCGTCGGCGGCGGAGAGGGTTCTTCAGCAGCGAGCAGCGCGAGCGCGCCGGGACGCAGGCGGCCGTGCCGAAAGGAAGCGCCGGGTCAGTTGGTGGAGCTGCTCGAGATGGGAATTCATGGTTAGTGGTCCGGTTCAGCGCTTCATCGAGCATCTCATCGAAGTTCAAGGGACATTGCCCACCACGGTCCAGGCGGCGAGTTCGGCGGTGTCCAAATCCTTGGGCGCGTCCCCAGCGGTTTGGTGGCCAGGTCGAGCGCCTTGGCCGGGTCGGCCTGGAAACGGGCTAGAGTCTTCGGGAACAGCTTCACGAGGCCGCGCAGCTCGTCGTCAGTCGGTGGACGGCTCGCGCAGCGCGGAAGCCGTGGCGCGCTTTCTCTCGGAGGGTTGCCGGCGATAATCATCTTGCGGGCAAGCGCCTGCGCCGCCTCGATGTAGACCGGATCGTTCAAGGTGACCAGCGCCTGGAGCGGCGTGTTGGAACGCTCGCGGCGCACGAGGCAGACTTCGCGATTCGGCGCATCGAAGGTGGCCATGGACGGATACGGATTCGATCGTCGCCACGTGGTGTAGAGCGCCCGGCGATGACGATCCTCGCCGCTGCTGGTTTCCCAGTCCGTGCCGCTGCCGAATGCGGCAGCCAGTCCCATCCTCGGCTGTGGCGGTTTCACCGGCGGGCCATACATCTTGCTGCTGAGCAATCCGCTGACGGCGAGCGCCTGATCGCGAATCATCTCGGCAGAAAGCCGGAAGCGCGGGCCGCGCGCGAGCAACTGGTTGTCGGGATCCCGCGCCGCGAGATCCGGAGTGACGCGTGACGATTGACGATACGCCGCCGAGGTGACCATCAGCCGGAGCAGATGCTTTACGTCCCACTTCTTTTCCATCAGCTCGACCGCCAGCCAGTCGAGCAATTCCGGGTGCGACGGCAAATCGCCCTGCGCACCGAATTCCTCGCTCGTCCGGACCAGGCCGATTCCGAAGATTGATTCCCACAACCGATTCGCCACCACGCGGGCGGTGAGCGGATTCTCGCGATCGACCAGCCAGCGGGCGAGGGCAAGGCGGTCGCCGGTAGCGGTGTCGCGTCCCGTGGACCGAATGGAGGCAAACGTCGGAGACCGCCGCTCACTTCCTTGCCGAGATCGAGGAAGTTCCCGCGCCGGTGAACATTGGTCTTGCGCCGCTTGTCGCCGGCGAGCTCGCGGTAGATCGGGACCGTCGTGTAAGGCTTCTCGTCCTCGAGCTTCTTCTTGAGGCGGGCGAGGTCCGCGCGTACGTCGTCCAGTTCCGGAGCGATGGTCAGGAAATATTTGCGAATCTCCTCGGTCTGCGCCGGTGAGCGAGCGGCTGCGGCTTGTTGGAGAATGGCGCGGATGTTCATGGGGACGCGCGCGAAGTCCGCGGCGCGCTCATCGGATGAACTCATCAGCCGGAGCTGCGCGATGGTGGCGAACTCATATTTCGAGAGCTGCTCGATGGATACGACGAGATTGGAGCCGGAACCGATGGAGGCCGGAGTCTTGAGGGTAAGCGTGAGCGAGTGAGGCTCGCCGAACTTCGGTGCGATGGCCCAGCCGCGCGTTTTCGGATCCTTGTTGTCCAGCACGTCCGCCGCATTGAAATCCTTCTGCGAAAAACTGGCCTGCGCGATGGCGAAGGGAACGGGTCGCGCACCGTCGGGCCGAAGTTCCGTGCTGGGATTCGGCGGGGCGCTCACGCGTTGCTCCCAGAGCGTGGTGCGCTTGTCGTCCAGCAGCGTGACGCGGAAGTTGCTCAGGCGATCCTGGGAACCATCCGTCCGATTCCACAAGACGATGCGGTCGATGGTCACAGTGGACTTCAAATCCAGCTCCCACCATGGATCGGTCGAGGTCTCCGTATGCGTGGTGGACTTTGCCTTCGCGAAGTCGCCGTCCGTGTTTCCGTCGATGGCGAGTTTCGCGGGGCCGTCGAACGCCGTGCTGCTTTGCTTCGCCTCACCGAGACGCGCGAGGTTGGTCGAGCCGCTGAAGACCTGCACTTCGGCGAGGGAAAGAATCTTCTCCTTCCCGGGGAGGTCGATGCGAAGGAAGCGTCCAGCGGCGGGCTGATCGTTGGTCGGCGCGATGGAGGCGAGGACTCGTGAGACGACGAAGTTACCGCTGGCGTGGCCGACGCCGCGCCCGGGCGGCTTCGAGTCGGGAAGGGCATCGAGGCGAATCGCCTTGATGGGCTGGCCGTTTGGCGCGGGAATTTCGAAGGTGTAGGTGTCGGTCTTGCCCGAACGCTCGAAGCGAACGCTGCCGCCCTCTTCGCGTTTGAGTTCAGCACCAGCCTGCGAACGAACCGTCGCGGGAACGAGTGGTTTCCAGTCGAGATCCGTTTTGAATCGCGGCTCCCACGCGGCCTGCGCGCGGTCGAGGTCCGGGGTCGGCGTGCGGAGGATTCTTTCGAGGCGTGCGATGTCGTCCTGCCACGCCTGCTTCTGGCGCTTCTGTTCGGGCGTGAACAGCGGCAGGGTGGGGCTCTCGTCGCCTTTGTCCGCGTCGGCGGTGTTGTTCAGAATCGCGAAGAGCTGGAAGTATTCTTCCTGCGTGATGGGATCGTATTTGTGGTTGTGGCACTGCGCGCAGGCCATCGTCGTTCCCATCCAGACAGCCATGGTAGTGTTCACGCGATCCACGATGGCGACGTTGCGATACTCCTCATCGCTCGTGCCGCCTTCGTTGTTCGTCATCGTGTTCCGGTGAAACGCCGTGGCGACGAGTTGCTCGTCGGTGGGATTGTCGAGCAGGTCACCGGCGATCTGTTCGAGCGTGAATTGATCGAACGGCTTGTTCGCGTTCAGCGAACGGATGACGTAATCGCGATAGGCCCAAATCGTGCGCGCCGGATCATCGGCGTAGCCGCTCGAATCGGCATATCGCGCCTGGTCCAGCCACAGCCGCGCCCAATGTTCGCCAAACGATTCCTTCTTCAGCAGGCGATCCACCAGCCGCTCATACGCGCCCGGCTTTCGGTCGGCGAGGAACTGGTTCACTTCGTCCACCAACGGCGGAAGCCCGGTGAGGTCGAGCGCGACGCGGCGAATCAGCGTGGCGCGATCGGCTTCCGGCGACGGTGACAGCTTCTCGCGATCCAAACGGGCGAGAATGAAATGATCGATGGCGTTGCGCGGCCACGATTTGGGCTGGGCCTTCGGCAGGCTCGCGCGCTGCGGTTTGATATAGGACCAGTGCTTCGAATACTCCGCGCCCTGAGCGATCCATTGCTTCAGCGTGGAGAGTTCCTGGGCGGTGAGCTTCTTACCGGTTTCCGGTGGCGGCATCCGGTCATCGAGATCGGTCGCCTCAATGCGGCGGATCATTTCGCTTTGTGCGGGGTGGCCCGGGACCACAGCACGACTGCCGTTGCCCAGTTTCGCCTTCGCGCTATCCTCGACATCTAGTCGGAGCGACTGCCCGCCGCCCTTGCGTTCCTTGGCGTCGGGACCGTGGCAGTTGAAGCAATTCTCGGAAAGGATGCGTCGGACGTCGCGGTTGAAGTCGATGCGATCGGACTTCGGCGCGGCGTGGGTTTGAGAAGCGAGACTGGTGCACGCCATCCAGACGAGCAGGATGAAGGTTCCAGGCAGCGTTGTCCGACGGGCGATCATGACGACGAGTTTGCCAACCGCGCGGCGCGAGTTCCAGCTTTCGTGTGATGAATTCGCGGAGCGATGACTAGTCCAGGCGCTTGATGCGATAGAATCGTTGGAGCGGAGCCGCGGTGGTGTCAGTCACGGTGAGGGTGGCGCCGGCGGAGGAACGCGGATCGCCCAGCGGCTGCCACGTTTCCTCGGCGAGACTGTTCTTGAATTCGATCGCGTAGTTGCGTCCGGCAATCACGTCGGTCTGGAGCGTGACGCTGGTTCCGTTGAACGCGATGACGCGCAAGATTTCGCGGTTGGCGAGTGAGTTCGCAGTGCGCGGCGTCCAGTTGGTCATCGAGTAAACGGAGTTGGTCATGCCATCCGGGAACAGGCCCTGGCTGACGTTTTGAAACTGCGGTCCGAACACCACGGCGTGTTGCGCGACGAGTCCGGGCGAATAAAGCGCCAGCACTTCGCCGTTGGCGCTGAGTTGGAATCCAGCGTGGAGATGTCCGTTGGTGGGATACGAGATGTTCTGCTCCGGCTCGTTATCGGCCCAGACGAGAAGGAATGCGCCGGGATCAATGACGGTGCCGAGCGGAATCTGCCATTTAGCCGGCTGGCTTAGCGTATCGGTCAGGTAGAAGCCCGCGAGGTTGACGGCGTTCGTGTTGGGATTGAACAGCTCGAACCAGTCCTGGAACAAGCCGTCCGCCGGATCGATGAGCCCGGAAGGACCGGCGTTGTCGGCCATCCATTCATTGATCACCACGGGGAGCAAAACGCCGGAGCCGTTGTTCGTGATGGTAATTGTGTCGATCGCGTTCGTGAGGCGGATGCCGGATCGGTCCACGCCCTGCACCACAAGCGGGTTCAGGCCGCTGAAGAGCGGGAGCTGAATGGACCACGCGGTGGCGCTGGTCCAGGTGATCGGATAACTGACGCCGTTGACTTCGATCGACCGAACGGCCAGCGGCGCGGTGCCGGTAAAGGTGATGGTGTTGCTCGTGGTGCCGAAGTTATTGCCGCCGCTCGAACTGATGTTGAAGGCAACATTCGGGACGGCGGTGTTGATCGCGTTGTTCAACACGGTACCGCGTTGCACGATGAAGGCGAGGTGCCCGGCGAAGTTCTGCGCGGGCAACAGACGACCGAAGTGATTCGCCCAGCGCGTCATGTAGTTCGCGTTGTAGGTGGTTTCCAGAATCTCCCGGAGATGGCCGTAGTAGGCGCGGGCGTAGGCCGGGATGGCGAGAATCTTGGACAGATCTCCGTTCGGAACCGCAGGGCGACTCGCGTCGAAGAACGCATCGACGTCGTGAGGGAAATAGATGACGCGGCCGTCGCTGGGGCGCACGTAGAACTGGACGTTGTGCTGTGAACCGTCCCCGCCGTAGCTGTCGCCGGCGCCGGAGACGACGTTCGCCGCGGTGCCGCGCAGCCAGCGATCCACGTCGATAACGTTCGTCAGCTGGCTGGTGAAGTTGGTGCCGGTGGTCGCCATCCATTTGCTGAACGCCATGATGCGGGCGTAGTCATCCCGGTCTTCGTTGTTCTTCAGCAGCATCGTCCAGCGGTAGTTCTCCTTGTCGTCGCCGAGATTGCGGATGGTCGTGCCAACGACCGAATCGGGATTCGGCACCTTGTTGCCCTCGGGCGTGCCGGTGTCCGTGGAGTTGAGCTGGTAGACGAGTTCGTATTCGAAGACCGTGCCATCCGCGCCGTCCTCGAACTGATCGTCGAGGAACACATCCGAGTAACGCGCGAGCTGAAGTTCCGCCGTGCCGGTGTAGTCCGGACGCGGCGCCATGATTTGCACGAGGTCGTGATACTTGGTCGGGACGCCGCCGACGTGATTCAGGGTCTGGTGGATCAGCATCTCCCGCTGGCCGAAGCCGGTGCTCTCCGAGCGATCAAGCGCCACCGTGCTGTGAATGCCGCGGAACTTTTGTGCGCTGGGGAAACTGACGTTGAATCCGAGTCGCGGTGTCGTCGTCCGGCTGTGTTCGCTGCCCTTCAGGCGCAGTCCCACGTCGTAGAATATCTCCTGCTCGTCGTAAATCACCGTGCAACCGATGCGCTCGTTGCTCATCAGGTTGACGGTTCGGAAGAGCTGGTCGGAATCCTCGGTCAAGGTGACGAGGCGGAAGTTGTGCAGGCCGTTCGTGGCGGCGAGTCCGTCGTCCACACGGTAAAGTGCGCGTGAGTTGGCGCCGTCGGCGGGGAAGAACGAGCGAACGCCATGGCCATCCGCGCCGTCGACGTAGAACTGGACGATCGATCCGGCGGGGCGACCGGGAAGACTGGCTGAGAAGATCCCGGGCGATTCAGCGCTCGGCACCATAACGATGCTGCTCCAGTCGCCGCCGTCTGGACGCCACCACAAGGCGATCTCGTTCAATCCGTCGGGATCCGTCGCGTGAACCGAAACGGTCACAGGTTCAAACGCTCCTGGGACTGCGGGTGAATGACGCAAGCCATCGAAGCTGGGGCCGATGTTCGGGACGAACGCGGTGTTCTGCGAGCCCGGGGTGCCGTGTTGTTCCGGCGCTTCGAGGTAAGTCGTGCGGGCGAGACGATTGAAGTAAAGCCGCGTATGGAATTGACGGGAACCGCTGATCCATTTCGCGCGGAAGGTGATGAGATATTCGCGTCCGTTCACGGTGTCGCGTCCGCCAGCGAGCGTGGTTTCACCGTGGTTGCTCATGTGTTCCGTGCTTCCGTTGGCGGTGAGCTTGAGCACCTTGTTGCCGGGTTGATCGGGGTCGTCGATCACTTCACCGTGATGATTGCCAATGATGCGCCACTTGTTCGTGCCGGTTTCGAACGTGCCGTTCTGGATGAGGTTCGTCGGTGTCGTGGAGGGCGTTTCGATCACCGCGATGTCGTCGAGCAGGATGACGCCGTTATCCAGCAGGCCCATCACGAACTCCTTCCACTGTCCGTCGGGACCGACCGGGCTGGCGGCGGCGACTCCACGGTAACTATAGGTGCGCCAGGACGAGCGATTGCTTTCGTCGCTTGCCGCCCACGATTCGCCGACGTTGTTGTCGGCGCGCGGATCGCGCAGTTCCAGACTGGCGCCGCCCGCATCGGCTGCGCCCGGCCAGCGACCATCGTCGGAGTAAGTCACGCTGTCCGCCGGATTATCCGAGGCATCACGCAATACGACGCGTTCGCCCGAGTGCGAGAGACGATTGTCATACGGGCCGACAACGGGCACGCCGGGGAACTTCGCCTGCAACGCCGCCGGGTCTTTTGCGACGACGAGATAGCCGCCGGGCGGAATGGAATCGTTGGTGCCGAAACGGAAATCGATTCCTTCGTCCAGTCGCCAGCCCGCGAGACTCACGGCGTTGCTGCTTTGGTTGAAGAGCTCCAGCCATTCCTCATCGGAACCCTGATATGGGATGCGCGGCGTCGCTTCGATGGTGCCGCTGAGTTCAAAGCCAAAGACGACGTCGTCACCGGAGACGCTCGCTTGGTGGACTTCGGCGGCGATGATGTTCGTGCCGAGAATGAGATTTGTCAGCGCAACCGGCACGGCCGTGCGGATCGCGGCGACGCTGACGGGAGTGTTGGCGAAGTTCGTGTAACGAATCGGACCGGATAGCGGCATGTTCGCGCGGAGGATTTCACGGCCGTTGAGGTAGACCACGATGCCGTCGTCCATGATGTGACGGGCATTTAAGGTGAGGATCGCGGGCGTGCCGGTGTAGACGAGTTCGGAGCGGAAATAATACGTCGTCGGCCCGAGCGTGAGCGGGGTGTTCTTTGGCGCGGCGAGGTTGTTCGTGCTGACAAAGAACAAGCCGGCGCCGATCGGCCACGCGCTGTCGTCGTAACCGGGTTCGCGCCATTCGGTGCCGAGGTCCGTGCCGGATTGCTCGTAGCGCCAGAGATTGGTGAAGAAGAGATTCGTCGTGGGCGCGATGGTGGCGGGAACTTCCAGCGTGGGCGGCCCGTGATAGAAGATTTCGTTGATCACGATTTCATCGCGCAGGCTGACGATGTTGCTGGTGCCGGGCGTGAGCACCGTGGGCGTGAGGAAATCACCGTAGCCATCGGGCACCCGAGCGCGCGGGCGACTGTGAACTTCCTTGGCGTCCGCAACGCGGCTTCCGCCCGGAGGAAGGAGGAACAGCTTGTCGCCGGCGGCCACGGTGAATCCGAGCGCCGTCTGGTTCAACGTGAGGAATTCACCGGCGGGAACGGTTTGCGGCGGCAGGACGAACTCGGCGTCGGGCGAGGTGCCGGTCCGGCGCAGGATGTAGCCGCCCACGCCGATCGATTCCTTGCCGCGATTGATCAGTTCGATGTCAACGGTGGCAAGGCCGCCGGCGCCCAGTTCGTTGAACACGAGAGTTCCCGGATCGACGGCTATGGGCGGCGGGCCCTGGGGCAGCGGAACTACGGTGGCGTTGAGTCCGGCACCGAAAACCATTCCAGGATCGTCGGCGCTGGCTTGATGGACTTCCACGGCGAGAACGTTGTTGCCGACGACGAGATGAGTGTTCGGGATCGAAATGCCATTAAGGATCGCTGCGTCGCCGACGGTGCTGCTGGCGAGCGTGGAGTAGGTGGCCGGTCCGGCCGGCATGTTGTGGCGATGAACTTCCTGGCCATTGAGGTAGAAGATCGCGCCGTCGTCCGCCGCGAAATCGAGTTTCAAATCGGCCGAGGACGGATCGTCGCCAAATTGGAATGTGTTGCGGAAGTAATAGGTGGTCGGGCCGGTGGGCAGGGCGGTGAGGCGCAGTTCGTCGCTTTGAGCGAGCCGTCCGTCGCCGGAATAATACACGGCGCCTTCGGGTGAGGCGTAGTCGAGCGGCGTTTTCGTCTGGGAGGAAAGTGTGGCGACTTGGGCGGCGTTGAGCGGCCTGTCCCAGACGGCGACGTCATCGATGCTCGATGTGGAGAAGCCGCCGCCGTCGCCAGCCCATGCGCCGATGGCGAGCGGGGTGCCGGCGCCGTTGTTCATGGGGGAGCCCACGGCGAAACCGTCCGCGACGCCATCCACGTAGAGCGTGGTACCGGCGGGCGAGAAGGTGATGGCAATGTGATGCCAGTTGGTGCCCACCGGGGTGGAGCTGGTAATCAAGATCGGCGCCGGACCACCGGATTGGCGCCAAATGAGGCGGGCGCTGGCGGGGTTGGCGTTGTTGAGGGCGAGAATGGTGTCGGAGAACTGGCCGTTCGCCTGACGTGACAGCACCGCGCCAAAGCCTCCGCAGCAATCGGCGTCCTGGGTGCCGTTCCATTTTACCCAAAGGCTGATGGTGCCCTGGCTCGCGGCGTTCAATCCACCGCCGCCGGGCACGCTGACGTGTTGGGAAAGATTTCCAGCGAAGCCAAGTGCGCCGTCGGCCGCGCCGTTTCGGTCGGTGGTCGTGGCGACCGCGCCCACGAATGTGCCGCTCGTGCCGCGCAGGCCGATGGCGTCGCCGTTGAACGGCCAGTAACCCACGAGAGTGGCGCTGTTGCGTCCGCCCCATGCGCTGTCATCAAAGCCCGGCGCGCGCCATGCGTCGCCCAGATCGGTTCCGGAGGCTTCGAAGCGCCAGAGCGAGTCGAAGCTGATGTAGGTCCGCCGTTGCGGCTTGAATGATTTCGGAAAGTTTCGGCCGCCGGGTGTGCCGCCGGAGACGACGCTCGATGTCCAGTAATCCGGCGAGTCGCTCGGGGAATTGGGATCGCGCTTGGCGAGCGTGGCGCCCGAACCATCGGGAGCGATCGGCCACTTGCCTTCATCCCCGTAATCGAACCGGTCCATGATGCGGCCGTTGCGATCGCGGAGTTCGAGCCGCGCGGAGGAATTGTTCAGGCGACCGGTGAACGGACCGACGGCGTTGGTCAGCCCGATGGCGGTCTGGAGCGCAGCAGGATTGGCGGCGACGACCAGATGACCGCCGCCGGGGATGATGGTTCCTTCGGCAAATGTGAAATCGACTCCTCCGCGCACAGACCAGGCGGAGAGGTCGATGTCGATGGCCATCTGGTTGTGCAGTTCGATCCATTCGTGGGCGGACTCGTTGGTCGTCGGGTGGTAGTTGATCTCGTTGAAGACGACGACGCTGTCGGCAGCGGTGCTGAGTTGCAGGGAGAGACCGAGTGCGAACGCGCAGAGGAAAGTTGATTTCATAACATCTCGAGCGACCGATTTTTTGACGGCGCGTCTGGGCGACGTCGGTTTCAGCAGGGTTCGCGGAAGAGGATGGCAGGGCGGAGGACGGAGCTCAACCGCCAATTGTGGCGCGGGCAGGGAAGGAACAGTGGGAAACGGTCGGAGCGATAAAACTTTCGGTGTTTCGTAGGAGGGAAAAGCTACGCGATGACGAGGCTCTCCGGTTTCGAGATAGCCTGCGGTTCGTGAACGCAAAACTCCTCGGGCGCGAGGTAGTCCCCGGTCAATCCGTAGGCGCGGGCGCGCGAGCCGCCGCTGCAGAGGTCGCGATACTCGCAGCCGCCGCATTTGCCCTTCAGCAGCTCGAACTGGCGCAGTTCGCGGAAGACCGGGTTGTTCCGGTAAATGTCGATGACCGAAGTTTCGCGGACATTCCCGCAGGCCAGTGGGAGAAACCCGCTTGGACAGACGTTCCCGACGTGGTCCACGAAACAGAAGCCGTGGCCCGAATTCACCGGCTTGCCACCCAGCATCATCCTCGCGCGGGCGCGGGTGACATCGGGCGCACCTGCCGCATCCTTCTGCGCCATGAAACGGCGGAGGTGCTGGCCTTCGGTCACTTTGATGACGAAGGAGGCCTGGCGTGCGAGTTGGTAGAGTTTGCCGAACAGCTGCTCGAACTGCCGCGGTGAACAGCTCTGCAACGCAGCGCCGCGCCCGGTGGGCACGAGGAAGAAAACTTCCCAGAACACGACGCCCATCTTTTGGATGAGGTCCGCGATGGCGTCGAAGTCATCGGCGTTCCACGCCCCGAAGACGGTGTTCGCCTGCAGATTGATTCCCGCATCGCGAATCCAGCCGGCGGCTTCCATGACCTTGTCGAACGTGCCGGGCACTCCCCGAAAGGCGTCGTGCTTCGCCGCGGTTTCCGCATCCACGCTCAGCGCGATCTGATGCACGCCCGCGGCCTTGAGGGAGAGCACGCGCTCGCGGGTAAGTCGCGGCGTGGCTGCGGGAATGGTGCCGACGGTCAGGTGTCGCGAAAGGGCGTGGCGGATAAGGTCTTCAAGATCGTCACGCTGCAACGGATCCCCGCCGGTCAACACGAGCAACGGTGTACCCATGGCCGCGACGTCATCGATCAGCCGGCGACCTTCTTCCAGCGAAAGCTCGCGCGGATCCCGCCAGTCAATGGCGGAGGCGCGGCAGTGCTGGCAGGCGAGGGCGCACGCGCGGCTGACTTCCCAGATGAGGAGCAACGGCGCCTGTTGAAAATCGACTTTGAATTGCATGACGAGCTGAACGTTTGCGTCCGGCTTCCGAGGAAGCCCGCGAACGAGTTCAGTTCACTGCAATTCCGCTGCCCTGCCTGCACGCCGATTGCCGGAATGTTTTCAATTCCTGTCGTGTCCGATGGACGATTCTCCGCAGTGGATCACTGCGGCAACGGCGGTCCTGCTCAGTTGAGCTGGATCACCGCGCGATAGAAGACAGTGGCCGGGCCTTGGGGCGGGACCGGGTACCGCACGGTCTGGCCTGCGCCGACTACGCCGATGTATCCGGTCAGCGGTATCCAGCTGTTGCTGTTCAAGTCGGTCGTCCATTCGAGCGTGTAACTGCGGATCTTGCCTTGGTAGCCATTGCCCGCCGCCGCCTGGGCGACGAACGACACTTCTTTTCCGGTTGTACCCGTGCGCTGGATTTGAAGGCGGAAGCGGCTGTTCCCGTTGTTGGGGTCCGTGCCGGCGAGATATTCTTCGCCGTCTGTCGAATCGTCGCCGTCCTTGTCGGTGATCGAGCTCTGGAGGAGGTTTCCGAACCAGAACATTTCCCATTCATCGAGCAATCCATCGCCGTCGGAATCAAAGCCGAGGAAGTGACTGATGTTGAGCTGATGGAACTGGCCGCGGCCGCCCATGGTGAACGGCACTTCGGCGAAGCTGCCGTTGAAGTCGCTCGCTACGATGGTCATCGCGGTGCCGGTGAGTGACGACAGCGAATCGAACACGGGCGTGAAGACTTCCAGTGGCACGCGCAGGGTGAAGTTATCGCCGGAGCGGGCGCTGTCGCCCATGCGGTAACTCGCGACCACGGCGCCGTCGGAGTTGCGCCGAGCTTCGAGCACCACGTCGGTGTCGGTCGCGTGAACGGGCAGCCCGTTTCGCGTGATGACGCCGTAGATGATGTTGTCGGGTTCGGGTAGTTCCGCGCGGAGCGTGGTGGAGGCCAACAACAGGCAAGCCAGGGTGAGCAAGGACGGCCGCGCGGAACCGGCAACGAAGAATGGGAGCCATCGGAAAGACTCACCCCTCACCCCGGCCCTCTCCCCGTTGAGGGGAGAGGGAGTCGCGTTGGACGCGGGCGGCTGTTCGGAAGCGCGTAGCCGCGTTCCTGCTCTCTCCTCGTGTGGAAAGGCGTCGTTGAATGCGGCGAGGGGCAAGCCATTCTCCAGCGACGCTGGTCGCGCCCCCTCTCCCCTCAACGGGGAGAGGGCCGGGGTGAGGGGTGAGAACGCACCAATGCGAGCGACGAGTCGCACCAACATCGTTCTCCAGTTTTCAATCTTCTGATTGTTCGTTTTCATGGCGGGAGAGTGATTCAAGTTTCGTTTCACGTTGTTACGCATCGCGCCTCAGTTGCCCGAGTAGGAGTAGCTCTGGAAGAAGATGCGGACATCTCCCACCGAGTTGATGAAGGTGTCGAGGCCCTGGTTCGGATTGAACAACAGGGTGCCGCCCGGAATGATCAGCAGCCATTCCGTGTTCCAAACGCTGCGGCCGATCAAGCGCGTGTCCGTCGCGGCCTCGCTCTCGTCGAACTCGCCGCCGTCGTGATAGGCGCGGAGGCTGGAGAACTTCCGCACGTCGCCGAACACGCTGCTGAGCGAGTCGTGAATCGGGATGTAGCTCGGGTTCTGGAGCGTCGTCTTGCCGAGCGTGAACGGCGGCGGGATCTTTTGGTCCAGCACCTTCCATTCGCGCGTGGCCAGCGAGAAGTCCGTCGGCGAACGCAACACGTCGATGCCGGCGGGCACGAGGTAAACGCGCGGTGTCGTCGAGAGCCCGGCGCCGTCGTAGTTGTCGAACCACACGCCCGCCGAACGAATCTTCGTGGCGAAGTACGTCGGATCATACGAACTGTCCCCGCCGCCTAGCGGCCAGCCGAAGTAGTTCAGACCAAACGTGACCGTCGTGCCGAAGCGGATGACGAGACCTGGCTGCGGTCCGGCGGATTCGGGTGCGAACGGACGACAGTAACGCCGGAACTCGGGCACCTGCCACAGATCCGCGACGCGCGCCTTCTTCAATTCGCTGCGCCACGATTCGTCGTCGTCCGGCGAGATGCGCATCATCTGCGTGCGCAGCGAGAACTTGTTGCCTTCGAGCGCCGGTACCGTGAGACCGAGCTGGCCTTTCAGGACGTTGAAGTTCTGCTTCAGGCGACCCAGCGAATCGGACAGGCCCGGCTGGCCGACGACCGGGATGCCGTCTTCCATCACGCCGAGGCTGCGGTCGCGAACGATTTGCGTGAGGAAGTCGCGGCCGGAACCGTTCTGCGTGCCGAGCATCTGCGTCTCGTAATCATAGGCGATGGCCGCGAGGTAAACGTAGCGCGCGGCGAGATCGAACTGCGCGCGATACTTCTGCACGGCATCGTTGCGGAAGACGCGGAAGGTCATGTCCTGATAGCGGCTGTCCTGGATGTCGCCTGCGGTGTAACGGCGGAACGCGAGGCGCTCTTGCAGGAGGCGCTGATCGCTGGCGAGCGCGGCCTGGTAACGTGTCGCGGCCTGGCGGACCGTTTCGGCGAGTTGATACGCCTCGATGCGCGCGGCGGGTTCGCTGCGGATGAGCTGCTGCACTTCCTTGACGCGTTGCTGGACTTCGAAGCTCTGGCTGGCGGTCTCAATGGTCACGCCTGTTTCCAGTTCCAGCACTTCCTTGGCGGCTTCCTGAGTGACAATGTCTCCGTCGAGGCCATCGGCGACAGTTTCGACTATCTCGGCGGTAACAAGCGATCCAACCGCCAGACTAAGGGGAATGGCGTCCCAGACATCTTGAGCGCCAACCGCCGATTCCGCGGCTTCCGCCACGCTGCGCGCCGCTGAGCCCGCGCGTCGCATGACGCCGCTGATGATGCGATACATCTTGATGGTGTCGTTGATGTCCTCCACTTCCGTCTGCTGATCGCTCAAAGCCGTCACGACGGCATTGCTCAAGGCATATTGCGCATCAAGCAGGTCCACGGCGTCTTCGATTTGGTTAATCAACGCGTCGTAGTTCGCAAGGCTGATGCGGAGCGACGCGTCCGCTTGCAAGAGATCCGAGAGCGCGAGTTGGAGTTCGCCCGGCGCGCGGCGTTGTCCCCACGACGCGGGGGCGAGCAGGCTGTAGTTCGCGGCGGTCTTCGGATACGCCACACGAAGCACACTGTTCTCGCTCAAGGCACGGCTGCTCGTGTCACCCGGGAAGTAGAATCCGAAGCTGCCGTACTCGCCTTCGAACGCCGAGTAGACATTCGTGAAGCTGCGGCTGGTGCCAGTGCTGGAGGAAATCAGCTCCGTCGCGTTGGCATACATGTAGTGATACAGGTCGGGTCCGTCGTAGTCGGATGGATACGTTTTACCCGGCCCGATGTCGCCGGAATACGGGTAGCCAAAGATTTCGATCAGCCGGCTCTTGTAGTCGCGTTCCTGCTCCTGGATGTTCCGTGCGAATTCCGTGTCGGAATCCTGCTGGCGACGCAGGGCGGTGGTGAGCTGACTGGCATTGTTGAATGCGTTCATGGCGTTGTTCATCGCCGTCTCCGCGCGCTCGTAGATCTGGTCGAAGTGCGTCCGGCTCTGCGTGCCGGAGCCGATGTCCAGGAAGAAGGGATCCACATCGAACGGCACCACGCCCTTGCCAAGGCCGAGCGGGTTCAGGCCGCGGTCCGCCTTGTCGAGCTGCGCCTGGATTTCGTCCGCGTTGGCGGCGATCTCGGCGATCTCGGTCACGGTGGTCCGATCAATCTTCGTGATGCCCGAATGTGTCGGGTCGGGATCCTGTGCCGGGAGAATCGTGTTCGCCATCAGCCAGTCCACGTAGGCAGCCTGACGCGTGCGTTGCGCCCATTCGAAGAGGCCCCAGGCACGTTCGTCGTCGGTGTCCTTGTAGCCCTGGAACTGACCGGACGGATCGTCCACGTAGGTCTGGCGGTAGGTGAGGTTCACCGTCTCGGCGCCGACCTTGGCCTTGGCGGCGGCGGCGCGAGCGAACTTCCGTTCATCGAGATAATCGACCGACACGACAGCCGCACCGAGACGCACGGATTCAGCGCGCGGCACCCAGGTGTAGTTCGTGTTGCGGAGGAGATCGTAGTAGGTCTTCGTCGCGGTGAGGTAATGGCCCCAAGCGTCGCCGTGACCTTGCGGGAACATGGTCGACGCATCGTTGATGTTCACGAAGCCGTCGAAGTTCACGTCGATGATGTTGTAGCTCTGCGCGTAGGCGAGCTCGCCATCGCCACGTGTGAAGTTCCAGAAGAGGCGGTTGTAAACCGGCCCGATGCGAACGCTGGCCGCCGAGGCATCGCGGCCACGCAGAAGCACGAGTTCCTCTTCCAGCAGCGAGTCGAGTTGGTTCTGGAAGGCGAAGACCGACGAGGCGAACACGCCGTAATCCGTGCCGCCCGTGCCGTCCGTCGCGAAGCCGATCGTTGGATCGGTGGAGTCAGCGTAAGCCTCGTTGCCGAGCATCGTGTAGAAGTCCGCGATGCGACCGCCGACTAGCAGGAGCGAGGTGTTGGCCGGCTCGTAATTCACCGGCGGCGTGCCTTCGATGCTGAGCGACTTGCCGCGTTCGAGCACGGTGGTGTAGGCCTCGATGAGCCCGACGTTGTTCAGGTAGTTCGGATCGGGGTTGAACGCGACCGGCCCTTCATAACGCCGGCCGGCTTGCGTGAGCATGTTGACGAGGGTCGAGGTCTCGGTGGAGTGAAAGCTATCCGAGCGTTGCTCGAAGGGATTGAGCCCGTCGATGACGCGCTTGATCCAGCCTTCCGCTAGTTGCGCGCGGCCGCCACCCGGTTGGCCGACCCAGTCGCTCCAGTTCGTGGACCCGTCGACGTTGTATCCGCGATACCGGCAGATGAACCAGTTGTCGGACATCGTGAGCAGGCCGTTGCGCGGGCCTTCGCCGATGGTGATGTCGTTGAAGCCCTGGCCGAAGTCCTCGACCGAGTAAACGAACCAGCCGCGCGGATCAATGATGTTGCCGGCGCCGTCCACGACGGGCAGATCGGTCGCCACTTCACCGCCCGTGTCGGGATGGTAATACCACTCGAACTGCATCAGTTCCGGCGCACCGCCGAAGTCGCCGCTGTGACGCATGGTGATCCGTTCATCGAAGACGTTGTCGGACGGGAGCACCTTGAGGTCGCCGAGGGGCGGGCCTTCATCGATGCGGATGACGTGCAGGTCCGTCAGGAGCTCGGGACGATTCGCGTCGTTGTTTTCCGCCAGCGTGATGAAGCGCGGCGGAATGGCGGCGGGCGCGGTGGAATCGCCCCAGCTGATGCCCGCGGCCGCGGCGAATTCGCCGGGGAGCCTGCTGATGGTTTCGGACGTGACGGTGGTGCCGGTGCCTTCGTCGAAGCGGAAGTAGGCGACCAGACCGTCCTCACGGCCGTTGAGCTGTTTCCGCATCGAGCGGCGGATGTCCGCCGGGGTTAGCGCTACATTGCGAATCTGGAACTCGTCGAGCTGGCCACGGAAGCCCTCGCCGATCCGGAAACCGGAAGTGTCCGCCAGGCCGTAGGCGCGGGTGTTGCCGACCGGCACGCCATCGACGAGGACGGTGAGGTTGGTGAACTCGCGGACCAACGCGTAGTGATGCCAGCCTGCGTCGAAGGCGTGGGCGACGATTCCCGGAGGAACGGCGTTGGTGCGATCGCTGACGACGAATCGACTGGCGCCGGGCTGGGGAACGAAGTGGAACGAGCCGCCGTTGGCCACGGAGTTGGTGATGAGCGCGCCGGTGTTGTTCGCGGCGACTTGCGCCCAGACGCTGATGGTGAAATCGCCTGCGAGCGCGCTGAAGCTGCTCAAGGAGACGCGGTTCGTTGTTCCGCTGAAGTTTAACGCCTGCAACGGGCGCGGTTCGGCGGGCGGAATGCCACCGAGGCCGGCGGTGAGCGCCTTCGGACCGGCGCCGAATTTTTCGAGCACCACGTCGGTGCCGCTCATCGTCAGGCCCAAACGCAGGGCCGCATCAGGCTGACCGTTCCTCGGCGACAGATCGACGCGGTTCGGATTGCGGGTCAGCTCGAAGAGTTCCTTGATCTGGCCGTTCCATGTGGAGTCGTTGGCGAGGGCTTTGATGCGATCGAGTTCGCGCGGGCTCATCACGTTGGGCAGCAGGAGCGGGTTGTCCACTCCGCCGAACTCAGCGCTCGTGTCGTAGACGCCCGCAAAGGTTAGTTCACGCGTCTGTGGGTTGTAGGTGAGGCGGCGCTTGATGTGGTAGGGCAGGTCGGGGAAGTACACCTTGTCGATGACCAGCTCCTGCTTGATCTCGACGGGAATGTTAAAGCCGGGCTTGAGCGTAATGGTGCGCGGCGTGATCGGATCGTAGAACCGCGCGAGCGCGTAGATTCGGTTCGTGTCCCGAGGATCGATGTCGTCGTAGATGATGCTCGCATCCGCCCAGTCCTTCACGCCGGGCAGGCCGCGCTTCGGCGTCAGCAGGCTTTCGCCAATGTTCAGAATCGGCGGATCGTCTGGCCAGCGGATGTCGTAGATGGCTTCGATGTTTCGGCTCGACGTGGTCAACGCAGCCCGCCATGCAACGCAATTGCCCTCACGCGCGCCATCCGCGGGATAATAAAAGCCCGGCTGGAGTTGATACCACCAGTGGATGGTGATCTCGGCGTGCTCGCCGTAGAGCCCGGCGGACTTGGCGTAGATCGTGCCCAGGTGATTCTTCCAACCGGGGCCGCGGAGAATTCGCGAGTTGTCGCATTGCGGCATCATCAGGCTGATGGGCAGCGGCGGTTGAACGGCATTGCCGGCGACGCCCTCGAAGGTCGGATCGCCCTCGAAGATGACCTTGTAGGTGCGCATCGCCCACTTGCCATTGCCGGGGTTGCGGAACTTCAGCAGCGCATAAGGCTCGGAATGATTGAGTCCGGCGTTGAGGTCGTTGCGTAACGCGTAAAGCGCTTCACCCGAGGACGACGGACCGATGAGCGCGTGTTCTTCGTTCGGGTTGTAGCCAGAGAGATATGGGTCCGGCTGCACGTAAACCTTCTTGTTCGGATGCAGCGCGTCTTCGAGCGGACCGGAGCCGAGGCCGTTGGCGATGCTGACGAGGTTGGTGGTGTTGACCGGCCACTCGACACTGTAACGCACCGGCAGGCCGGACCACGCGACGCCGAGGCGGTTGGTCCGATACCAGACGACCACGAGCTGATTCGTCGGTGCCGCAGTGGTGGCATTGGGGACGTTCACGGGGATGATCGAGCCGAAGCGTGACGGGCGATCGTAGGCGCGGTCGGCGCCGGAGCCGTCGTAGAACGCGTTCGGGAAGAAGACGTGGCCCTGACGATCGAAGTAATCGAAGTGCTCCGGGTGCTCGAGCGTGTCGCCGACAAAGACCGGCTTGTTGTCATCGAGGTAACGCGTGTCGTCCCACAGCACGGTGCGCACGACGTCGAAGGCTGGGAAGTGAATCGCTTCGTTGGGCTGCTGGCCGTCGGACTTCACGTAGCGCAACACCGAGTAGCCGATGCCCGAGGCATTGAAGATCGCCGCGCTCGGATCCACGGCGGCACCGGCGGCGGTGGTGTATTGCAGCTCGCGATAGCTGTGCGGCAACTCGACGCCCTGGGGCTGAACTTCGCTCGGGGTGTTGGCGACGTGGACGGTGGGCGTGCGCGGCCAGATGTTCTGACCGACGGAGACGACGCGGTTGGTGTTGCCCGGATTGCCATCAAGACGCCAGCGGAGCCGCGCGGTGACGGGGCGGATCGCGTAGAGACGACCTTCGGCCTGGCTCCAGTAGAATGCATTTTGTTCCGTGTCGAAGTTACTGCTGCGTTCGAGCAACTCAATTTCAGGCGGGACAAGCGCGGTGGCGCCGAGCGGGCGCGCGATCTTGCGGCCAATGACCCATGCGGGAATCGCGATGAACGCGCGCGTCTGGCCGTTGGTGCGACCGGTGCCGGTGATCCACCCGTCGCTGTTGATGGCGCGGGCTTCGTCGAGCTGCCACTGCGAATCGGGCGGGAGCAGATCGTTCATGTCATAGATCTGCTCGGCGCTGTGCAGGAACGCGCGCGAGGTGCCGGCGGCGTTGTTCGCGGCGCCGACGGTCTGGCGGAAGTTGTTGATGCCATACGCGACGCTGTAGCCGTTGGGGATGAAGCCGCCGAGCAGCACCGGGTTCTGGCCTGGTTCCCAGCGGAACGCCCGCGCCGTGCCGTTGATGGTCATGGCACCGGCCATGGCGCCCGCGCTGTTGATCCCGTTGGCGTAGTTGTTCACCGCGCCGCCAATGAGCGGAGCGACGAGCCGGGTGCCGGCGGTGTAGAGCACGGCGCGGAGGACGCCGTTGGTGACAGCGCGGCCGGCGATCTGTCCGGCATCATTGATGCCGAAGGCTTCCACCACCTCGGTCCCGATCAGCGAAGGCAGCACGCCCCACACGCCATTGGTGTAGATGAGCGCGCGGTTGGTGGCGTTTGCAGGAGGTTGCCTGAGCCGACGATTTGGCCGAGCGCGTTGATGGCGCGGCCTTCGGAGCGGTTGCCGACCGGCGCGAAGCCAAGCTTGGTGAAGGTGCCGTTGCGATAGGAGAAGGCTTGCGGCAACACGCCGCCTTCGATGACTGAGCCGGTAATTTCGCCAAGGTTGTTGATGCCGTAGGCGTAGCTGGCGGTGCCGCTGGCCGCGCCGAGATCGGTGAGCGTGCTGCCGTCGAGAATGCCGTTGAAGCGGAAGGCGCGTCCATCCGCGCTGGAGTTGCGGCTCGCATAGCCGGCGACCTGACCTTGATCGTTGATGGCCATGCCGAAGCTGGTGGACCAGCTTGGGAGCGTGCCGATGTCGCGCACGGCGTAGGCGGGCTTCGGAATGACGGACAACTCGAACGTTGAGCTCGCCGAGTCGCCCGGAGTGTCACGCACGGAGACGGTGACGACGACGTTTCCGATCTCGCCCTTGGCCGGGACGATGTAGAGCGTGCGGTTGATGCCGTCGGCCGTGGTGACCCAGTTGGTCTGGATGGGCACGGTGCCGCCGGATTCGAAGACAACGGTGACGGACAGATCGGTCTTCACTTGATTGGCATCTGAGTCATTGACGATGAACGCCAGCACGTTGGTGGTGTCCTCGATAATCAACTGGTCGGGAATCGCGCTGATGGTCGGGACATCGTTAACGTTGGCGACGTTGATGGAGACGGTGGCGGTGGTGGTGTTGTTGTTCGCGTCCGTCACTCGGTAAACAAAGCTGTCCGCGCCGATGTAATTGGTGGTCGGTAGGTAGGAGATTGGATTCTCTCCGGTGAGGTGAATCGTGCCGCTGCTGCGGCTCAAGGTGCCGTTGGCTGGCGGAGTGACGATGCTGTAGGAAAGGCCGGTGTTCACCGGGCGACCGTCCACGTCGAGACCTGTCAGGAAGATGGGTGTCGCGGTGTCTTCGTCCACGGTGTAGCGATGGATACCGAGACCGCTATTGATGCCGGTGTTGTCGGTCCAGGTAGCACCGTTCCTCAAGTAGCCGTCCTGGGGCCCATCCTGTGTGCTGGTGCTCGGCGCGGAATCATAGGCGATGATGCCGGAGCGTTCATCGAAGCGGTAGTAGGCGCGCAAGCCCGGCTCATTGCCGATCAGCGGGACGGTCATCGTGCGGCGGATGTCGCTCTCCGTTCGTGCGGTGCTCCACACGCGGACATCGTCGATGCGGCCGGCCCAGTATTCGCCGAAACCTCCGTATTGGCGGCCGATGCGAAACTCGGTGGCGGAAGGGTTGACGACGCCGGAGCCGACCGAGGCCACCAGCACGCCGTTGGTGTAGAGGAACGCGCCGCTGCCAGATTTCACGACGGCGAAGTGCGTCCAGACGCCGATCGGGAACGGAATGTTGGCGGGGTTCTGCCAAGTGTCGCCCGCGCGCACGACTCCATTACCCATGCCGATGTAGAATGCGTTGCCGCTGGTGCCTTGTGAGAGAATTTCACGATTGCCCATGGTGCCGGGATTCAAGTAGGCCCACGCTTCCACAGTGAAATCACCGGAGGTCGGAATCACCGGGCCGTTCGTGTGCGCGACGTAACCGTCCACGCCGGTCAAGTTCAGCGCACCCGCCGTGCCCGCAATCGGTGTGTCCGCCACCGGGTTCACGACGAGCACAAACGAGTTGGTCGTGCGGAGCGCTCCGTCAGTGGCGATGACGGTGATGTTCGCCGAGCCGTATTGATTCGGGATTGGCGTCAGAACGAGTGGACGTAAGCCCGTGTAATTAAGCGAGCCACCCACCAGAATTCCTGAGCCGCCGATCAGCTGCGGGTTGTCCGACGTGGTGGTGACGGTAATCGCTCCCGGCTCCTGCTCGATGTCGTAGGCTGAGAGCGTTCCGTAGAACGTCTGGTCCTCATCCATGGTGATCGTGGGCTGGAGCTCGATCACGGGCGGCGAAGCAACGAGCGTAAAATCGATGTTCGTCGCGCCCGGGTAAGTCGTGATGGAAGCAGGTGAAAAGGTCATGCCGCGGCCGCTGGGAATGACGGTCGCGTTGTTGACGCCGGACAGGAGACGCTGCGTGAACCCGGAGCCATTGAGCGTCCGCGAAGACAAATCGTAGGCGCCGGAGCTGGGGTTTGCGACCGCCCACGAAGCATCGCTGGTGTTGCCGGGCGGTTGCTGGACGTTGATTTTGATGCTGCCATAGGCGGCTGCCTTCCGGGCGGGATCAAAGGCCACCGAAGTGGAGTTCGAAATGGCGACTGCGCCGAGAATGGTGGCTTGGTTCACCCGAATGGCCGCGGGCACGCCCGGGACCAACGTCACGAGAGACGGCGTGAAGCTCACCACTCCGGGATGGGTGATGGTGGGGCGATTGCCTCGCTCCAGGATGCCGGCATTGAAGTTGCCGTTAACGTCGGTCACCACCGGGGCCATGTTGAGGGACAGCGTCCACGAATCCAGCCGGCCGACATTGCCGCCGGTGCGATCCCTGATCTCCAATCTCCAGTTGCCCGTCGGCGACTTTCCGTTGAAGGCGTTGAGATCGCCCGCGGTGGTGCCGATCGAGTAAAAAGGATTGCTGTAAGCGCCAGACTCGCTGTTCGCGTTACGCAACCGGACTCGAGTCCCGTCCGGGTGAATCAGGGTGAT
>JADJPG010000056.1 GCA_016713365.1 Verrucomicrobiota bacterium | reverse complement strand
GGCCCAGGAAATATCCACCCCGTACTTTTCATACAACGGCACGAGGCGCTGCACGTTGGTGTCGCCATAGGTGAACGGCTCGGTGGGTCGACCCTTCCAATGATCGCCATAATCGTTCTCGTCCGAACTGAAGATCGGATGATGATGCGCGGTGAACTTCCATGTCGCCCGCGAGCGGGCCAGCGCCTTTTCCAACCAGCGGTATTGCTCGCTGCCAGGGCCGCAGTCCTTGTTTGAATCGATCATGAAGAACTGCGCGTTCCCGACGGTGAACGTAGTGTTACTCCGGCGCCGGCAGGTGAAAGTAGTCGTAGTACCCAGTGGACGTTCCGCTCGTGATTGCCAATCACCGGATGCAACGGCACGTGCGCTGTGAGAGCCGCCATTGGTGTGAACAGATCCTGCACCCACTGATGCTTGGCGTGTCCATCATCGACCACGTCTCCGCAGTGGATGACGACGTTGGGACGATGGCTGAAGATCCCTTCGGCGCAACGTCTGGTGACATCGGGATTCCGCTGGGTATCGCCGATGATGCCGAAACTCCACGCTGTCCGGGTCTCGGGAAACGTTTGCAGAGTTTGGATCTCGCTCCGGGCAACGTGACCCTGGGCATCGACGCAGGTCACGCGATAGAAGTACTGCGTGAAGGGTTTGAGACCGCTCAGAGTGACTCCGTGGATCGTCTTTCGTTCGTCGCTCGCCACGCGCAAACGCAGCGGTTGCCGTTCGCCGTATTCGACGAGGAAACTCGCCGGCTTCGTCGTCTCGGCCATGACCGTCATGGTCTCAGTGCCGCCGGCCTGCAAGTAGGGCTTCACGACGAACTGCAGGGTTTCATTGATCGACGGACGCCAGGCCAGCAACCCGGCATTTCGCCGCGCCACTGACGCGATCTCTTCCGCACTCAATGCCCGTCCGTAGAGCTTGATCTCGGAGAAACCACCGTCCATCGGATACAGCTCGTTGGCGTCCACATACGCGCCCAACGCCAGACTGCCTTTCTCCGGATAAAGAATGTCGCCGGACTGCGCATTGGTCTCGCTCTCAGACGGCCATCAACAAAAAGCCGCATGATGGCCCCATCATACGTCGCAACGACATAGTGCCATCGCCCGAGTCCAATCCCCGGTTTGCGTCCGCAACCGTGTCAACCGACCGTCGCCGTCATCCGCACCTTTCGTTGCCAGAGCAAAGGTGAAAGTCTTCTGATTGAAACCCAACACCCAGCCTTTCTCGTAGTCGCCGTTATCCTGCACGAAACCCGCAATGCCTCCATCCGTCAGAGTCTCGTTCAATGTCACCCAAGCAGTGACGGAGAATTCACGGCGCGGCAGCGACGCCGCTGCATCGCGATCCTTCGCCAACAGCAACCAGTCGGTGAATCCATCGAACAAGATCGCCTGCGCCGGACCGACATTCGTGATCATCGGCGCGCCAAATACCTGCGCTTTGGCGTGTCCACTCACGTCGGGCCATTGGCCTTGAACAATCGGATGAACGCCGGTAGCGAATTGCCAGAGCAACTGATCCTCGGGCGGATTCTCGTGGCCCCGGGCAAACTGCCCCGCCAGCGTGATGAAGAAACAAACAGTCGCGCCGCCTATCAGCGCACGCGATACGGACGAGAGAAAATAGAGCGGACGCATATCGGTCGGGAGCATAGAAATGTCTCCCGGCGCGACCAGCAAAATCGCGGCGGAACCTAATCAGACGATTTGAAGGTTGAGAATATCTTCGCCGACCGGTTACATCCGGTTCCAACAAATGCCTCAACCTATGAACCCAGCCGCCTCCGCCTTTTGCAGGATCACTCGAGTCATCCGCGCTTCAGTCGCTCTCAGCCTCATTGCCCTTCCCATCGCAATCTCCGCGGCGGACTCAGGCCCGACTCCGCTGACGCTCATCGCGCCGGGGGCAAAGCTCCAAAAGCTGGGCGACGGTTATGCCTTTACTGAAGGCCCTGCAGCCGACCGCGAAGGTCACGTCTATTTCACCGATCAACCCAACGACCGCATCGTCCGGTGGGACGCCAATACCAGCCAGTTTTCCGATTGGCTCAAGCCGGCCGGCCGGGCCAATGGCACCTACTTCACCAAAGACGGACACCTGCTCGTCTGCGCTGACGAAAAGAACGAACTCTGGTCTATCGCACCCGATAAGACGGTCACCGTGCTGATCAAGGATTTCGGTGGAAAACTACTGAATGGACCGAACGACCTGTGGATTCGTCCGGATAGCGGACTCTACTTCACCGACCCACTCTACAAACGTTCCTACTGGCAGCGCGATCCCAGTGCTCAGCAGGACGGTCAGCACGTCTACTTCGTTTCCCCCGATCGCAAGAACATCAAACGCGTCGCGACTGACCTTCGGCAACCCAACGGGATAATCGGCACACCGGATGGCAAGACACTCTACGTGGCCGACATAGGCGCCCGGAAAACGTATGCCTATGGCGTCACGCCGAGTGGCGAACTGGAGGCGAAACGGCTCTTCTGCGAACTCGGATCTGATGGCATGACCATCGATCTCGACGGAAACGTGTATCTCACCGGCCGCGGCGTCACCATTTTCGATCCGAAGGGCAAGCAGATCGAGAACATCGCCGTCCCGGAAGGCTGGACCGGCAACGTCACATTCGGCGGCAAAGATCGAGACCTGCTCTTCATCACCGCCAGCAAAGGCGTCTATGCTCTCAAGATGCGAGTGAAAGGCGCCCAGTAATCGACAGGAATTGACCAGCATCGCCGACTGTCGTCGGCGGCGAGTAGGAACCGAATGCTCTTTCCGTCTGCCAGCCAATAATACCTACCGAGGGACTGCTACATTCTGAAGGCTGCGCTCAACCAGAACGAGGCAGATTGCCAGCCGAAATCGCGCCGATCTGCAACACGAGCGGAGGTCGGCCTCATTGTGCGTCGCGAGAGGCGGGAGAAACGGAAAGCTTCGAGAGAGGGGTTAACTTAGCCTGCTGGTTTGCGCTGTTCATTCTTACCCCGCCAATGTTCGCTAAGAACGGCGCAGATGCGATCAAGCGCCTTGCGATCCTCAGCCAGTTCGAGGACTTCGAAGGCCGCGAAGAACCTTACGACGTTGGGAGCCGGGTCTCCCAATGGTTTCAACAGTCCGGAGCGAACAAGCACCGGAATGTCGTGTTCAGCCCGATTCAACAACACGGCGGTTTGCGCCACGGTCAGCATTGCAGGCAGTCGGCGCAGGTTCAGCAAATCGCGCGCGTGACTGGGAATGAGCACCGGCTTGTCGTGGGACTTGCGAGCTCCGCTGCCATTGCCGCCGTTGACTCGTTCGTTAACCGAGACGCTCATAGTTCCTCCTTTCGCTGAACGGTGATCGAGAGAACGACCGGGCCGAACTTGAGCAGCGAGGCGTAACGCGGCTCGACCGCCTTGACGCCACGCAAGTGCCCCTCAGCCAGACGATCTTCGATTCGCTCCAGACCGGAACCGAGAATCATCACTTCGCCGCTGGTGAACCGAAGCGTTAACCGCTGTGCCGGTGCGCCGGGCCGCTGATCGTTGTTGGCCTCGATCACTGCGTCAATGTAGTGCCCAGTAGAGAAACAATAGGAACGCCGGTCGTCCGCCCGGAAGCTAACGCTGGCGTTGTAGGTCTGCGAGGATTCAAGGCAGAGGAGTTTGTCGAGTTCCTGGTCGGTTAAAGATTTCATACATCAAAGGCGTTGGCCACGGCTCAGTCTGGTGGTGGATAGTCGGGGCTCGATGGCGGGAGAAAGTGCTCTATACAGTCGATGCGCCGTCGTCGTCACGCGATGAGCCACCTCACGGACGAGGGAGAGCAGTCGTCGTTTAGTCAATTCCCTCACCACTTCAATGGCAGCGAGGCGCACGCTCGAATTCGTAACATGCCTCCGGAGCAGCTCCTTGTCGTCGGTGAAGACGCGGGCCTCGTCCCGCCCGCGCGAGATGGATACATAGAACTGCTCACGATGCACGGCAAGGATGGATCGGGATGAGGCGAGGACGAACACCGCATCAACGGTCTTTCCTTGGGCAGCATGCGAGGTGACGGCGTAACCATGGGTGAAAGTGTTGTAGTCGGACGGCAATACCCGGCCGTCGGTGAGCGCAATGATGCCGCCTTGAACCGACCGCACTTCAACCAACTCGCCGTTGACGAAGCGCCTTGACCGATTGGCTTGCAACAGGAGTTTGTCACCAGCAGCCACGTTCACCGTCTTACTCTCCCCAACGTCAAAGCAGGCTATGCCCGGAACCACTTTTGTATCACGTTTCAGCAGAAGAATCTTTTCCGAGCCATCAGTCCGACGGACTCGAAGCGAGCCTTCCGCCACTCCAACAATCTCAACCGACTCATCACGCGCAAAGCCTCCCGCTGCCTTATGAAAACGGAGCAACTGTCCCGCGCGATACCGCCGAGGGTCCCGCTTCTGTGCCTCCGTCCACGAAAGCGAGTCAAACACACGAACCTCCTTCTCCTCGGCGCCGAGCCGTCGACGTATCTTCAACCCGGCCCTCACTTGCGAAGTAACCGCCTCGATCTCGGCCCACGTAGGTGCGACCAGAAGCGCGGACTTTCGTTCTGTGACCGCCGAAACGTACGCCTCCGCCGCCGCTCGATAAACATTATCACGCGAAAGCTCAATGATATCGCCCAGCCGTTCCAACTCCGCAAAGGCCACTGCTGTCTGCTTCTTCGCAGCAAGCTCCACGACGCGCCGGTAGTCGCCACGACGCTGGCGGCGGATTTGTGTCAAGTGCCCGAAAGTATACGGCGAGTGTTCCTCGATGAGGCGGAGAGCATCGCCCCTTTTCACGGATCCATGCTGACCGGTGTCGCCGGAGAGAATAACGCGAACGCCGAGGCTCAATAGCCGCATCATATCATCCACGCCAACAGCCCCGGCTTCATCCAGCACCACGATCGACTTCGAAGCCGATTGGCGTCCGTCCTCCCGCAGAAATGACTCAAGCGTGACGGCGTGAAAACCTTCCTTGCGCAGGATCTCCGTGGCGGCGCCAGTGGGCGCGCAGAATCGCAGCGCGTAGCCGGCCTTTTCGCACGCGGTGTTTAATTCCCGGAGCACGGTGGTCTTCCCCGTGCCGGCCAGTCCACGAATGCCGGTGATTCGGTCGGCACTTTGGAGCACATGACACATGGCCGTCTGCTGATCGGGACCCAGCCAATTCGCCGGCGAATAATCAAAGTTCAGCGGTGCGACGGCTGATTTACCATGGGTGACTGCGGCGATCAGTGCCAATTCCATCATCAAAATCTCGCGCGTTGAATAGCCCTTCTCAGTCACAATCAGATCCGGATTTTGCCGCAGCACAGTCTTTAGCGCCGTCAACTCAACCTCGCCGTGACCATGAGCCAGCGCAGCCTCCAGCAATTCATGTTCGGCCGCCACCGACTTCCGCTCGAAGACGTGTGCCACAGCATGGGCGACGGACTGAGATTCATCAGTCGACTGACTCTCTGCCCGCTGCTCATTCGCCGATGTACGCAGTCCGGCCAATGCCTGCAGTTCATCAGGCGACAACTCGCTCAAGTGCCGTTCGCGTACCTTGGTGGACGTAATGTCGTTGACCTTGCGGTCGCGGCTGCGATGCACCGCATGCGCAATCTCATCGTTGGTCAATTGCCGCCCGAGCTTCTGCTCGAGCTCGCGGATAGCCTCGTTCTTTTGCGCCGACCGCTTGGAGAACCGCTGCAAAACCGGCTCACTGACTCCATAAATCTGAAATCCATGCTCGGCCGGAATCGTGCGGTAACCAAGCGTATGAATCCTCCTGGCCAATTCGTTTCGATAAACTTCGGTGGCGTAGCGAATGGCATCGTACATGGCCCCGGCTTGCAGCGCCTTCCATGTCCGCTCCGTTTCGTCGAACGTCGCGTTGAATACAGTGCAATGAGTGTGCAACTGCGGATCGAGAGCACGGGATGTGGTATGAGTAAAGCGCGCGCCCAAAAGATTTCCGGTCGTTCGATTGTCCTGCCGTCCCCCTTTCCGAACTCGTGAGGCGGCGAAAGCTTCCAGCTCACGGAAGGCGATCACCACCGCCGCTTCGTGTGCATCAATCAATCGCTCCTCGTTGAACGTCACGGCTAGAATTGAGACAGACTTCGGAGCCGAACAGGTAAAGTCATAGAAGACGCGCCGGCTGTTATGTGCATTCCGGCGCAACGTCAGTCGGACACCAGTGCATGGATGCCGATTCTCGCACAACGACTCGAAAGCCCCCCGCTCCACTTCATGTCCCGCTGTCAGTCCAAGCCTCTCCACGCCCTGACCCAGCCACTTCCCGGGACGAATCTCCTCAGCCGCATAGTAGTCATTCCGGCTTAAATGCTCGTCGAAGTAACGTTTGGCGTCCGAGAGATTCTTTTGCGCAATAACGGTAAACATGAACTAGGGGATTCAAACCGGACCTATTGCCCTTATCTCAGTCGAAAGAAGGGAGGCGTCGCGCATGCTTTACCAGGGATTTCTTCTTGAACGAGCACACAGAAGTTCGCCGCTCTGATGCATCCTGGCGCTCGAATCTCCCCAGAGATGCTTCCGGGTTTTCGAAACCCAATCCAAACAGCCACTTGATCTTCATGCACATGGAGCATGTCCAAACGAGAACTTGCTGAGGTGTATGAGATACATATTCCAACATGGAATCAGACACCCCCCCACCCATTCAGCAGTCACCAAAGTCGCCTCACATGATAGCCTATCGCATCTCGCATCACATTCTATCAACGATGACGTCACAACGTGTTTCGATATCGCAGCACCTCGCCCACATCGAACGAATGTAGGCAAGTATCATTCAGGTGATGGCAACTCAGCGTGACATCGGACATGGCTTTCTTGAAATCGAAAGCCCCTATTCTGAGCAGGACACCATCCCCTTACCACAAAGTAAGGACAGCCATCCGGCCACGTCCGCGCGGAATCCGGCGCGGAGTCCCGCACATCGTCCGATGAATCAGCCAGCCGTTCGCCGGGCAGCAGTCGCGACGCATCCCAGCAGTTACCGGGAAGCATCTCGCGCCACGCCGGCGAATGTCCGCACGATGGTCGGTGCAGCAACGGAAGGCACCTCCGCATCCTCCTGGCAGTGGCCAGCGAAGTCCGCAGGCAAGTTCGCTAGGCGGACGCGAAACGTCCAGGCTGGCGTCCAGTTGCCATCCACACCCGCAGCTCCGCAGCATCGATAGATTCGTTCAAGCAATCTCCAACGCAGCGTTCAGGCAATGGCCCCGAAACACCCCGCTCTCAAAACACGGGCAGTCCTTGAACAATCCATGTCAACGGTCAGTCCACGAACGCAGACTGCCAGCGAACAAGGAATGGACACAGGCTTTCCACGTCCACGGAAAATTTCTGACTTTGTTCAGTCCATGCTCCTTTCCGCGCAGTAACTCACTATTCGTTAACCTCGCCTGGCCCGCGCGGGCGAGTGGCGCTCGCTCACTTCGCTTCGCCACTCCACCGCACGCGCCGCGACGGTATAGGTTCATCCAGCGGCCCGTGCCGCCTCCCGTCGCACGCGGGCCGGGAAGGCTACGCGCCCATTCCCGCCCGCCGCGCCGTCCATCGGCTCCGACCGCATTCTTGGTTTCAACAATTGGAAACCCATCACTTGATCGTCAACACCGAGAAAACGGCTGGGCCATTGATTGGGCGAGTTCCGCAGTCACCGGAACAAACAGGCGTTCCACTCATCGTCAACGCCCTAAACGCGCTGGCGTGACTGGCGCGTGCCTGCCGCCCTCGATTGTATGGCTCGCTCGCGCCGTCAAGGTAGTGTTCTGGCGAACGACGGAAATAAACGGAGTCTTGGGTGGTCGTCCGCCAGAACCTCCACCGTTGACCGTGCTCACTTGCCAAGGGACGGGCTTCTAGGAAGGCACGCGTGGAATCTGCATGTCGGGTTGGAATCTTTCAGAGCCTCACTGATCCTGAACAATGTAACCTACCGCCTCGTAGCCGCGCACGCTTTGGAATACACTACCGAGAGTAATGGCACGCAGCCGTCCACATAGTCATAAACGATGACCTCTCGTTTGTTGTCGTGCAGACGGTGCGCTTCAGCAATCTCGAAGAGATCGGCAGACGCAGATTTGCCGCTGTTTCGTACGTCACGAATATACAAGTAGATTGTATAAACACGCAACGTGCATCGACACGAATTCCAAGCAAGTGATGCGAGCGAGATTGCTCGGCAGTGGTGGCTACCTCGCTTTGGAACTTTGGAACAGCATGGTTGATCCTAGTCGGGATCTACGACTTCATGCATGTTTCAGATGGAGATGCTTTTTGATTTCTTGTAGCCTTGTTCCAACTGCTGTTCCTGAAACCGCCTGATCTTCTCGTTCCGACTCTTGGCAATGGCAGTCAGCGGCAGGATGTTCTTCCAAGCTATCTGATGTTTGCCGGCGATCTTTCGAGCGCGAACCGAGGTCGTGAGTTTCAAGACTTGATTGGCGGCTCCCAGCCATCCCCTGACCGGTAGCTGGCCGATTTCAACTTGTTCCAAAAACTCATGCAAAAACGCTCGCACACAAGGAACGAGCATTTTCAGATGCGCCACATCGCGGCGTTTCTCCTGCGGCACGCTGGCGACCAGTTCCAATTTGCACGCCAGCAGAGAAACAGGATCGAGCACACGAATCGATCTCCCATCCAGCGCCGCCTCGATGGCCAGCTCGTCCACTGACTCCGACACACCCGGAATTCGTCGGACGATTTCAATGTTCGATTTCAAATCGCCGATCTGGAAAGGAATGGTTCCTGACAGGGCGGTGAGGGCCACCTTGGGCGGGTAACTTGGATGCAATGCCAACTGCCGGGCGATGCGTTGAACATCGTCGTGATTGCCTTTGAAATCAATGTCCTCGCTGGTGAACGGTAGATATTTTGCAACTCCGGTTCGGTGGCCAGGTAACGCTCGGCCCAATAGTTGACCGCCTGCCCGCCAATGAGCACATAGGGTTGCCCGGTGGCGTTGCGAATCTTGAATACGTCCGAGAACTGTTGGAGGGAAAAACCCACGGTTATGCCCATTGGGACATCGCGCGGGCCACTTTCTTGAAGTTCGTAATCTGCCACTTGGCGCCGCCGCCCACCAACGAGGCGCGTTGTTGCGCCGCTGCCGCTGCCTGCGGATTGCGACGGGCCTTGCGGGCTGCCGCCATCCGGCTTTGCGCTTCCTGCCGTTTTACTTCATTGAAAGTCATCACTTTCATCGGGCGTAACGATACTGCAATGCCGTGGGCGAGGCAAGCTTCAGGGACAGGAGCGATGCTGAAGCGTGGCTTCAAGTTTGCCGAGCTTCTCTAGGCACGCCACGTAAATTCCCCGACCAATTTATTCGTTTGCCCCGCCCGTCGATTACAACAAACGATACCCATCTGGACAACTTACAACCTTGGGTCAAACCAGAACTGTGGTTCCCGACTGAGTGAGAAAGTGGGTGAGGAACTGAGAGGGGCATGAGTTAGAAACAGTTCAATCGCATTCAGTCAAATTCTACCGGAATAGCTTGTTCTCATTGGGAAATCCGCTACATATCTCCTTGAAAACTGAGCTGTAAGCCGACCGAGTCCTTCCTCTGGAGCCAATCTTAAAGCTGTTGAGCTTCAACGGCGGTTGGTTTCAAAAAGGTTAAAACCCGCCCTGGTCAGGAAATTGTCAGGGAAAACGGTGGACACTGCACTCCTCGTCAGTGCTGCCGCATTGCTCTCGCATGCTCCGACTGATCCTTAACCGGTTTCCGCACCTCGCACAAACTGTGCAGGTGCCCTTGAAACCTCGATTCTGGCTCTTCAAACGACGGGGATTTTTACACCGAGGACACGTTTACGGAAAACAAGAATCGCTCGGCACGCGGGATCGCGCGGAGGCCGAACGACTGCGCGCGACCAAGAACGATGCCTCCGCGCAACTCTTCGTCAGTCTCGCCATTGGCAAAGCATACACATGGCCGCACGATCCGAGCCTCGTTAAACGAAATTGGGGACCGTCATGGATGCGTTTGTTCAACGCGGCAGAACACTCCGGAACGCCGCGAACGGGCCATGCACAGCAAACCGCTCTGCACCCTTCGGATCGCAAATTGGTGGAAACCACCGCCGATGACCTCCGAGCCGTTCTGAGCGCGGGCGGCACCTCGACCAATCATTTTCTTCGCTGCCTGCACAATCTGGCGGTCGGCATGGAGCTGGTTGCCAGCGTGTGTCATTCCCCCGAAACTCTGGCCGGTCGTCACAGCAAAGCCGAAGCGAGGCATCCGGCGAGAAGAGCCACGAAAAAGATCATCGCTGCCGAAAAAACGCAGAGCGCCGCAATTATTATCAAATGCTCTGGGAAATTGGGGGGCCGCTCAAACTGACACGGCGACTTTCTGCGGATAACGTCAACTGGCAGGAGAGTGAAACTTCAATATCAACGTCTGAAAACCGGTGAATGGGCCTGCATCCAAATTGGTGACCGATTGGAGGTTCTGTTGAAACAATTGCCATCGAGCGGCTTACTGTTTCCAACGATTAGTCATGACCGGGCTCAACTTTCTGGACCACGGATGTGTTAGTCCAAGCATTGGTTTGAGTTTATGTTTTTCTGCTTTCGCTTGTCCATGCCCCGCGGAGGGCGTAGCCGACCGGAGCGGGCATGGACAAATCGCGCCGCAAATCCCGCCGGGCTTTCGTAGCCCAGCCCGCTGTGCGGCCTCACCTGATTGTATCTCTGCCGGAAGTCGCCCACCACCACCCGCGCTTCCGTCAGCGTCCACAGTTGCTCCCGGTTCAAGCACTCGTCCCGGAACCGTCCATGGAAGCTTTCCACAAAGCCGTTCTGCCACGGGCTCCCAGGCTCAATGTAGATGGTCTTGACCCGGTTCTCCTTCAGCCACCGCTGCACGATCTTCGCGATGAACTCCGAGCCGTTGTCGCTCCGCAGATACTCCGGGGCCCCGTGCTCCCGCCACGGCCTTCTGCAACCAGTGCAGCACGTCCGCCGCTTTCAACGCGCGTTCCGCCCGCAGCACATGACATTCCCGGGTGTATTCATCCAGGATCGTCAGCATCTTCGAAGCCCGCCTCGCACCGTCGCATCGGCGATGAAGTCCCACGTCCACACGTGATTCCGATGGGTCGCCATCGTCGGCAAACCCGTGGAAACACCGCGTCGAACCACTTTGCGCTTGGTCGGTGGCACCCGCAGACCAGCGTCACGTCGCAGGCGTTGGATGTGCCGCTTGCACCCGCCAGCCTTCCCGCCGCAGCAACGCCGCCACCCGCCGATACCCATAGCGCGGATGTTCCGCCGAGAGTTCCAGCAGTCGCTTCTTCAACCGTTCTTCCGCGGCGTGGGCGGTCGTCCGCGATAGTGGAACGTGGAGCGCGCCAGCTTCAGATACCGGCACGCCTGCCGTTGGGAACACAGTCCGGCTTTCACCGTCTCCTGCGCATACGCCCGGCGAGTGGCCGGGCTCACAGCTTTTTTTCGCATACGTAGCTCAATACCCGGTTCTTCAACATCTCCTCCGCCAGCATCTTCTTGAGCTCCGTGTTCTCCCGCTCGAGTTCCTTGAGCCGCCGCGCCTCGTTCACCTCCATGTGCCCAAACTGCTTCTTCCACCGGTGAAACGTCACCTCCGAGATGTTCGCCTCCGGCAAATCGCCATGATGGTCCGTTCGCCGCGATCTGCTTCCCGCAGAATCCGGATCTTGTCTTCCGTCGTATACCGTTTGCCTTTCATTCGTCTGGTCCTTTCTTCGGCCCAGACTATCACTTCACGCGGCCTGAAAAAGCTGAGTCATGTCAGCCCGGCAGGATGTATCGCAGGGGTTTCTCGGCCATCTGTATGCGGTGGACCCTCAATTGCCCCCGGCATCAAAACTCGGCATTGACATGATTGGGCGGCTCCCCTCGAACGATCTCCATGCTATAACCGTTAGGATCGGGCAGATTCCTGGGATTAATCACCGGATCACAGCCGTTTGGTCGGTTTGGGATGAGGCTCCAGTTGCTGCTAAGGTCCATGTAGATAATTACGTGCTCTACTTTACAAAGCGTAAAAACAGTTCTTGGGAGTTAACGAACGCGGGGCTTATGTCGCGGGACCCGCCCAAGCTTTGGTAGACAGAGCATTTGCGGTTCCAGCGCCAAGCCGGCCGGGAGTGCTTCCTGCAGCGGATGGAAGAATGCACGCGACGGGTTGAACAGCGAATATGAGAATGATGAAGGTCAGATCCTGCGACAGCGGTTTTAGCGGACTGGTGTTCCTCACATGGCTCGCTTTCACTCCACTGCCCCGTCCGACAGGAGCCATACAACTAATGCATAACGCAGCGCTCCTACTCACTTTTGTCGCATTATTCGGAATCTTAGTAACGGGCTGTGACAAGCAGAAGGTTGGACCGGTTTCGACAAGCGTTTCGGCAGAGTCCCTGTTTAATGCAATATCCCGGGTCGAACCATGGAGATCGACGAGTGATTACACCAGCAGCGACTGGAGAAACGCCATAGAAACAGCCCGGATGTTCCAAAATGCGAGCCCGTCCACCGTTGAGCTGGTCCTTCAACGATTCGCGGAAACAGACCCCGGTGCCGTAAAAGGTGGCTTCGTCGAAATGTCCAAGCTCCTATTAATACTACGTATAGCGTTTGACTTGCCTGAATCGGCAACAATCAACCCTAGCGCGAGTGCAATGACTTGGGAGTCTGGTCGTAGTGAAATCAACGCAGATGGTTCCTGTAACGTGGCGTGGCCAATACGGTGGAACAACGGACGTCCGATTTTGATCAAGCGATATAGTGGGCTTTCTGGGCCAGCATACACGGTGCTAGGGGACTATCACATTTTTCGATCAAGATACCCATTTAGGAAACTGCCTGAAAAAGGTTCCACCAAAAGTCCGTAATTGTGTTCTTGAACCATCTGAAGTGACATGACTCAGCTTTTTCAGGCCGCGTGAAGTGATAGTCTGGGCCGAAGAAAGGACCAGACGAATGAAAGGCAAACGGTATACGACGGAAGACAAGATCCGGATTCTGCGGGAAGCAGATCGCGGCGAACGGACCATCATGGCGATTTGCCAGGAGGCGAACATCTCGGAGGTGACGTTTCACCGGTGGAAGAAGCAGTTTGGGCACATGGAGGTGAACGAGGCGCGGCGGCTCAAGGAACTCGAGCGGGAGAACACGGAGCTCAAGAAGATGCTGGCGGAGGAGATGTTGAAGAACCGGGTATTGAGCTACGTATGCGAAAAAGCTGTGAGCCCGGCCACTCGCCGGGCGTATGCGCAGGAGACGGTGAAAGCCGGACTGTGTTCCCAACGGCAGGCGTGCCGGTATCTGAAGCTGGCGCGCTCCACGTTCCACTATCGCGGACGACCGCCCACGCCCGCGGAAGAACGGTTGAAGAAGCGACTGCTGGAACTCTCGGCGGAACATCCGCGCTATGGGTATCGGCGGGTGGCGGCGTTGCTGCGGCGGGAAGGCTGGCGGGTGGGCAAGCGGCACATCCAACGCCTGCGACGTGACGCTGGTCTGCGGGTGCCACCGACCAAGCGCAAAGTGGTTCGACGCGGTGTTTCCACGGGTTTGCCGACGATGGCGACCCATCGGAATCACGTGTGGACGTGGGACTTCATCGCCGATGCGACGGTGCGAGGCGGGGCTTTGAAGATGCTGACGATCCTGGATGAATACACCTGGGAATGTCATGTGCTGCGGGCGGAACGCGCGTTGAAAGCGGCGGACGTGCTGCACTGGTTGCAGAAGGCCGTGGCGGAGCACGGGGCCCCGGAGTATCTGCGGAGCGACAACGGCTCGGAGTTCATCGCGAAGATCGTGCAGCGGTGGCTGAAGGAGAACCGGGTCAAGACCATCTACATTGAGCCTGGGAGCCCGTGGCAGAACGGCTTTGTGGAAAGCTTCCATGGACGGTTCCGGGACGAGTGCTTGAACCGGGAGCAACTGTGGACGCTGACGGAAGCGCGGGTGGTGGTGGGCGACTTCCGGCAGAGATACAATCAGGTGAGGCCGCACAGCGGGCTGGGCTACGAAAGCCCGGCGGGATTTGCGGCGGATTTGTCCATGCCCCGCTCCGGTCGGGCTACGCCCTCCCTCCGCGGGGCATGGACAAGGAAAGCAGAAAAACATAAACTCAAACCAATGCTTGGACTAACACATCCGTGGTCCAGAAAGTTGAGCCCGGTCAGAGTTTTCTTCCGCTGATTGGAAATTCTTGCCGCGCTGGTGGGGGGGTCGTTAGGAAAACACGTCTTCATTCGTGTTAATCGGTGTCCATCTGTGGTTAAAACTCCTTCCGCTCTTCTCGAACACGGTTTGGCAAGGGTGATGCTAACGAATCTGTAGCATCGGGCTGGAGTTGTTGTTTCCATAATCGTTCTCAACCGGAGGCGTGACGCGATGCGATCCGGCGCGGAGGTTGGCATCTCCCGCACGGTTCGCCCGGTGCAACGCCTGTTCGGTAACATGCAGTCGCAATGCAATGAAGAAGACAAAGGAAAGGAAGAAGAATGGCGGATAGTCCTAAATTAACGGAGGTGTTCCTCAACGACGTCATCAATGCCTGGAAGGAACTGGCGCCCACGGCGCAGTTCGCAGGCCTGACGCTGGCGCAGTTCGAAGCGAAGGTGAAGCCGTCCTTCGATACTCGTACCGAGGTTTCCACGCTGGAGACGCAGTTGAGTGCGGCGCGGCAATCCCGCAAGAACGCGGATGTCGTGAGCAACGAGGATGCGTTGAACATCGTGAACGGGGTGCGGAGCGCTCCGGGCTTCGGGGAGAACAGCGCGCTTTACAAGGCGATGGGTTACATCCCGAAGAACGAACGGAAGAGCGGCCTGGTCCGCCCCTCCGAGAACAAGGTCACGACGCTCAAGGCCGCTTAAGGGCGGGGCGTTTGTGAATCACACGGCCGGACTGGCTCGCAGCGGTCCGGCCTTTTTGATTTTCGGCATGGAGCGCCGAACTCCGATTCGGCGTGGTTCAAACTTGAAGCGGAACCAACAAAAGGAAGGGAACGAAGGAGTGGCAGAGTTCATTCCTGCTTCCATCGAGTCTTTGATCAAATGCCGGACACTTTACTGAGCCCGGCTTTGTTCTCTTTGTGTCCTTCTGTTAATCCAATTTGCAACGAGCCGAATCGGAGTTCGGCGTTCCGTTTTATGCGGCGTTGACGCCGCAGGAGCGACCATGGCTTGCCACCCAGTCCCAGCCGTTCCGGAAGCTTTCGAGAATCACGCGGGATTGAGAACGGCTTGCTTTAATCCGGGTCAGGGTAAGTGAAAGATCACCGACCGTAGTGGTGGTGAAGGTGGATGGAGAGTGAAGTGGTGCCCCGGCTAGGACTCGAACCTAGGACCAATTGATTAAGAGTCAACTGCTCTACCAACTGAGCTACCGAGGCAACCAAAATTTCCTTCAGGCACGTGTGCCTATTTCGTCCGATTCCCTGCTTGCCATACCGGGGATTTCTCCGAGGTCGTGGTTCGCCGGGAAGGCGAAGGGCCAAGAGGGAACCAAATAAACATTCGGATGGCAAATGGAAATTTTATGGAATCGGTTGTCGGGCGACGCGTGATTGAAAGTTGGCGCAAAGGGAGATGTCTGTCGGTCCGTGCGCGCCGGTGGATTGGGAGGAAACGGGGTTTCCCCCTCTCCCCGCTCGTGCCTCGCAGGGAGAGGGAGTTTCGCCGTGGGGCGGTGTCACGATGCGCCCGTGCGGTCAACGCGCTTGACTCTGCGCGCGCCAGCGCCTGAAATCCGCGGCATGACCTCCAAGAAACTTCAGATCAATCGTCGTCGTTTCATTTACACCACGAGCGCTGTCGCGGGCGGGCTCCTGCTGCCGGCGAGTTATGTGCGCGCCGCCGTGAAGCCGCGCAAGGTGTCGCCGAACGAGAAGATGAACATCGCCGCGATCGGCGCGGGCGGACAGGCCGTGACGGATATCAATGGAGTTTCGACCGAGAACATCGTCGCGTTGTGCGACGTGGACCAAAAACGGTTGGAGGAGCGCGCGGCGAAGTTTCCGAAGGCGAAGTTGTTCCGCGATTACCGCAAGATGCTGGAGGAGATGACGGAGATCGACGGCGTGACGGTGAGCACGCCGGATCATCATCACGCACACGCGGCGTTGATGGCGATGAAGCTCGGCAAGCATGTGTATTGTCAGAAGCCGCTGACGCACTCGATTTGGGAGGCTCGCCTGCTGCGCGAAACGGCGGCGAAGGCGAAGGTCGTCACGCAGATGGGCAACCAGGGGCATTCCTACGACAGCACGCGTCGACTGGTGGAGTTGGTGCAATCCGGCGCGATTGGCGAGGTGCGTGAGGTGCATGTGTGGACGGATCGTCCGATCTGGCCGCAGGGCGTGGAGCGTCCGAAGGAAGCGATGACACCGCCGTCGCATCTCGACTGGGATTTGTGGATCGGACCGGCGCCGATGCGGCCGTTTCACTCGGCGTATGCGCCGTTCAACTGGCGCGGGTGGTGGGATTTCGGAACGGGCGCGCCGGGCGACATGGGTTGTCACAACTCGGACGCCGCGTACTGGGCGCTGAAGCTGGATGCGCCCGAATGGGTGGAGGCGGAGTCGTCGGGCGTGAACTCGGAGACGTGCCCGAAGTGGAGCATCGTGCGTTCGCATTTCGGCAAGCGAGGCAAGCTGCCGCCGGTGACCTTGACGTGGTATGACGGCAGCAAGACGCCGAGCAACGCGCTGGTGGACGGCGAGCAATTGCCGAAGAACGGCACCATCTTCGTCGGCAGCAAGGGGAAGATCGTGTTCCGCGACTGGAACCCGAACGGCTTCCGGTTGCTGCCGGAGTCCGACTTCAAGGATTTCAAAGGTCCGGAGCAGACGATTCCGCGCGCGGGCGACAACCCGTATCAGGAATGGATCAAGGCGTGTAAAGGCGGCACGCCGTGTCTCTCGAACTTCGATTACGCGGGTCGGCTGACGGAGTTCGTGTTGCTCGGCAACGTGGCGTTGCGCGTGGGCAAGAAGATCGAATGGGACGCGAAGAAGATGCGGGCGAAGAATTGTCCTGAAGCGGACCAATACATCCGGCGCGAGTATCGGAAGGGCTGGGAGTTGAAAGCGTGAGGAGTGGTGCGTGATACGTGACTGATGAAAGGCGTGCGATGATGAAAAAGATGAGCCGGCGGAAGTTGTTGAAGAATGCGGCGGGCGTGGCGGCGGTGGCGGGAGCGGTGTTGCCGCGACTCGGCGCTGCTGCGGCGGGCGAAGCGATTTACAACGTGAAGAATAATCGCATCAACCAGTCTGTCGTGCATTGGTGCTTCAATCCCATGACTGTGGAGGCGCTGGCGGTCGAATCGGCGCGCATGGGAATCAAGTCCGTGGAGTTGGTCGGCACCGAGCACTGGGCGACGCTCAAGAAGCACGGGTTGATCTGCGCGATCAGCGGGAGCCACGGGTTCGCGAAAGGTTTCGCCCACACTGAAGAGCACGAGCAGTGCATCGCGGCCTTGCGCAAGAGCATCGATGCGACGGCGGCGGAAGGCTGGCCGAGCGTGATCACGTTCTCCGGATTTCGTCGCGGCATTTCGGACGATCAGGGGACGAAGAACATGGTGGAGGGATTGAAGAAGATCGTCGGCTACGCGGAGCAGAAGAAGGTAACAGTTTGCCTGGAGATGTTGAACTCCCGCGTCGACGTGCAGATGAAGGGGCACCCGGATTATTTCTGCGATGACATCGACAAGTCGGTGGAGATTTGCCGGCAGATCGGATCGGAGCGCATGAAGGTGCTCTTCGACATTTACCATGTGCAGATCATGCACGGCGATGTCATCACGCGGATTAAGAAGCACGCGCCTTACATCGGGCACATCCACACGGCGGGGGTGCCGGGACGAAATGAGATCGATGACACGCAGGAGATAAACTATCCCCCGATCATGAAGACGATCGTGGAGGTCGGCTACAAGGGCTATGTCGGGCAGGAATTCATTCCCGTGCGCGACAAGGTCGCGTCGCTCGCGCAGTCGGTGCAAATTTGCGATGTCTGAACGGCTTCCGGTTCACCGGCGCTTCTTCACCGGCGCTTCTTCAGCGGCGGCTTGGGGTTGGTCGATTTGCTTTCGGAGATGCTGAGCATCAGAAGGCCATCGAGTTCCATGGGCGGATATCGCATGGACGGAACGGCCGCGCGCAGTGCCGGCATGGTGCTGACGCGGGTGGCGAAGTCACGGCCATCGGCGGAACCACGTGCGATGATGCTGAACGGAAAGTAGTCACCGAGCGCGAGGTCGGCGGGAACGACGATTTTGATTTTTGCCACGTTCGTCTTGGCGGGAACGACGTTGTTCTCCAGTTTGAAACTGTCCGGCAATCCTTCGGCGACGAGCGTGACGGGTCCGTCGTAATCGCGGCGCTCCAGTTTCGCTTCCACTTCCAATGACGCACCCGCCGGTCCGGAGATGCGATCGGTCTCGGTCGTTGCCGCAACTCCTGGATGCAATTCAGCCACCGTGAGTTCATAACGGAAGTTGGCGCCGCCGCCCCGGTTCAATTCCTCAACCAGCAGATGGTAAACGCCGTCCGCGGTGAAACGGTTCGTCAACGCGCCTTCATCGCCGCCGGTGGCGTTCGCCTCGGCGATCTTGGTGCCGTTGGTCGTTTGGAGTTGGAGAAAGAGATCGCTGGGCGAGCCCAAACTGCGCGTGCGTCCGGTGATGGAGATGCGTTCGCCCTTCGCGGCTCGGAACTCGAAGACATCGCGATCGGCGGGCTGGTGGAACCGGCCGCTGATGCGCGCGGGCTGCGCGAAGGGTTGCGGCTTCGAGATCGAATTGTTGGGTTCCGCATCCAGGACCTCCGGCAGGCGAACGAGCGATTGCGTGAAGCGGGTGACATTGGTGTCGACGAGAAAGGTCAGCGGGACTGGAAGCGCATCGCCGAAGCGCAGTCGGTAGCGGTGACGTGCGCCGCCGCCGTGACGGGTGTCGCGGAGTTCGATTAAGTAATCACCGGTTTTTGGACAGCGGAAATCGAGGAGCGCGTCGGCGCCGAGTCCGGAGGAATCATCCGCAAATGCGATCTCCCGTCCCGTCGAGTCCAGCAACCGAATCAGCGGATCGAGCGGCGAACCGAAGCGTTGCGCGACAACCTCGATGACGATTCGTTCGCCCTTCTTGGCGGTAATGCGGAAAAAGTCGGAGCGAAGTTCATCGCAGGCGCCGTCGACGGCGGTGTCACGGCGCAAAGCCTGGGCGGACAGCACGGAGTGGTTGGTGGTGACGGACTCGATGGAAGGCATCGGATCCACGAGCACGAATTGCGGCGCGGACAGGCCGTTCGTGGTGACAAGCCGGAGCGCGCCGACGCCGGCGGTGGGGCCTTTCTTGGGCAAGGTGACTGCGACGTTCCTCGAACTGGAGTCCTTAGGAACGACAATCTCGCACTCGAAGCTGGTCCACACGTCAACGACGCCTTCGAGGTTGTCGCCGCTGAGATTGAGCGTGGTCGTTTTTCCGGGAACGAGAGCCGTGGGCGTGAGGCGCGTGAGATTGGGGGCGGCCGCGAAGATGGATTGGGCGAAGCAATGCGCGGTCAGCGTAGCGGCCAGAAGGATGTTCCTCAGGAAGCCGATCACGCGATGATGTCCATGATTGGCTTGCCATTGGTGATGGCGAGCGGGCGTTTGGCGGTATCGTACACCTCGGTGTGCGGATCGATGCCGAGCAGATGGTAAATCGTCGCGGCGATGTCGTCCGGACGTACGGGGTTCTCGGCGGGATACGCGCCGTTTTTGTCGGACGCACCGTAGACGTAACCGCGCTTCACGCCGCCGCCCGCGAAGAGCGCGGTGTAACATTGCGGCCAGTGATCGCGGCTCGCGTTCTCATTGATGCGTGGTGTGCGACCGAATTCACCCATCCAGACGACGAGCGTGGTGTCGAGCAGGCCGCGCGTTTCGAGATCGTTGAGCAGCGTCGGCAACGTCTGTTCGGTGATCGGCAGGTGATACTTTTCCACGATGGGATACATCCGTGTGTTGTTGAACCCATGGGTATCCCAGCCGCCGGACTCCGTGCTCTGACCGCCGATGTTATCCGAGAAATAAACGGTGGTGAACTTTGTGCCCGCTTCGACGAGTCGTCGCGCGAGCAGGCAACCTTGGCCGTAGGTCGTGCGACCGTAGGCTTCGCGCATCACTTCCGGCTCGGCGGAGAGATTGAAGGCATCGCGCAGCTTCGGCGAATGCAGCATGGCCAGCGCGCGTTCGTAATAGGAGTCCAGTCCCTTCGCGGCGGCGGAGTAATCCGTCATGCGCGCCTGGGCATCGACAATCTTCTGAAGCTCGCGTCGCGCGGTGACGCGTTCGTAGGAAAGATTCGCCGGTAGGCTCAGCTCGGGCATCGCGAAGTCTTTCGCGTTCGGGTCCTGCGGGATGAACAGCGGGTCGTGGGTCTTGCCGAGGAAACTTGCGTGTTGGCCGGGAGTAATCGAGCCATCCGAAATGACATGCGGGTAAGAGATGAACGTCGGCACGTCGGCGGGACCGGGCGCGAGTTTGTCCACGACGGACCCGTAGGCGGGAAAGAGCGAGATGGAATCGCGCAGGCGTTGATCATCCGATGGCGGTTCGTGTCCGCTCAGCGCGTAATAGCCCGCCGAGTTGTGGTTCTTCATCGTGTGATGAATGGAACGCACCAGCGTGACCTTGTTCATGATCTTCGATACACGCGGGAGCCGTTCGCTGACCTGGATGCCGTCCGCGTTCGACGAGATGGGCTTGTGCGGCCCGCGGATCTGCTCGGGCGCGTTCGGCTTCATGTCGAACATGTCGATGTGACTCGGTCCACCCCATTGGAAGAGGAAGATGACGGACTTGGCTTTAGCCTTTGGACTTTTCTTGATCGCTTCGGCTTGTAGCAGTTTGGGCAGCGTCAGCCCGAGCAAGCCCAGGCTGCCGACCTTGATCATCTGGCGGCGCGAGAGGGGCGTCGCGTGGAAGCCGGGACAGGCGAAGCTGGTTATGTGTCGTGACATGACGGTTCTATTTTCGCAGGACGAATTCCTTCGCGTTCAGGAGAGCCCAGGCGATGTCTTCGAGTGTGGCACGTGGATCGGTCGAGGCGGCGAGAAGTTTCGTGGCTTCGCGAGACTCGGACTCGGTCGGCGGTCGCGTGAGCAGGGACCAATAGAGTTCGTTGACGAGTTCGGCAGTGGACAGTTTGCGCGCGAGGAGTTGGCCGAGGCGATTGTCCTTCTGAGTGAGGATGGAGTTGATCTGCGGACTGCTGATGAGCTGGAACGTCTGGCCGAGCGTGGTTTCGCTGGAGCGTTCGCATTCGCAGGCAAGCAGGCGCGAGGGTTTGCCGAACATGGCGAGGAACTTCTCGGAGCCGCCCATCTTCACTTCGTTGCGTCGCACGGGTGAACCGCCGGGAAGTTGCGCGGCGCGAAGACCGGTTGGGTAGCCACTGAACTTGGCCGAGACCCCGAGCGCCTGGTGCTGAGTGTCGAGGAGTTGCTCGGCGGAGAGGCGTCGCGGTAACACGTGGGAGAAGTTGAGCGCGTCGTCAGCGTTGTCAGCGGTGGGATTGGAAGACAGTTGATATGTGCGCGAGGTCGCGATGCGGCGGATGAGGTGACGCAAATCGAAGCGGTGCTTGACGAAGTCGGTGGCGAGTTGGTCGAGCAGGGCAGGGTGGCTAGGCGGATTGGTGGGACGGAAGTCGTCGATGGGGTCGACGATGCCGCGGCCCATGAGTTGGAACCACACCCAGTTCACTTGTGAGCGGGAGAAGTTCGGATGCGAGGTGAGCCAGGTCGCGAGGGCGTCGAGCGGATCGGAGTCTGTATTTCGCGCTTCTGATTTCGAATGGTCGCCGAGGAAGCGGGACTGGGCGGGCTTGCCAGTGCGCGGGTTGTTGATGTCGCCGGAGCGCGCGAGGTAAACGATTTGCTCGCCGATGAACTCGTGCTTGTCGAGGCCGTCGTTGCGATTGTTTTCGAGAACCTTGTAGTCGATGCGCGCGAAGACATTCGCCCAGTCGTAGTAATCGTTCTGGGTCCAGCGATCGAAGGGATGGTTGTGGCATTTGGCGCACTGGAGCCGGGTGCCGAGAAAAAGCTGAGCGGTGGCTTCGGCGCGGGTGACGGCGTCGCGATTGGCGCGATGGAAGTTCGCGGCGGGATTGACGTACGTGCTGCCGCGGGCAGAGACGAGTTCGCGGACGAATTGGTCGTGAGGTTTGTTTTCCGCGAGGCTGCGGCGAATCCAGTGGTAGTAAGCCTGCACGCCTTTTCGATCGAGCACCTTCTCTTCGTTGCGCAGGACGTCGGAGAATTTCAGCGCCCAAAACTCGGCGAACTCCGGACGTTCCAGCAATGCGTCGACAAGCTTCGCGCGTTTGTCTTTGCGCTTGTCGCTCACGAACGCACGGGCTTCGTCGGAGGTGGGAAGCAAACCGATGAGGTCGAGCGATGCGCGCCGGATGAACTCACTGTCGGTGCAGAGTTCCGAGGCGTTCATGCGAAGCGTCTGGAGCTTCTGGAAGACGTGGTCGTCGACGAAATTGTGGGCGGGAGTCTTGCGCCACGCGAAGTCGGGTCGCGCAGGAATGAAGGCGAGTCGCACGGGAACTTGCTGGTCGAGGAAGCGAACGAGAATGGTGGTTTCAACGGGTGCGTCGCGCGAAACCAGCCCGTCGTGGCTGACTTTCACCGACGTGCTGGCGGGTTCGTAGACGGCCAGCGAGGTGACGTCGCGCTTTGAGCCGTCAGAGAAATGAGCGCGGGCGCTCAATTGAACTTCATTGGCGGGTTCGATGATGATTCGTTCCGTAGGGGAAACTTCGAGACGCGTCAGCTTGGGCGCGGTGGCGACGTCGTCGGTTGCCCCATCTCCAATCCAGCGACGGAGGATTTCGTATTCCGGCGAGTCTTTGCGAAATCGGAGGCCGCCTTCGTGCGCGAGTTGCGTGGTGGCCTTGAGCAGCAGGAGGCTTTGTTCCGGGTCCTTCGGATTGACACGCCGGGCGAACATGTCGCGGGTCAGAGCATTGAGGTCATATTCGGGATCTTCACTGCGGAGCGAGAGTTTGAAGCTCGCCTTGCCGTTTTGGTTGCCGTGGCAGGGACCGGCATTGCAGCCGGCTTTCGAGAGAACGGCCATGACCTCATTACGGAATGAGACGGGAGTTTCAGAGCGAGCAGGTGGATTCAGACTTTCTCCCGCGTGGGTGGTCGAAGCGGCCCATCCAGTCAAGTGCCGAGGCGAGCGCAAAGCGAAAATGTTCGGAGGATGGGCACGAGGAATTTGAAGGCCCGCGTGTCGGTATTCAAGCGGAAAATCGCCCGGTGAGAGGAGTTTGCGGGAGGTTCCGGGGAGCGCTCGCTGAATAGTCATTAGCTGGCATCGTCCAACGCTGAAGAGATTGTGAAATGTTTCACATCTCCCTTGCCGGCTGCCGTGGATGCGGCTAGCCTGCGCGCGCACTAAAAAAAAGAACAGTTGACTAGCCTATGAAATATTATCTCCCGACGGTTGCGTTGTTCGCAGCTGCGTTCCAGATCGGTAACGCTGGTGAAATCACCGGCAAGGTTTCGCTCAAGGGCACGCCCAAGGCGGAGATTCCGATTGACCTCGGTCCGACTTGCGGACCGCTGAATCCGAACAAGGTCTCGACCCGGCACTACGTGACCTCCAAGGACGGTGGACTGGCCAACGTGTTCGTCTACCTGAAGGACGCCAAAGCCGCTCCTGCGACGGGTGAAGGCCCGCTGCTGGACCAAGTCGGCTGTATGTATGAGCCGTATGTGATGGGTGTTACGACTGGGCAGAAGTTCAAAGTGAAGAACTCTGACGCGACCCTGCACAACGTGCATAACACTCCCAAGGTGGCTGGTAACCCGGAAAAGAACATCGGCCAGGCTCTCAAAGGCCAGGTCAATGAGTTCTCCTTCCCGAACCAGGAGATCCTGATGCGCTTCAAGTGCGACGTGCATCCGTGGATGTTCGCCTACGTGGGTGTCGTGGAGCATCCGTACTTCGCGGTGACGGACAAGGACGGCAACTTCAAGATTACCGGCGTCCCGGATGGCAAGTACACCGTCGTGGCGTATCACCTGAAGACGCACGGTGCGAATCCGGGCTTGACCCAGAGTGTTGAAGTGAAGGGTGCTGCCAAGCAGGACTTCACGGTCGAGATTCCGTGATGCTCGAGAGCTGAATCTAAATGCGGCAATGCCGCTGCGACTCGCTATGGTTGCGGCGGCATTGCCATTTGATGGCAAAAGTTAGTTTCGTTAAATGACACGCTCACAAGACAATCCTTGGTTGCACCGGTTCGCTCTGCTGACCGCGGCTTCCACGTTGTTTTTGATTTGGGTGGGCGGGTTGGTAACAAGTCATGGCGTGGGCATGGCCGTGCCGGACTGGCCGACAACGTATGGCTACAACATGTTCTTCTTCCCGGTGTCACGCTGGGTGGGAGGGATATTCTATGAGCATAGTCACCGGCTCGTAGCATCCGGAGTGGGCTTTCTCACGGTGATCCTCACGGTGTGGCTCGGACTTCGCGAAGAGCGCCGCTGGCTGCGCCGTCTGGGCTACATTGCGTTGGTCGCGGTGATTCTGCAGGGCGTGCTGGGTGGGTTGCGGGTCACGCAGATGAAGGATGTTCTCGGTGTGTTTCACGCGACGTTGGCGCAAATTTTCTTCGCTCTTCTCTGTGCGATCTCACTGTTCACGTCACGCTGGTGGCTGAAGGTCTCGGTGCAGAAGATGACTGTTTACGGGAGTGGAGCGATTCGATATGTATTCGCCCTCGTTACCGGCATGATTCTTCTTCAACTCGTCATCGGCGCCGCCATGCGTCATCAGCATGCCGGCCTGGCCATCCCGGATTTCCCGGCTGCCTATGGCGAACTCTGGCCGGCGATGGATGCTGATTCGGTTGCTCGTTACAACCAATCCCGTGGTGAAACGACCGCAGCCAATCCAATTACTGCTTTCCAAATCGGCCTTCAAATGACGCATCGCATCATGGCGCTGGCAATACTGCTCGCCGTGGCGTGGGTGGCGGGACTTGCCCGTCGTCGCTTTCCGGGAACGGTTCTAAGCAAAGGGGCTGCTTTCTGGCTGGTATTGATCGTCATGCAGGCGACTCTCGGTGCCTTGACGATCTGGACCAACAAGGCGGCGGATATCGCGACCGCGCATGTCGCACTGGGGGCGATTAAGCTTGGTCACCGGCGTGGTCATCTCGATTCTGGCGCTCCGTTGTGTGCGTGTCGCGGTCGCTGGGAAAGTTTCCATGGCGGCCCCGGCCGCTTCCACTCGATCTGCAGATCGCGTTCCGGCATGAAAGTCTCTTCACCATCCATCGCCGAAACCGCGACTTCGGACAAAACGCTCTTTGCGGTCGTCTGTGATCTGGTCAAGGCGCGACTGACCTTTCTTGTTCTGCTGACCACCTTGGTTGGTTTCTACCTAGGCAGCCGTGGACCGCTGGATTATTGGCTGATGTTCCATGCGCTGGCAGGTACGGCCTTGCTGGCCTGTGGTGCCGCAGCCTTGAACCAGCTTTGGGAACGTGAACATGACGCCCTCATGCAACGAACTGCCGATCGTCCGTTGCCGTCCGGTCGCATGCAGCCAGACACGGTTTTGATCCTTGGGGGCCTAGCCTCTATTGCTGGTTTGGTTTATCTCGCTTTCGCGGTGAATCTCCTGACCAGCTTGCTCGGAGCAGCGACGCTGGGAGTTACGTATTCATCTACACGCCGCTGAAACGGATTACTTGGTTAAACACGGCAGTGGGTGCCATCCCGGGAGCACTTCCGCCGTTGATGGGTTGGGTGGCATCTCGCGGTGAACTCACTGGGGAAGGTTGGTCACTGTTTGCTATTTTGTTCTTCTGGCAGATTCCTCATTTCCTCGCGATTGCCTGGCTGTATCGCGACGAATATGAGAAAGCCGGATTCGTGATGTTGCCATCGGTGGATTCGGATGGCTCGCGCACCGGACGTCAGGCGGTCAGTCATACGCTCGGCCTTTTGACCGTCAGCCTGCTGCCGTTTTTGTTCAGAATTACCGGTACGATTTATCTCGTCGGCGCGTTGCTGCTCGGCGTTGCGTTTGTGTTTTATGCGGTGCAGTTCTCGCGAGAATTGACCCGGCCTCGCGCGCGGCAGCTGTTCTTCCTCTCGATCATTTACCTTCCCTTGATGTTGGGGTTGATGGTTTTTGATAAACTGAAGTATTAACTCTTGGAAATTGATCGGGGTTCCGGATTCTTCCGTTGACACCTTGATCATACGACAGATACGTTTCGCAAAATTTTTAGGCAGTGACTCTTGAATCGTTCACCTGCGGCATTTTGACCAATTGACTAACCAAAGCTAGAGACATGGGCGCAACAACACACGCTGGCCACCAGCACGATGTCCACTCGGATTCGCATCATCACGAGTTGAACTTCTGGCAGAAATACATCTTCTCCACCGATCACAAGGTCATTGGCATCCAGTATGGCGTGATGTCGCTCATCTTCATGCTCCTTGGTTTCTGCCTGATGATGATGATGCGCTGGTCGATTGCGTACCCGGACCAGCCGATTCCGGTGATCGGCGCGATGCTGCAGAAAGTCTTCGGGCCGGACGCGCTGCCCAAGGGGGGGATGGGTCCGGACCTCTACAATGCTTTCGGTGCGATGCACGGAACGATCATGGTCTTCCTTGCGATCGTTCCGCTGGCGTTTGCTGCGTTCGGCAACTACGTCGTCCCGCTCCAAATCGGCGCGCCGGACATGGCGTTCCCTCGCATCAACATGGCGAGCTTCCAGTGCTTCTTCCTTGGTGGTGTGGTGATGTTTGCCAGCTTCTTCATTCCTGGTGGTGCTGCGAAATCTGGTTGGACCTCCTATTCGCCGCTGGCCACGCTGGCGGAGCGAGGCATCATGTTCAACGGTCAGACCTTCTGGTTGATCGGCATGGTGCTGTTGATTACCTCGTCGCTCCTCGGCGCCGTGAACTTCATTGCCACGATCATCCAGCTTCGCGCTCCCGGTATGACTTGGATGCGCATGCCGTTCTTCTGCTGGGCCCAGTTCATCACGGCGTTCATCCTTCTGCTCGCCTTTCCTCCGCTGGAGGCCGCGGGCGTGATGCAGCTGGTGGACAACCTGTTTGGCACAGTTTCTTCCTGCCGACCGGACTGATGGGGTGGCGGCGAGCCGGTGGCGGTTAGCGGCGGGGGCAGCCCCCTGTTGTGGCAGCATCTGTTCTGGTTTCTGGCCCACCCGGAAGTTTACGTTCTCATTCTCCCGGCGATGGGTATCATCTCCGAAGTCATCGCCAACAACACCCGCAAGCCGCTCTGGGGCTACAAATCCCTCGTCTACTCCGTGTTCGCGGTCGGTTTCATCTCCTTCATCGTGTGGGCGCACCACATGTATCTGACGGGCATGGGCACGAAGATCAGCACGTTCTTCCAGACGACGACGATGATCATCTCGATTCCGTCGGTCATCATTCTGACGTGCCTGTTCATTTCGTTGTGGGGCGGTTCCATCCGCTTCAACACGCAGATGCTGTTCGCGCTCGCCTTCCTGCCGATGTTCGGCATCGGCGGTCTTACTGGGCTTCCGCTGGGCTTCAATTTCTCGGATCTCCACCTTCACGACACCTACTACGTCATTGCGCATTTCCATTACGTTGTGGCGCCGGGAACCATCTTCGGCCTGTTCGCGGGCATTTATCACTGGTATCCGAAGATCACCGGTCGCTTCATGAACGAATTCTGGGGCAAGGTTCACTTCTGGCTCTCGCTTCTCTTCATGAACGCCGTCTTCCAGCCCATGTTCCTGCAAGGTATGCACGGCATGATTCGCCGTATGTATAACGGCGGCGCGACCTACGCGGCGGCTGCGGATCAAGTGGGACTTGCGCCCGAGATTATCGACCTGAATCGCTGGGTTTCGCGGCGCGTGGTTCCTTGGCCTCGCCCAGATTCCGTTCATCATCAATTTCTTCTGGAGCATTCGGAAGGGCAAGAAGGTCACCAACGACAATCCTTGGGACGCGACGACCTTGGAATGGGATACTCCGACTCCGCCGCCGCACGGCAACTTCGACAAGCCGATTGCCATTTATCGCGGGCCATACGAGTACAGCGTTCCCGGACATCCGTCGGACTTCACGATGCAGTCTCTGCCTGACAAAGCTCCCAAGCACTAATCTCTCTACACATGGAAATTCCGTATAATCACGAAGCCCGGCCGGATACAGGGCTCTATAACGCTAAGGTTGGTGTCTGGTTGTTTCTGGCCTCGGAAGTCATGCTCTTCGGAGCGTTGTTCTCCGCCTATATTCTCCTACGAGTCGGCGCTGATCCGGGCACTTGGCCGCATGGCTTGCTGAACATCCCGATCGGTACGTTCAACACCGCCGTGCTCATTACGTCGAGCGTCACGGTGGTGCTTGGCTGGGCGGCCCTTCAAATGGGTAACTTTGGTGCCTACCGAAAATATCAGGCGGTGACGATTCTGTGTGCTCTCGGATTCCTTGGAATCAAATCGTTCGAGTACAAGGACAAGTTCGGCCACTACGAAGTCTGGCTCAAGGAGCCCGTGACCGTGAAGCATGGCGACAAAGAGGTGAAGACCGATCGCTTGCTGGGACACATCGATTACAACGGTGCGCATCCGTATTTCTGGAAGACGGAGACCTTGGCGGCGAAGAAGGTTGAGTCCTTTAAGTTTGCGCCCGATCCGTATCACTACACGATGTCGATGAAGGAAATGGCCCACGCGAAGAAGGTCGCAGCCGGTCACAAGCACGAAGAGATTGAGATTAAGTCATCCCAGGTGAAACGCCTCTCAGCGTTTGTTCCGGCCCACAGCACATTCTTCGCAATCTATTTCACACTCACCGCTCTGCACGGTTTGCACGTGCTGGGTGGCGCCTTGGTCATCGCCTACATCTGGGGTCCGGGTGCCAAGCTGTGGAAGACCAACCCGGTGCAATATACCAACCGCGTCGAGATTTCCGGTCTGTTCTGGCACTTCGTTGACCTGGTCTGGATCTTCCTGTTCCCGGTTATTTACCTTCTCTAGTGCTCAGCGACAACCGATTCACTCTATAGAATAATTTATGAGCGCCGCCCATTCGTCCGCCGAAATCAAGAAACACATCCGCACTTACTGGATCATCTTCTTCGCCTTGTTGGTGGGAACCGTGATCACGGTGTGGTTGAACTACCTCCACTTCGACAGTGTTGCGTTGACCGTTGGAATTGCGCTGTTTGTTGCGAGCATCAAGGCGTTTTTGGTCGCCGGCTTCTTCATGCATTTGATGTCCGAAAAGAAGGCCATCTACATGATGCTGGCGGTGACGATCTTCTTCTTTGCTGCGATGATGTATCTGTTCGTCTGGTCCCGTGGGCAATTGCCTCGCGGCGGAGAGTACATTCCTTCGAAGTACGTTCCTCATCCGGCTCCGATTGGGGCCTACTGAACTGATTATGTCACTGAAAGCCTTCCATATTGTTTTCATCACCGCCTCGGTGCTGCTCGCCTTTGGCTTTGGTGCGTGGTCACTGGTGGGCTATTCAGATTACGGCAGGACCGCGGACCTGATTTACGGCGTGTCGTCGGTGGCGATCGGGATCGGCCTAATCACTTACGGACGCTACTTTCTCAAGAAACTCAGAGACATCAGCTACCTGTGAAAACGATTCGATTCGCATTCATCGCGGCCGTGATGACGGTCACCTTTTCTCCGGAAACCGTGCAAGCGTGTGCCACCTGTTTCGGTCAGTCGGACGAGGCGATGGCCAAGGGCATGAACATGGGCATTCTGACCTTGCTGATCTGCATCACGAGTGTGTTGCTTGGAATGGCGGGTGTTGGTTTTTATCTGGTGCGTCGGGCGGCGCGGTATGCGTCAGTCACCGCCACCAATGCTGCCGGTGACCTCGGTCTGCCGGCGGGACAAACTTTGAAATAGACAAATTCATGGAAAAACTGCTTGGACTCCCAGTGCTCGCATCGGAACACGGTGCCGAGGTGGATAAATTCATTATCTACGTTCACTACTTGATGATTGCCCTCTTCATCGGATGGGGCGCCTACTTCGTTTACGCTGTCTGGCGCTTTCGCCGGAATCGAAATCCGAAGGCCAGCTACGTCGGCGTCACCAGTCACGTTTCCAGTTATCTGGAGCTGGCGGTCGCTGCCGTTGAGGTTGTTCTCCTGGTCGGATTCGCCGTTCCGTTGTGGGCGCGGGTAGCCGACAAGTTCCCGGCTGAGAAGGATTCCCAGCTGATGCGCGTCACCGGACAGCAGTTTGCCTGGAGCGCCCGTTATCCCGGCGTCGACGGCAAGTATGGCAAGCAGGATGTCTCACTGGTATCCCCTGAGAATCCGTTCGGCCTCTATCAGCTGAATGACAAGATGAAGGATCAGGATCCCGAGGGTAAGGACGACGTGAGCCTGCCCGCGAATGCCGAGATCGCCATCCCGGTGAACAAGGACATCATCGTCTCCATCACCTCGTTGGACGTGATTCACTCGTTCAAAGTTCCGGCCTTCCGTCTGACTCAAGACGCGATTCCCGGTCTTCGTCTCCCGATCCATTTCAAGGCGACCAAGACCAATACCTACCAGATCAACTGCGCGCAGCTGTGCGGAGTTGGTCACTCGAACATGAAGGGCATCATCAAGGTCCTGCCCAGGACGAATTTGACGCTTGGCTCAAGACGAAGGTGGGTGCGGCTCCGGTCACTTTCGAATAACGGTTGCCTGTCTGGTTTTCAAAGCGGGTTGATGGTGGTGAGTGCCACCTTCAACCCGTTTGTTTTTCTCTCGAAGGCGGCTAACCTGCCTGATTATCGTCCCGCATGGGTAACAGTTCAAAATCTCTCCAGGTCATTGTCTGGGGCGCGATGGGTGTGACAATGGTCGCCATCGTCGTCGCGTTCGTCCTGAAGGAGCGCAAGTCCACGGTGACGGACGTGGATGGCGTGGAGTTGAAGCAAGTCGCCGGTGGCGCTGGAGGTCCGCCGCCCGTCTTGTTCCCGGTGTCCGATTTCGCGCTCACCAATCAAGCCGGCGCGGTCATCACGCGGTCCAACCTCCTCGGGAAAGTCTGGCTGGCGGACATCATCTTCACGCGCTGCGCCGGACCGTGCCCGGAAATGACCCGCCGCATGGCGGAGCTGCAATCCGCGATTCCTCCGCAGGCGCCGGTAGCCTTTGTCACTCTCACCACCGACCCGCTGTTTGATACGCCGAAAGTGATGCAAGCCTACTCCCGGCGCTTTGGAGCCCAGCCGGGCCGCTGGCATTTCCTGACGGGCACGCCGCGACAAATCGCCGATCTCGCGGTGCAAGGTTTGAAGCTGACCGTTGTCGACAAGGAGGAGTCCAAGCAGGTGGATCCAAACGATCTGTTCATCCACTCCACCATCTTTGTCGTGGTGGACAAGCGTGGCCAGGCGCGGGCGGTTTTGGAGAGCGACGAACCGGCACTAAAGGTGAAGGCGCTCGACCTGATTCAGCAACTCATTGACGAAAAGTAATCCGATGGAACTCTCTGACTTCCCGAAACTCAACGCCTGCCTCAACGGGCTCGCGTCCGTTTTTCTTCTTCTGGGCTACATCTTCATCAAGCGAGGCAACCAGTCGGCGCATCGGAATAGCATGATCGGCGCGCTCATCGCGTCGACGCTGTTTCTGTGCTCCTACCTCTACTACCACTACTCGATGAAGAAGGTTTATGGCGAGGCGCACACGAGTTTTGAGAAGCCCGAGTGGTTCCGGCCGATCTATCTTGCCATCCTGTTCACGCACCTCGTCTGCGCGATCGCCATTGTTCCGATGGTAATCATGACCGTCAGCCGCGCGTTCAAGGCGCGCTTCGAACTGCACAAGAAGATCGCGCGTTGGACCTGGCCGGTCTGGATGTATGTCTCCGTCACTGGCGTGTTGATTTACTTCCTGCTCTACCAGATCTTCCCGCAGCGCTGAGACATCGACGCGTTCTGGCGGGTCTCTTTTGTGTCGCTTATCCGCCCGCAGCCGGATTGAATTCGAGGCGTCGTCGGGAAGATGACGCGCATGGAAAAGCCACCGATACTCGATTCGCCGGTTGACGCATCCGCGATCCAATCCATCGAGCGTCCGCACGCCCGCCTGCTCACTTACTACGCCCTCTGTTGCCTCGCGATCCTGCCGCTGTTTCCGATTCTCATCCTGCCTCATTACTTTCGTTATCGCACCATGCGGTATCGCTTCGACAACGAAGGCGTCTCCATGCGCTGGGGAATCCTCTTTCGGCGCGAAGTGATCCTGAACTACTCCCGCATCCAGGATATTCACCTGCAATCAAATCTCGTCGAGCGCTGGCTCGGCCTCGGGCGCGTTTTGATTCAAACCGCCAGCGGAAGTTCGAATGCCGAGATGACCATCGAAGGACTGCTCGAGTTCGAAGCCGTGCGTGACTACCTCTACGCCAAGATGCGCGGCGTGAAGGAGAAGGGCGCGGTGAACCATGCGGCCGGCGATAATCTCGCTGCCACCACGCTCGATTCCGCCGCGCTGACGGAAGTGGTCGCAACGCTCAAAGCCGTCGGCGACGAAGTCCGTGCCTTGCGGGAAACGATCGAACGCCAGAAGTCCGGAGGGCCGCGCGCATGAAGATTGATTCGCTCAAGTCGCAACTGCTCGTTTGGTTGAAAGTCCCGCCCGAGCCTGAAGCGCCATCTGGTTCGCCCGGTTCAGTGAAGGTCTTTCGCGCTGCGCCGAACTTTTTCAAACTCAAGCTCCTCCTTTGGTCGTTGCGTCAAATCTCCGGCGTGATTGGCATCATCGTCTTCGTCGTCTTCTGGAGCAAAACCGGAGGGCGACGCGCGCCGGATGAGATCAATCTGATCTTCGGAATCATCGAATTGCTCGGCGTCGTCGGGTTTCTGGTTCAACTGCCCATTTCCTACCTCCTGGTGCGGCTCGATTACGAGATGCGCTGGTACATCGTCACCGATCGCAGCCTGAGGATTCGCAGTGGCGTGGTGAAGGTTAGCGAGACGACTCTCACCTTTGCCAACATCCAGCAGATTGCCGTGGGGCAGGGGCCACTGCAGCGCTGGCTGGGTATTTACGATCTGGAAGTGACGACGGCCGGCGGAGGTGCGGGCGGCGGCGGATCTCACGGCCATTCCGCACAGGGAGACTCGATGCACCGCGGATTCTTTCACGGGATCGACAATGCCCCTGAAGTTCGAGAGCTCATCCTGAGATCGCCTTCGGCGTTTCCGCCATGCGGGGCTCGGCGATCCTGACGAAGTTCATCACGCGGAGACAGAATCTGAGCCGCGGGAGAATGGACTACTCACTGCCGCGCAGGGCTTGCTGGGTGAGGTGCGGGGGTTGCGCGCTGAGGTGGAGAAATCGTAACTCGCAAATCAGGGTGCCTCGGGCGCCGGTTACTCACACGACTGCGAGAAATCTTGCTGCCAGATTTTCATGCGCCGATCCAGCCAGAGTGGGGCGAATGGGATGAGCGACGCCAGAAAAACCAACCCGGCCCGGCTCATCGGCCAGCGCGCCGCCAGTGTGGCGCGCAGCAGCGCGACGCAGAAGATGACGAACAACGCACCGTGAATCGCGCCGACGATGCGGACGGCCTCCGGCATGTTCGCCCCATACTTCAGCGGCATCGCGATGCCCAGCAGCACCAGGTATGAAATGCCTTCCGCGAGCGAAACGACGCGCAGCAATGAAACGGGATTCTTTAACATGCGGGGAATAGAGTCGGTGCAGCGTGGAATTTCAAATCACTTTCGCGTTCAGTGTTGGTTGTCATTCCGTCCTTCATCGGCGGCGGACGTGCGGGTGCCACGTTCAGTATTTCCTTTCACAGCGGGCGCCGGACTGGTTTCAATGCTCCTGACGCCTTAGTCCGTGAATTTCTAATCTTTGCTCTCGCCATGAAACTTTCGGTTCCACTTCTTGTCGTCGCCCTCGCAGCCACGCTCCCAGTCCCGGCCCGTGCCGCGCAGATCCAAGTTGGCGCGCACCACTTCACCGTGCCCGACGGCTTTACGATCGAGCGTGTGGCGACGACGGATCTAGCGCCGCGTCCGGTGAGCGCGAGCTTTGATGACAAGGGTCGCCTTTACGTTACCGATTCGTCCGGCTCGAACGAAAAGCCGTCCGAGCAGCTCAAGAATCCCAAGGCGCGCATCCTGCGCCTCGAAGACACGGATGGCGACGGTGTGTTCGACAAGTCCGTGGTCTTCGCGGACAAGGTCATGTTCCCGCAAGGCTGCCTCTGGCACGACGGTTCCGTGTATGCCGCTGGGCCGCCGAGCATCTGGAAATTCACCGACACCGACGGCGATGGTTTGGCGGACAAGCGCGAGGAATGGTTCAAGGGCGGCACGTTGACCGGTTGCGCGAATGACATCCACGGACCGTATCTCGGACCGGACGGCTACATCTACTGGACCAAGGGTGCGTTCGACGAACAAACGCACACGCTGGGGAATGGTCGCGTGCTGAAGGATCGCGCGGCTCACATCTATCGCGCGAAGCCCGACGGCTCCGACCTCGACGTGGTGATGACGGGCGGCATGGACAATCCCGTCGGTGTCGCCTTCACCGCCGAGGGCGAAGTGGTGTTCACCAGCACGTTCATTGATTTCAGCCAGCCGGGTCGGCGCGACGGCATTGGGCACGCGAGCTACGGCGCTGTGTTTGGAAAAGAGAACAGCGCGCTGGACGACGGTCGCGTGAAGCGCACCAGCCCGGAACTCGCGCACCCGTTCGTGCAGTTCGGCGCCGGCGCACCCAGCGGCCTTTGTCGCTATCGAGGAACCGAACTGGGTGCTGAGTATCGCGATAATCTGTTCGCCACACTATTCAACCTCCGCAAAGTCACGCGCCACCAACTGCGCATCAGCGGCGCCAGCTACGCGAGCACGGACAGTGATTTCGTGGTGAGCGACAACATGGACTTTCATCCCACTGACGTGTTGGAGGATGCTGATGGCTCGCTGCTCATCGTCGATACCGGCGGCTGGTACAAGCTCTGTTGCCCCAGCTCGCAGATTGCGAAGGGGGATGTGCTCGGCGGGATTTATCGCGTCCGCAAAACGAACGCGCCGAAGCCCGCTGGAACCGAGCTCGCCACTCGCCGTCAGCGCCTCGCCGCTGCGCCGGGCATGTCGGACTTCGCCTTCAACGTCATACTGCGGCGCGCCATCTGGAAGAACCAATCCTCGAACGTCGGATGGTTTCGCGAAATCCTCTCGAAGAATACAGGAGGCAACAACCCGGCGTCACCGTCACTGGCGCGTTTGACGGCGGAAGGACTCGGCAAGCTTCGTGATCGCGGCAGCGTTGGCCTCCTGCTGGCGGCGGCGGAGACGGACGACGTCGCTCTCGCCCAGGCTGCGGTCGCCGCGCTCATTGACATCGCTGCACCAGATCATATCCGCGCGGAGATGGTAAAGGTCGGCACCCGCGGTCAGCGTGCAGCGTTGATTGCTCTCAGCCAGATCGATGGCTCGCAATTGAAAGCCGGCGAAGTCGTCCCGCATCTCGTCTCCAGCGATGCCGAGCTGCGCCGCGCGGCGTCGTGGATCGCTGGTCGTCATCCTGAATGGGCCGAGACTCTGGCCGGGTTCTTTGGCGAGCGTCTGCTCAAGAAAGATTTGAGCGATTCCGAACGAAGTGACCTTCAACGTCAGCTCGCGGCCTTCGCCAAGTCTTCCGCCGTGCAGCAAATTCTCGCCGCTACGCTGACCAACTCCGCAGCTGCCAGCAGTTCGCGTCTCGACGTGATGCGCGCGATGGGGCAGGCGGGATTGAAGGAGACACCGGCCGCGTGGCTGGCTGGGGTGGTGGGAGTGTTGAAATCGGGCGACGAGGCATTGAAGCGTCAGGCGGTCACCACCGTGCGGTCGCTCGCGCTGCCGAAGGACGGAAACACGGGGCTGGCCACTGCGTTGATTCACGTGGCAAGGGATGTGAAGGCGCCCACGGAGGTTCGGCTCGAAGCATTGTCCGCGGTGCCGGGTGGTGTGTCGCTCGCGGATGGCGTGTTGTTTGAATTCGCGCTTAAGAATCTTGATCCGGCGCTGCCGGTGAATACCCGCAGTGCGGCGGCTTCCGTGCTGGTGAAGGCGAAATTGACGGCGGAACAACGGCTCGCGCTCGCGGATGCGATGAAGAGTGTCAGTCCGCTGGAGATGACGCGATTGCTGGCGGCCTTCGAAAAGGCCTCGGACGAACAGCTCGGCCTCCGGTTGGTCGAGGCGTTGAAGCAGGCGAAGTCGGCGGGCATGCGCGCTGATTTGGTAAAGACGGCCATCGCTGGTTTTCCTGTTGCGGTGCAAGAGCGCGCTGCGGAGTTGCTCAACAGGCTTAACGCGGACGCCGGCAAGCAGAAGGCGCATCTCGAATCGCTGCTGACGGAGGTGCACGGCAAGGGTGACATCCGCCGCGGTCAGGCGATCTTCAACAGTGCGAAGGCCGCGTGCTCGGCGTGTCACGCGATCGGCTACCAAGGTGGGAAGGTGGGGCCGGATCTCACGCGCATCAGCGAGATTCGCAGCGAGCGTGATCTGCTTGAAGCGATCGTGTATCCGAGCGCGAGTTTCGTGCGCAGCTACGAGCCGATGATCGTGGCGATGAAGGACGGCGAGGAACACAGCGGCGTTCTGCGTCGGGAGGATGGCAGTGAAGTGCTGCTCGCGACAGGTCCGACTTCGGAAATGCGGATTGCACGCGCGGACATCGTGGAGATGCGCCCTGGTGCGGTCAGTGTGATGCCGCAGGGCCTAGATGAGCAATTGAGCCGTGAAGAGCTGGCGGACTTGCTGGCGTTCCTCCGCAATACCAAGTGGGGCGCGCAGTAGATTCGATGTGCCGAAAGCAAAACGAGCGGAGATGTCTCCGCTCGTTGCGCGAAATAGCTGAAAGATTTCCTACCCGAGGAACGCCGCGTGAACGGCTTTCACGGCGGCTTCGCCCTTGTCGAGGGTGATGACGACGCTGATCTTGATCTCGCTGGTGGAGATCATGTCGATGTTGATGCCGGCGTGCGAGCGTCTCGAACATCTTGGCGGCGACGCCGGTGTGGCTGCGCATGCCGACGCCGACGATGGAGAGCTTGCCGATTTTTTCCTCGGTGAGGATGTCACGGAAGCCGAGGTCCGGCCTGAGGGCGTCGAGGACCTTGCGGGCCTTGAGGAGGTCCGGTTTGTCGACGGTGAAGCTGATGTCCGTGGCGCCGCTGGCACCGTGGCTGGCGGTCTGGACAATCATGTCGACGTTGATGGCGGCATCGCCGATGGCCTTGAAGATGCGCGCGGCGACGCCGGGTTTGTCCGGGACATGGGCGAGGGTGAACTTCGCCTGGTTCTTGTCGAGCGCGACGCCGCGGATGACGACGTCCTCCATGTTGGCGGTTTCTTCTTTCACGATCGTTCCGGGGTTGTCATTGAGGCTGGAACGGACTTCGAAGACGACGCCGAATTTCTTCGCGAACTCGACGGAGCGGGACTGCATGACCTTGGCGCCGAGGCTGGCGAGTTCGAGCATCTCGTCGTAGGAAATCTCGGACAGCTTGTGGGCTGATGGGGACGATGCGCGGGTCGGCGGTGTAGACGCCGTCGACGTCCGTGTAGATCTGGCAGAGGTCGGCCTTGAGCGCGGCGGCGAGCGCGATGGCGGTGAGGTCGGAACCGCCGCGGCCGAGCGTGGTGATCGCACCGTCGGGGGTCATGCCCTGGAAACCGGCGACGATGACGACGTTGCCCGCGTTGAGAAGCTTGTGAACTTGGCTCGGGGTGATGTTCTGGATCTTGGCCTTGGTGTGGACGCCGTCGGTGACGATGCCGGCCTGGGCCCCGGTGAGCGACGCGGCGGGAATGTTCAGCGCGTGAAGCGCCATCGCGGTCAGGGCGATGGTGGTTTGTTCGCCGGTGGCGAGGAGCATGTCCATCTCGCGCTCGCTGGGCAGGGGCATGATTTCCTTGGCGAGCTTGATGAGGCCGTCGGTGACGCCGCTCATGGCGGAGACGACGACGACGACTTGATCGCCGCGTTCACGGTATTTGGCGACGCGCGACGCGACGTTCTTGATGCGGTCGGGGTTGCCCACCGACGTGCCACCATATTTCTGAACAATGAGTGCCATTGAGTTACCTGAACAGTTTCCGCCGGGGGATGTTGCCGAAGTCAGCGTCCGAACCAGCGAGGGCGGGACAGTAGGAAATTCCGACTGGTTTGCAAAGGGAGTATTTTCCGGATTGCGCCACTGCGGGCGATTGAGCAATCACTGCCGCAGGTGTTTGCCGACGACTTCGGTCCAGATGACGTAACCCTTGGGATTCATGTGCAACCGGTCGCTGACGAAGATGTCCGGGAGAGGATGTCCGTCCGGGCCCAGCATGTGGGAGAAGGTATCGATGAAGGCGAGCCGGGAATCGGTGCGGGTGAATTCTTCGATCAGTCGATTGGCCTCGCGGACTTGAGCGATCTGGGACCACCGGGCGGGATTAGGAGCGATGGAGATGTAGGAGATCTTCGTGCGCGGGAGTTCAGCGTGGACCTTGGCGACGAAGGTTTTGAAATCGGCGAAGACTTGTTGGGGAGACTTCTTGGCGTTGATGTCATTGCCGCCGGCGTACATGACGATCTGGCGAGGTTTGTAAGGAAAGACGATGCGATCGGCGTAGTTGACCGAGTCGATGACTTGCGAACCGCCAAAGCCGCGGTTGAGGACGCGAAATTTTGAAAAGTCCTGGGCCAGCGTTTTCCAGAGTCGAATACTGGAGCTGCCAATGAAGAGGACCGATCCGCTCGGCGGCGGATTGGTGGCGTCTGACGCGGTGAAGGCGTTGATCTCTTTGGCGAAGGGCCGGTCTTCCGCCAGCGGCTCGAATGTTCGCGACGGCGTGGCACAGCCAGCCAGGAAGAGGCCTAACGCGACCAAGGGAAGCCAACGCAAGATGGAGGCCGTTTGACGGTGCGGAGTCGCCATGGGAAAGGCGTTAAGACGGGGCGACCGTCAGGGCTTGCTGGTGATTTTGGACCAGCTGATGCCGATGGATTCGGCGTATTTCGCGAAGGACTTCTCGTTCTGAATGAGGACGGCGCGAACGACGCTGGAGTCATCGGCCCGGCCCAAATTCGGGATGAGGTCTGGAATGACGTCGACCTTCTTGTGGGCGTAGGTCAGGGCAAAGACGGCTTGGGCAACGGCGTAGAACGGGAGGTCTTTGTAAGCGCCTTCTGCGTAATCCTCCACGGCGTCGGCGAGAAACTCCAATTGATCGACAAGATGAGGAAATTTTGGGGCGTTGATCTGCGTGAACTCAATCTTCCAGATGGGAAGCTGGCGCAGGACGTTGTCGACAACACGAGGGGTGACGAGGGACGCCCCGTGATTCACATATTCGGCAAACTCAGACATGGGCGCAGCGTAACCAAGGGGGTTTGCTTGAAGTAAACGGAAACCTTTTTGCCGGGCTTGATTGCAATGAAACGGGTGGCAAACGGTGACGAGGAGACGCAACGGACACTTCTTTCGTTGCAAATCTGTAACAATTTTGGGAGATTGTCGGTGAACCAACCCATGCAGCCCGTTGTATTGTGTCGTACGCTTATGTTCCGCACGTTGATGCGAGGTGTGCCTCTGCTTGGCCTCAAGATTTGCCGGAATGCACTTCCGGCAGGTTGGTGGTCAGGGCGGTTAGTATGGTGTCAGGACGAAGGAAAGGATCCCTCGCCGCAAGGCGCAACCCCCACGGAGTAACTCAATGAAAAAACTTGTTTCAAAAGTCGTGATTGCCACCGGCCTGCTGGTGGCTGCGGGCGTTTCGCGTGTCGAAGCGCAGTTCACCGCGGTAGATATCGGAAGCCCGACTGTCGCAGGCTCGACCGCCCCGGTGGCGGGCGGATTCAACCTGTCCGGCGCTGGCAATGATATTGGCGGGACGAACGACCAGTTTCATTTCAATTACCAGGCTTACACCGGGGCGTTCGACGTCAAGGTTAAGGTCGAGTCGCTTTCGAATCTCGATGCCTGGTCCAAGGCGGGATTGATCGCGCGGGAAACTTTGGCGGGCGGCAGTCGTTACGCCGCGGCCTTCATCACGCCGAACATCGCCGGCAGCTTTATGCAGGCGCGCATGGTGACCGCGGGCGCGACGACCAACATTGGTTCGTTTCCCGCGACTTATCCGAGTGCGTGGCTGCGGCTCAAGCGTACGATCACCGGGACAACGAATGTTTTCACTTCCTACGCAGGTGTGGACGGCAGCAGTTGGAGCCAGTTGGGAACGGTGACGCTCGTGACGCCGGCTGTGCCTGCCCAGATGTTCGTCGGCATGGCGGTGACCAGCAAGTCGACCAGTCAGCTGGCGGCGGCGGAGTTCCGAACTTTCGAAGACGTGACGGGCACTCCGACGGTTGGGAACATTCCGTTGAAGCGCGAGCCCCTCGGGCCATCAAGCCGCCGCACGGGTTTGGTGTTTTCCGAGATCATGTATAACCCGCGCACGGTTCCCGGGTTCACCAACAACAGCCTCGAGTACATCGAAATCTTCAACTCGATGGCGATTAAGGAAGATTTGTCCGGCCACCGGATCTCCGGCGCCGTGGGCTACGCTTTCCCACAGGGGACAGTAATCAAGCCGGGCCAGTTCCTGGTCATTGCCCGCGATCCGTCGTTCGTGGAAAGCCATTACGGAATCACTGGCGTGCTCGGCCCCTGGGTGGGCGCTTCCACCAACGGCCTGCCGGGGGATACGGGTTTGATTCGCCTGCGGAACCCGGCCGACGCCGTCATGCTGCAGGTTCAATATCGTGACGAAGCAGGATGGCCAGTTGCGGCGGATGGCGCGGGTCATTCGATGGTGTTGTCGCGTCCCTCGTATGGCGAGGGCGATCCGAAGGCATGGTCGGCCAGCGATTTGATTGATGGTTCGCCCGGCAAGCCGGAGCCGTACAATACCGATGCACTCGCGTCGGTCGTGATCAATGAATTCCTGGCGCACACGGATGTCCCGCAGGAGGACTACATCGAGCTCTACAATCACAGCAACCAGACAGTGGACATCTCGGGCGCTTATCTGTCCGACAGCGCGGAGACGAACAAGTTCCGCATCCCGGCCGGCACCACGATTCCCGCGCGCGGATTTGTTTCGTTCAATCAGACCCAGCTCGGTTTCGCGCTGAGCTCCAGCGGTGAGCGCATCTATCTCGTGAACCCTGCGCAGACGCGGGTGATTGATTCCGTTGATTTCGGTCCGCAAGCCAACGGAGTTTCCTCCGGTCGCAGCCCGGACGGTTCGCCGACGATTTCCATCCTGTCCTCACTCACGCCCGGTGCGGCGAACAGCTCGATCAAGATTGCGGACGTCGTCATCAACGAGATCATGTACAGCCCGATCTCTGGCGACTCCGATGATGAGTTTATTGAACTCTACAATCGCAGTGGCGCCGCAGTGAACGTGAGCGGATGGCGGATTGCCGATGGCGTTTCGCTGACGTTCCCCCAGGGCACGATCATTCCGGCCGGCGGTTTTCTGGTGGTGGCCAACAGCGCGACCAACATGCTCGCGAATTATCCGAATCTGAATTCCACCAATACCATTGGGAACTACAGCGGCAGCCTTGGCAATGGCGGTGAACGCATCACGTTGGGCTACCCGGACTATAGCTATTCCACCAATACCAATACGTTGGTGATTACCACGAACATCTCCTACGTGGTGGTGAACGAAGTGACTTATGGCGACGGTGGGCGTTGGGGTCTCTGGTCGGACGGCGGCGGCAGCAGTCTCGAGCTGATCGATGCGGACAGCGACAATCGTCAGCCGTCCAACTGGGCTGACAGCGATGAGTCCGCCAAGAGCACCTGGACCAATATTGAAATCACCGGCAACTCCGGACAGGTCCTCGGTACGGCCAATCTCCTGCTTGTTTACATGCTGGGTGTGGGCGAATGCCTCGTGGACGACGTCGAAGTCCGAATCAACAACGGCAACAACCTGGTTCCGAATCCCGGATTTGAATCCGACTTCACCAGCTGGGTGATGCTGGCGGGTTCACACGATCAATCCAGCATTGAGAACGTGGGCTTCACCGGCAACAAGAGTCTCCATATCCGCGCCGGCTCCCGTGGCGACGATTCCGCCAACAGCATTCGCACCGCAAATCTCACCGGGCTGAGTGCAAACAACATTACCCTGCGAGCGAAGGCCCGCTGGCTCCGCGGTTTTCCGGAACTCCTCCTGCGAATGCGCGGTGGTGGCTTGGAAGCGCCCGGCCGCATGGCGTTGCCGAAGAATCTCGGCTCCCCCGGCGCGGCGAATCCCAAGGCCATCCAAAACGCCGGGCCGGCTGTTTACGACGTGGTTCATACTCCGGCGCTGCCTGCCGCGAATGAGCCGATCGTCATCACCGCTCGCGCGGTCGATCCGGATGGCATCGCTTCCCTCACGCTCAAGTATCGTGTCGATTCCACGAATCGTCCGATCACCACCGCGATGTATACCTCCGTGGCGATGACCGACGACGGTATCGGTGGCGACGCGATCGCGGGTGACGGTGTTTACAGCGTGCAGCTGACCGGGCAGGGGACGGGCGTTACGGTCGCCTTCTACATCGAAGCCAAGGACGCCCTGGCCGGAGCCGCGCAGGGAGTGAACATCTTCCCGGAGGCGTTGTTCCCTCAAGCCGGACGCGATCGCGTCTTCCCCTACGATACTTATTCCCGTGACTGCCTGATCCGCTGGGGTGACCGCCAAATCTTCGGCGCGTTTGCGACCTACCATCTCTGGGTGACATTGCCGACCGCGGGTCGCTGGAATGATCGCCACGAGATCTGCAACACCGCACTCGACGGCACGTTCGTCTACAACAACTACCGCGTCGTTTACAACTGCCGGCCGCAGTTCGCCGGCAGTCCTTGGCATGCGAGCTCGATGTCCGGTGGGCCGACGAACAATGCGAACCGCATGGACTACGTCTGCAACTTCCCGGAAGACGACAAATTCCTCGGCGTGACGGATACCGTTCTGAACACCGCTGGAAATCCCAGCACCAGCAATGGTGCGAGCGATACGAGCGCGCAATCGGAGCAAGCCTCCTACATCATCTTCAAGGAGATGGGGCTACACTACAATTACCGCCGCTACATGCACTTCTTCCTCAACGGCAATCAGCGCAGCGTTGCGGATAACATCCCGGGCGGAATGGCCGCGAACTTCATCATGGAAGACTCGCAGCAGCCGAACTCTGACGCCGTAGAACAATGGTTCCCGGACGACACCGACGGCGAAGTGTACAAAATCGAAGACTGGTTCGCGTTCAGTGACACCGGATTCAATGCCGGCAATGAGGACGCTGACCTTGGCCGTCGCACACAACTGATCGGCGGCCAGCAGGTCATGACGGTGGCGCCTTACCGCTTCATGTGGCGCAAACGCGCGGTCGGTCCTGGCGAATCAGCCAGCGACTATCGCAGCTTGTTCAAGCTGATTGACGCGATCAGTCCGACGCCCGCCTACACCGAAACCGCGAACTTCCCCGTTCCCGATCCTGCCGCTCTTGACGCCGTGGCCGACATCGAGCAGTGGATGCGCATCTTCGCCTGCCAGCACGCGGTGGGCAATTGGGACTCCTACGGCTACGAACGCGGCAAGAACGCCTTCACTTACAAGCCTTCCAAGGGTCGCTTCAATCAATGGACCTGGGACATCGACTTCACCATGAACATTGGTGGAAATGGTCCCCAGACCTCCTTGTTCGCGCTGGGCGGCGAGGGCGATCGTCGTATCGAAGGCTTGTGGAATACGCCGGTGTATCGCCGCATGTATCTCCGGGCGTTCAAGGATCTGACGGACCGTGTGTGGAACCGCTCTTTCATGGATCCGATTTTGGATGAAAAGCAGGCGGCGTTTCTCCAGAACGGCGTGAGCATCCAGGTGGCGACGGTTAACACGATCAAGTCCTTCATCGGCGATCGTCGCAACTACATCCTCAGCCAGATCTCGAACTTCGTGAACGCGCCGTTCCGCATTGCCGGCGACGCCGAATTCGATACGGCGAACAACCTCCTCGTGGTGAACGGCACCGCTCCGGTCGGCATCAAGGACATCTTGATCAACGACATTGCCTATCCCGTCACCTGGGTCTCGGCCACGAACTGGACCGCCCGGCTTACGCTGTCCTCCGGATTGAACAGTCTCGTCTTCCGCGGCCGCGACCGGCTTGGCAACCTGACCACGAACGCTCCGATTAACATTGCGGCGACGTTCACGGGCACGGTGCCCGACGCGAAGGGCGCGATTGTCTTCTCGGAGATCATGTACAACCCCCTCCAGACGGATTCGAGCTACGTCGAGATTCACAACCGCTCCGACGTGTCCTTCAATCTCACCGGATGGCGGGTCAACGGGGTGGACTTCACCTTCCCGCTCGGATCGTTGATCACGAACGGCCAGTACCTCGTCCTCGCGAAGAACCGTGCCGGATTCAGCAGCGTTTACACCAACGTGGTTCCGGCTGGACAGTTCGAGGGGTCCTTGGACCTCGATGGCGAAACGCTCAGCCTCGTTCAGCCCGGCGTGAACGGTGGTGACGACGTGATCATCGATCAAGTTCGCTACGAACCGCGCTCGCCCTGGCCGATATTGCCCAATGGTACTGGTCCGTCCCTTCAACTGCTTGATGTGGCGCAGGACAATAGCCGCCCGAGCAACTGGGGAGAACGTCAGGGCTGGCGACAGCTTGTTTATACCGGCACCATCCAGGGCGTCGGCAGCAACAACCTTCCCGGCGGCACGAACTTCCTGATCTTCATGAACTCTGCCGGCGATGTTTATCTGGATGACCTTGTGCTCGTCACCGGATCGGTGGCCGAGGCCGGGCCAAACCTGATCGTCAACGGCGGCTTTGAAGTCCCTCTCTCGGAGACGTGGACCAATTCCGGCAATCACAGCAACTCGGTCATCTCGACTGAATTCGCGCACACGGGCAGCGCCAGCCTTCACGTTGTGGCCCGAGGCGTCGGTGGTCCGAGCTCCAGCATCCGCCAGACCTTGCCCGTCTTCGCCACCAACACGGTCTGCACGCTGAGCTACTGGTATCTGCCCAGCGACAGCGGCACGAACCTGACCATTCGCACCACTCCGGGCAGTTTGTTTGTGCAGCAGGCAAATATTCGTCCGACCGTGACGACGCCCGGTTTCGCAAATTCCGTCTCCGAGACTCTCCCCTCCTACGATCCGTTGTGGCTGAACGAGCTTCAGGCGGAAAACACCACCGGGCCAACCGACAACGCGGGCGAGCGCGATCCGTGGATCGAACTCTTCAACGCCGGCACCAACGCGATCAGTCTCAGCGGCTATTTCCTCGCGAACAATTACGACAGCAATCTGACCCAGTGGGCATTCCCGGCTGGCAGTTCGATTGCCGCGGGCGAATACAAACTCATCTGGGCAGACGGTCAACCGGCCCAGACGGCGGGCGCTGTTTTGCACACCAGCTTCCGTCTAAATCCTTCCACCGGCTCCGTGGCGCTCGTTCGTCTGGTGAACGACAAACCGCAGATCACGGATTACCTCACCTACGGTGGATTGACTGCTGGGTACAGCTACGGGGATTTCCCGGATGGCCAGCCGTTCAATCGCGTGAACATGTCTGACTTCACTCCGGGCACCACGAACGTGGCTCGCCCGGTGAACGTCACCATCAACGAATGGCTCGCCGGCAACACCAACACCATTGCTGACCCGGCCGACGGGCAGTATGAGGACTGGTTCGAACTGCACAACGCCGGCACGAACACGGTGGACCTCGGCGGATTCTGGCTCACGGACAGTCCGGGGAAACGCCGGCAGCTACTTCCAGATTCCGACCAACGGTCAATACACCATCGCGCCGGGCGGATACCTCCTGGTCTGGGCGGACAATGAGCCGGGCCAGAACAACGCGGCGCGACCGGACCTCCACGTCGATTTCCAGCTGAGCAAGAACGGCGAGAGTATCGCTCTCTACGCGCCGGACAAACGGACGCTGGTGGATCGCGTGACGTTTGCCGCGCAGGTGGACGACATCTCGGAAGGCCGCTTCCCGGATAGCGCGCCGTTCATCAGTCTGCTCACGGCGCCCACGCCTCGCACCGCGAACCAGCTCGGCAGCGGAAACAACACGCCGCCGACTCTCGCCCCGATCGCCGACCGCACCATTCGACTCGGCCAGACTGTGAGCTTCACCGCCAGCGCCGACGATGTGGATGATCCAGTCCAGACGTTGACGTTTGATCTGGTAGGAGCCAGTCCGCTGGGTTCATCCATCAACGGCTCTACCGGTTTGTTCACTTGGACGCCGTCTGAATCACAGGCGCCGAGCACCAACTCCATTACCGTTCGCGTGACGGACAATGGCGTGCCTGCGCAGAGCGTTGGCCGGACCTTCACCGTGGTCGTTCTGCTGCCGCCGGCGGCCACCATCGCACGCGATGGAAATGGCATCGGGCTTACGTTCGATACGACGGCCGGCCGCACCTATCAGGTGCAGTTCAAAAGCAACCTGAACGACGCGCAGTGGCAGTCTCTGAACCCGTCGGTGGTTGCCGGCGGTTCAACCCTCGGGACCACTGACACCATCACCGGCCAGCCGCAGCGGTTCTACCGGATCATCCAGCTCGACTGAGATCGGGTTGAATAATTGAAAACAGAAACGCGGGATGGCTTTCCATCCCGCGTTTCGCATTTCTCTCTCGAATCACCGAGCGCATTCGCGAATGGAGCAATGCGATTCGGTGCGACGGCCCTCCTTGCATTGCTCTCCTCACCATTTATTCTGCTGCTCATGAGATTGCTCTGCATCGCCTCAGCGATTCTGTTGGCGATAGTCGACTCCCCGATTACCACGACGGCGGCGGATCAAGGCCCCGGAGCGGGCGCTCAGAAGGCGAACTCGCTCATCGACACTCCGGAGGCGGCGGTGCGGAAGTTCCGGGTTGCACCGGGGCTCAGGGCGGACGTGTTCGCAACTGAACCCGACGTGCGGAATCCGGTCGCCTTCTCCATCGATGAACGCGGTCGCGTGTTTGTGGCGGAATCGGATCGTCGTCGCAGTTCGGTCTTCGACATTCGCGGGCACAAGGACTGGCTGGAGGCGGATTTCTCGTTTCGCACCGTTCGCGATCGAACTGAGTTTCTGAAACGACAGGTGTCGCCCACCAATCCGGCCGCGATCAAAAGGCTCACGGGAAATGGCGGCAACGGCAGCTTCGCGGATTTCAACAAGGATGGCGTTGTTGATTGGCGGGATCTCGAAATCCAGACCGAACGCATCCGTCTGCTCGAAGACACCAATGGGGATGGTCGCGCCGACCGCGCCAGCATCTTTGCCGAAGGGTTCACCAACCTCATCGCCGGCGTCGCTGCGGGCGTGCTCGCGCACGGAGACGACGTTTACTTCGCGTGCATTCCGGACTTGTGGAAGTTGTCCAGGACCAACTCGGCTGCGAAGCGTGCGCCGTTGCTCAGCGGTTTCGGTGTTCACATCGCGTTCGGCGGTCACGACATGCATGGCCTCATCATGGGGCCTGACGGGAAGCTTTACTGGTCGATTGCCGATCGCGGCATCGACACGAATCTGTTCGCCCGCATCAAGAATCCAATTCCGGGACTCACGCCCGAGCTGCTCGCGGATTCTGGCTGTGTCTTCCGGGCGAATCCTGACGGGACGGATTTCGAAGTTATCGCTTGGGGACTGCGCAATCCGCAGGAGCTGGCGTTCGATGAGTTCGGAAATCTTTTCACGGCGGATAACAACGGAGACGGTGGGGACAAGGCGCGCTGGCATTACGTGGTGGAAGGTGCGGACTTCGGCTGGCGACTCGGCTGGCAATGGCACGACGCGCGGGCGTATCAGCCCAAGATGGGACCGTGGAACGGCGAACGGCTGTGGCATCTCGCTGGATCAAACACCGCCGCGTATCTCCTCCCGCCTCTTGCGCACATCGGGCACGGGCCTGCCGGGCTTGCTTACAATCCCGGCACCGGTCTTCCTGCGAAGTATGACCGTCACTTCCTGATGTGCGATTTCCCCGGCGACGTTCTGATGTGGACGAACGTTGCGGACGGCGCTTCGTTCCGCATCGGACCAGTGCAGAGTCTAGTCGGGGACTTGGGTCCGACCGACGTGGCATTTCATCCCGATGGCGGCGTGTTGGTGAGCGACTGGTTCAAGACCTTCGACAAAACCGACAAGGGGCGGCTGTATCGCATCCACGATCCGGTAACGGACGCGAGCCCTGCCGTGCGGAACGTGAAGCGCCTGCTCGCAGAGGGAATGGGGAGGTGGAGCGCGCGCGAGTTGGCTAAGCTGCTCGAACATCCAGACCTCCGCGTGCGGCAGCAGGCGCAGTTTGCGCTCGCGAAACCGGACAACTTCGGTCGCCTGTCAGGAATTGCTTCTGGTACGGCCAATCGGCTCGCGCGGATTCACGCCATCTTCGCACTGGCGCAGATCGTCGAACGCAATCCGCGGACGGAATTCGTCAAGGAACTTGAGTCGCTGGTGCCGTTGTTGAAGGATCCAGATGCAGAGATTCGCGCGCAGGCGGCACGGCTCATGGGAACGGGGCGGTTGCTGGCGGCTCAAGCGGACCTTGACGCTCTCTTCCACGATCCGGAGCCACGAGTTCAGATGGTCGCGATGCTGGCGTATCGCGATTTGTTCAGCGGGTTTGGTGGGGGAGGCGGACACCGCCACCGGCTTTCGGCGTTGGATTCGGTGAAGGACCGGGTGAATCGACTGATGGGGTCGCGGTATTTTGATGTCAGTGGTCCGTCGTTGACGTGGCCAATGGCTTCGTTGAAAAAGGCGTTGTCTAAACCGAAGCCAGTTGAGCCCTATGTTCTCCATGCTGCCGTTTCGCTGCTTTCGCAGATCGGAAAGATTTCAGGGCCAATACCGTTCAGGCCGACGGTAAACAACTTCGCGACGAATTCCACGTTCAGTGCGCGAATGGCTGCGGTGGAGGCTTACCGTCGATTGGAGGATTCTTCCGTCGCTTCCTTTCTAAGTGATGGTGACGCCAAGATCGCTCTTGAAGCGGCTCGCGCCATCAACGACGTGCCGATCGTTGCCGCGATGCCGGACCTCGCTCGCTTGATCGATTCGCTCCCGCCCGCTTTCACGAATCTCAGTTCTGAGACGGCCTTCTTCTTCTATCGTCGTGTGCTGAACGCGAACTTCCGTCTCGGCGCTCCGACGAACGCGACAGCGCTGGCGGCGTTCGCAGCGCGGAAAGACGTTCCGGAACCCTTGCGTATCGAAGCGTTGGAACTCCTCTCTCTTTGGGCGAATCCTCCGGCGCGGGATCATTTCATGGGCCTGCATCGTCCGTTGCCGCCGCGCGATGGCAAGCCGGCGACGGAGGCGTTGAGTGCAGTCGCTGCGGGTTTGCTCTCGGATGGATCGAAGGAATTGAAGCTCGCTGTATTCCGGTCTGCGGATGCGTTGAACGTCGGTTCCGTGGATGTCGCTGGCTTGGCAGCAAATGCCGAGCAGCCTGTGGAGCTACGCGTCGAGGCGCTGCGTGCTCTTGCGCGGAGGAAAGATCCCCGGCTTTCGGCGACGCTCGCGTCGGTCGAGTCGGATCGCATGGAGGCTCTGCGATTGGAAGTCTCAAAGCTGCGGGGAGGCGGAGATGTGGCGGGGCTCGTCAAGTTGCTGGACAGCGGCTCCATCGCCGAGCGGCGGTCGGTGTTGAATCGTCTCGCGGCGACGAACGGCCCGGAAGCAGACGAGAGTTTGGTTCGCCAGTTCGATGCTTTGGTGACGGGAACCTTGGCGAAGGAACTTCAGCTCGATGTTCTGGAAGTGGCTGCGAAACGACCCGCGCTCAAGGCGAAGCTTGCGGATTGGACAGCGCGGTTGCCGAAGGACGACGCGCTCGCGCCATTTCGTCCGACGTTGTTCGGTGGCGATGCGGCTGAGGGTAGGAAGCTGTTCATCGAGAATCAGCAGATCGCTTGTCTCCGTTGCCACAAGATCAACGGCGAGGGTGGTGATGTTGGTCCTGAGCTCGCGGGATTGGGTGAGAGGAAGGGGCGCGAGTATTTGCTCGAATCCATCGTGCAGCCGAACCGCCAGATCGCTGCGGGCTTCGAGAATGTTCTCCTCACGATGAACAACGGCACCGAATACGCGGGGTTAGTGAAGTCGGAAACCGACGCTGAGCTGGTGCTGAATTCTCCGGAGGACGGCGTGATGACGCTGAAGAAGGCGGACATCAAAACGCGTCTCCGCGGTTTGAGTGCAATGCCGGAGGACATTATCGCAAATCTCAGCAAGCGTGAGCTGCGGGATCTGATTGAGTTCCTCGCGGTGACGAAATAGGCGCGGGGCGCAAAAGCGTGGACAAGCGAACTTGGCGTTGTCTAGTCTGCGCACGTCCCGCTCGCGTTGCCTTGCTTGAATAGCAATTCCGTGTGGGCGTCGAACTGACTCAACTTTAACTCAATAACACATGAACCATCCCAAGCCATCCCCCGCAGATCCGGCTGTGACACGCCGGAGTTTTCTCAAGAGCACTTCCACCGCGGTGGCCGGCGGCGCCGTGTTGGGCGCGCTGCCTGTCGAACGTTTCGCTCTCGGTGCTTCGCCGGGCGACACCATTCGCATCGCGCTTGTCGGAGCCGGTGGCCGTGGTCGTGGCGCAGCGGCACAAGCCCTGCGCACGGAAGGCGATGTCAAGCTCGTGGCTGTCGCGGATGCGTTCAAGAACAGCCTCGAAGGCGGCCTGAAGCAGATCCAGAGCGAGTTCAAGGATAAGCCTGAACGCCTGGCCGTGACGGAAGACACCAAGTTCGTCGGCCTTGATGCGTATAAGAAGGCGATTGAACTCGCGGACGTCGTCGTCATCGCGACGCCGCCGGGTTTCCGTCCGATTCATTTCGAAGAAGCCGTGCGTCAGGGCAAGCATGTGTTCATGGAAAAGCCGGTCGCCGTGGACGGGCCGGGTGTGCGCAAGGTGCTCGCCGCCGCCAAGGAAGCGAAGGCGAAGAATCTTAAGGTTGGTGTCGGTCTCCAGCGTCGCCACCAAAACGGCTATATCGAAACGGTGAAACGTCTCCAGGACGGCGCGGCCGGAAACATTCTGGCGATGCGCGTTTACTGGAACGGCGGCCCGGTGGGGCCGAAGGCGCGTCGTGCCGATCTCGAGAAAGCCCTCGGACGTCCGCCGACGGAGATGGAATACCAGATCCGCAATTGGTACATGTTCAACTGGCTGTGTGGCGACCATATCGTCGAGCAGCACATCCACAACCTCGACGTCGCCAACTGGGTGCTCAACGGGTATCCAGTTCGCGCCTGGGGCATGGGCGGTCGCGCCTATCAGAAGGGCCCGGACAGCGGCGAAATCTTCGACCATCACGCGGTCCAGTACGAATACGCGAACGGTGTGCGCGTGTTCAGCGAATGCCGTCAGATCCCCGGATGCTGGAACAGTGTTTCCGAACATGTCCATGGCACGAAGGGCAACTCGAACGTCGGCGCCTACAACATCACCGGCGAAAACGCCTGGAAGTATCGCGGTGGCGGGAAGGATCCGTATCAGCAGGAGCACGACGATTTGTTCGATGCGATTCGCAACAACAAGCCGTACAATGAAGCGGAGTACGGCGCGTTGAGTTCCATGACGGCAATTCTCGGTCGCATGTGCACGAACTCCGGCAAGGAAATTTCGTGGGAAGAGGCGATGAATTCAAAGATCGATCTCATGCCCGAGCGGTTTGAATGGGATGCCCAGCCGAAAGTGCTGCCGGGAGCGGATGGCCTTTATCCGTTTGCCATTCCCGGCAAGACGGTGGCGGTCTAATTCGGCATCGCAGTCAACTTCAGGAACAGCCCGGGTCGAAAGGCTCGGGCTGTTTCATTTCCGCAATCGAAGTGAAACCGAAATCCAGTCGGCCCCCGCGCCGACGTCTGCTAGTGGCGGACGTCGATGATGTCTCCCGGTTCGAGTTGAGGATTCTCCTGGCCGCGCAATAGGCGTCGCACGTTGACGGTGTAGATCTGTCCGTCGCGCGTGATGGTTAGAACCCGCGGATCCCAGTTCCAAGTGTATTGGGCGGTCGCGAGCGCTTCAACGAGCCCGAGTCCTTCCTGCCAGGGAACGCGTGGATGCCGAATGTCTCCCCGGAACCAAACCGCCGGCTCCTTCTGCTGCTTCTCGAACTCGGCGCGCTGCTGTTCCTGGAACAACGTCTTCTGGGCTTCGCGGCGGGCTCCCTCTCGCGTGACGCAGCCGTTCAGGAAGGCGGTGGCGAAAAGAATTACGAGGAGAGCGCGCATGAGCGAGGTTAACAACTGGTCGGGACTTCCTGCAGCACTTCGACGCAGTGCGGAATCGCACCGACCACAAAGCCGAGGCATTCAACGGCGCCACTCGGCTTGCCTGGCAGACATAGGACCAGCGCGCGATCGACGACGGCCGCCAGCGAGCGGGAGAGAATCGCGTTCTTGGTAATCTTCATCGACTCTGCGCGCATCACTTCGCCGAAGCCCGGCAGTTCGCGAATCGCAATCTCGCGCACCGCTTCCGGCGTGACATCGCGCAAGGCGACGCCGGTGCCGCCGGTCGTGAGGATGAGCGAGCAACCGTTGTTGATGTGCTCGCGAATAGCGCGCTGGATGTCGCGCTTCTCATCGGGCACCAGCGCTTCCGCTGCGATTTTCCAGCCGTAGCCTTCAGCGGCTTTCTTGAGCGCGGGTCCGCCGAGATCGTCATAGAGCCCTTTCGAGGCGCGGTCTGAGATGGTGATGATGCCGGTTTGAATCTGCATGGGGTGAGTTAAGCAATCGCAACGCCGGTGGTAAACGCTGAATCAAATCGTGAGCGGTTGCTTGGTTTTCGAGAAGAGCTTGATCGCTCCGATGGTCATGCGTTTGTCCACCGCCTTGCACATGTCGTAGATGGTGAGGGCGGCGACGGAGACGGCGGTCAGCGCCTCCATCTCAATGCCGGTCTGCGCCGCAATCTTCGCGCTGGCGGTGATGACGATTCGGTCGCGAGTTTTCGGAAACTCGAAGTTCACCTCACAATGGGTGAGGGGCAGGGGATGACACAGCGGAATCAGCTCTCCGGTCTTCTTCGCGGCTTGAATGCCGGCGATGCGCGCGGTGGCAAGCACGTTGCCTTTCGCGATCTTGTCGGACTGAATGAGCGCGAGCGTTGCCTTCTGGAGACGAATTTCGCCGCGGGCGACCGCAGTGCGCAGGACGACGGGCTTGTGGGAGACATCGACCATGCTGGCCTGACCGTTCGAATCGAGGTGGGTGAGTTTCACGAGACAGGATGAGAAAGCGCTTTGGCCCATTGAGTGACGGTGGCGCGGATTTGTTCTCCGGTGTGAATGTGTGGTTTGACGAACTTCGGAGTGAACCAGGGAAACGCACCGATGAGATCGGGCGTCACCAGAATCTGCCCGTCGCAGTCCGGGCCGGAGCCGATGCCGATGGTGGGAATCGAAATCGCCTGAGAAACTTCCTTGGCGACGGGCGGTGTGACGAGTTCCAGGACGATGCCGAAAGCGCCGGCTTCCTCCAGCGCGCGCGCGTCGGCCAGGAGAGCTTCACGTTCCGCGTCGCGCTTGCCTTTGATCTTGTAGCCGCCTTCCTCGAGGACGCTTTGAGGAAGCATGCCGAGATGTCCGAGGAACGGAATCCCGGCGTTCACAATGGCGCGGACTTGTTCGATGATCGCGCGGCCACCTTCGGCTTTCACCGCTTCGGCGCCGGCGGCGACTAGTCGTTTCGCATTGGCGAGGGCTTGGTCGGGGGATTGGTAGCTGTGATACGGAAGATCCGCGGCGAGCAGCGCACGAGGTTTTGCGCGGGCGGCTGCGCGGACGTGATGCACCATCTCGTCCATCGTGACGTGCGTGGTGTCCGGGTAACCGAGCACCACCATTCCCAGCGAATCGCCCACAAGGAGCAGCGGGATGCCGGCCTCATCAAGCAGCTTGGTGAGCGGGTAATCGTAGGCCGTGAGCGATGCGATGCGTTCCCCGCGGGATTTCATCGCGCGAAGTTCAGCGGGCGTCACTTTGGCAAGAGCCATTCCTGAACGATTGCGGCGAGCTCCGGCTTGAACAAGGGGAAAGTTCGGCTTGCCGTATCAACTAGGTGGCAGTTTGTCGATTCTCACGGCCACGACTTTGTATTCGGGCGTCGACGTCACACTGTCTCGCAACGCACCGATCAATTCGTTCAGCGCGATGTCTTCCGAATGGAACGTGGCGAAAAGTTCTCCGGGCTTCACGTTCCCAGTGATTCGAACGGGCATCTCAATCGAACCTCGACGGCTGGAAAGGCAAATACGTTCACCCGTGACTAACTCCATGGTCTGGGCATCCGAAGGCGAGATGTCGAGAGTGTCCGTAGCGCGCAGCGATGCATTGGGCGTGCGGTTCGTCATGGTGCCGGCGTTGAACTGGAACAGTGAACGTCCGGTTGTGAGCAGAAGAGGATACTTCTCGTCGATGTTTTCAGGAGTGGCGTGGAATTCGACGCGCTGGAGCGCGGCCCGCGCGCCATACGGGAACGAAGTGGTGTGGAGAATGGGCGTCCCGGGATGCTGTTCATCCGGGCACGGCCATTGGAGCCCGGCGCTCTCCAGACGCGCGTAGCTGATGCCTGAGCCGGCGTTCCAAACGGATCGAATCTCGTCCCAGATTCCGCCGGGGGAATGAAAATCAAACTGGTCACCTCTCCCCATCGCTCTCGCGATATCGCGAATGATGATCCAATCGGGCCGGGAATTGCCGGTGGGTTCGAGCGCTTGCCGGATGCGTTGAACCCGGCGCTCGGAGTTCATGAACGTTCCATCCTTCTCGAACGAGGAACACGCCGGGAGAAAGACATGAGCGTGTTCACGGGCGAGCTTGTTCATGAAAAGATCCTGCACAATGATCAAGTCGAGCGCATGTAACGCTTGTCGAGTGGCCGAAGCGTTCGGATTGGTGTGTGCGATGTCGTAGCCGATGGCCCACAGCGCTTTCAGCTGTCCAGCCGCGGCGGCGTCGATCATTTCCATGAGGTTCAGGCCGCGATCGCGTGGGAGGGTGGTGTTCCAGATGGACTCGAATGCCGCGCGTCCGTCGTCGACGGAGACGTATCCCGTGAGGTGGCTCGGCTCGCATCCCATGTGCGCGGAGCCTTGGACGTTGTTTTGGCCGCGCAACGGATTCACGCCGGATCCCGGCTTGCCGAAGTTCCCCGTGAGTAGCGCGAGGTTCACCAGACACATCACGCCGTCGGTGCCTTGCGTGTGCTCGGTGGCGCCGAGTCCATGGAAACACATGCTTGGAGATTGTGTCGCGTAGAGCCGGGCCGCAGCGCGAATGCGTTCTGCAGGCACTCCGGTCAGTTTGGCGGCGCGCTCGGGCGTCCACTCGCGGATGAATGCGAAAAAGGCTTCGGCGTCCGCAATGCGTTCACGGATTGCCGTCGCGTCGTAGAGATTCTCCGTCACGATGACGTTGGCGAGAGCGTTCAACAGCGGAACGTTGGTGCCAGGATGCAGGGCGAGATGAACGGTGGCGAGGCGGGCGAGTTCCGTCTCGCGAGGATCAATGACGATCAGGGTCGCCCCGTGCATCGCGGCCTGGCGAATGCGCGCGCCAAGGATGGGGTGGGCTTCGGTGGCGTTGGAACCGCAGGCGAGAATCGTTCGCGCATGCTCGATGTCATCGAACGAATTGGTCGCGGCGCCTGTGCCGAGGGTTCGTTTCATTCCGGCGGCGGTGGGCGCGTGGCAGACGCGGGCGCAGCAATCCACGTTGTTGGTGCCGAGCACGACGCGCGCGAACTTTTGCGCGAGATAGTTCTCCTCGTTGGTGCCGCGTGCGGAGCCGAGCACACCGATGCTGTGGGCACCGTGCTCTTCGACGATCTGCCGAAGGCGGGTTGCCACGAAAGCGGTGGCCTCGTCCCAGCTCGCTGTGCGCCACGTGCCGTGCTCGCGAATCATCGGCTCGGTGACGCGGTCTGAAGAATGGACGAAGTCGAAGGCGTAGCGCCCTTTGACGCAGAGATGTCCTTTATTGACCGGCGAGTCGAGAACCGGGCGAATCTGCACGATCTGTCGATCGCGAGTGCCGACGTTCATCTCGCAGCCGACTCCGCAATAGGGACAGGTGGTGCGGGTCCATTGTGTCGGAGCGCCGCGATGCAGGACGGATTGATCCTCGATCGCGCCCGTCGGACACGTGTCAGCGCACGCGCCGCAGCTGACGCAGGAGCTGGTGAGCATCGTGGGGCCGTCCGGGACGATCGTGGTGTCGGCGCCGCGATGAAGCGCATGCCAAACGGATTGGCCTTGGAGCTCATTGCAGATGCGGAGGCAGCGAAAGCAGGTGACACAGCGGGTCATGTCGACCGCAAGATACGGATGGGTGTGATCGCGAAAGCGAGCCGCGTGAGGCGCGGTGGTCGCCGGTGGACTCACGCCGTAGTCACGCAGCAAACGGTGGAATGGTTTGTCGGGGAAGGTCTGCGGCGGTTCCGTCGGATAATTCGCGGTGAGAAGTTCGAGCAAGGTGCGGCGGGTCGCTTCGATTTCTGCGGTATGCGTTTCGATCTCCATTCCGGCGGCGATGGGCGTCGAGCAGGCGGTGACGAGATTGGGGCGTCCCTTGAGGTGAACAAGACAAAGCCGGCAGGCGCCGCAGGACTTCAATCGGTCGTCGTGGCAAAGCGTGGGAATTGCTACGCCGGCGGAGCGACAGACATCGAGAAT
>JADJPG010000055.1 GCA_016713365.1 Verrucomicrobiota bacterium | reverse complement strand
GTGCCCGTGTGAATTGTTCGCGGGGCGATGAAGTAGCAGAGGTCGCTATACGGCACCGGAATCCCTGCGCGATGGAACATATGCAGCACGTAGATTTCGTCCTGCGCGCACCGTCGGACCGCGGCCGGAACGATCGATGCCAATGTTGTTCTGCACGCCACGGAACAAATTGTCCTCCGGAAAATCGATGTCGTAGCTGACGTAGCTGTCGCCATCGCGAATACGGCTCGCGACCGTGCCCTGCAACTTCGCGCCCGCGTCGTAGAATACTTCCGTCCGGTCGTAGATCAGCGTCGCTCCGTTGCGCGCGTTACTCATCACGTTGGTCGCGTTAAGCATGAAGTCGCGATCCGCATCGAGCATGATCAGGCGCAATTCGTGCGTCGGCAGCGCGGTCCCCTGATTATCCGCCACCTGATAGAGCGCGCGGGAGTTCGGGCCCTTGGCCGGCGCGAAGGAGGACGCACCGAGCGAATCCTGGGCGGTGACGTAGAAGTGAACAATCTTTCCCGCCGTTTGCCCCGGGATGTTCGCCGCCCAGACGCCATTCGACAGCTCCGTCATCGGAATCGTCGTGAACGCCGCCGCCGGATTGACGCGATAGCTCAGCGTCGCGGACGCTACCTCGTCAGGATCCGTCGCGCGCACGGTGATTGTCACCGGCTGGTTCGTCGGCGGAACAACCGGCGAATGCTGCAAACCGGTCAACGTCGGTCCTGCGTTCGGAACGAGACGGGAGTTCGGCGCGCCCGGCGTGCCGCTGCGCGTGGGCATCGGCAGGATCGTGGTCTTCGCCAGCTTGCTGAAGTAAGCCCGCGTGTTGACCTGCGGCGAGCCAGCAAGCCAACGTCCACGGAAACTGACTTCGTAAGGCTGCCCGTTCACCAGCGGCGCGTTGTTCAGGAGCGTGGTCTCGACGTGGTTGTGATTCATCACCGCGCGATCGTCCGCGAAGAGACGCAGGACATGATTCGCCGCGTTGTCCGGGTCAGAAACAATCTCGCCGCGATGATGCCCGAGGAACCGCCAGCGAATGTTCCCGGTCGTGGTTTCGAAGTTGCCATTCTGGATGACCTGCTCGCGGGCGCCATCCGGATCGCGCACGACGCTAACGTCATCCAGCAACACGACACCGGCATCGAGCAGGCCGATGCGGAACTCATTCCATCGCGTGGAGCCGTAGTTCTGTCCGGCCACCATGCGATACGTCACCGTCTTCCAAACACCACGAGCGCTTTCGTCGCTGTCCGCCCACGCATCGCGCAGGCTGTTGTCCGCGCGCGGGTCAGTGAGTTCGAGACTGGAGCCGCCGCCATCGCTCCAGCCACCTTCGTGCACACGGAGGATGTCGACCGGATTTCCGGATGCATCCTTGAGCACGACTTCCTCGCCACCGGCCAGTTTGCCGGAGAAATCACCGACGATGCTTGACGCAATCTCCGGCCATTTCGCTTTCAGGGCCGCCGCATCATTCGCCACAACCACGAAGCCGCCCGGCGGAATCACCACGCCCGTCGGGAACCAGTAATCAATCCCGGCGTCGACCTGCCAGCCCGCGAGGTCCACCGGCAACACCGAACGATTGTGCAGTTCGATCCATTCCTCATCGGACTCAGTAAAAGGCTTCGCCGGAACCAAAGTGGTGGTCAGCACCAATTCAGTTCCGAACGCCACGTCGCCGCTCGTATCGGGCGGATTCACCTCGAACTCGTCGATGCACGTGCCCGCGCCAATGCCAGTCCCGGGCACAAGCAGGCGAATCGCCGTGGCGTCGACCGGCGTGAAGCTGAACCGATGACGGCGCGAGGGATTCGTAAACAGCCCGCTGCCGGCGCTCTGGTAATTGAGCGTGCCGATGGTCGCCCAGCCCGTGTCGGGATTCTGCGTCACAGTCGTGCCGGTGCCAGGCGAAGCCACCCGCGTGTATTGCAGCGTGTAGGTGCCAAGCGTGCGGTCGTTGAAGGTTCCGGTGTTGTCGCGTCCGAAAGCGATTCCGCTGACTTCGTTCACTCCGGCAAACCGCACGGCGACGTAACCGGGATTTCCGGAGTTACCGATCCAGCTGTTGTTATTGCCGTAAACGCCATCCGTCAGGCCGGTGAAATTGTGGATCGGGAAGCCGGAAAGCGAATCGATTACAAACGGCGTCGAGCCCGGCTGGCGCGCGAGGTTCATCGGTACGCTTCCGCCCGGCGGTCCTTCCTCCACCAACGTCAAACCGCCGCCCGCCAGCACAATGCCGCTCGACGTGGTAGCTGACGTCACTTGATGCACCTCGACCGCGAGCACGTTCACGCCTTGCACCAGCGCACTCGCCGGCAAGCCCACCGTGGTCACCAAGCCCGCATCACCCACCGGCGACGTTGCAGACGTCGAGTAACCGACCGGCCCGGCTGGCATGTTATGACGGTGAATCTCAACGCCGTTCAAATAGAAGACCGCTCCGTCATCAATCACCGTGTTCAGATCCACGGTGATATTGCTCGTCGCGCCGCTGAAGCTAAACGCGGAGCGGAAGTAGTAGGTGGTTCGCCCCTCGGCCAACACCGTGTTCTTCACGCCGGGAATTGCGCCGGCATTGAAGTGCAACAAACCGGCACCCGTCGGCCACGCACTGTCGCTGTAAGCCGCCGCGCGCCATGCCGTGCCGAGATCGACCCCGGTGTCGTTGTAGCGCCAGTTGCCGTTCAGCGAGATGACGGAAAGATTGGTCGTGACCGCCGGCGTGGGGTCGAAAGGCGCGGGATGATACATCAGCTCGTTGATGACTACGTCGCTGCGCAAGGCGAAGACGTTCGACGCTCCGGGCGTCGGCGTGGACGGATACATCCAGCGTCCGTCGCCATCAGGGAATCGTCCGCGCGAATTCGTCCGCACCGTCACTGCGTCCAGCACGCGACCGCGTCCCGCCGTGTAGAGAAACAGCTTGTCACCGGCCGCAGCGCCGAAGCCGAGTTGAGCCGAAGAAACGCTCACTGCCGCGCCAGGCGCGAGCGATTGAGCGGCAAAGGTAAACGGAAGCAGCGCTGAATCACCGACCACTAGCACGCCACCGAGCGCAGCGGTCGACTCACCGGCGTTCATAATCTCAATCCAAAAGTTCGTGGGGCTCGCGCCGGCGACTTCGTTGAACACGAGCTTGGGCGGCGGCGGCAGAATGTCCTGGCTGGAGAGTTCCAACCCGAAGGCCGCATCCGGCGTCGCCACCACCGGCGGATTGATTTCAATTTCGTCGATCGTGTTCGTGGAAGCTGGCCGCAGGCGGATACCCGTGGCGAGGATCGGTCCGTTGGTGTGGGAGAAATCAAAGCGATGGCGCAGGTGCGGCGTGAAACCCGGCTGCGTGCTGAGATATTGAACGGTGGCGATCGTGGTCCAGCCGTTCGAGGGATTCGACGAGTTGTTCGCAATGACCGCCGGATTCGTAGCGAGCGTGTATTGGAAGGTGTAGTTGCCCAACGCGCGATCTGAGCACGTTCCCCCGGCGCAGGACGTCTCAGTGGTGTCGCCGTTGTCGCGGCTCCAGGCGATGCTGGAGATCGGAAGGGTCTGGTTGAAACGAAGGATGATGACAGGAACAAGGTCGTTCGGGGCGGGCGACCACGCACTGCCGTTGCCGTAGCGACCATCATTGATCAGCGACGCGAGATTGGTGTTGCTCGACGTGAAGACTTCGACGCCCGCGGAGGCCAGCGCCGCGTTCGCCGGTGCTTGGGCGGGACTGGACGCAGAAAAGAAATCTCCGTCGCCACCGTCCCACCCGACGGCATGCCCGCCGGCGGGAATCACGCGCAATCCCGCATTCGTCGTCACCGTGCTCTGGTGAACCTCCACCGCGATGACGTTATTCCCAGCCACCAGCGCGGAAGATGGAATCGTGAATGGACCAGCGTAGCCAGCGTTCGCGACTGCCACGGACGCCATCGTGGAATAATTGATCGCGCCGGCCGGCATGTTGATGCGCGAAACCTCAGCGCCATTGACGTAGACGACCGCGCCGTCATCCAGCACCGAGCGGAACGTGAGCACCTTGTCCGCTGGGTTGCCATCCACCTGGAACGTTCCCCGGAAATAGTAAGTGTTACGATTCGGCGCGAGCGGCGTGTTCTTCGGCGCGGGCAATTCACCATCCTCCAGAAAGAAAAGTCCGGTTCCCGAAGCCCAGGCGCTGTCGTTGAAACTCACCTCGCGCCAGGCCGCGCCCAGATCTGTGCCCGAATCGTCGAACTTCCAGTTCGCGGTCACGGGGAAGGTCGTCGTCTTCGGCCCCAGCACCAGCGCGGACGAAAAATTCGCGCGACCTGGCGTGCCGCCGACCTGCGTGCTGACGGTCCAGTTCTCCACCGTTGCGCTCGAGAGATTGGGATGCCTCTTTGCCAGCGAAACGCCTGCGCCATCTGCCGCCACCGGCCAGTCGCCATCGACGCCGTAGGTGAACGAATCCATCAATCGATCGTTCAAATCCCGCAAGCGCAGCTCCTCGCCCGCGTTCGACAAGCGTCCGGTGAACGGCCCCAGAACATTCGTTCCGCCCGCCGAAACAACCGCCGCAGGAGATACGGCAACGACCACGTATCCGCCGCCCTTGATCACCGTGCCAACTGGGAACTCGAAATCCACGCCCGACGTCAACCGCCAGCCCGAAAGGTCCACGTCCACCGCGTTTTGATTGTGCAACTCCACCCATTCGAGCGCGGCCTCGTTCGTCGCGGGATGATACATCACCTCATTGAAAACGACGACGCTGTCCGCCCTCGCCGAGGCCATGGCTGCCAGACCGACAGCAGTTAAGCCGAACACACGTCGCATCATCGGACGGAGGTGGGAGCAAAGGAAATCTCGAAGCGCCGATAACTGGACGCAAGAGAACGCACGCAAGCCAGTGGTTGACGGGGACATTGCAAATAAAGGTATAGGTGAAACTGGTAGAGAGTATCCCCCCCGAATGGGGGTAAAGCGAGACTAAACCTGCAGAAACCTGCTCGATCAGCGACGAAATTTCATGGCCGCTTCGGTGCGGGAACGCACGTGGAGCTTGCTGTAGATCGTCTTCAGATACCCCCGCACCGTTTCGGCACTGAGCCCGAGCGCGTCGGCGATCTCCTTGTTCGTGTAGCCGCGGGAGACGTATTCCAGCACATCCGTCTCGCGCTTCGACAAGTTCTCCGCCGGCATGTCGGACGGACCCTGACGGCGGAAGGATTGCACGACCTTCCGCGCGATGTAGCTCGACATCGGGGCGCCGCCGCGGTGGACATCCTCAATCGCGTGAAGAATCTCCGCCGCGGTCGAACGCTTCAGCAGATAACCTGCCGCGCCCATCTGCAACGCCTGGAAGATCCGGTCGCTGTCGTCGTAAACCGTCAGCATCACCACCTGCGTGGTCGGCGCCACGGTCTTCAGCTGGCGCACGCATTCCACGCCGGAGATGCCGGGCAGATTGATGTCCATCAGCACTACATCGAACGCCCGACGCGGCAATGCTTCCAGCGCTTGTTCGCCGGACGCAAACGTCGCCGCACATTCGAAGCCCTTCGCCTCACCGACCAACCGCGCCAGATTCTCGCGCACCTGTTCGTCGTCTTCCACGATGGCCACGCGGATGTTCATGACGCACCACCCTTCCCCGCCGGCAGCGGCAGGCGCAGGACAATCGTCGTGCCGGAGCTCGTGCTCGCCAGTTCAAACCGCCCGCCGAGATTCTCGATGCGCCGACGGATGTTGCCCAAACCGTCGTGCTCCACACCCGCGCTGGCCTGAATGCCGTGCCCGTTGTCCGCGATGGAAAGATTCAATTCGCCGTTTGCCATGCCGAGGCGCAGCCAGACTTCGCTCGCGCCGGAATGTCGGACGACATTGTTGAGCGCCTCCTTCACGGCGAGAAACAAATGATGGCGCGCCTCCGTGGTAATCGGGTGCTCCGGCAGGTCCGCCGGAATATCGAGACGACACCGAATCGACGTCGGCCGCAGAAACTCCTCGGCGAACTGTGAGACATAGTTCGCGAAGTGATCGAGCGAATCGTTGCGCGGATTGACCGCCCACACGATGGCGTCCATCGCCCGCACCGCCTCGCGCGCCGTGGCGGAGATCTTTCCCAGATCCTCTGCCACCTCGTCGGGATTGCCGCGATGCTTCTGCCCCACCTCCGTCAGCAACGCGATGCGCGTCAGGTTCGCGCCCAGCTCGTCATGAATGTCCTGCGCAATCCGCGATCGCTCTTTCTCGATCGCGTGCTGTTCCTCCAGGCGACGTAGTTTACGACGCAGACGACGCACCGCGATGGTTCTCACCACCCAGCCACCGCCGCCGAGCGAGACCACGAAGAGCAGTGTGCGAAACCACCACGTCTGCCAGAAGTGCGGCAGCGCCACGAGGGCGATCGACGCGCCCGCTTCATTCCAAACGCCGTCGTTGTTGCAGGCGATCACGCGGAACTCATAACGACCGGGCGGCAAATGCGTGTAAGCCGCAACACGCTGGGAACCGCCGTCCACCCAATCCTTTTCCAGCGGATCAAGGCGATACTTGAAACGGTTCCGCTCTGGCGCCACGAGGCTCAACGCGGCGAATCGAAACTCAACCCGCTGCGCACCCGGAGCGAGTTCCAAGCCCGACACCGGTTCGCCGCCGCGCAGCACCGGCGCGCCATCCACCTGCACTTCGTCCACCACCACTGGCGGCGGCAGATCGTTGAGGGAAATGTTCGCCGGATCGACCATCACCAATCCCTTCACCGTGGAGAACCACAGCTTGCCATCGCGCGTCTTCAATCCCGCCGGATGAAATCCCCCCGTGCATTCCAGGCTCTCCATTCCCTCGGCGCGACCGTAGGAAATCGCGTTCACGCTGGGCGCCTTCCCCGACACCACCGCTTCGAACTCCCGCTGGGCGACACGGAAGATGCCCTGATTACAGCCGAACCACAGATTGCCCAGGTCATCCGCCACGATCTGCGAAATGACCTCATCCGGCAGACCGTGAGCCCGCGTGAACGCGAACACGTTCGTGCCTTCCAGACGCGCGAGACCGTTGCCCGTCCCGATCCACAGAACGCCCATTGCATCACGATGCAGCGCGCGGACGAAATCACTCGGCAATCCGTCCCGCCGGGTCATCGCCGTCATCTCACCCGCCTGCCAGCGACGCAAACCGGCTCCACCCGTTCCGATCCAAAGCCGGCTGTCGGACTCGCGCAACAGCGCGGTCACCGGCGCCGCCCAGCGATCCTTCTCCGGAACAACGTCCGTCATCTTCGTTCCATCAAACGCCTTCACGCCGCCGGCCATCGTTCCAAGCCAGAGCCAACCACGACCATCGTCGCACAACGCCGTGACCGGCTCGTCGTTTCCCGGACGCGCCACCGGAAAGCTGCGCACGTCCTTCCCATGAATCTGAAACAAACCACCGCCCCACGTCCCCGCCCACACCACGCCATCGCGACCCGCCAGCAATGACCAGATGCATTCGTTATCGAGCACGTAGTTCGCATAGAGCGGACGAAACACTCCGTTGCGCCGCACGGTGAGCCCGCCACAATTCGAGCCCACCCAAAGCGTCCCCTCCGCATCTTCCGCGAGCGACATCACGACATTGTGCGCGAGACCTTCGCGTGTGGTGAAAGTGGTGACCTTGCGCGGCTTCACGCGGTTCAGCCCGCCACCCACGGTGCCCACCCACAAGCTGCCTTCGCGATCCTCGAACACACACCGCACGGAGTTGTCGGACAAACCCTCCTGCGTCGTCACCGATTGAAATCTGCCGCCGCGCAACCGCCGAAGGCCGCCGTTGGCCGTGCCCGCCCACACATCGCCGCTCCGCGTTTCGCACAACGTCCACACCGCCTCCAGCAACTGCCCCGGTTGCTCGCGAAAAACGTGAACCACCCCATTGCTCACCGCGCCGATGTATCCGTTCGCGCCGCCGAACCAAACCAGGCCCGAGCGTCCCGCCGCCGCCGCCAGCACACTGCTGAAGGAACTCGGTTCAGCGGCGGCCGGTCGCTGAAGCGCCACGCCGTTGGTCAACGTCAGCAACTGATTCGCCATCACCGCCCACAGCGCACCGCTGGAATCCACTGCCACAACCGGAACCGTGGAAGGCGCGAACCCTTGCGTCACCCGTTGCGGCACGAACCGACCGTCGAGCCACCGATTCATGCCCGCAGCCGTGCCGATCCAGATTCCGCCTTCACGATCCTCCGCCAGCGCCGTGACAACATCGCTGTCGAGACCGTCCTTGCGAGTGAGCACCGCGAACGCTCCATCGCGATATCGCACCAATCCGGCGCCGTCCGTCGCAATCCAAAGAGTGCCGTCGCGCGCCGCGAGCAAGGCGAGGATGCGAAGGCCGGGCAACGGCGAGCCTTCCCCGAAGACTTCAAACCGCACGCCATCGAAACGCACCAGTCCATTCAGCGTGCCGATCCAAAGGTAGCCATCGGGCGTCTGTTGAATCGCCGTCACCGTGTTCCCCGGCAATCCATCCGCCGTCTGCCAGACATCGATCCGATACTCGCTCGACGACTGCGCAGCTTCCCAGACAACGTGGTGCCCACCGGCACGAAGCGATTTAGCAACGACCGCGTGATCGATGCGCCGGAAAGATTCTGCGCCGCCGCCGGCAAGGGTTCGCGTCCCTCGGATGAAGCCACGGTGCGCCATTGATTCGTCTCCGATGCGACCTGGATTTCGTAATCCATCGCCAGGCGGTCGATGAAATTGCCCTCGCGATCCCGGCCCCAAACCACCTTGCGAATGCGTGTGACCTCTGCCAATTCGATCTGCGCCCATGCACCGGCAATGCGATCTGCGATCCAACTGCGACTGTTCCCGTAACGCCCGTCGTTGATGCCTTCGATCTGGTGAATCGCGTATCCCGGCAACAATCCGGAAGCCGTGGCGCGCGCGCCATTCATCGCGAGCGCCAGATTACCGCTCGACTCGTCGTCGCCGTAGATCTCCAGTTCATCCAGGCACGGCTCACCGCGATTCGTGGCCCGCACGATGAACCGCACGAACTTCGCCTCCACCGGCGCAAACTCCTCCACATTCCGCCGCGGATGCACCGGCTCGCGCAGGGCGGCGGTGACCGGAAACACCCCTGCCACCAGCAGCGCGACAATCCATGATGGGCATCGAGGAAACATTGGTCGGCAAAGGATAGGCTTCGTTTCGCGCGACGTAAACAAGGACGAGAATCGGGACGATCCTTGGCCGCTCAATTTTCCCGCTATTTCCGAAGCACTTCCTCATTGTGAAACCGCCCGCAGGATGATACAAAATGGCGAGTTAGGGTCGGCACACAGCCCACCATTCAGAAGTTGTAGCCATGAATCCAATCCTTTCGACCATTCGCGCACTCGTCTTGTTCTGTTGCGCGGCCTTTTCAACGCACGGCGCTGTCCTCGTCTGGACCAACACCGCCGGCGGCAGTTGGTCCGCCGCTACGAACTGGAGCCCGAATCAGGTACCGGGAGCCGCAGATCAGATTTTCATCACCAACGCCGGAACCTACAGCGTCACCGTTTCCGCAAACGCCACCGTCAATCAACTTGTGCTTGGCGGCGGGACAGGAACCCAGACGCTTTTGCAGTCCGCTGGAATCATCTCGCCCGGCACCGCAAATGTGTCCGTGAATGGCGAATGGAGATTTCAATCCGGCTCCCTGGGCGGGGTGCTGCTCATCGCGCCGGGGGCGACCTTTTCGATTGAAGGCGGCACTGGCAAGACCCTCTCGGCCACGGTCACCAACCGCGGCACCTTCGCCTTGAGCGGCGGGGCGATATCAATCACCGGCAGCCTCGACAATGAGGGCCTCTTCAACCTCGCCGGCGACGTGCGCCTGTATCCGCCCTTTCGCCACCGTGCGCCCGCTGCGCAACACCGGCACCATCCGCAAGACAGGCCGGCACCGGAGCCGCCGACCTCGGCGTCTCCGGCAGCTACTTCATCGCGCTGACCAACTCCGGCACCATCGAGTCCCTCTCCGGCACCATCTCCCACTTCGGCGGCGGTTTGATCGACGGCTTGCTCAAGACCACCAACGGCACGCGCATCGATTTCACCGGCACCACCTACACCCACAGCGGTTCCGGTTCCCCGATCGTCTCCGGCAACGGCGCCACGCGCCTGACCGCCGGCACCATCCAGCTGCACGATTCCATCCCTGGCTTCCTGCTCGTCGGCGGCAGTGTCCAGCTCCTCCCGGATTTTCAAGGCGGCGCCGGCATCACCAATCTCGTGCTCGACGGCACCACCCTTTCCGGCACCAACACCGTCACCGGCACTCTCACCCTGCGCAACGGCTCCTGGGCGGTGTTGCTCATCGCGCCGGGGGCGACCTTTTCGATTGAAGGCGGCACTGGCAAGACCCTCTCGGCCACGGTCACCAACCGCGGCACCTTCGCCTTGAGCGGCGGGGGCGATGTCAACTTCACCGGCAGCCTCGACAATGAGGGCCTCTTCAACCTCGCCGGCGACGTGCGCCTGTATCCGCCCTTCGCCACCGTGCGCCCGCTGCGCAACACCGGCACCATCCGCAAGACAGCCGGCACCGGCGCCGCCGACCTCGGCGTCTCCGGCAGCTACTTCATCGCGCTGACCAACTCCGGCACCATCGAGTCCCTCTCCGGCACCATCTCCCACTTCGGCGGCGGTTTGATCGACGGCTTGCTCAAAACCACCAACGGCACCCGCATCGACTTCGTCGGCCACACCTACACCCACAGCGGTTCCGGCTCGCCCATCATCTCCGGCAACGGCGCCACGCGCCTGACCGCCGGCACCATCCAGCTGCACGATTCCATCCCCGGCTTCCAGCTCGTCGGCGGCAGCGTCCAGCTCCTCCCGGATTTTCAAGGCGGCGCCGGCATCACCAATCTCGTGCTCGACGGCGTCACCCTCTCCGGCACCAACACCGTCACCGGCACCCTCACCTTCCGCAGCGGCTCCCTGGGCGGGGTGCTGCTCATCGCGCCGGGGGCGACCTTTTCGATTGAAGGCGGCACTGGCAAGACCCTCTCGGCCACGGTCACCAACCGCGGCACCTTCGCCTTGAGCGGCGGGGGCGATGTCAACTTCACCGGCAGCCTCGACAATGAGGGCCTCTTCAACCTCGCCGGCGACGTGCGCCTGTATCCGCCCTTCGCCACCGTGCGCCCGCTGCGCAACACCGGCACCATCCGCAAGACAGCCGGCACCGGCGCCGCCGACCTCGGCGTCTCCGGCAGCTACTTCATCGCCCTGACCAACTCCGGCACCATCGAGTCCCTCTCCGGCACCATCTCCCACTTCGGCGCGAGCGACCTCGCCAATGGCACGCTGCAAGTCGGCATCCGCAGCCTCTCCAGCTATGGCCGCATTCACTTCCCCTATTCGCCGGTGCTGGGCGGCAAGCTCAACGCCGTCCTCCTCAATGGCTACACGCCCGCGCTCAATAACAAGTTCACCATCGTTACCTTCAACTCCGCCGCCGGCGCCTTCGCGGACTTCGCGCTCCCGTCCGATTACCTCTGGCAAACCGCCCAGAACGCGAGCGACGTCAGCATCACCGTCCTGCGTACCGCGCTGACCGCCTATTGGCCCGCGGACACGAACGCCACTGAAGTGCTGAACGACCGCACCGCAAGCCAGAGCGGCGGCGCGGGTTTCACGAACGGCATCGTCGGTCAGGCGTTCTCGTTCAATGGCAGCGGCTGCTTCACCGCACCCGACGGACCGGAGTTCCGTTTCGGCACGAACAATTTCACGCTCGAGTTCTGGCTCTGGCCGGACTCCTACACCGGTTCCATTCCGGACGAAGGCATCCGTGTATTGTATAAGCAGCTCTTCCCCACCTCGTGGCTCGTCGTCGATCTCGTCGACAGCGGACGCATCGAAACGGAAGTGAAGGATGAGAATGGCCAATACGGATCGACCACCAGCTCTGGTCGCGTCGCGCTCGGGAGCTGGAACCACGTCGCCATCGTGTACGATCGCGCCGGCAACGAAGCGCGCTATTTCATCAACGGCCAGCTCGACAGCGTGTTCACCATACCGGCGACCTTTACCGGTCCGTTGAACCTTGCCGGTGCCCCGCTCGAAATCGGTTCCTGCTCGTGGAATCCTTTCCGCGGCCGCCTGGATGAACTCCGCATCTACACCAAGGCCCTCTCCGCCACCGATGTCGCCGCGCGCGTGCAAGGCACCATCGGCTGCACCAACTGCCCGGCGCCCGCGCCCGTCCTCAGCCCGGCGGTTGTGAACGTCGTCAGCGGCCTCTCGCAATCCTTCGCGGTCGCGGGCGGCGTCGGCCCATTCACCTTCGCCATCGTCACGAATAACTCCGGCGGAACCATCGGCTCGCAGAACGGCATCTACACCGCGGGCCAAACCGCAAACGTCGCCGACACCATTCGCGTCACCGATTCACGTGGCCTGACCGGCAGTGCGCGCGTGAACGTTCAGGCTGCGCCCACGCCGCGGCCCGACTTGCTCGTCCACCGCGTCACTGCGCCCGCAAACGCAACGCCGGGAGTTCCCTTCGCCGTCGTTTGGACCATCACCAACTCCGGTCCCGGTACCGCCGTCGCGCCGTGGCAGGATTTCGTCCTGCTCTCCGCGGACGCCGCGATCGGCAACGACACCTTGCTCGAATCGCGCACCGTCACGAACAGCATTCCGTCCGGCACGAGCCTCACCTTGACGCAGTCCATCGTCATCCCGATCGATGGCCCCGCGGGCAATCTCCGACTCGTCGTCGCCACCGACGCCAACAGCGTCATCATCGAGCCGAACAACACCAACAACGCCGCCATCACCGCGACCGCCACTATCGTCCCTCAAACGCTGACGCTCGCGCTGAATGGCATTGAGCTGAGCGAAAACGCCGTCAACCCCAGCGTCACCGCCACGCTCCGCCGCAATGGAAGCGTCACCAGCAATCTCGTCGTGAACATCGCTTCCAGCGCGCCCGACGAACTGAGCGCGCCCGCGACCGTCACGATTCCCGCCGGCCAGTCCGCCACCACCTTCATGCTGCAAGCCGTCCCCGACGGCGTGTTCGACGGACCTCAACTCGTGAACATCACCGCGTCCGCTGCCGGATTCGCAACGGGCAACGCCACCTTCACCGTGCTCGACGCCGATTCACCAGCGCTCAGCATTCGCTTTGGTCTGCCGGCCATCATGGAAGGCGATCCGTTCAACATCATGATCACGAGGCCGCCGGCTTCCTCCAACTCCACCGTCACCGCTACGCTCAGTGCCGCCTCGCCGTCCCAATTCCTCACGCCAGCAACAGCCGTATTCGGCCTCGGCCAGACCTCGGTGCTGGTGAGCGTCGTTTCGATCAACGATTCGATCATCGAACGCTCCAACTCCTACACCTTCACCGCGCAGGCTCCGGGTTATCTTCCCGCCGCCGGCGCGATTGCCGTCGTCGACAACGATCTCCCCGTCGTCACGCTCACGCTCGGCGCGAGCAGTGTGAGCGAAGGCGCGGGCGCGAACGCCACCTTCGGATTGCTCACGCGCACTCCGGTCGCCAACGAATCGCTCACACTCACGCTCACCAGTGGCGACACGAATGTCGCGCGCGTTCCCGCCAGCGTGATCATCCCCGCCGGACAGGCGACGCTGACCTTCCCCATCGCCGTCGTCGAAAATCAAATCGCCGACGGCGCGCACGGCGTGGCCCTGGGTGGATCGATTCGCGAACCCGGCACCGGCATCGTCGTGGGCCAGATCAATCCGACCATTCTCAACGTCACCGACAATGACGGCCCCACTCTCACCGTCGCGCTCGATGCCGAGGCCGTGGGCGAAGGGCTCAATCCCGCCACCGTCGGCACCGTCACGCGCAATTCCAGCACGGCGAACGCGCTGACCGTTCAACTTGCGAGCAGCAACACCAACGAAGCGATCGTTCCCGTCTCCGTGGTAATTCCTCAGGGCGCGACGAGCATCACTTTCCCGATCAACAGCCGCACCGATGGCACGAATGACGGCAGCCAGTCGCTCACCATCACCGCCAGCGCCGCGGGCTTCACGTCGGGCAGCGCGCCACTGACTGTGACGGACGCCGATTTTGTCGATCTCGTCGTGAGCTCCGTTCGTTTCAACACCAACGCAGCGACGGGCGAATCCATCGACGTCATCTATCGCATTGAGAACCGCGGCACACGTGAGACCTCCGGCGGCTGGTCGCAACGCGTCTTCTTCTCCAGCGACGCGCTGGTCGGCGACGACACGCTGGCCGCGCAGAATGACTTCGGCGGCATCCTCGGCAGCGGACAATTCTTCGAGCAAAGCGTGCGCGTGAAGCTGCCCAATCAGGTTGGTCGCACGTGGATCGTCGTGCAAACCGATCACGCCAACGCCATCAGCGAACTCATCGAAGGCAACAACACCGTCCTCGCACCGGATCCAATCTCCATCTCCGCAGCTTACTCCGTCAGCGTAGCCGCCGATGTGAACGTCGCTCCCGGCGGCACACCGGTCACCCTCAGCGGCTCCGCCTTCCGCCCGAATTCCGAACCCGCCGCCATCGAGGTCGTCAAAGTCTGCGTCGAACTGCGCGGCACGAAACGCTTCTACCAGGCCGTGACCGACATCAACGGCGAATACCTCATCACCTTCACCCCGCTCCCGGGCGAAGGTGGCCAATACACCGTCAGCGCCGGCCATCCCGGCGACACGGTGCTTCTGCCACAGGATCAGTTTACCCTGCTCGCCCTCCGCGCGGGCAGCGCCGGACGCATCACGCTGCTGGAAGGCGAGAGCGCATCGAGCACCGTCGCGATTCAAAACCTCGCAGACGTGCCGCAAACCGGGCTCAGCGCCACGCTGGTTGGCGGCCCGACGAATCTCACGATCGTTCCCAGCCTGAGCGCGAACACAGTCCCAGGCGATGGCTCTGTCAACCTCGCCTACGCCGTCACCGCGCCGAATGGCATCAGCGGCAGCAGCACGATTCGCATTCGCGTTTCGAGCACGGAAGGCGCCGGCACGGAAGTGAACATTCCCGTCACGATCGAAGCGAAGCGCGCGCGCCTGGTCGCGTTCCCGGGATCGCTCGATTCCGGCATGAAGCGCGGCACGCAACGTATCGTGGAGTTTGCGATCACGAACGTCGGCGGCCTGCCGACCGGCCCGCTGAAACTGCTCACGCCGAATGTTCCATGGCTCAGTCTCGCCTCCGGCGGTTCGATGCCGCCGCTCGCCCCCGGCGAAGGCGCAACGATCTCCGTCCAGCTCACGCCAGCGGACGATCTTCCACTCGGCCCGCACAGCGGCACCATTGCAATCAACGCCAGTAACGTCGTTCTCTCCGTGCCCTACACCTTCCGCGCGCTGTCCGATGCCATCGGCGCGCTGCGCATCCTGTCGGTGGACGAGTATACTTATTACGCCGAGGGCGCGCCGAAGGTCACCAATGCCGCAGTCAAAATCACCGACGCCATCACTGGCACCGTTCTGAACACGAACACCGGACCCACCGGGGAACTGCTCCTCCCGGCCCTCGTCGAGTCGTACTACTATGTCGATGTGACTGCGGAGAAACATTCGTCCTTCCGCGATCTCGTCCGGCTTGAACCCGGAACGACCAACATGGTCACCGCTCTTATGTCGCGGCAAAGCGTGACTTACACTTGGACGGTCGTCCCGATTCAGATCGAGGACCGCTACACCATCACCGTCGAGACGGTCTTCGAGACCGCCGTTCCGAAACCCGTCGTCACCATCGAGCCGAACATAATCGACCTCGCGAACTTCGTCGGCACCGAGCAACAGATTAACCTTACCCTGCGCAACCACGGTCTCATCGCCGCGCAGAACACCAAGCTCAGCTTCCCCACGCACTCGCGCTGGAGCTTCACGCCACTCATTGGCGATGTCGGCGTGTTGCCCGCGCAGAGCACGCTCGTCATCCCGCTTACCATCCGGAAGCTCAGCCTGGCCGCCGCCTCCGGTGGACTCATCACCGCCGCCGGCACCGGCGATGCGTGCAGTCTTCCCGCCAAGGTGGAATGGGAAACGCCCTGCGGCGACACTTCCATCAAGAACTCCATTTCCCTTGGAATCATCAGCATGATTCCCGCGTGCGGTGGCATGGGCGGCGGCGGCGAGGGCGGATTCAACTCGGACATCTGGGACGGGATCGGTGGCGGTGGCAGCGGCGGCGGCGGGCCAACCGAACTCCGCGCCAAAGACTACGGCGAGCCGATCTTCCGGGACGTTCCCTACAAGTGCGATCCGTGCGAACAGGCGCGATTCAACCACGTCGTCCTGCACTGCTTCCCGAAGCTGATCCCTGGAGAAGGCTGGTATACACTCATCAGTGAAACCGCGGCTGGATCGGCTGGCGCGGCTGGTGGACCTTCTATCACGGCGGCGGGCACCGCCGCCGGAGGAGGATTCTTCGGCTGCATGAAGAAGGCGTTCAAGGATTCCAGCCTTGCCGACTGCCTTAGTGCCGCCAAGGCCGCGAAGGAAGGGAAAGTAAAGGACGCCATCATCGGCGGCACGAAATGCACGGGACTGCCCGACTGTATCCCCAAGGGCGGGCCGTTGATGTGGGCGATCGAATGCGAACTCGAACTGATCCAGCTGGAGCAATGCAAGGATCGCGGGCTGGGCGGCCTCGGCTCGGCTTCCGACAGCATGATCACCGCGGCAGCGGCAGGCGGCGTGAATCGATACATTGAACCGGAGGTTTCCCCATTCGACAGCGCCGCTCCGTTGGTTCTCACGCTCCTGCAGGTCCACCGGATACTGCGGGTGGACGAGTATTTCTATGGCGACGTTGCCTGGCGGGACGCCACCAACGACTTCACGGCGAATCTTCTCTGGGACTCCCGTCTTCGAGCCGCCGTCGAAACCAACTCTCCCGGTGGTGTCAGCATCGACACGAGCGAGCGAGCGACCCTGCTTTCAGGTCCACTGCCCGTGCCGCTGGCAATCGCCACGCGATTCATTGATCGCATCAACCGGACCATCGACTACGGAGATCGAGGCATCACTTCGGTTTCTCAGGTGCCCGCCGGGGAAAGCATCGACTTCATCGCCATGGATGAATACGCGCGACTTAGCGAGGAGGCAGAAGCAGCCAGTGCCGCGCTCGCCGCGGCGGGTTACGCTGACCCCGCCACGGCCTTCGTGATGGCGAACACCGAATATCTCAACCGCCTTTCGCAGGACGGCGGCGGCGCCGTTTGCGCCCGCGTGAAGGTCCGTCTCGATCAGGAAGCCGTGCTCACGCGCGACGCGTTCAATGCCCGCCTCGAGATCAGCAACGACACCGAGTCGCCGCTCACCGAGTTCGGCGTCGACATCCGCGTGCGCGACGAACAGGGCCGCGACACCACCAGCCTCTTCCAGCTCCGCGCGCCCGAGCTCACCGGCATCGGCGCCATCGACGGCACTGGCAATGTCGGCGCCCAGACCACCGCCCGCGCGTCGTGGGTGCTTGTGCCAACTTCCGAAGCCGCGCCCTTCGGCACCGTCCGCCACTTCGTCAGCGGCACACTGCGTTACCGCCAGAACGACGTGCTTGTGAACCTGCCGCTCGCCGATGCGCCGATCGACGTGCTGCCGAATCCGAAGCTTGTCGTGAAATACTTCCACGAACGCGATGTTTTCAGCGACGATCCGTTTACGCCGGAGCTTGAACCCGCCATCCCTTACTCGCTCGCCGTGATGGTCGCCAACGAAGGCTTCGGCACCGCGCGCCAGATGCGCATCAGCTCCGCGCAGCCACAGATCGTCGAGAACGACAAGGGCCTGCTCATCGACTTCGAAATCCTCGGCAGCCAGGTCGAGAACCAGCCCGGCTCACCGTCGCTCACCGTCAATCTTGGCGACATCGGTCCCGGCACGAACGCCATCGCCCGCTGGCTCTTCCGCTCGACGTTGCAAGGCCTGTTCATTGATTACGCCGCGACGTTCGAACACATCGACGGCCTCGGCGACAAACGGCTCTCCTTGATCGACCGCGTCGAGATTCACGAGATGATTCACATCGTGTCCGCCGATCGAACCTTCGAGGACAACCGTCCTGACTTCCTCGTCAACGATGTGCCGGACTTCGATGATTACCCGGATACCATCCATCTCAGTTCCGGCGGCACGCGACCGGTCGTCGTCTATACCGAGGGCACGCCTTCGAATCTCGTCACGCCGTATCAACCCACGACGACGCTCACCGTCCCGTCCGCTCCGGGCTGGGCTTACTTCCGCCTGCCTGATCCAGCCAACGGCAGCACTCGACTCGTCAGTGTTCGCCGCGCGAATGGCACCGAAGTGCCGCCGCAAAACTTCTGGGTCACCGACCGCACCTTCCTCGGCCTCGGTCTGCCGCCGCGCCGCGAGTTCCGGCTCAACCTCCTCGATTTCCAACCGGACGGTCCCTACACGCTGACCTACGAAACGGCCGCTGAGGCCACGGACCAGATTCCGCCCGTCAGCCGCGTCAACGCCCTGCCCGCAAACAGCGCTGCTGACTTCGCCGTCACGTGGGACGGCTCCGATGTCGGCCGCGGTGTTGCCGCGTTCGATCTGTTCGTGCGCGAGAACAATGGCACATTCGCTCCCTACCTCACCGCCACGCCGTTGAAGGGCCTCGTCTTCCGCGGCCAGCCCGGAGTGCGCTACGCGTTCTACACGATCGCCATCGACGAAGCCGGCAATCGCGAATCCGCGCCGAGCACGCCCGACACCGAAACGCTCGTCTCGATCAGCAACCGTCCGCCTGCGCTCGTGCTGCCCGCCAACGCGACCATCGACGAAGGCGACACGCTCGCGCTCGAAGCCGCCGGCACCGATCCCGACGCCCCGGCGCAGGCGTTGACGTATCAAATCATCACCGCGCCCGCCGGCCTCACCTTGAACCCGAACAGCGGCGCCATCGCATGGGTGACCGGCGAAGGCAACGGCCCGAGCACGAACCTCGTTTCCGTGCGCGTGAGCGACAACGGCATCCCCAGCCTCAGCGCGACCGCGAGCGTCACCGTCGTAGTCAACGAGATCAACCAACCGCCTGTGCTTGATCCCGTGGCGGCGCGCATCATCAACAAGGGCGTCGTCACCACCATTCCTTTCACCGCGCGCGATTCCGATCTCCCGGCCAACCGCTTAACCTTCAGCCTCGGCGCCGGCACGCCGGCTGGCGCGAGCATCGATCCGACGAACGGCGTCTTCTCGTGGCGCCCGGGCAACAACCTGCCCAACGGCACCAACCGCATCACCGTCACCGTGACCGACAACGGCACGCCTACGCGCAACGCGTCGCAAACGCTGACCTTGATCCTCCGCAATCGCAGCGCGGACTTCACCGTTGCCGTCGGCTCAACGAATGTCTTCGCCGGTGAATCGAACGCCGTGCCCGTCCGCCTCACGACTGGTGTGGAACTGCGCGATCTCGCCGTCGTGGTGAACCGCTCCGGCGGCCGACTCGATGGCCTCGCCTTGGGAACCTTCGCGCCGGAAGTCACCTCCGCTCTCCTCGAAACCGTCAGCAGCAACGCCTCGCGCCTGCACTTCCAGTTCGATGGACTGATTGCGGCCAGCAATCATCCGCTGGCCAACCTGCGGTTCGTCGCGCCGACCAACGGCCCCTCAACCATCGTCGGACTCACGCCGACCAACGCGGTCGCCACCGACTACGCGGGCGTGACCCTGAACCGCGCCGGATCCAGCGCCGGCATCGTCGTCATTGTCGGCCGCGAACCGGTGCTTCTTGCACGACTCACGCCGGAACGCTCGCTGCGCCTCTACGGCCGGCCCGGCGTCAACTACACGATCGAATCGAAACCCGGATTTTCCGTGCCCGCGCCGTGGGAACGCTGGACCCAGCTCGTCCTGACGGATCGCTTCGCAGACATCGACGTGACCGCCTCCGCTCCGTATGCCGTGTTCCGCGCCGCCGAGGCCGGTTCCGCCCTTCGACTCGAAGCCCATCGGGAGAGCGGACCTGTCTATCTCACCGTGAGCGGCGAGCCCGGACCGGGGTACCGATTGGAAGGCGCGTCCCTGCTCCCGCCCGTCGGCAATTGGCAGACCCTTACGACGTTCACGCTCAGCAACGACAACCAAGTGTTGAACCTCGCACCGACAAATCTGCCGATGCGCTTCTTCCGAGTGGTGAAACCTTGATGGGCACGAGATGATTGGGCTGGGCTGAGCGATGGCCGCCCCAGGCGGCACTGCATCAGCTCAGCACCGCCTTCACCACTTCGCCATGGACGTCGGTGAGGCGACGTTCCAGGCCGTTGTGGTAATAGGTCAGGCGCTCGTGATCGAGGCCGAGCAGGTGCAGCACGGTCGCGTGCAGGTCGTAAACCGAAACGATGTTCTCCACTGACTTGTAGCCGAACTCGTCCGTGGCGCCGTAGCTGAAACCCTTCTTCACACCCGCGCCAGCCAGCCAGCAGGTGAAGCCGCTCGGGTTGTGGTCACGACCCTGCGCGCCCTTTTGGAAGGTCGGCATGCGACCGAACTCCGTACACCAGACGACCAGCGTGTTCTCGAGCAGACCACGTTGTTTGAGATCGATGAGCAATCCCGCCGTCGGCTTGTCGAGCACCAGACCGTGGACGCTGTAGTCCTTGAAGAGCTGTTTGTGGCCGTCCCAGTTGCTCACGCCTTCGCCGCCGGTCTGATAAGCGCCGTTGAAGAGCTGCACGAAGCGCACGCCCTTCTCGATGAGCCGCCGCGCGAGAATGCAGTTCCGCCCATACGCCGCGCGGATGTCGTTGATCTTCGATCCGCCTTCGTCCGCGCCGTAGAGCTTGAGAATGTGCGCCGGCTCGCTGGAAAGGTCCGCAACCTCCGGCACCGTGAGTTGCATGCGCGCGGCCAGTTCGTAGCTCGCGATGCGCGCGGCCAGTTCGCTGTCGCCGGGAAACGCTGCGCGTGTTGCTCGTTCAGCTTTGCAGAAAGTCGCGCGTCGCCTGGTCGCGAGCCGCCGGAATGTCGCCGGGCTGCGCGAGATTGCGAATCGGGTTCGTCGCGTTGAACTCCGTGCCCTGGAACGCCGCCGGCAAAAAGCCCGGGCCCCAGTTGTTCACGCTGTTCTGCGGCTTGCCGCGCGGATCGGGAATCGCCACATACGCCGGCAGGCTCTGGTCCTCGCTGCCGAGCGCGTAGGTCACCCACGCGCCCATGCTGGGAAAGCCGTCGAGCGTGTAGCCCGTCGACATGAAGTTCTCGCCCGGGCCGTGGGTGTTGGTCTTGCCCTGCATCGAGTGGATGAACGCCATCTCGTCCACCAACCCACCGAGATGCGGCACCAGATCAGAAACCATCTTCCCGCACTGGCCGCGCGGGCGAAATTCCCACGGGCTCTTGGTCAGCGCGCCTTGCTCGCCCTGGAAGGTAATTAGCTTTTCGTTACCCGGCATCGGCTGGCCGTGACGCCGGATCAGCTCTGGCTTGTAGTCGAACGTGTCGAGATGGCTGCAACCGCCGCTGGAGAAAATGACGAGCACGTTCTTCGCCTTCGGCGTGAAGTGCGGCTGCCGCGCCGCATACGGACTGCCGGGCTGGATGACAGGACGAATGGATTCCTTCCCGCCCAGATTCGCCGCGAGCAAACCGTGGCGTCCGAGAATCGAGGTCAGCGCGATCGCGCCAAGCCCAATGCCGGCGTCGGAGAGAAAGCGACGGCGATTGAGCAGCGGGCTGTTGAAGTTCGGGAAAATGGTTCACTCATGGGATGAAAAGGAATTCGTTCGCGTTCAGCACCGCGCGACAGAACGCCGGCAGTCCCTCCGCCTTCGCAAACTCGACGGCTCCCTTCACCTCGGATTTCTCGGGCGCGCGATTGAAGGCCAGCTGCCAGGCCTGGCGCACCTGCGCGGCGATGTCGTCGCCCGATTCCTTGCGCAACCGCGCGGCGAAGGTTTCGGATTGGTCGAGAATGAAGCGACTGTTGAAGAGGTTCAGCGCCTGCAACGGCGTCGTCGAGACACTGCGCTTCGGCATCACCAGGCTGCCGTCCGGGCAATCGAACGAGCCGAAGATGCCGTCCTGCTCCATGCGCACCTTGAACGCGTAAACCATGCGCCGCGTTTCGGCCGGACCGAACTTCTCCTTCGGCTGATAGTGATAGACGTTCTCACGATCCACCTCGTGCAGGAAAAAGCTCGGGCCGCCCGTCGCGCGATCCAGATTGCCGCTCACCGCGAGAATGCTGTCGCGAATGCCCTCCGCCTCCAATCGACGCGGCGGGAAACGCCAGAGCAACCGGCTCGCGGCATCGACCTTCAACGCCTCATCACGCGGCGCGCTGGATTGCCGCCAGGTCGCCGAGGTCAGGATCTGCCGCTGCAGCCTTGATGCTCCAGCCGCTTCGCGACCAGCTCGCTCGCCAGCCAGTCGAGCAGTTCCGGATGCGTCGGCCGCGCGCCGTTCTTGCCAAAATCATTCGGCGTGGTGACCAGCCCGACTCCGAAATGATGCTGCCAGATGCGGTTCACGATCACGCGGGCCGTCAGCGGGTTCTCCGGACTCGCAATCCACTTCGCGAGCGCCACCCGGCGTTCCTGCTCCGGCGTGTTCGTCGCGAGCGTGAGCGGATTGAAAATCGCCAGCGTGCCCGGCGGCACCGTCTCGCGCTTCTGCATCGGGTCGCCGCGATGCAGCCGGTGCGTCGCGCCGGGCTGCGAAAAATTCCCGGCATAAATCATTGGCGCCTTCGCCAGCTCAGAACGCTGCTTGCGCACCTTCTCCAACTCGGCCAGCCACTGCCTGCCCTGATCGGCCTCCGCCACCGGCCAGCCTTCGAATCGATACGTCGGCCCGGCTGGCTTCTCCGTCTTGCCCTTGAACGGCTCGCGGTCGGCCGAGCTGGACACCAGCTTCCACTCGTTCGTGGTTACCGCCGCCTCGATGCGATAGTTCGTGGCCAGACGATCCTTGAACTGCCCGTCGCGGTCGCGTCCCCACACGACGCGTTCGATGCGCTCGGCCTTCGCGAACTCCAACTGCACCCAGCCGCGCCCAGACTCGCTCGCAATCCACGAGCGACTGTTCCCGGCCTTGCCGTCGTTCACGTGCGCGAGCTTATGAATCTCGTAGCCCGCGAGGCTCCCGGAAGCCGTGGCCTTCGCGCCATTCGTGGCCAGCGCCACATTGCGAGCGTCCGACCACACTTCCAGTTCATCAATGCACGGCTCGCCGCCCGTGGCCGCGAGAATGGTGAAGCGCAGAAACTTCGCCTCGACCGGCGCGAAGGCATCCTCATTCCTCACCGCGTTCACAGCCGGACGCAGCGGTTTGCCGGGAACGTTCGTCGACACCAGCGGCGTGGCCTTCGGGATGAACCGCGCCAGGTGTCGTTCCAGATCCTTGATGCGATCGTCGAGTTTCGCCAGACCCGCCGCGCGATCCTTCGGCAGCGGCAACGCGCGTTCGCCGTGCTGCACCCCGGCGAAGATCGCGGCCATCGAGTAATACTCGCGATGGGTGATGGGATCGAACTTGTGCGTATGACAGCGCACGCAGCCCAGCGTAAGTCCCATGAAGGCCGTGCCCGTCGTGCCGACCATGTCGTCGATTTCGTCCGCGCGCTGCTGGAGCGTGAGGGTGATGTCCGGACTGCCGACGATGTCCACCGGGCCGCCGACGAGAAATCCAGTCGCGACATCCGCGCCGAACGCGTCGCCGGCGATCTGTTCGCGCACGAACTGATCGTAGGGCTTGTCGCTGTTGAACGCGGCGATGACGTAGTCGCGGAAACGCCACGCGTTGAGCCGCTCGCGATTCGTCTCGAAGCCATTGCTCTCCGGCGAAGCGCACCACATCGAGCCAGTGCCGGCCCCAGCGTTCACCGTAGCGTGGGTCGTCCAGCACGCGATCCACGAGCCGTTCAAAAGCCTGCGGCTTCTTGTCCGCCACGAACGCAGAGACTTCCTCCGGCGTCGGCGGCACACCGAGCATCACGAAGTAGATCCGACGAATGAGCGAGGTGCGATCCGCTTCTCGTGACGGCGTCAGCTTGCTCTCGGTGAGCTTGGCGCGGACGAAGGCGTCGATGGGATTTACGGTTTCGGATTTACGATTTGCGAGTGCCGGAACCGCCGGGCGTTTCACGGGCTGGAACGACCAGTGCGATTTGATCGGATCGACGTCAGTTTTCGCGACAGCGTCCTCGGGAAACTTCGCCCCCTGATCAATCCACGCGCGCAGCAGGCCGACCTGTTCCGAGGTAAGCGGATCGCCCTTCGCCGGCATGAGCGAGTCCGGCACGAGTCCGGCGACGAGATGAATCAGCGGACTGCCCGCGCTGTCACCGGGCTTGATCGCAGGCGAGTAAGCTTCGCCACCTTTCAGCGTCGCCGCAGGAGAATCGAGTCGATACCCGCCCTTCTGCTTTTCTGGACCGTGACAGGAGACACACGACTTCGTGAAGATCGGCTGAACATCCCTCACGAACTCGACAGGACGGGTCGCAGCTGGAGGGAGTTTGGTGACATCCACCGTCGCCGCGCCAGCCAGCGCAGTGATGAGCTGCCCGACGACCAGACTCGACGCCGCGCAAATCGCGTTACGCAGTCCAATCCCAAAGTGTCGTTTGAAATGATTCATTGAGGCCATCGGCAAAGTCATTCTTCAGGCGTTGAGGTTCAGTTCAACGACGGCATTCCACCAGGCAGCGGCAAGTGAATTCATGGTCGTAGCATCGTCTACTTAAGTCCTGCCAGCCATACCCTCATTCGGGGGGACCCCTACTTCTTTTTCTCGTCCGACTTGGGCTTCGGCGCCGGCAGCACCGTCAGCCAAAGCTGATCTGTGGACTCCACCACCAACCGCTGGTAACCGCCTGGCACGCCGTTGTTCACCGTGGCACTGGTCAGCTCGAACACAGCGCGGTGAGGACGCCCGTTCGTTTCCGTCGCCGAGATCTGCAACGACCCGCTCCACGGCGGAGCGTTGGTCGAAGCGACAAACTTCAGCACCGCTTCATTGTCCTTCGCCGCCACCGCCACCGGCTCGACACTCAGTCCCGGCGGAAGATTGGTTGCCGCCACTTTCAGTTCACCCGCGAAGCCGTGCAGGCGTTTCAGCGCCACTTTGAAGTCATTGGTTTGGCCGGGCGTTAACGCGAGAGCGGAGTCGGTGAGCGTCACGCGCAATTCCGGCTTCGCTGGTCGCGCCAGCAGGTGGTAACGAAATTCCGCCCCGCCGCGTTGGAGCCGATTGCCCACCACGACGACAAATTCACCGTCGGCCGGAGCTGTCCATTCCAGCTTGGGGTCCACACCGGTAGCCCCGTCGTTCTTCGCCAGCTCCTTGCCCTGGGCGTCTTCAATCCTCACCCAGGCATCGAGCGGAAAGCAGAGCGCAACCGCTTCGACATTGATCAGCCACTTGGCGTCCTTCCTTGCGGTGAACGGAAATCGATCCACATCCCCTGCTCGGTCAATTCGCCCCGTGACGCCGCACGGCAGCATGATGCGGTTCGTGTCGGACGCCGTGTCATTTGGTTCCCGCTCCACCAACATCTCGCCGTCCACGACCGTCAGCTGAACTTCGTTGGAAAACCTTTTCCAATCAGAGCCGGGCTTCGGACCGGTCACCAGCCACCGTGGTAGCGTCAAACTCCACCGACGCCGGCGCAGGCAGATTCCAGCCGACCAACTCCAACGTCCTCTTCCTTCCCCGCGGCACACCGAGCGGCACAGTGTGGTTCACGTAGGGACCGCGCGACAGATGCAGACGATAAACGCACTTCGCGTTGCCGACGAAGTTCACCGACGAGTCCGCCGGATAACCAAAGCCGAAGACTTGCACCACGTAGGTTCCGGCCGACTTGGCCGTCCACGTGAGGAAGGGATCGAGCGTCGGACCGCCGTCGTGATTCCACGCCACCTGAACGCCGCGCGCATCGACGACGCGCAGGACCGCATCCACCGGCGACGCCAACGTGTAGGCCTCGACGGACGCCACAAGCGTCTGCCCGACTTCCAGCGCGACCGCGTAGGAATCCACGTCCCCGGACTTTTCCAGCCGGCCGTTGATGAACGCCGGAAACGCATCGATCATCTGAGGCTTCTTGAACTCGTTGTTCGGCTCCACCTCCTCGGTCTGCCGCTCCTTCGTGACCACGAGGAAACGCAGCCCGCTCACACCCTGTTCATTATAGAGTCGCACGAGATGTCCGCCGACGGGAGCGTCGGCCGCCACCTCGACCGAAAACTTGCCGCTGTTCGTCTCCGCCTTGAAGACAATCCCCGGTGCATCCACCCAAATCTTCGCCGGCCACGGATCGAACTTCCCGACAGCAGTGACGACATTGGTGGTGCCGACCTGAACAGCGGCGGGAAAGAGATGGTCGAGGACAGGCGCCGCGGCGTCGGCGGAGTTTGAAACGAGCCACGCGGCGAAGAAGCACGCGTTCGCAGACCGAAAACGAAGACTGAAAGCTCGGGCCAGCAAGCTACGCAAACAGTTCCTTGATGATGCGTCCATTGCTCACCAATTGAACCGGGCGACCCGTGTTTGTATGCAGGACCTGCGCGTGATCGATGCCCATCTTGGTGTAGATCGACGCCGCGAAATCTTCCGGCCGGTAAACATTCTCCGAGGCGTGATAACCCTTCGCGTCCGTCGCGCCTACGATTTGCCCGCGCGGAATGCCGCCGCCGGCCATCAGCACCGACATCGCGTGCGGCCAGTGATCGCGACCCGCGTCCTTGTTCACCTTCGGCGTGCGACCAAACTCGCCGAGCAACAGGACCATCGTCGTGTCGAGCAATCCGCGTTCGTCGAGATCCTTGATCAAGGCGGCAACTCCGAGATCGAGCCGCTTCACCGTGTCGCCCTTGTACGCTTCAAACAACTTCGTGTGATGATCCCAGCCACCGGAATAAACCGTCACCCACGACACGCCCACCTCGACCAACCGCCGAGCCATGAGCAAACGCTGACCGAAATCGTTCCGACCGTAGCCGTCGCGGACCTTTTCGTTCTCCTTGTGGATGTCGAACGCCGCCTGCGCCTTCGCAGAAAGAACCAGATCGACGCCCTGCTGGTAATACTGATCGAAACTCACCGCCGGATCATCCGCCAGCGTGTCCGCGTAACGCTTCATCCGATCCAGAGAAGCGCGAAGCTCCCGGCGCGAGGTCGCGCGGCTCTCGCTGATTTCGGACGGCAACACCACATCGCGGACTTTAAACCCGGACGAGTTCGGCGATCCATCAATGACAAACGGCGCGTGTTTGCCGCCGAGGAAATTGGGGCCACCGCTGCGGGAAACCTGCGGCAACGACGTGTAGGCCGGCATGCCATCCCGCACTCCACGATGATGCGACACCACCGAACCGAACGACGGATGAAACGTCACGAACGCGCCGCAAGCGACCGGCACCGGGGTTGGCGCACCGGTCATCATGTAGTGATTGCCGCCGCCATGGTTCGGATCCTTGTGGCAGATGGAGCGGACGACCGTGAACTTGTCCGCGATCTTCGCCAGCTCTGGGACGGCTTCGCTGAAATGAACTCCGGGAACAGCAGTCGGGATGGTCTTGAAGTCACCGCGAATCTCGGACGGCGCGTCCGGCTTGAGATCGAACGTCTCGAAATGCGACGGCCCGCCGTCGAGCCAGACCATGATGCAATTGATCTGCTTGCCAGCGGCGTTCACCAACGGCGCCTTCGCCTGGCTGGCGCCGGCGCGGAGACGCAGCAGATCGGTCAGTCCCAAGCCCAGCACGCCACCGATGCCGAGCTGGAGAAAATCCCGGCGCGGCATTCCGGCGCAGTTGTGAGTCAGGCGAGACATGGAAATCAGACGGCGCGAAACTGAATTCGCTTCATAGGGCTTTCAATGATTAAACACGAACTCCGCCGAGTTTAGCAATGCCCAGAACACATCCTCGGTTGCCGCCTGCCGGGACGCCTTCTCCGCGTGGAACGGCGCCGTGGCCGTCTTCAATTCCTCCGCCGTTGGAAAGCGGCTCAACGTCGCCAAATACAGCTCCGTGACGATCTCCTCCGGCGATTTGGAACTTGCCGCCAGCTGGCTGGCGCGACCGTTCTTGTTGCCCAGCTTGGCCTGCAGCGCCTTCGAGTTCATCAGGTGCAAGGACTGCACCACGCTCATCTGCTGGTCGCGTTCGCACGGCGGGTCGCTGCTGGGATTCGGCCGGCTGAACGCATCCATCAACTGCGAATCAATCTTGTAGGTCCACGCCTGCGTCGCACGCGAACCAGCGGGCAACGCGGAAAATGTATCCGGCACGCCGGTCAAATCATTGATCGCATCCATCAACACTTCCGCCGGCAGTCGGCGACGGTAGGCGCGGGAGAAGTTCCGTGTGTCGGCGAGGTTGCTGTCGTTCGGCGTCGAGCTGAGCTGATACAACCGCGACTCCATGATGGTTCGCATCAGATGCTTGTAGTCGTAGCCGTGCGCCGCGAAGTCCGCCGCGAGCGCGTCGAGAAGCGGCGGGTTCACACACGGATTCGAGATGCGGAAATCATCCACCGGCTCCACCAGACCGCGGCCAAAGAACACCGCCCAAACCCGGTTCACCGCCGCGCGGGCAAAGAACGGATTCTCCGGCGTAGTCAGCCAGTCCGCCAGCGAACGTCGCGGGTCGGCTTCGTCCGTCACGGGCGGAGCGCTTCCTTCCGGCGGGCGCGGCGTCATCGCCTCGCCCGTCACGGGATGCTTCACGCTCTTGCCGCTCGGCGAAAAGTAGAACGTCTCCTTGCCGCCCGAAATCGGCGGCGACAATCCATCACCGCGCTGGCGCACCGGCCCGAAGTAAGCGGCAAATTGGTAGAAGTCTTCCTGGCTCCACTTCTCGTTCGGATGATGATGGCACTTCGCGCATTCGAATCGCGTGCCGAGAAACAGTTGAGTGAACATCGTCGTCAGCTCCGGCGGTTCGCGGCGGTCGCGATAAATCACCGCCGGGCCATCCCGATGGTTCGAACCTTCGGCGAGGAGGATTTCGCGCACGAACTGGTCATAAGGCTTGTTCTGCCGGAAGCTTTCGCGCAGCCACTGATCGAGCACGAAGACACTCTTTACGCCCACGCGATCCGGATTCGGCCGCAGCAAATCCGCCCACTTGTTCGCCCAGTAATCCGCGTAGGCCGGATCCTCGAGCACTTGGGCAATGAAACGGCGGCGTTTGTCCGGCGACTTGTCGTCCAGGAACGCGCGCACATCCTCCGGCGTCGGCATCAGCCCGATCGCATCCAGCTTCGCCCGACGAAGGAACTCGGCGTCCGTGCAGGTCTCAGATGGCAGCAAACCCAGCCGGCGAAAGTTCTCATACGCCTTCTCGTCGATGAAATTGTTCTTCGGCAACGCGGCGAAATCCGCCTCCGTCAATTGCCGCTCAGCCGGAACCAGCACCTGCGAATCCGCGACGAAGCCCATGTAACGCGCCACGATCACGCCCTGCCCCGCCAGTTTCCCAAGCGTCATCACGCCGCGCTCGTCGACCTTAGCGATCTCCTTGTCGTTCGATTCGAACGCCGCGAGCCGCGTCACATCGCGCACGCTGCCGTCCGAGTAATGCGCCTGCACCAGCAACCGCTGCGTCGCCGACTTCTTGTAGCGCCGGTTTTTCGGGAACACCTCGATGCGCTGCAGCGCCGGTTCGTTCGTGACCGAGTAAGTCATGCCCTCGCGCATCCAGCGGACGAGCAACTGGTAAGTCTCGGAATCCTTCTCGAAGCGCAGCCCGCCTTCGTGCGGCACGATCGTCGTCGCCTTCTTCAACAACAGACTCTCCTCCGGCGCTGCCGGAAAAATACGTCGACCCCGCCCTTCGCGAATGATCTCGTGATAATCCGCCTTCGGTTCGTACGAGAACACGGACAGCTTGAAGCCCGCCTGACCTTCCGGCTTGGCATGACACGGCCCCGCGTTGCAACCCGCCCGGCTCAGCGCCGGCAACACTTCACGCAGGAAACTCACCGGCACCGGCGCATTCGTCGCCTCGAATCCCGTCACGCGAACCGGAACCTCCAGCGCGCGATTCTTGAACTTCACGAGCAACTTTCCGTCGCCAGATCGGGTCGCGCGGATCGTGCCCGCACCCGTCACTTCAAACGGCGCGGAGCGTTCGGCCGAAAACTTCGCCTCGCCAGTCACGTCCCACTCAAAGCCATCCCCCGTCGCCGCCGTGACCAACACCCCGTGCGTCGGTGCATCCGCGGAAAGCACCAGCTTCCGGGGCTCCGCGTTTAATCCCACCACCGCCGAGGCCTTCAGACTGACCGGCTGCACTTTGGGCAAATCAGATTTCGCTCGCGCGCTCTTCTTCGGCGCCACCGGCGCCGCGACGACCATCGGCGCGCTGCTGTTCGTTCCGGCCAGCAACCGCGTCAGGAGCTTTCCCTCCGAGTTCCACACGCTGACCACTCCGTCGAAGCCGCCCGCATAAATCCGCTTCCCATCCGCCGCGACCGCGACGCTGAAGAGTGCATCACCACCATCGCCGAGCCGCCGTTCATCACCGGACGCCGAGCTCTGTTCGCCGGTGTGCGCTTTGAGATTCTTGTAAGTGAACGCCGCGCCGCCGTCCGTCGTCGCCGCGATCGTCTTCCCCTCGCCCGGCCAGGCCACCGCCGTCACCGCCGCCGTATGGCGACCGAGCGCGATGATCTTCTCACGTGTCTTCACATCCCAGACTTTCAGTTCGTGATCCGCGCCGCCGCTCACCACCTGGGTCGCGTTTGTATTGAACGCCACCGCGAGCACCTGACCCGCGTGTCCTTCCAGCCGCGACAACTCCTTCATCAGCGCGACGTCCCAAATTTTGATCAACTTGTCCCCGCCCGTCGTGACCAACTGCGCGCCGTCCCGGCTCAGGTCCAGATCAAACACCGAATCCTCATGCGCGCGCCAGGAGCGAACCAAGGCGCCGTCTGCGACACTGAACACCCGCAGGTAACCGCCGCGTCCTTCGATGCTGTCGGCCACCCATAGTCGCGGCTCCGCGTCACCGACGAACTCCACTGCTGAAATCCGGCCAGCAAGACCATTCGTCCACTCGCGGATCAGTTGAAACGTTCCGGCATCCCACAGCGCCACCCGCCGAAACGCGCCCGAAACCAGCTGGCGACCATCCCGACTCCACGCGAGAGATTGCACGGCATCCACGTGCGCCGGCCACTCCGCGAGCACGGGGAGATTGGTCTGCGCGACATCATGCAACACCACGCGCCCGCCCCGACCGACTGCCAGCCGCTGTCCGTCCGGCGAAAGCGCGAGAGCGAGTACCGGCGAGTAAGTCGTTGGCAAAGTCACCAACGACACCGGCATCACTGGCTCCTCCTCGCTCAACGCCGCTTCATTCCAATTGGCGCCGCGCTTTACCCAGTCGCGCAATGTCTTCATCTGCGCGTCGGTCAATTGCTTCTTCGGCGGCATGTGCGGATCGGCGTCCTTGGCCAGCAGCTTCATCAACAAGCTCGCGTCCGGTTTGCCAGGAACAACGACGACCCCGCTGTCACCGCCCTCCAACATCCGCTCGCGCGAGCTGAGCACCAATCCGCCCTTGTGCTTCTCGCCGTTGTGACACGAGAAACATTCCGCCTTCAGCAACCGCATCGCCGCGTGGGAGGCAGCGTCGTTCGCGGACGCGGCGCGCACGTCGCGGCAGAAGGCCACCACGCCGATCCATACAAGCAGCGCGACGCACCTTTGAAGGCTCAAACTCCAAAAGTTTTTGCGGCAACCTTGCATCTTCAGTTCACGCCAAAACATCCCTCACCACATGTCCGCTCACATCCGTCAGCCGGAAGTCGCGACCGCCGAATCGATACGTCAGCTTCTCGTGGTCCATCCCCATCAGGTGCAGGATCGTCGCGTGCAGGTCGTGCATTTCGAGTTTATCGACCGTGGACTTGTAGCCCCATTCGTCCGTCTCGCCGTAGGCCATGCCGCCGCGCACGCCCCCGCCGGCCATCCACACGCTGAAGCCGAATTCGTTGTGGTCGCGCCCGTCGCTGCCTTGTGCGAAGGGTGTGCGACCAAATTCACCAGCCCAGACGACCAATGTTTCATCGAGCAGACCGCGCTGCTTCAAATCGATGAGCAACGCGGCAATCGGCTGGTCAATGGCGCGCGCGTTGTCTCCGTGATTCTTCACCAGGCCGCCGTGCGCGTCCCAACGCTGGTAACCGTCCACCATCGGAATCGTCAGTTCCACGAAACGCACGCCGCGCTCCACCAACCGGCGCGCGATGATGCATTCGCGGGCGTAGGTGCGCGTGTGCTCGTAGGCGACGTCGAGACCGTAAAGCTGCTTCGTCGTCTCGCTCTCGCCGGTCAGGTCCATGAGATCCGGAATCGCGACCTGCATCCGCGCCGCGAGTTCGTAGTTCGCGATGGCGGATTCGAGCGCGTCCACCTTGCCCGAGTCTTCGAGGCTCTGCTGGTTCAAGCGGCCGACGAGGCGGCGTTTCGCTTCCTGCACCTTCGTGTTCTTCTCGCTCGGCACCACGTTCGCGAGCGGCGTCCCCTTCGCGTGCAGCAACGAACCTTGATACGCCGCCGGCAGGAAGCCGCTGCCCCACGTGTCGAGTCCGCCCGAGGGAATCTGTCCGCCGTTCAGCACCACGTAGCCGGGCAGATCGCGATTCAAACTGCCGAGGCCATACGTCACCCACGCGCCCATGCTGGGCCGCCCCTGAAGTCCGCTGCCGCTGTGCAGGAAGTAATTTGCGCTTGTGTGCTCGGGGAAGAGCGACGTCATAGAGCGAATCACGCACAGGTCATCCGCGCGTTCGGCGACGCGAGGGAAGAGGTCGCTGATCCAGAGCCCGCTCTGGCCGTGTTGCTTGAACTTCCACGGCGATTTCAACACGGTGCCAATGCTCTCGAACTGCGTCTTCTCCAGCTTGCCGATGGCCTTGCGCGGATCCTGCCCGTGATATTTCTCCAGCATCGGCTTGTAGTCGAAGCTGTCCACCTGCGACACCGCGCCTTCCATGAAAAGGAAGATCACGCTCTTCGCGCGCGGCCGAAAGTGCGACGGCTTCGGTGCCATCGGACGCTTCGCCGCGTCCGCCTGAACACCCAGCGCACTGGACGCCGCGCTGCCGAACAACGCGGTCAGCGCAAGCGCGCCGAAGCCGTTCGACGCCCGGCGCAACATTTCGCGCCGGCTGATGCGCGGGTCGAGGAAGAGCGAATTTTGATGAGCGCGGTTCATTTCACGTAGATGAAGTCATTCGCATTGAGCAACGCGTGGCAAAGGTCGGTCCACGTGTCGACTTCCGCAGCATCGCCGGGCTGCAGCGCGCGGAGTTCGCCGAGAGATTCCACGCAGGCGCTGACTTCGTTATCGCTCGGCAGCCGGCCGTAGGCGGATTCAAACAGCCAGCGCACGCGCGCCGTGGCATCTGCCTTCGGTTGCTCGCGCAGGAGTCGCTCCGCCCAGACGCGCGCCTGTTGATGGAACAACGCGTCGTTCATCCGCGCGAGCGATTGCGCGGGGACGTTCGTGACGTTGCGCTTGCCGACGGTGCTGAACGGCGTCGGCATGTCGAAGGTCTGCATCAGCGTGGGCAGAAAGTTTCGGCGCATCGCGGTGTAAATGCTGCGGCGCCCGTCGCCATCAAGCAGCCCGCTCTTGTCCGGCCGACCGCGGCCCACGAGAAATTCTGTGAGGTGAACTGTGATGGGCGGCCCGCCCACCTGCGGATTGAACCGGCCGGAGACTTTCAGCAATGCGTCGCGGATGACTTCGCCCTCGAGGCGGCGGACGGGCATGCGGTGCAGCAGAGAGTTCGCCGGATCAACCTCCTCGGCGGGCGTATCGCCAGCGCGGCTGCTCATCGCGAAGGTTTGCGTGAGCACGAGGCGCTGGATGAGCCGCTTCAGCGACCAGTCGTCCTCATGCATGAACTGCCACGCGAGATGATCGAGCAACTCTGGATGCGTCGGGCGCTCGCCGAGCGCGCCAAAGTTGTCCACGGTCGGCACGATGCCGCGGCCGAACACGTGGTACCACACGCGATTCACCGCCGTGCGGGCAACGAGCGGGTTCGACGGATCGACCAATTGGCGCGCCAGCTCGTAGCGGCCACTCGTCGCACTGGTCGTGATTGGTTTCGCCACCGCGAAGGCCACTGGCAGACTGCGCGGCGAGAGTTCGCCCGGTTTGAATGGCTTACCGCGAAGCAGAACGTTTTCATCCACGCCCGTGCCGTCAAAGAGCGCGATGGCGGTGCGCGATTCCCAGCGCACGCGCGACGCGATGTTGCTCTGGGCGGCGAGGAATTCCTGCGCGATCCGAACGGTCTTCGCGTCCGGCCCGTCGCGGAACAAGTGCGGGTTCTGCACGAGCCAGTTCGCCAGCGAGGCTTCGGTCGCATCCTTGAACGCACCGCGACTGAGCGATTTGTTTGCTGCAGTGAGAGCACGCTGAACTTCGCGCGCGACGTCCGCCTCGTTACCTCGGCGGCTACCAACGGGCAGCCACTTCGGTTGATCCGCAGCTTCGACCACTGCGAGCACTTCCAATTCGTTCCCGCCGTCCGGTCCGAACTCCACGTGAACGCGGTGGCCGCTGTAAGGCGTTAGATCGTGGGTCACCCAGCGCGGGGCGCCGAGTCCACCATCGAAGCCCTGCGCCAGCCGCCCGTGCAACGGACCTTCGTTCATCAAGTGCGAATCGACCGACGCATACACGCGCGTCTTGCCGCGAATGAGGTAATGCAACTTGCCGACGCCGAGCGTGACCGTGGGTGTGCGGAGCATTTGACCGGAGCGGGCCGTGGCGCCGAGCCGGCCGGAATCGTTCTCGTTTCCCGCTGCGGTTTTGAGGCCAGCCCAGAATAGATCGCGCCGCGCCGCGCCGTGGGGCATCACGCGCGTGATCGGGTTGGTCGGGTTGGTGCCGAGGATGATGTCGCCGAGCGCGAGCGGACCAGAGCCGAACGCTTCGCCATCGACCTTCCACGGCTGGCGATCGGGTTGCGTGAAGTCGGCAATGACCTTCTCGCTAGGAGTCCAGGTCAGGAGACTCTCTTTACTCTCGGAAGAAGTTTTAGTCTCGTTACCTCGACTCCTACTCATGAACGAATGCAGCGGATGCGTTGCGTTCGTTGCGGCGACGCGAACCTCAGTCGACCAATGTTCGAGTCGCTTCGAGTCGAGCGATGCTCGGCGCTCCGGAGATTGCGCGGCCCGCACGTAGTCGGCGACTCGTCCGATGCCGCGCTCGTTCGCCGCCGCCACAGCTTTCACCAGTTTCGGCGTGAAGCGTTCGCGCAGCGCGGCCAATTCCTTCGCCATCGTGCGATTGTTCTCCATCGATTCAAAGCGTGCCTGGCGGAAGCTGGAGCCGAGGAAGAATCCGCTCATCGCGTAGTAATCCTGCGCGCGGATGGGATCGAACTTGTGGTCGTGGCAACGCGCGCAGGAGATCGTGAGGCCGAGGAACGTTTTGCTGAAGACATCCACCTTGTTGTCGATGCGCTCGCATTCGTCGAGGCGGATGTCCACGGGCGAATGGTTCTCTTCACCGAGATACGCCCAGCCAGTGGCGAGGACGGATTCATTAATGTCCGTGCCCGAACGCAGGCGCGGCTTCGGCAGCAAATCGCCGGCGAGATGTTCCATCAGGAACTGGTCGTACGGCACGTCTTCGTTAAACGCGCGGATGAGGTAATCGCGATAATGCCAGGCGTTGGCGATGATGTAGTCGCCTTCGTGGCCGCGCGATTCCGCGTAGCGCATCAGGTCCATCCAGTGCCGCGCCCAGCGTTCGCCGAAGTGTGGCGAGGCGAGCAATCGGTCCACCACGCGTTCGCGCGCGCCGGGTTTGGTGTCCGACAAGTACGCCCGAATCTCCTCCAAGCTCGGCGGCAGGCCGGTGATAACAAAGTGCACGCGGCGCAACCAAGTCCGGTCATCGGCGCGCGGCGCAGGCGACAGACCAGCTTGTTCGAGCTTCTGCAGGATGAACCGATCCTCCGGAGCGAGCGGCCAGCGCGTGTCTTTGACCGTCGGGACCTTCTGCTTCCGCGGCGCTTCCCAGAGCGACGCTTGTTTCTGTTTGCGCTCTTCGAGATTGAACTTCTTGTCGGGTGCGGCCGGAGATTCGCTGCGCGCAGGAATAGCCACCGCCAAAAGCGCGATCGCCAGCACTGCTTTGAGTAGCCGATGGTTCATTCGTGGTTCACTTGGGAGCGTAGTCCTCTTACTGACGGCGTTGAATCAAATTCGCTTCACGGAACCTGAATTCTCCGCTTCGATGGGCCGCATGATCACCGCGCCGCCCATTCGACTCTGGAACCGGCTTTGCCTCGCGCTCGCCGCCGCGCTGCTTTCCACGCTCTGCGCGACCGCTGCTCCCGCGAAGTCCACGCCACCAAACGTGCTGTTCATCCTCTGCGACGATTTGCGGCCGGACGCGCTGGGTTGCTACGGCTCGAAGCACGTGAAGACGCCGAACATCGACGTCGTGTCGAAGCGCGGCGTGCGGTTTGCGAACGCGTTCTGCACCACTTCGCTTTGTTCGCCGAGCCGCGCGAGCATTCTGAGCGGCGTGTATGCGCACCGTCATGGCGTGCGCGATAACTTCACCGAGTTCCCCGTGAATCTGCCGCACTGGCCGGGACGATTGCGCGAGCGCGGTTACGCCACGGCCTACATGGGCAAGTGGCACATGGGCGAGAACAACGACGCGCCACGCCCGGGCTTCGACTGGTTCGTGACCCACAAAGGCCAGGGCAAATACTTCGACACGGAGTGGAACGTGAACGGTGTCCGCCGCGAAACCCCGAAGGGTTATTACCGACGTGGTCACCGATTACGCGCTCGACTGGCTGAAGACCCGCACGGACGGCAAGCCTTGGGCGCTTTGCATCGGCCACAGGCGCCGCACAGTTTCTATACGCCGGAGGAAAAATAAGAACGCCTTCGACTCCGTGCGGGTGCCGTATCCGGCCAGCGCGTTTGCGCTCGAGGGCAAGCCGGACTGGATTCGCCAGCGTTTGAGCACGTGGCACGGCATCTACGGTCCGTTCTTCGAGTGGCGGAAGGATTTTCCAGACACGCGTCCCGAAGCCGTGCGCGACTTCGAGAACATGGTGCATGGCTATTGGGGCACCATCCTCAGCGTGGACGACAGCGTCGGCCGCCTCGTCGCGCATCTGAAGGCGAGCGGGCAATTCGAGAACACGGTGATTGTCTTCATGGGTGACAACGGCCTGTTGGAAGGCGAGCACGGCATGGTCGACAAACGCACCATGCACGATCCGAGCATTCGCATCCCGATTCTCGTCAGCGGTCCCGGGCTGCCCTCCGGCAAAGTCGTGCAGAAACAAGTGCTCACCACCGATCTCGCACCGAGCCTGCTGGAATTGTGTCGCGCGCCCGCGCTGGAGTACATCCAGGGCCGGTCCTGGGTGAAGCTGGCGAACCGCGGCGACTCGAAATGGCGCACCTCGTGGTTCTACGAATACAATTACGAGAAGCAGTTCCCCTACACGCCAAACGTCCGCGGCATCCGCACCGACGACTGGAAGTTCATCCGTTACCCGCATGGCGACGGTTCGCCGGACAAGCATCTCGAAGAGCTTTACGACCTGCGCAACGATCCGGGCGAACTTCACAATCTCGCCGACAGCCCGAAACATGCGCGGACGCGGACCAAGTTGGAGAAGCAACTTGCCTCTCTGCTCGCTGCCGAAGGGCTGACGCCTGAAACGGATCGGATGCCGCTCGACGAGGGCATCAAGGCGCAATTACCGGATCAGAATATTCGGTGAGACAGCTGCCTTGCCAGCTGGCGTGATTTCTCACTTGTTTTGTGCCGTGCGCAGTGTACGACGACGTGTCCTTTTATGAAAATTGAACTCAAACAGAACTGCAAATACGCTTTGATCGTTCCCACCAGCATGGGACTTCGCCTCACGCCGCCGAACGGTGGCCCCGTGCACACCGCCGGCTCCTTCATGGTGCAGGTGACCAGCGCCGAGACCAACGTCGCCGCCGTCGCCGCTTACCTCGGCCTTCCGGTCAAGGTGCTCACCACCTTCGTCAAGGGCAGTCCCATCGCCCAGATGATTAAGGACAGCCTCCGCGCGCGTCACATGGACTACGAAGGCGCCGAAGTGCCGCAGGGCGGCCCGTGGGGTTATCGTCACCAGATTAACATCGCCGACAGCGGCTTCGGCTCCCGCGGACCTCGCGTGTGGAATGACCGCGCCGGTGAAGTCGGCCGCACGCTCAACGTGAAGGATTTCGATCTCGACCGCATCTTCGCCAAGGACGGCGTGCAGATTGTCCACCTCTCCGGCCTCGTCGGCGCGCTCTCGCCCGAGACGAGCAAGTTCTGCCTTGAACTCGCCCGCGCCGCGAAGAAACACGGCACCAAGATCTCCTTCGACCTGAACTACCGCGCGACCTTCTGGAAAGGCCGCGAGAAGGAGCTCTCCGAGATCTTCGCCGAAATCGCCAGCGTGTCGGACATCCTCGTGGGCAACGAAGAAGACTTCCAACTCTGCCTCGGCGTGAAAGGCCCCGAAGCCGGCGGCAAGGACATCAAGGCGCAGATCGAAGGCTTCAAGGAAATGATCAACCGCGTGAAGAAGGCGTATCCGCACGCGCAGACCTACGGCACCACGCTTCGCGAAGTCGAGAACACCAATCATCATCACTGGGGCGCCATCATGCTGGCGGGCGATCAGTGGCACGTCGTCGAACCGCGCCCAATCACCGTCCTCGACCGCATCGGCGGCGGCGACGGATTCGTCGGTGGTCTGCTCTATGGAATTCTCAAGGGCTGGGAACCGGAGAAGTGGATCCAGTTCGGCTGGGCCACCGGTGCCCTCGCGACCACGAGCCTCTACGACTACGGCCAGCCGGCGGACGAAGAGCAGGTCTGGAGCATCTGGAAGGGCAACGCGCGCGTGCAGCGCTAAGCGAAGTCTGAGTTTCGAAACCGGCGCGGGACTGGGAGCGATGGTGGCTCCGCCCGCGCCGGTTCATTTTTGGAGTGGGAGGTTTGAACGACCCGGGCACTGCCTCGGCTCCGTGCCACGATTTAATTCGAACCTCCGGCAATCAGTTTCCAGAACGGCCACTCGGCAACCACCGCGGATGATCCGCGCCCTTGTCGTTGATGCCGCGCGTCAGCAGGCGCGCGTTCCCTCCGTTGGAATCCATCACCCACAATCCTGGCACGCCACCCGTCGCCGCGCGGCAGAACGCGATTGACTTCCCATCGTCCGAAGCGCTGGCGCGAAAGTCCCAAACGTTTGACGTCTCTGGAGTCAACGCAGTCGTCTGACTGTTGCTCGGATCGATTCGGAGAATTTGCACACCACCTCGCGCTGCCTCGGGTTTGAAATCGCGATTGAAGTGGTCCACGTCCGGCCGGTTCGCCTGATACTCCCACGGCACTTTCGCGCCGGAAGAACGTCGCGGATACAGAATCTGCCCATCAGGAGTCCAGGCGGGAACGTTCGATCCACCGCCGCGATTCGTCGCGTTGCCGTACGTCGCCGCGAACCACATCGCCTGATCGGTCGTCAACATGCGGAAGTCTCGTCCGTCCGGTCGCGAGATGCAGACGTCGCTCCAGTCGTGGCCGGGATCGGACTTGAACTGGCACGCCTGGAAGAGCAGCCACTGGCCGTCCGGCGACCAACTCGGCCCGAAGTAGAGGTGATCGCGGTTCGCGGCGACACGAACGCGTTCAGTCCCATCCACGTTGCTCGTCCAGATTTGGTAACCCTGCGGACTGGCGAGATGATATGCCACGCGCCGTCGATCCGGGCTCAAACTGAGACCATACGGCAGGCCCTCGCCGAGTCGCGTAAACTCGCGCGCATCCGTGCCATCCACGTTCATGCTGAAGATCTGTCCGCCCTGATCGCGCACCACTTGCACGAGGATTCGCTCATCGGAAATCAGCAACGCCGGCGTGTAGAAAGGCGCGAGGCGATCCTTCGTCGCGATTTCCGTCAACGTGTCCCGGTCGAGGTCGTAGAGCCAGAGATGCGTCGGCGTCCGGTGATAGAACTTGTCGAACGGACGCCCGGGCCCGTCGCGACGTTCCTCCATGCTGAGGAAGATGACGCGCCGCCCCTCGGAGAGAAACGGCCCCGGTTGCCACGTCACCTGTTTCGGCACTTTGAAATCGAAGTATCGCAATCTGCTGCCGTCGGCATTGATGACACCCGTGCGTCCCTGCGACGTGAAGAAGAGCCGGCCCGAGTGCCTACCTTCAGCCCGTTGTGCGAGTTTGCCATGACAACCGCTCAACGTGGCGAGCGCAGCGACGGAGGACCCCGTGGCAGCAAGAAATCGACGCCGTGAAACAAACGTCGGTTCTGGGTGGTTCATGAATTGGAGCCTATGAATGTCGAAGCAGTTTGCACGGAGAATTTTCCCGTTGGCCCGGCCCCTCACCTCCCCAGTTGGTCGAGGCAAGGCTTGACCGCCTCCCGCCCCACAGTTTACCGAAAGGTGCATGTTCTTCAGCGGATCCCAGGCGATGACCCGGCGCCAGGCGTTGTATCGCCTCGCGCTCTTCGGCGCATCGACAACGCTGTTTGGCGGCTGCGTCACCCCGCTCGCCCCATCGTCTACGGCCTTTCGCCTGACGACCGACGACCTCGCCCTGCTGGAGGAGCTGGAACGCACCGCCTTCACCTTCTTCCGCGAGGCCGCCCATCCGGAAACCGGTCTCGTCCTCGACCGGAAGCGTGCTAATGGCGAACCCGACGACCGCACCGTGGCCAGCATCGCGGCGACCGGTTTCGGGTTGTCCGTCCTGTGCGTGGCCCATGCCCGCGGTTATGCGCCACGCGATGAAATCCGCGCCCAGATCGTCCGCACGCTAAAGTGGCTGCGGGACCGGATGCCGCACGAGCGCGGATTCTTCTATCACTTCAGTCACTGGGGCACCGGCGAACGCGTTTGGAAGTGCGAACTGTCATCCGTCGACTCGGCCATTCTCTTCTGCGGCGCCCTTCACGCACGCGCGCACTTCGAGGGCGACGCGGAGATTCGCACGCTCGCCGACGATCTGTTTCATCGCGCGGAGTGGCCGTGGTTCCTCGATGGTCAGCTCACGCTCTCGATGGGGTGGAAACCCGAAAGCGGATTCCTGCGCGCACGCTGGGATCATTACTGCGAGCTGATGCTGATTAATCTGCTCGGGCTCGGCTCGCCGACGCATCCGCTCGCACCGGAAACGTGGCGGGCCTGGACCCGTCCGGAACGCGAATACGAGGGCGAGCGCTTCATCTGGTCGCCCGCCCCGCTCTTCGTGCATCAATTCTCCCACGCTTGGTTCGATTTCCGCGACCGACGCGACGCCGGCATCGACTGGTTCACGAATTCCGTTGCCGCCACTCGCGCCCACGTGAAGTGGAGCGTGGGTCAGCAGGCGAAGTTCCCCAAGTGGTCGCACGATCTCTGGGGGGTGACCTCAAGCGACTCCGCGCGCGGCTACGTGGGCTGGGGCGGCCCGCCGTCGAGCGGTCCGCTGGATGGCACCGTCGTTCCCTGCGCCGCTGCCGGGTCATTGCCGTTTCTCCCGGCCGAGTGTTTGCGAACCCTGCGTTATCAGCGCGAGAAACACGGCGACGCGATTTGGAAACGCTACGGCTTCGTGGACGCGTGGAACCCGCACAACGGCTGGGTGAACCCCGACGTCGTGGGAATCGACGTGGGCATCACCGCGCTGATGGCCGCCAACCTGCGCGACGGCGTGGTCTGGCGAGCGATGTCCCGAAACGCCGCCGCGCAACGCGGCTTCGACCGCGCCGGTTTCAATCCAGCGTAATCCGGCGGCTCACTTCCCCGCCCAGGCGCGCGCGTTGTGGAACATCTGCATCCACGGGCTGGCCGCGCTGCGGTCGCCGCTGGTCCAGCTCATCAGGATGTTGCGGAAGACGCGTTCGGGATGCGGCATCAGCACGGTGAAGCGGCCATCCGCCGTCGTCACGGAGGTGAGGCCGTCGGGACTGCCGTTCGGGTTGAGCGGATACGTTTCCGTCGGGCGACCGTGGTGGTCCACAAAGCGCACGGCACGATGCACGCGCTGCGCGTCGCCACGTTGTGAGAAGTCCGCGAAGCCTTCGCCGTGCGAGACCGCAATCGGGATGCGGCTGCCGGTCATGCCCTGGAAAAAGATCGACGGGCTGTCGAGCACTTCGACCAAGCTCAGGCGCGCTTCGAACTGTTCGCTCTTGTTGCGCGTGAACTTCGGCCATGCCTCGGCGCCGGGAATGATCGGCGAGAGCGCGGCCATCATCTGGCAACCGTTGCAGATGCCGAGCGCGAAGGTGTCCTGGCGCGCGAAGAACGCCTTGAACTGATCGGCCAGCGCGGGATTGAACATGATGGAGCGCGCCCAGCCTTCGCCCGCGCCGAGCGTGTCGCCGTAGGTAAATCCGCCGCAGGCCACGAAGCCGCGAAAGGTCTCCAGCTTCAGCCGGCCGCTCTGCAAATCGGTCATGTGAACGTCCACCGTCTCGAAGCCGGCCTTCGCCATCGCGTAGCTCATCTCGACGTGGCTGTTCACTCCCTGCTCGCGGAGAATCGCCACGCGCGGACGCGCGCCGGTGATGGCCGGAGCCTCAGTGCGCGGAGTGAAGGTGAGATGCACGTGCAAGCCGGGATCAGTCGCGTCGCCCTTGAGACGATGCTCGGAATCGGCGCTCTCGGGATTGTCGCGCAGCCGCGCAATGCGCCAGCTCACTTCGTCCCAGGTCTGGTGCAGCGACTTCACGTCCGCCTGCAACAGCACCGCGCCGCCCGCGCGCACTTCCATCGTGTGCGTGTCGTTCGGGCGACCAACAATGTGCGCGTGACCGTCGAAGCCCGCCTGGCGCAACACGTCGAGAACGTGCGTCGTCTGGGCATCGGAGACTTGCAGCACCACGCCGAGTTCTTCGGAGAACAACGCGCGCAACGCGTGGCTGCCCGCCGCGGCGTCGGCCTTCTCGGAAGCGCGCACGAGTGAATCGAGTTCGATGCTCAGGCCGCGATTCGAGGCGAAGGCCATTTCGCACAAGCACGCCCAGAGGCCGCCGTCGCTGCGATCGTGATACGCGAGCAACGCGCCTTCCGCGCGCAGCGCGTTCACGGCGGTGACCAGCGACTTCAGACGCACGGCGTCATCGACATCGGGTGTCGCGCCGCCGAACTGGTTCGTGACCTGCGCAAGCATGGAACCGCCCATGCGGTTCTTGCCGAAGCCGAGATCCACAAGAATGAGCGAGGTCGCGCCCGGCTGAAGCACAGGCGTGAGCGCGGGACGCACATCGGCGAGCGTCGCGAAGGCGCTGACGATGAGGCTGACCGGCGCGGTGACTTGTCGCGGCTGGCCGTTGTCGCTCCAGCGCGTGCGCATGGAGAGCGAGTCCTTGCCGACGGGCACGCTGATGCCGAGCGCGGGACACAGTTCGAGGCCGATGGCGCGCACGGTTTCGTAGAGCGCGGCGTCTTCGCCGGGCTCGCCACATGCGGCCATCCAGTTGCAACTGAGCTTTACGCGGGGCAGTTCGATGGGCGCGGCGAGAATGTTGGTGATCGCTTCGCCGACCGCCATGCGGCCGGACGCAGGCGCGTTCACGGAGGCGAGCGGCGTGCGTTCGCCCATGCTCATCGCTTCGCCGCGAAAGCCGGAGTAGTCAGCGAGTGTGATCGCGCAATCGGCCACCGGCACCTGCCACGGACCGACCATCGGATCGCGCGACGACATGCCGCCGACCGTGCGGTCGCCGATGGTGATGAGGAAACGCTTCGACGCGACGGTCGGATGGCGCAGCACGGCGAACGCGGCCTCGGGCAGCTTCACCGCGGCGGCGTTGAACGGCTCCGGCTTCCACTCCACGCGCTTCACGTCGCGGCGCATCTTCGGCGGCTTGCCGAGCAGCACGTCCATCGGCATGTCGATGGCGCGTTCGCCGCCCGGACCGTCTTCAAGAATCAATTCCTTTTCCTCGGTCGTGACACCGACGACGGCGAAAGGGCAACGCTCGCGTTCGCAGAGTTGCTGGAAGAGCGGGAGCGATTCGGGGCCGATGGCGAGGACGTAGCGTTCCTGGCTTTCGTTGCACCAGATTTCCTTGGGCGCGAGGCCGGATTCCTCCAGCGGCACCTTGCGCAGATCGAAGCGCGCGCCGCGGTCCGCACCGTGGACGAGTTCCGGGAAGGCATTCGAGATGCCGCCCGCGCCGACGTCGTGAATCGCGAGAATCGGATTCTTGTCCCCGAGCGCCGCGCATTGGGTGATGACCTCGTGCGCGCGGCGTTCGATCTCCGGATTGCCGCGCTGCACCGAATCGAAGTCGAGTGCGGCGGCATTGGCGCCGGCGGCCATCGAACTCGCCGCGCCGCCGCCCATGCCGATGCGCATCCCCGGGCCGCCGAGTTGGATGAGCAACGTGCCGGGGCCGAACGGCAGCTTGCCGGTCTGCTCCGCTGCGATGGAGCCGACGCCGCCCGCGATCATGATGGGCTTGTGATAACCGCGACGGATGCCCGCGACGGTTTGCTCATACACGCGGAAGTAGCCGCCGAGGTTCGGCCGGCCGAATTCGTTGTTGAACGCCGCGCCGCCGAGCGGGCCGTCGATCATGATCTGGAGCGGGCTGGCGATGTGCTCGGGCTTGCCGAAGACGGGTTGTTCCCACGGCTCGTTCGTGCCGGGCAGAAGCAGATTCGAAACGCTGAAGCCGGTGAGGCCGGCCTTCGGACGTGAACCACGCCCCGTCGCGCCTTCATCGCGGATTTCGCCGCCCGCGCCGGTGGACGCGCCGGGGAACGGCGAGATGGCGGTGGGATGGTTGTGCGTCTCCACCTTCATCAGCGGGTGCACGATCGCCTTCTTCGCGGCGTAGCGGCGGTCGCCGGGATCAGCCGACGCCTGCCAGACTTCGATCTCGCCGCCTTCCATCACCGACGCATTGTCGCTGTAGGCGACGATCGTGTGCTGCGGTGCGAGCTTGTGCGTGTTGCGAATCATCCCGAACAGCGAGTGACTCTGCGGCTGGCCGTCGATGACGAACTCCGCGTTGAAGATCTTGTGCCGGCAATGCTCGCTGTTCGCCTGCGCGAACATCATCAGCTCGACGTCGGTGGGATTGCGCTTCAGCGATTGAAACGCGTTCACGAGGTAAACGATTTCATCCTCGCTCAGCGCCAGGCCGAAGGTCTTGTTCGCGGCTTCGAGCGCGCTGCGGCCTTGGCCCAGCACGTCGACGTGCTCCATCGGCACGCCCTGCTTCTCTTGGAAGAGCAGCGGGATTTGGTCGCGACTGACCAGCACGCTCTCCGTCATGCGGTCGTGCAATAGCGCGGCGCAGGCGTTGCGTTGGGCATCAGTAAGCGCGGCGGAGGCATCGGTGAAGACGAGCCGATATTCCGTCATGCGTTCCACGCGACGGATGGGCAGCCCGCAATTGTGCGCAATGTCCGTGGCCTTCGACGCCCACGGCGAAACGGTTCCAATGCGCGGCGCGACGATGAGCGAGACGCCACCGGACTTCGGGCCGGTGTAAGGATCGCCGTAAGTCAGCAGCTCCGTGAGCTTGCGGTGCTGCGCCTCGGGCAGCGAATCGATGAGCAGCACGCAATGCAGAAAGCGCGCGTGAACGCCGGCAATCGCCGGATGAACTTCGCGCAGCTTGGGCAGGAGCGCGGCGGCCCGGAACGAGGAAAGGGCGTTGCCGCCTTCGAGATGGATCAATTGCATGAGATGGGAACGCCGTCCCGGTGGCTGGGGACGGCGGAAATCGCCGACGGATTGGTGAGTTTGCATCGACCCTGAGCAGGGCACCGAAAATTCACGAGGCGATCAGATATTTGGTCGCCGGGAGTATCAAGGAGAAAGTCGGGTGGCAAAGGCGGCGTTGAATCAATCAAATGAGTAAAGGCTGCACTGCCCTCTCCCCAAGAGAGGGAACGCGATGAGATCATCGATAACTCGACTCCGGCTCGCCGCGTCCCAGCGTTGCGCGAGCACGGACGAGGTTATTTATCGTTTCGACGCGCCGAATCGGAGTTCGGCGCTCCGCGACAAAGGTCACTTTCCGCGTCCGCTCCGGCCCTTGCTCATCGCGGCTTCGATTTCGTCCGCCTCGATCGGAATGTGCGCCATCAGATCGACGTTCTCCTTTTCGCCGATGACGATCGTGTTTTCGAGACGCACGGCGAAGCCCTCTTCGGGAATGTAGATGGCCGGCTCGACAGTCATCACCCAGCCCGCCTGCATCGGTTCGGTGACGTGGCCGACGTCGTGAACGTCCAGCCCGATGGGATGCCCCACGCCGTGCATGAAGTATTTCTTGAGGGCCGGCTTGTCGGGCGACTGCTCCTTGATGTCGCGCGGACGGAGCAGGCCGAGCTTCAGCAATTCCTCTTCGATCAGCGCTTCGGCTTCCTTCTGCCAGGTCTTCGGCAGTTTGCCGGGCACGAGATTCTTCGCGCACTGGCGGAAGACGCGGAGCACGGAGTCATACACCTGTCGCTGCCGACGCGTGAAGCGGCCGCTCACGGGAATTGTGCGCGTCAGGTCGGAGTTGTAGTTGGCGTATTGCGCGGCGACATCGAGCAGCAGGAGATCGCCCGCGCGGCAGTCCATGGAGTTCTCGATGTAGTGCAGCGCGCAGGCGTTCAAGCCGCCCGCGATGATCGGCGTGTAGGCGAAGCCGCCTCGGCCACGGATAAATTCATGCGCGAACTCCGCCTCGACCTCGGCTTCATTCACGCCGGGCTTGGTGAACTTCATCACGCGCTGAAAACCTTTGCCGGTGAGCGCGCACGCCTGGCGGAGCAAATCAATCTCAGCCTCGGACTTCACCACTCGAAGTTTGTGCATTAGTCGCGCCAGGCGCTGGTAGCTGTGCAGCGGATACTGGCGCTGCGTCTCGGCGACGAAGCGTGCCTCGCGCGTTTCCACCTGTACGACGGCGCGCTTGTGCTCGTTGGAGTTCAGGTAAACGTGTTCCGCCTCGCACATCAGGCGACGGAAGATGCCGTCGAAATCCGATAGCCACTCGACTCGCTTCACGCCGGAGATTTTCCGGGCCTCCTCGCGGGTGAGCTTGTGACCTTCCCAGATTTCCATGAGCGGCGTGGGCTCGCGCAGGAAGAGGACTTCGCGGAACTCCTCGAAGTGCGAATCAGGATAGAGCAACAGGATGGACTCCTCCTGCTCAATGCCGGTGAGGTAAAAGAGATCGGAGCTCGCGACCAGCCGGAGCGAGCCGTCGGCGTTGGTCGGGAGAATGTCGTTGGAGTTTACGACCGCGAGAGAATTGCCCAGCATAAGCCGGGAGAGACGCTCGCGATTGTCGGCAAACAGTTTCGAAGAAATGGGCGCGTGACGCATGGCCCGCGACGATGACAAAACCCGCCACAGGTTTCAACGTCGCAGACGTCGGCGCCAAAACGGAAAATCGCGCGGGCTATTTCCGCACGCGCGAAGGCTGGCCCATCGTCTTGAAGGTCACCGTGACTTTGGGCGGCGTATCGCCCTGGAATTCGCAGTCGAACATCACCGCATTCCGGCCAGCCTGCATGACCGGCAGCTTGGCCGTCAGGGCCGCGGATTTCACCTGATTCCCTTTCGAGTCGTAAAGGCGGGCGATGGCGTCGCGCTCCACAAGCAACGTCTGACCAGCTTTGACCTCGACGGGGATGGTGAGGCTCGCAGCGCGATCGATCTCGAAGACGGGATTCGCAATCGCACCGTTGGTGCCGGCGACGCGGAGCTTGAACTGCAATTCCTGGCGTTGATCCGGGTTTGTCACTTCCCACTGGGCTGAGGTCGGCTCGCCGGGTTGTCGGGTCAATTGTTCGTGCGCGAATTCGGCGGAGTCGTGGAACGGGAACAAATCCCAGCCGCCGTCCGCCACGCGCTCCAGGTGAAATTCCCGCTTCGGATTCCGCAGCAGCTCGCGTTGTGCGGCGGAGAAAACACCGCTGCGTCGCGCCGTTTCCCATTCGCGCAGGGCGTCGAGGATCTTGCCGCTCTCCGGATTCTTCCGCAGTGCGTTCGGGCTGGTGGCGAGGGCGAATCCCGCGTCGAAGCCGGCGGCTCGCGCCAGCATCCATTCCATGTCCGAGAGGCAGGTCGTGGGCGTGAGCAGATACCAGCCGAGCATCTTCGGGATGAAATTGCGCTCGCAGAAGGCCTGATTGTTGATGCGGTATTCCTGCATG
>JADJPG010000054.1 GCA_016713365.1 Verrucomicrobiota bacterium | reverse complement strand
AGACAACAGGTGCTCGCGCCCAAATCCTCGAAATACACCTGCGTCCCGGCGATGGCGGTGAAGGTGTAAATGTCCTTAGCACCGGGCGCTTCCAGATTGCCAGCGCCAGGTGCCGGAAGTCCGTTGGTCACCGTTGCTCCAATCGCGATGGAGAAAGTCTGGTCCAGCGGCATTTCGCGCAACCGAAACGAGTAAGGACCGACCCATTCCGGTACCGCCCCGGCCGGTTGCACAACGATCGTGTAAACGCCGCTGCGATTGAGTTTGTAACGCCCGGGATCGCCGCCATCCAGCCGGTCGCCCAGCACTGTGTTGCCAGACTCGTCGTAAACATACCAATCCAGACAACAGGTGCTCGCGCCCAAATCCTCGAAATACACCTGCGTCCCGGCGATGGCGGTGAAGGTGTAAATGTCCTTAGCACCGGGCGCTTCCAGATTGCCAGCGCCAGGTGCCGGAAGTCCGTTGGTCACCGTTGCGCCGATAGAAGTGACAAACCTATCTGCGCGCGGCGACAGATTCGTGATTGCACCGTTGGCGGCGGTATTGGCCAGTTGAAAACCATAGGTGCCAGTAGCTTCGCCTCCGCCATAGACACGAATTCGGTTGGTACCCGCCTGAGGGAAATGCCAGATTCCAGGATCACCGGAATTAAAATTCAAGTTGAACAACTCCCTCCCGTTCGCGTCCTGCATCTGCCAGTAAACGCCACCGGTCGTGCCAAAGGAGTCGAAGAAGATAGTCTGACCTGGCGCGTTGGTGAAGGTGTAGAAATCGACTGCGCCTGGAGCCTCAATTCGCCCGGTGCCAGCGAAAGGAATATCGGCGCTCACTGCCTGATCGATGGCGATGGTAAAGCTTTGCATACCGGGCACAGGTCGTACGCGGAAGGAATACGTGCCCGTGGTCTGGTCCCGCGTGTAAGCTCGAATCCGGTTCGTCCCCGCCATCGGCAGCGCGAAAACGCCCGCATCGTATTCGGAGAAGTCGCGATCGAACAGTTCATTGCCTGCGGCATCCAGCACCTGCCAACGGATATAGGAGGGGCCACTCAGGACATCGAAGTAAACGACCTGGCCGGGCGCGTTGATGAAAGAGTAAAGGTCCACCGCACCTGCCGTCTCAATTTTTCCCGCGCCCAGGGCCGGCACGTCGGCCCGCACCGGTTGGTCAACGGCGATGACAAAGTTCTGCGGCGCGGGCACCGAGCGGACGCGAAAGGAGTAGCCTCCGGTGGTATCGGGGACGCCGCTCGATGCATAAACCCGCACGCGATTCGTTCCGGCGATCGGCAGGGTGAACGAGCCACGGTCTCCTTCTGAAAAGTCGCGGTCGAAGATCTCTCGTCCAGCGGCATCGAGGGCCTGCCACCGGATGTAGGTCGGGCCATTCAGGACGTCGAAGAATACTACTTGCCCCGACGCGTTGGTGAAGGTGTAAAGGTCCACGGCACCCGGCGTCTCGAGGTAACCTGCGCCAGCTTCCGGAACATCCAAGGCCACCGGTTGGTCGGTCGCAATGGTAAAAAACTGGGCCTGCGGTACGGCCCAGATGGTAAAGCCGTAGGTGGCGACTGTAGCATCCAAGGCATAAACTCGCACCCGGTTGGTCCCCGCCATTGGCAGCGTGAACTGTCCCGGGTCAATGCCTGAGATAGGTGAGTTGAACAACTCGCGGCCCTGGCTGTCGGTCACCTGCCAGTAAACACCCAATGGTCGCTCGAAAGCATCGAAGAAGACGGACTGTCCTGGCGCGTTGGTAAAGGTATAGAAATCCACCTCGCCCGGCGTCTCGATTATGCCAGCACCAAACTCAGGAGCATCAAGTACCACGGGTTCGTCCAGAACGATTGAATACTCTGACGGCGACGGCACGGTCGATATCCGGAAGCCGTAAGTACCGACGCTCTCCCCCAGCGTATAGACTCGAACTTGGTTTGTGCCGGCGACCGTCAAGGTGAACCTGCCCGCGTCGTAATAAATGTCGGTATTGGCCGGAAGCAATTCACGTCCTGTGGCATCGACAAGTTGCCAGTAGATGGAAACACCAGAGCGCCCGAGCGAATGCAGAAAGACAGTTTGACCCGGTGCGTTGGTAAATGTGTAAAAGTCCACCGCGCCAGGTGCATCAATTCTGCCGGCACCTTGGGCTGGGATGCCGTCGCTTACGGTCTGGTCGATGGAGATTGAATAGTTCTGAGCCATCGGCACGCCCCAGACGCGGAACCCATATATGCCAGTGGCCCCTCCGATACCGAACGCGCGCACGGTATTGGTGCCCCCCACTGGAAGCGTGAAATGCCCTGGATCGCCCCAATTAAAGTCCCAATTGAACAGCTCCTTGCCCGAAGCATCGAAAACTTGCCAATAGATTGTTCCGTTCCGCCCAAACGAATCGAAGAAAACCCTTTGGCCCGGGGCATTGGTGAAGGTGTAGATGTCCTCTTCAGCCGACACCTCAATGCGCCCCGTCCTCTGAGGTTGGCTTTCCGTCGGTAACCGAATCACCAATCACAATTGCGAAGTTGGCCGCGCTGGCCATTTGGCAGACTGCGGTAAAAACACCTACGCAGATTAAAAAAAACAGTCCCCGCATTGGCCTCCTTTCAGAACATTAGAATCAATCGGTTGTCGTCGGGAAATCTTGGGAAAATGGCGTCTAAACCGGGTAGATATTAAAAGGAACGACGATTCAATTGCAAGACAAGTCGATACGCGACACCGTTCGACGCATAGAGAGGTTAGAGTAAATCTCGAAAGCAGTTTCCAGATTACCCGCGCGGGTGCCTAATGCGCTTCAATGGCGCCCTCCGGAGCGCGGGCTCAATGCTGCCAGCCGGCGGTGGGCTCAAATAAACACCCCAATTCCCGTATGGCGTCCTTCAGGAACAAAATCCAACGCTATTTGTCACACTTCTAACTTGCGATAATAGTGCGTTATCGCAAGAAAGGGGAGTTACCCCGTCGATTTTCCAGCAGTTTCCCTCTACCGAAAACTTCATCGATGATCCAAAATGTTAGGCGTCTAGGTAGGAGGCCTTTCATTCATGCTCGCGAAGAAATCGGGATCATCACCCGCCCCCGCAGTCAACAAGTCGGACAGCATCCCCATTGAGGATCTGCTCCAGGAAGCTCAAGAGCTCGCCAATCATTCCATGCCTGCGAACACCTTGCGCAGCTATCGCGCAGATTGGCGAAATTTTGAAGTCTGGTGCCGCCGCCGCAAGCTCCAGCCGCTTCCCGCAGATCCCGCTTCGGTGTGTGCCTACTTGGTGGACCGAGCGCGCACGTTGAAGGCCTCAACGCTTCGCCGCAGTCTCTTGGTGATTGGCAAGGTCCACAAGATTCGCGGCGTGCCCAATCCGAAAGATGACGAGCGCGTCCGCCGGACCTGGCGCGGGTTGCTTCGCACCATAGGCGAAGCGCAAACGCAAAAGTCACCACTGCTGATGGATGACTTGCGAAAGATGATGGTGGCATTGCCCGACACCCCCACCGGGCACCGAGACCGGGCGATTGTGTTGCTTGGCTTCGCAGGTGCCATGCGGCGGAGCGAGCTCGTTTCACTAGACATTTCGGACCTCGAACAAACCACCGAGGGTCTTGTCGTTGTCCTTCATCGGAGCAAGACAGATCAAACGGGCAAAGGTCGCAGGATCGGGATTCCGTATGGTCAGCACGAAGAGACGTGTCCGGTGAGACGTGTTCAGCGATGGATCGCTGAAGCGAAACTATCCGATGGTCCCTTATTCAGGAAAATCAACCGCTTCGGTCGGATCGAAGGGAATCGCTTGGTCCCCTACTCCGTCGCCCTCATCGTTAAAAATGCCTTCGATCGGATAGGTAAGAATCCGAAACGGTTTGGCGGGCATTCATTGCGCGCGGGGCTGGCAACATCCGCCGCGATGGCGGGGTGGAGGAAAGATCGATTCAGGAACAAACTGGTCACAAGAGTCTGAAGACACTTCGAAACTATATTCGCGACGGAAACCTATTTCGAAACAACGCAGCTGGGAAGATCGGGCTTTAGGGTCGAAAAGATCCCGCCCCGCAGATCGGCTGCAGGAATCGACAGCGATCGCGCAGCGACAATTGCCGAGATACGACATGATCTGAGCACAATGCGGCACGTCACATTTTCGTTCCTACAGCCGCCAAAAGATGAAAATAATGCTTCGCGCGAGACATGAGCAAAAAGCAGACAAAAATACGCCGCCCCTGACACTGCTGGGGAATTCTCAGGCGGCCTTCCCGAAATCTCCGAAGCAAGGGACGCTGGAGGCATTTCCCAACCCCAACCCGAACCGCGACTACACCATTCGCGTCGACTGCCCGGATTTTACCTCCCTTTGCCCGGTCACCGGCCAGCCTGACTTCGCCGAGATCATCGTCGAGTACGTGCCGGACGAGCGCTGCATCGAGACCAAGTCTCTCAAGCTCTACCTTGCATCCTATCGCAACGTCCATTCCTTCAACGAGGCCGTCATTAATCGCATTCTTGATGACCTCGTCGCCGCCTGTCATCCGCGCCGGATGCGGATCGAAGGCCGCTTCGTCGCACGCGGCGGCTTGGCCCTCACCGTCATCGCGGAACATCCCCAAGAAACCGGTATCGCGCGGCGCAGCCGCCGTAATGGAGCAAAAGCATGAAAAAGAAGGTTGTCGTTCTGATTAGCGGCGGCATGGATTCCGTCGCTGCGCTCTACGAGGCGCACCAATCGCACGAAGTTGTGGGTGGTCTGAGCTTCGACTACGGCTCGAAGCACAACCATAAGGAGATTCCCTTCGCTGAATGGCATTGCCGGAAGTTCGGGATTCCGCATCGCACCATCAGGCTCGATTTCGTCGGCCAGATGTTCAAGTCCGACCTGCTGCAATCCGGCGGGGCCATCCCCGACGGTCATTACGAGCAGCAGAACATGAAGCAGACCGTGGTGCCCTTCCGCAACGGCATCATGCTTTCCATCGCCGGTGGCTACGCTGAATCCATCGAAGCCGCTGGCTTGGTCATCGCGGCGCACTCTGGGGACCACGCCATCTACCCGGATTGTCGCGAGGACTTCATGAAGGCCATGGCGGATGCCATCCGCCTGGGCACCTACGCCGCCGTCGAGATTCTCCGCCCCTTCATTCACAACACCAAGGCTGAGATTGCCCGCCGCGGCCACGAGCTCGGGGTCGATTTCGCCCAGACCTGGTCGTGTTACAAAGGGGCGACATTCACTGCGGCACCTGCGGCACCTGCGTCGAGCGTCGCGAAGCCTTTGAGTTGGCTGGTTTGTCCGACCCCACGACCTATCTCGATCATTCGCCGCTGCCGCCCAAGCCAGACTTGGCCCCCGTTTGATGCTCATCTCCGAGATCTTCTACTCGATCCAGGGCGAGGGAGAGCTCACCGGTGTCCCGTCCGTCTTCATTCGCACCTCCGGCTGCAATCTTCGCTGCAACTGGTGCGATACCATGTACGCCTCGTGGTCGCCGGAGGGTGTCGAGATGTCAATGGATCAGATACTCGCTGAGGTGGCCCGCCATCCTGCTGAACATTGCGTGCTCACGGGTGGCGAGCCGATGGTAGCCAAGGGCATTCACGAACTCGCTCAGGCACTCCGAGCCGCCGGCAAACACATCACCATCGAGACGGCTGCCACCGTCCCGCCCAATGGCATCGCCTGCGACCTCGCTTCGCTCAGTCCGAAGCTGGCCAACTCCACTCCCGACGCGCGCCTGCCCGACGCCTGGCGCCAGAGGCACGAAAAGCTCCGCCTTCAGCCGGACGTAATTCGTGCTTGGCTCGACCACTGCGCTTTCCAGCTCAAGTTCGTCGTTTCTTCGGCTCCGAATGTCTCGGAAATCCAGTTGCTTTTGCGAAGCGTGGACCGAAAAATCCCTCCGTCTAAAATCCTGTTGATGCCGGAGGGAACCTCGGCTGAATTACTTCGCCAGCGGAACGATGAATTGGTGAAACTGTGCAAGGAACATGGATTTCGGTACTGTCACCGGCTCCATGTTGAGCTGTTTGGTCATACGCGAGGAACCTGAATGCCATACCGAATCTGCAAGACCATCGACATTGAAAACGGGCACATGCTCTCGAAGCACCCCGACCTTTGCAAATTTCCTCACGGGCACACTCGCAAGGTCGAGTTTGTCCTCGAAGCAGATACCCTCGACAAAAACGAGATGGTCTGCGACTTCAAGGTGCTGAAGGAGACCATGGATGAATTTCTCAAGTCTTGGGACCACGCCATCTGCATGAACACTCGCGACGCGAGTTTCAAGATGATGAAGGGCACCTTCGGTGACCGGGTGATTGCCTTTGATAACCAGGACCCCACCACTGAGGTTATGGCGCGCACCATCTACGACGTCCTCAAGAAGAACCTCGCCGAATACGCCGCCCGTGCCGATGCCCGCTATCCGATTAGCAGCCAGCTCCGCGTGGTCAAAGTTCGCCTCTGGGAAACCGCAACCTCATGGGCCGAATTCTACGAGGAATAGTTTAGCTATGAGCTACGCCGCTGCTGAGCCGCTGCCGGATATCCAGAAAACGCCGGATACACGTGGCGTCGCCATCGATCAGGTCGGCATCTGCGATCTCTCCTTCCCGATCACCGTCCTCGACCGGCAAAACCAGAAACAGCAGGCCGCGGCGCGCATCGCCATGTCCGTCAGCCTGCCCCATCATTTCAAGGGCACGCACATGAGCCGGTTTCTTGAGATCCTGAGCCGGCACCAGGGCGAGATCACCATGCGGACCATCCCGGAAATCCTGCACGAACTGAAGCGCCGGCTCGATGCCGAGTCCGCCCGCATTGAAGTCGAGCTTCCCTATTATATTTCTCGCACCGCTCCGGTGAGCGGACTCTCCGCCCCCATGGAGTATCGGGTCACGTTCATCGCGGAATCGAATGGAGTAACCGACGATTTCCTCCTGCGCGTCACCGTTCCAGTGACCACGCTCTGCCCTTCCCAAAGGCCTGCTTCGCACCATTGACCCTGTTGCACTGGCGGATGCACTGACCCGCATAGTCAGCGACAAATCAGTCCCCGTGCCGGCGCTGTCGGAGCAGGACGTGGCGATCATCCTGAGCTACCTGTCCAGCGAAGACGCCCTCGCCCTATTCGCCAAGCAGAAGCCTGAATGGCTGCAGCAGCTGAAATCACTGCCTCTATTCCCATTGTCCGATGGGTCAATGGTCTCCATTGCGGGGGAAAAATGTTTCTTCCCATCTAACATCAATCCACCTGCGATCCGGTTTGAGATCAAGCTGCTGAAGCGTGGAGTTTGGGACGGATTGCTCCGTCTTCTCGGTATCGCGGAGCTCTCGCTGGTGAATCTAATCGAGCAGGTTTTGCTGCCGACCTACTCAACCCTGTTGCAGCCGGATCAAGCAAAGGTGCTGGCCTGGATTCGTGACCACTTTGAGCAGGCTCTCACTCAGGCCGGCTCCGGGCAGGCGGAGTTCCTCGCAAAATTGTGCTCCGCGCCCCTGATCCGATGTGCAAATGGCGAGCTCCACGCGGGCGCAGTGCTCTACGATCCTCGCGAACCTGTCATTCTTGAAGTCCTTGGGAATCGCGCCCACTTACCGGTCCTGGATGCCATCCCCGCAGACCGCGACCGTTGGTTGCTGTTCTACGAACGCTTGGGCATGACGCGCAATATCAGGCCCCAGGACCTGGTCGATTACATTTGCGCGCGTGTGAGCGAAGCGCACACGAGCCTCACTCCGGAGATCGAGCGTCAGTTGGCGAGGGTGCTCAGGCACATCAGCGAACACTGGTCGGAGCTGCAGGGGGCTCAAATCACCCGACCAGACGGCGTTCTCACCAAGTTTAGTGAATTCCTTGCCCAGCAAGCGTGGTGCCCGGCCCTTCGTGAAAACACAAGCCTCCGGCAGTTCGTCGTCTATCAGCAGCCCGAAAATCGTCTCTTCAAGATCAGCGAATTGGCACCCCGGTCGAAAGGATACCTCGTATCGTCCGTCCGTCCGCTGCTTGCCTTCGGCCCGTCAGATTCCGTGCCGCAGGTGATCCGCGACTTATCGCCCCAGAGCGCCGATCCGCCGCTGGACCTGGTCGCGTCACACTTCGAAAACATTCTCGAGCAATTCGCTGCGCTCGAGCTGTCGGACCGGCAGGTCACGGATTTGTTGCCTGTCTTACAACGCATCTACGCTTACTTTGGATCTCTGCTGCCAGCCGAGGCCAATGCCAACGACTCCGCGCCACTCCGCCAACTGCGCGATCGCTTCCGCAATCAATCCTGCATCTTGGTCGAGAACCTCAAGGCGTTTCGCCGGCCCGATCTGGTTTTCAGGTCCAAGGTTTCCTGCGTGAAGGATTGGCTGTTCCACGCCGCCTACACAAAGGCTGACGTCGACGCTGGGATGACCGCTCTCGGCCGACGCGATGAGCCGGACTTGATCGACCTCTGCAAACTGACCGTTGAACTCGGCGAAGCCTATCGCCTACCCCTGGACGAGGAGCTTTCCGGTAGATTCCTGCGCCTCCTCAGTCAGATGGCTCCACTCCTGCCGTCAGATGAAACCCAGCCGCCGGAACTCCGGGTCCTGGACTCCCAGTGCCTCCTCGTCCCACGCGCCGGTCTCTTTTTTCGCGATGCGGATTGGTTGCCTGAAATCAGCCCGGGCTTGATACCGCTGGCGCACCCGAAGGCGCCTGAATTGCTGGTCGACCGGCTCGGCATCAAGCGGCTTTCCAAACACGCGCAACCCCGCCCGAAAGGCGAACTGACGCCATCCGCGAACCCGTCTTTTGTCCAGAAATGTGAAAAACTGGAGCGGCTTCTTCACTCCCCCGATCTCGAGATTGGCCTGCGTCGGATCCTCGCAAAGCTTCTGCGACCAGTCGCACCTGATGCTTTCGGCTGGCTTAGAGGGATTTCGCTGAAGCCCGTTCAAACGATTCGCTGCGATCTCGTGGTCAGTTTCGACGGTGGGGATATCGTCATCGGTCCGTCCGAGAGCAACACCTACTCGGTCGCTGATCTGGCTGGTGTCACCGACATTTACGTCGGAGAAACCGCATCGATGGTTTTGGAAAACGAGATCGCGGGCGCACTTCAGGAGCGCTTCAGTCACCACCCGCCCCTTCCAGCGAGTGACTTGTCGGAACAGTCTAATCCATGGTATAGAATCCCTATGGGGTGGAGTGGATCTGTTCCAAGAAATCGCTCACTCTTCAATTATTGGGTGCTGACATGCGACCTTCCACACATGTGGCCTTCTTCGATGACTCCCACGGCCAGTCACGCTGGAACGAAACTGGATTTCCGTCCCGGGAATTACACACCAATCTCTCAGGCATTCACTCGCTGCTCCGGGAACTCGGCTATGAGTGTCAGGCGACGGGTGAAACTGGCTTCCGCACCCTGCCCTCTTCGGCTTCTCTCCTGGTGCTGCCTCCGCCCACCGGCGTCTACAATGCGGCCGCGGAATCGTGGAAGGCCGATCGTTCCGCATTGCTCACGCCCCAGGACATTCTCGCAATCACCCGGTTTCTCGATCAGGGCGGCTCACTGCTTGCATTCGCTTATCGCTTTGGGGATTCGTTTACCCAGAGCAATCTCTCGCAGCTCTTCGCCGCCCTCGGGTGCCTGTTGAATGACGATGCGGTGGTCAATCTCGATCTCATTCAGACCACCCACCCGCTGCAGTCGATGCTGGAGCTGCCGGTCGAGCGCCTCTTCTTTCCGGGAGCAGGAGTTCAGCGCGTCGTCTTTCGGACTTCCGCCACGTTCACCCTTTTGCCCCGGGCCAATGTGGTGCCGATTGCCGTTTCCCCCGGTGGCCCATGTATCACCTTCAATCGCACCCATCGGCTCGTTTCCTTCCAGTCGCTGCCCATTGGCGTTGCCGGAACATTTGGTCGGGGGCGGTTCGCGCTCTTTGGTGGGCCTCATGCGTTTGAGACCGGCCCGCTCGGATTGCTCGATACCGCCGATAATTCCTCTTTCCTGAAGAACATTCTGCGCTGGCTGCAATCCGGCGAGGCACCCGATCTTCAGTTCGGAGCCGCCGTGTGGGAACGCCTCGTTTCATCGGATGCCGAAGCCCGTTGGCGACAGTTCACCCAGATCCGCGATGACCCGGATGGTCAACGCTCGGTCCGGTTTGTCGAACGCCTCCTCCGCCAGAGCGGTCTGCTCAAAGCGATGCGTCGCGCCCGATGGGCTACCTGAGTTTTTGAGCGGTCCTTGAGAATCTAGTTGCTGATCGCCGTCGGTAGAGCCACATCTATCCCGACATTTCAATTTGCGTAGTTGCGGCGGCGGTCTCACCAGAAAACCGCGAATTTTCATTAGGAGATCACCCCGCCATCCTGCGCCCAAGCGTGGGCGTGGCTTGGCATGCTTTCCTAATGGGCGCTTCGCGGTGCCTCTGGTGAGGGTGTGATTAGGTCACGCCCTTTTTCGCGCTCTCGTTTCTGCGCAGCAACCCACTGCATTCATGAGCGCAACAATTCAAGCTGCCGCGAAGAACGGTCAGACTTCTATGGCCTCGGCCGCTGCGGCGCCCCCGCGTAAATATCGAGTGGCGATGTTTGGCAGTTTCCTCGGTGGCTACCATGTCTTGCGACAATTGCTCGCCCCTCCCCTCTCCGACTGCGTCGAGGTGATTGGAGTCGCCACTGATGATCCGGAGGAACCGTTCATCCACGCCAGTGTGCGGCTCTGGAAATACGATCACAGCGACAACGAACGGTGGCTCGTCCGGCATCTCGCAGTAGGAGAAGGCATCCCGGTTTTTTCCGGTCGCATCAATTCCGATTCGTTCGCCCGCAAGTTCACGCGACAATGGAAACCGGATCTGTGCCTGATGGCGACGTTTGGGCAGAAGATTCCGCGGCGGCTATTTGAGTTTCCGAAGTTCGGATTTACAACTTCCACCACAGCGACACCTCTTGGCCGTCGTATCCCGGCCCCGACCCGATTGCTGGAATGGTCCGCGATGGGAAGACCCACGTCGTGCTCACATTGCATGAGGTAAATGAGGTGCTCGATGGCGGAAGGTTTGTCGCTCACTCGCATCGTGTCCCGCTCCCCGCCGACGCCAATGCGGTCAAGGTCCATCGTCGCACAGGCCGCAGATGGGATCGTTCATTCAGGACCGGTGTTCCGTAGATTTCGTTGTGTTGCAGATCCGAATTTTTAGGCCGCTCACGATCGAGGTGCCCGGCTTGCGCCCTGGCGGCGATATGAGTTGCTCGTCAGATCTGGACGCGCCCTTCGCGAATGGTGATAACCCCAGATGCAAGGTGCTTGAGGCTTCGAAGGACAGGGGCGAGGCGACGACACCGAGCATGTAGGTCACCCCCGCGATGAAGTTTGGGGCATCGGGGTCGAGGATTGCGATCAGCGCCTGCTCGCCGCCAGCCATCGCGACGGCACTCGATTGTAGCATGATGACAAAACGGCCATCGAAGTAGTCGAAATCGACCGGAGTGTAGGTCCGGAACCGTCCGCCGACGCTGCCGCTCACCGATACACCGAGCATGCCGATCAGCGTGTTCACGGCGTGCTGGATCATGGTCTTGAGCGGTCTGCCCGCAATCATAACATCGGGGATAAACTCGTCCGGGATTGAGAGCCCAATGCCAAGCCCTACGAAGCCATTGAATAAAGTTATGTCCCGGTTCGGCGCCCCGGCAGCGTCCAGGCAAGTGAGTCTACCGAGATCCAGCTTGCCGCCGACTTTAAGGCCGCCTGAGATCGGACGGCGAGGGTCGGCTGCAAGCGCCTTGAGCTCTCCCGACATGTTCAGCATCGAAGCTGAGAGATCGAGTTCCCAATCTTGGAAACCCGGCCGATACGCCGCTGCCTTGGACAAATCGACGAGGGCAAATCGAATGCGGACGCTTCGGTTGAGGGGGTGTTCGACGCCGAGGAGTGTGGGGACTACGGGGTCGAGTGAGCCTCGCGGCGTGATCGAGGTCGGCAGTTCTCCTTCCCGAAGTCCGTTATCCGAAAGAAAGGTGCGCACCTTCTCAGCTCTAGCTTGCGAGAGCGCGTAGTTCCCCACGAAGCCGCTGCCCGCTGGGCCTTCGGGGCCAGTGTTGCTGGCGTGTCCGGTGATGCTCCGGATTTTGAGCTTGGCGCCGTCGGAAGTGCGTTCGGCGAGGTATTCGACCAGATCGAGCAGAGCGTTCTTGTGCGGGGTTTTTAGTTCACTACTAGCTACGTCGAAATTGGCTACGAGGAAATCGGCTTCGAAGGCCCACGGTTGGTTGCGGATAATGTCAACTTGTCGATAGGGATCGATGCCATCGGCCGATCCTATTGCGACTTTGACCTGACCCTCGGCTGTGTTGGCCTCAATGACGCTTCCAGGCCGATTAGTTGCTGCCCCGATAGCGGCGATGATGGGTTGTTCCTGATGTGGACGGATCGTTGACTTGGGCGTGTGAGTTTCGCGCAGGATCTCCGATGCTTGGCGGGACGCTTCGCCCGAAGAGATCAGACCGTCGCTCTGGGCTCGGCGCACCGACGAGAGTTTTTGGTCGGCGGTTTGCGTGGCATGGGCCTTGGCCGCCAGTTCTGTGGCAGCGAGCGCAGCGGCGTGATTTCCGAAGGAGGTGGCAAGACCGGCGGCTGCCTGGAGGGCACCGAGAGCGTTGGCCTGTGTGGCACTGAGGCCAGCCATGTCGCGGAACGAGTCCGCTTTGGTAACGGCGTTGAGCACATCGGCAAGGCCACTGGGAGCGGGTGCGTCGGGTGCGTTTTGCAGGTTGACAATCGTGGCGGGAAGCGGAGTGGGCTTGGGTTCGCCGGTCGGTTCGGCCCGTCGGGACGCGAGGAGGGCTGGATCGATGCCGCCTAACTCCGGATCCTTATCGTTGAGGACCCAGTCCCGGTTGCCGAAGTGCTCTTCAAGCGCCTGGCACTCATCCAAAATCGATTGGGCATACAGGCCGTCGCTGGGCAGGCTGACCAGGAGGGGATCGCTGGGAGGCTGGTTGTCCGCATAAAGGTTATGGAGGTCGGCTGGAGTTTGCACATCTCCGAGGCCGAGGAACGCGCCCGGCGAGACACGATACACGAGCGCGTTGCCGATGATACCCATTGGCTCGCGATCGACTACTGAAGCGATGCTCACGCCGTTGGTTCCGGGAACATAGAATCCGTCGAGAAGCATGTGCAGTCGGTCGCGATCCATGCTCCACCAGACGGCTTTATGGTAATACTCAATGTGCTCATTGAGATGGTCGACGAGTTCGTTGGCGGAAGCGGTCAGTTCGTCACGCTGATTAATCTGCTCCCAACGACTAAGTGGGAACTGCCCAGTAGCACCCGCGGTATCCGACTCACCGGTCTCGGGATCGACAAGATCATCGGTTCCCATGCGTGCAGTGACGGTCTGTTCGAAGTAGTCTGTGCCGTAGGTGATGGACATCCCGGTGACGTTCGCGATGGAACCGGGAAGGAGTGACTCAGGCGCATAGACTTTTAAAGACTGCAGGCGCGCACGTGTCAGGCCGCCGATTCGGTCGGATGGCACCGCGAAGTCTACCCTAACGGTCTTGTTGTACCTATACTGCGAGGCGAGCGTGAAATCGGCGTCGAAGTTCTCACCTGCCGCGACGAGCTGGAAAGAGTTACACCACTTGGCCGCGATCCCACCTCCGTACCGCTTTTCAAAATGCTGATCGCGGTTGGCTTCGTGCATTCCGCCGAGGGCGCTGTGAATGGCGAAGACCGGAACGGCGGCGAACGGAACTAAATTGGCCCATGCGTCCGGGTTGAAGTCGGCATCGCCGAGGTCGCGCGGTCGCGCGATGCCAATGTTGATGTAGATCGACCCTCGGAGATACCTAATCGGCTGTTCCGCACGCGTGCCAGGCGGGATGTCGGAGGTGGCGAACTGTGTCATCACGTCCTTGAGGTAGGCAAACGCACGACGCTGCACGGGAGAACGCGAGTATTTCATCAGTGCCTCGCGCCATCGGTAGGCCCGCTCAAGCGTGAAAGCTTAATGGTGAAAGGAATAAAGAGGCACTCCCGGACCCCGGCGAACTCCGTGTCGACGCGAAGATGCCGGAGGATCTGGTAGTAGATGACGGTGAGCGAATGGCCGTAGTTGAGATTGCGAATGACCTCGGTGGTTCCGGTGACAGTTTCTTCCTGTTCGATCTCAGTGACGACCATGCTGTCGAAGCGGCGCATGGACTCGCCGTAACGGCGGATCGCATCGCGGAGTCGCTGCTCCTCGCGAGCGCGGGTTGTTCGACCGCCCTGCTGGTAAGATGCAGCACCGGCACCACCCGCCGCACCCCCGACGCCCCCGAGGACGGCTTCGGCGAAGAACCCGATTCCGGCGGCGATCCCACCCGCTGCCGCTGCGGATGCGCCCGCTGACCACTCGTCAAGGGACGCCCGCACCTCATCGTCATACTCGCGCTCGCGAACAATGGAGTCTTCGACTTTGTCGCGCTGCTGGGAGTGTTCAGTACGAGTTGCTTGTTCACTGCGAGCCCACTCAATCTTCTGGATACGGCGCGCCTGGCGGGGTGCGAGGGTAAGCGTCTTGATGACGTTTCCGAGTGAGTAACCGTTGGATCGCCAGCGGACCCGGTACTCGAGGATGTGCCCGCGCGCTACGCTGGCAGCCTGGAGGGGAGCGATGTTGTCTTCCCACTTCACCGGCGTATCAGGGGTGATATTGAAACGTTCATCTCCGGAATTGTGTATAGGAAAGATAAGGGGTTTACCCGTGCCCTTACCAAATTTCTTGGGTGTCGACGGAGTCGCGTTCACTTCAGGCTGTTCGACGCGCAGGATTGTCGAGAATGCGCGCTCGCCGACGACGCGTTCAGGGTTTGAGAATGGCCGACAGAAACTCCCAGGATCCTCGCTGTAAATGTGAGGGTTTTCCGCGAGTTCAGCCTCGGTAACGGGGCGCGGAAATAGCGTTCCGCTTCCGCATGGGAGTTCCGCACGGGTATCCATGCTTGCCGCCACACGGGTTGCGAGCGGTGGAAGGATTAACCCGATGGGAGCTGCTATCGTGTCAGCGTCAAAATTGTCCCGCACGACGCCGACCGCCGAAGCATCACCATCGAGGAGCCAAAGCCATGCGTTCCCAGTGGCGGGGGCAAAAAAAGCATGCACGACCCCGTCGGAGCCAACCCTTGCAACACTCCGGGCAGTGAGGCACGGTGCGGCCAGTCGCGGCCCGTTAACTCGACGGATGCAATCCTCGGTGTGTCGCTTGAGAAGAGCGTGTTGAGCCCGAGTCGCGTCCAGTCTTGCCCTAGCGTGATCGGGGTGACGAGCACCCTCGACGCATTAAAATCGATGGGGTTCGAGCCCGTCGGCACGAGTCGGGCCCGGCGCACGAGTAGCCCAGGTGCGGCTCGTTCAGGGATGCGCTGCTTTCCACCAGCCTTAATCGCTTCGATGTCTGCACCAAGGAGTTCAATTTCTCCTCCTGTATCGAGCGTCCCCGACTCAATGAGCCGCTCGAAAGCAAGCGTGCCATCCACGGCTAGGAAGCGCAGAGTTACCGGACTATCGGGTATCCGTTCGGGAAGTTCGACCGCGACTGGAGATTTCGCGTTCACAGTGAGGCGCCAAGATCGAACAGAGGTGCCTTCCATCGGCTTGCCATCAACGTCTATTGACTGCACCCGGTACGATATCTCAACAAGCATGGGATCGGAATTTCCGGATTCGCGTCCAACGGTGTCATTCACGCGAATCGTAAGTGTTTTCTTCATATTGTCTTTCTTTGACATAGGCTTTTATCGATAGGGATTTGTTTGGGCGCAGTGAACGCGGGTTCGGAGATTTCTTGGACGATTCGGGAATGGAAAAACTGCACCACGCGCTGGCGCTCAGGAGTATTGCCCTGCGGGGTCGTGTCCGCCTCATTCGGTCGTCGAATATCTTCTTCCCGGTGCTGAGGAGGCGCGGCCCCGATGATAGCCCTATCGAGTTCGAAGGCGCAGATGGGTTGTCCGGAGTCGCTCATTAAAGTTGGTGGGAACTTTCATTTGCGTCGGCAGGTGTCTGGGTGTGACGCTGCTCCTCCCATGGGCGGATACAAGCACATTTTTTGGAAGATTGATGCAGTAGAATTCGAGCTATATCGCGCGAAGTCTTCGAAGCAGGAAGGAGAAAGCATCCAGAACGGCGTCACCCGCAACTCGGCGGAGCATTGAAAATCGCCTGCACACAATCTTCTCACCCGTCGGGCAGCACACTGGAGATCGCACTGCATGGTTCCCGCGTAGCGGAAGGATGCAATTCAAAGGCTCGCGCAGAGCGGCAAAGGAGACAGGGAGGTCTTGCTCGTACTCCGTAGAGGGGGACCAAGCTCGACAAGGCAGTACCCGACGCAAACGAAGGATAGCACAGGTTGCCGTTCGTGAAATTCCCCCGTGGCCAGAGCTCAGCTCAGATTTTGGAACCTGAGTCCGGCCGCAGGATCCAAACGTAAATGACCTATCTCGTAAGCGGGGTCGTGCTGTGTCCTGCAAGGATCACGCACGCCACTCATGATTGGGTGGGCTCATGAGGGGCCAAGCTCCTTAACGGATTATTAAAACACCAGTGGCAGACCGGGGTGCGGTGCCGGCCCGCCCGCCAACACCAACGAAGAACAAAAACGGTCCGAACACAAGTGACGCCCAATGCCTGAAAAGTTTCTCACGTCATTACTCCTCGTCGACGAGGTTGGTTCGCTAACCATGCAACTCACTGCTGCAAACCACCCACCGCACTCCATGTTATTTTGAGTACCATACCCTATTGGCTTTCAGACAATAGCTATGTTATGACCGTGGCTGGGAGGTTTTGGTCGACGTGGATGCGCCGACCGTTTTCGGAGAAAACAACCACATGCTCGAAAACCATATGCCAAAAGAAAAACAGAAGCCGGTCCACGAAGTGCGCCTCGGTCACATCAAGGCGGCCTTGTGGAAGAACGACACCGAAACCGGTGTCCGTTACAACACCACCTTCAGCCGTATCTACAAGGACGGGGAAGAGTGGAAGTCCACCGAGTCATTCGGACGGGATGATCTCCTGCTGCTCGCCAAGGTGGCTGACCAGGTCCATTCGTGGATCTGTGAGCAGAGCCAGGAGCCTGCCCGGAATGAAGGTCGCTCCGCACGGTCGTAGAAGGTTAAAGGCTTTCGGAGATTGTGCCTGACAATCTCCACCCACTTCTCCCATTCCAAATACGTCCACCACTTAATCAGGCCCGGACGCGAACCGTCCCAACGCCCCATTTTCATTTGTGTTTTCATCGGGCCGGGCTTTGATCAGCCCATGAAGCCCGAACCCGCCCGCCCCGCGGATCGCCTGCCCGAGCCCTACCGGAGCCGGTTGCTCAGCTGTCTCAATTCGCTCGCCATCGATGTAGGTCCGGTCAGTGAGGAAACCGAGGAGAACGCAGTGCAGAATATTGAGCACGATCTCGCCAACGGAGGCCGGGAACGGCGCAGGCGGGAAGTCGAGGCAGCACGGGCTGCGCGAAAAAGTGCGAAGATTCAGCTTCCCATCGTCCGGGTCGCCAATCCCCTGCCCCCCTGGTGAGCGTTCATCGCGTCATTGGCCGCCCGCCGCCAAATCCAGGCTGCGCTCCACCGCTCCGGCCACCAACGTTTGCAGATCGAGCAACTGGCCCGTGTGTCCCTGATCCAGCGCACCGAGATATTGCGCCCGCTCTTCCACTTGAATGACCGTGATCGGAAATCCCCGCTGGAGCAGCTGCCAGTTCAGCAGCAGACGTCCGGTGCGTCCGTTCCCGTCGAAGAACGGGTGCAGGGATTCAAAACGAAAATGAGTTTCCGCCGCCAGCAGCACCGGGTGAAGCGCGCCCTGTCCCGCCCAGGCGATGAGCTCATCAAGCTTCTCCGAAACGTGGGCCGCATTGGGCGGCGTGTGGCGCGAGCCCTTTATGAACACCGGCCCGTTGCGAAGCCGTCCGCCCCAGTCCGGATCAATGTCGCGCATGACAATCTGATGCAGATCAACCAGGGCGCGGGCCGTCAGCGGACGCCGCTCGGTCACCCAGCGTTCCACTTCCTTGATGGCGGCAAAGTGGTTCCGCGCCTCGTAGACTTCACGCAGCGTCTTGTTCTGGCCGGGGGCCAGTCCCTCCTCCACCACGAGCTGGGTTTCGCGCAGGGAGAGCGTATTGCCTTCGATGGCGTTGGAGGCGTAGGTGAGCTCCACCCGCAGGCTGCCGTAAAGCGATTCCACCACCGGCGCCGCCAGCCCGACAAAGGTCACGCGCTTCTGGTCGAGCCGCGCAAGCTGCTGCCGGAGCGTCTCGGGAATCGGTTGATTGCTCATCTGGAGTTGCAATGGAGCCTGTTGTGTTTTGTTCTGAGACGAGGTTAACACGGTTTCGCCAGAGAAAGCTAGTGAAGCGAACCAGGCCACACCGGCTGCACCACTTCTGATCCGCCAGTCTGTTTGATGGGTGGGGATTGTTTGGCGGCACAACTCCCCGAAAAGCCTTGTAACCCTGCAACTGAACCTCCACTTCAAACCGGCAACGATACGGTCTCCCGGACGGGCTGGGTTTCACCGCCAAGCAGACGCTCCGCGATACCCCACAGGCCCTTGTTGATCGTCACCTTCGAGTCGATCCCACGCAGCGCCCGCACGCTGCGCAACACTCCACGTGAATCCCGTCGTCCATCGGCCACTCCGCCCCGGATCAAGTTCTCCTGGACCCGGTTGGTGGTGGTCCACAGATCGACCCCCTGATCCTCCGCCCGCCGCGCCGTCAGCAGGGTCCCCGGATGAATGGGCGATTCATTTACCGTCGCGTAGCGCAACTGCAGCGCGTGCTCCGCCAGCTCCAGTGACTCCCGCGGTTCGAGCATCCGCTCCCGCATTTGTTCCACCCGTGCGGCCAGCCGCGGCAGGAACTCCATCAGCCGCAGGCTCGACCGCACCACCACGTCCGGGTCCAGTCCGGCATGGCGGAAGCGGATGGTCTCAAAGGATCCATCGGCCACCACCACGGCCGTTGCTGCAGATCCGCCGGTAGATGCCGGCATGCAGCTGATACGCGCAACCACCGTCATGCGAGTTGAGCAGCACCAGCTCCACGTTCCATTCGTCGAGCGTCTGCATCTGCGAGGATCTCCGAAACCGGATGAGGTGCTTCTGGTAGCCCCGCCTCAATTCGGTCCGGATCCGTTGTTCCTCCACTTCGACCGGCATCCAGTCGAGCTCTCGCAACCCCTCCACAATCCGTGCCGTCGGCACGAAGGTGTAGCGCCCGCTCACCCCGGTCATCGGCCCGGAAGCGAAGATGCTCGGAGCCCGCGAACGCAGGCTGTCGCTGTCCAGCGCCGTCCCCTTGAACTGGCTCGGTCTGGAGATGTTTCCCGTGTTCATTCACTTGCTCTCTTTCTGCATGCCGCCCACCGGAGTTGAGCCGGTCTGCGCTTTTGATCATGGATTCTGCAGCCAGGCGCCGGGCGGCACCGTATCTGATCAGGCTGAGAATGTTCCCCGGATCACGAAACACCTTTGCGTTCCGCCGGGAAAAACCTTTTTGAAAACAGTCAGGCCATAGTGAGACCCGGAAGAGAAAGTGAAGGGTCACCAGCACGTGGCTGGCAAACGTGACATCATCTGAAATCAGTATCCAACGAAACCGGGGGCGAACGCAATAGGTCGGGACAAGGAAGCAGACTGCGCGAAATCACTCCTCCGCACCGGCAGTCTGCGTTGTCCGCACCGCGCTTTCCCGCAGACTGCTTCCACGACGGTGTTGTTGCACCCGTCCATCGAACCCGATCCAGCCGCGCCGGGCCGGACGCGAGAACCGCGTCCGCGCCGCCCGGGTCGGCTGGCCGGTTCTCGGACCGGTGCGTCGTTGAAACGATGCGTTTCTTCTTCCGGAGCCAGAAGCAGCCGAGGTTGCATCGCCATTGTTAACGGTCCTGCCGCCGCGCGCTTCGAAAACGCAGGGCCATGATAGGTCGTCCGTGGAGTCGTCAAGGTCGTCCTCGAAGACTCGGCTCCACCTGTGACCACCCCACGGGCTCCCGGGAGGGCGGCCTCTAGATCGAACCGCGCAGCACTGTGGCGGCGTTGGTGGGGCGCAGGGGCTTCTCTTCAAGTCTGTGATGTGGTATCGGTGTGGCTGGAGGATTGCCCATGTCTGACTTTCAATCGCTCGTGGATCACACCCGCTTTGACCTGGTGCGGCGGCGGGTGAACCGTCCCTGTTCGCCGATCACCGATGTGCTCTTCGTCCGGAGTGACGAGCTGATGTGCGAGCTGGCCGAGGTCTTGATCCGTCCGGTCAACCACGCCGGGCGCCAGCCGTTTCCAGCGCTGGTTCGAACAGGGTCGTATCGTGGTCGGCACCACCGGCAATGTTGCGGATCCTGTCGCCACAGGAATGCAGCGGGTCGATCTGCATGGCATTGACGGCGAGGCCCGTTGCGAGGTGCTCTATCTGCCGCCCTATTATCTGGTGCATCTGCAGGGGGTCCTGGCGGCGGGGCACGCAGACGGGTGACGCAGCTCATCGCCCTGCAATCCCTCGGTCGCAATCGTGACACGCCCCGGCTCTGGATCGAATCCCAACGTCTTTCTTCCCTCGGGTTTCCGCCCGGCACGCCGCTGCAGGTGGAGCAGCGCACCGACAGTCTGACGTTGCGCGCCGGCATCCTGGCGGAGAACCATGTGTCGAGCCGCGCCGCGGCGGGCGGACGCCGGCCCATCATCGATCTCGAAAACCAGTCGCTGCTCTCCGGGCTCGCGGAGTATTCGGAGGTGAAGATCATCGCCTCGTTCGAGCGCATCCAGATCACGCCTTCGACCCGGGCCTTTGCCATTCAACGCAGCCGCACCTTGCAGCCGCCGTTTCGCGTGCTCGAGGTGTTCGCCGGGGGCGGCACCATGACGGCGGGATTGCGGGGCGATGCCCGATTCCAGGTGATCGCCGGCGTCGAGATCGAGCCAGACTATGCGGACGAATGGCAGTCGCATCATCGCGAGGCGGCTCTGTTCCAGACGGACATCCGATCGCTGCACTCCTCCGAACTGCCGGAGTTTGATCTGCTCATCGGTGGCATTCCCTGCACCAGTCATTCCAATCTCGGACGCGCCAAGAAGTCGCTCGCTGGCAAACCGGAGCTGGGCGACTCCGGGGATTTGTTCCTGCCTGTGCTCACGTTCATGAACGAGCGCATGCCCGCAGCGGTGGTGTTGGAGAATGTTCCGTCGTTTGGCACCAGTCTCGCCGGGCAGTTGATTGTCTCGCACTTGCAGCGGCTGGGCTATCACGTCGCGGTCACCATTCTGGAACCGCATCGAGATTGGGCGGAAATCGAAGATCGGCGGCGCTGGCTGCTGGTGGCGACGCTCGACCGACCATTCACCCTGGGCATTCCGGGACAGAGTTCGACCACACCGCTTTCAGCGTATCTCGATCCTCCCCATCCAGAACAGGACCGCGCAGATGCCGAACGCATCGCAGCAACGATCACCGGATTGCGTGTGCACAACGCCCGCCATCAGGCCGCCGGTCACGGGTTTGGTTTTACGGTGGTCGATGGCGCCGCAGTGAAGCTTCCGGTGGTTCCGAAGTCGTATCACAAGATCAACACCGGCCCGTTCGTGCAGACGGAGTTTGGTCCGCGGCTGTTGCGCCAGGCGGAGATCGAGCGTCTTCACGGGTGCGAACTTTCCACCCGCCACTACGCGACGGCGGTGCAGATGCTCGGTCAGGGAGTTCAAACGAAGGTGTTTCGCCGCGTGTTCGATCAGCTCGGCACGCATTTGTTCTCGAAGTCGTGAGGCAAACAACCAGGGTCACCTTGCAAGGCGTGGAAGGCTTGCCACTGTGACGGGCTGATCTTCGACGTGGACCGGTTTCTTGATTCGCTGTCTTGGTCCGTAGAAGAGGTGACGCTGGCCGACAGCTTTGCTCGTCTGCCTGCAATGCTGGTGGACGGAACGTTCTACCGTAACACGGGGATCGGGCAGCTGATCCCCCGCGTCTTGAATCATGAGTCGCCTTTCCCGGTGGTTTCCATTCTTCTGGAAACCGGACCGGTTCCCCTCCCCCGGCAACACCAGCGGCTCCCAGCCCACCGGCCCAAGGCAAGGGCCGTTTCCGATCGTGGGCGAACCGAGAAGCCGCCTTGTCCGATCGCCTTCGTTTAAGTAACTTGAACTCACACGGCGTCATCCCCTGAGGGAGGTCATCAAGATGGTCCAGCTATGGTCACCGACCGGCGTCGCCGCCGGACTGGTCCTTGGCTTCGCCCTGGCGGGCGGGGCGCTTCGCTGGCGCCGCAAAAAGATCGCCACCGACCATTTGCGAGGCCGCAGTTTGCGCACCGCGCGTGAAGCGCAGGCGTCGCTCGGGTCTCTGGTTTCAAGCGGCGATACCGGATTGCAACTCGGTCGGCTGCGAATTCCATCCGAGGCCGCAAACTCTCATCTCGCCATCGTCGGGGCCACCGGCTCGGGCAAGACCCTCCTGCAGCGGCTGCTCATGCAGTCAGCGCTCTCCCGCATTGGCGATGGCTGCGGACATCGCGCGCTGATCTACGATCCCAAGCAGGACATGGTCTCGACGATTGCAGGCATGAAATTGAAGTGTCCCGTTCACCTGCTCAATCCGCTCGATGCGCGCTCGGTCTCCTGGGACATGGCGTCTGACATCCTCTCGCCCGCCTCCGCGTTGCAGGTCGCCTCCATGCTCATCCCGGAATCCCGTCAGGACAGCAATCCGTTCTTTGCCCAGGCGGCGCGGCACCTGATCTACGGCGTGTTGATTGCGTTCATTCAGTCAGGGAAACCGTGGACGTTTCGGCAGATGCTCCTGCTCCTGCGCGATGCGGACCGGCTGCACCAGCATTTGGAGCGCACGGAAGCCACGCGCTTCCTGCTCCAATACTTCGAGCACCCTGCCACGCTGCAAAACATCCTCTCCACCCTGCTCGCCCAGCTCGCTCCGTTCGAAGTGATCGCCAGGCCAAGACCTCGATCAGCCTGGCGCAGTGGCTGAAGGACGAGTCGATCCTCATCCTCGGCAACGACGAGGAGAACCGCACCGCCATTGAGGCCATGAACCGGCTGATTTTTCGACGGATGAGTGACCTGGTGCTGGCGCAGGACGAGTTGACGGACTTTGGTCCACGGGCCAGGCGAACCTGGTTCCTCCTCGATGAGATCCGCGAGGCGGGTCGCTTGGAGGGACTCGGTCGATTGCTCACCAAGGGTCGCAGCAAAGGCGCGGCGGTAGTCCTCGGGTTCCAGGACATTTCCGGCCTGCACGATGTTTACGGCAAGGAGGTCGCTGAAGAGCTGGTCGGCCAGTGCAGCAGCAAGGTGATCCTGCGGCTCAATTCACCGGAGACCGCCGCCTGGGCTTCGCGGCTGTTTGGTTCGCGCGAGGTGTTGGAAAGCCGTCGCGGTCATTCGCGGGATTTTAGGAACGGCCTCCCCTCGCTGGGTCCCACGGGCGAATCGATCTCGCACGGCGTCGTCACCCGCAGAGTCGTGTTGGACTCGGAGTTCTTTGATCTGCCGGTCACCAATTTTCACAACGGTGTCACCGGCTACTTCATCACGCCCCAGACCGGCGCCTTCAAGGATCACCTGCCGGGAACCTGGATCCGCGATCATCTCCTCCCGGCAAACGGGGCCACTCCAAATGTTTGCGCGCGCCCCATCGAACATCAGTTTCTCAAACCGTGGTCTGAAGGGGGTGACGAACCGGGATCGCGTTCTGGAATGTCACGGGACGACTGCACCCGCCACACGACACCCAGGGGCGATTCGGACCAATGAGGATCTCCACACCCCACGCATTTTAACCTGCCAAACTTTGTTCGGAGGAATTCATGCTCACGATCTCGAAAGCAATCAAGGCGGGTCAGGGTGAATACTACCTCTCGCTCGCGGGGGTGGATGATTACTACACGGCGGGATCCGAGCCGCCGGGATACTGGCTGGGAAGCGGATCGGAGGCGCTCGGTTTGGCGGGCGAGGTCGACAAGGAACAGTTTCGTCATCTGCTGCGGGGGCTGTCTCCGGATGGAGATCGCAAACTCGTGCGCAACGCGGACTCCGAACGACGAGCCGGTTGGGATCTCACCTGGTCGGCACCGAAGTCCGTGTCCGTGGCGTGGAGCCAGGCGGACGCCGAAACGCGGGAGCGCATCGAACAGTGTCTGCGTCGCGCCGTGGCGGCGGGCGTCGCCTACCTCGAACCGATTGGCGGCATCAGTCGGCGCGGCGAGGATGGTCGCCTTCACGAATCCGCGCGACTCGTGCTCGCGGCCTTCCTCCACTCCACCAGCCGCGCTCAGGATCCCCAGCTCCACGTTCATACCATCCTCAAAATCTTGGTGTGCGCCGCGACGGCACCACCGGGACGCTGGAACCCAAGGCGCTCTATCGCCATCAGATGGCGGCGGGCGCCCTCTTCCGTGCGGAGCTCGCCCATGCTCTGGAGACCGAGGTCGGGTTGCGCTGTCGGCGGGAGGGACGTTCCTTCGAGTTGCTCGGCGTGGATCTGGAACTCATGGCCTTCTTCTCCAAACGCCGCGCGGCCATCGAGGCGGAACTGGCGCGCACCGGACTCAGTGGCGGCAGGGCGGCGGAGGCCGCCAACTTCGCCACCCGCCAGAAAAAGGAATCGCGTCCGCGCGCGGAGCTGTTTGCGGAGTGGCAGCAGATCGGAGGCGAACATCATTGGAGCACCAAGGAGCTGTCGTGGCTGTTGGAGGCCGGATTCCCGGCCCGCGATCTCGAAGGAGAACGGCGTTCCGCCACCATGGAAGCGTTGGCCGCTTTGACCACCACGAGAGCCATTTCTGCCAGCGTCAGATGGTTCAGGCCGTGGCGGAGAGCTGTCAGGGGCGCTGTCTGAACGCCGAGACCGTCTTGCAGTTGACGCAGCGGATGATGGCTTCGCCTGAGCTCGTGCGCCTGGGCGAGTATCGCGGTGAACTTCACTTCACGACGCGCGAGATCCTGGCGCTGGAGCGGCAAGTGGTCGCTCGCGCCGAAGCGATGCAGCGACGGCGGATGTTCTTCGCCGATGCGGACCAGACGATCGCGCAAGCCGTGGTTCGTCATCCGCAGTTGGGCCACGAACAGCGTGAGGCGTTGCAGCAAGTCTGTGCTTCGGCGGGTGGCATGGCTCTGGTGCAAGGCATGGCGGGGACCGGCAAGTCCACCTTGTTCGCCGTCGCGCGCGAGGTGTGGGAGGAACAAGGACGGACGGTGTATGGTGCCGCGCTTTCCGGCAAAGCGGCCAAGGGATTGTCGGAAGCCACCGGGATCGCCAGCACGACCGTGCATCGACTGTTGTCCGCTCTGCACAGCGACACACTTCCGTTGGACCGGAACGCCATCGTGGTGCTGGACGAAGCCTCGATGATTTGCACGCGGCAACTGGCGCAGGTGGTTGAGGCCTGTTCCCGCACGGGTGCGTCGCTGGTCCTGTGCGGCGATTCACGCCAGCTTCAGGCGATTGGATTGGGTGGCTTGTTCGCCGAATTGTCGCGGCACCTCGACGCGTCGCAGTTGACGGAGATCCATCGGCAGCGCGAACCGTGGGCCCGGCAGGCGGTGAAGGATTTTGCCTTCGGCCACGCCGAGCAGGCCATGCTCCCCTATCAGCAACGCGGTCTGGTCAGCGAAAACAAGAACCGTCCCTCCGCCATGGAACGACTGCTGGCCGACTGGACTCGTGATCGGTCGTCCGAGCCCGGGAGCACGGTGATCCTGGCGGGAACCTCGGGCGATGTCGCGGCGCTCAATCGACAGGCGCAGGCGGAACTCCTCGCCCAAGGACGATTGGGATCAGTGTCGGTTTCGATCGGTCCCGACAAGTTTCACGTGTTGGATCGGGTGCTCTTTGTCCGCAACTCCAGCACGCTCGGCGTCTGCAACGGCGACCTCGGCACCGTCCGTTCCATCGACGGACCGAAGGTGTGCGTTACCCTCGACACCGGCCGCACCATCGCGTTGAACGCCGAAGGTTACGAACACTTGCGTCTCGGTTACGCGCTGACCACCCACAAGGCCCAGGGCATGACGACGGAGAACACCTTCATCCTCACCGGCGGCTCGATGACGAATCGCGAGATGTCCTACGTGCAGGCTTCCCGCGCGCGCGGCACCACCCGCTGGTATGTGGCCGATGATCTGTCCTTCGTCCTTCCGCAGATGCAGCGCAGTCACGAAAAGCACGCGGCGATGAGTCTGGCGGAGGGACCGGAATTGGAGCTCACGTTGGTGCGGTGAGCCAGGACTCAAGCCGCCGCCTTCCGGGAACGCTCGGGCCAGATTGTTCCCGACGCCTTTCGGAACCGGCTCCGCAACATCTCAAGCCCGTGACGCTGGAGGCCCGTGGGGCCGCGGGTGTTCTACAGTTCTCCCGCCGCCTCACACTCGTAATGCATCCGGCCGCGTCGAAGTTCGTCGTCAAATTTGAAGCCGTATCCATCACACCAGTGCATGAGATTCGCCAAAAGATCGCCCAGCAGATCCTCTCGGTCGACGCCTGTCTTGCGTTGAAAGCTTTTCAGGATGCTCTCGGCCAGTTCGCTGCGCCTCCGGTTGCGTTCCACTGGATCCAGCGAAACAGTTCCGGTTGGAAATCCTTTCATACAAGCACTCCTTTTTAACAAAATGTAACTCTCCTGCATTGATATCATTTTCACGTGATCATCGAAAGGGATTGGAGGCATTTTCCGGCAGTTTTTGACGAGAAATCCGCTCACTCACGCCGCAAAATCACTCCGGCCACATTGACGGATTTTCCCGCACCCTTACCCCATCGCTGGACGCCGGATGACCACGCTCCAGACCACCAGGGTGTTTCCGCAAGGGCCGGAACCCGTCCTCCGCACTCGGGCAGACCGGTCGCCCCTGCCGCGGCGATCCCCGCTGGCATACCTCATCTGGCCGGGTGAACCACACACTGGATTGGCCCTTCCCGCAAACGGATCGGCCGATGTTCCCCAACCGCGTCGCCACCCGGCGACCAAAGTCTCGTCGGGATGCTTTGGCTGGCGCGAAATCGATGTCGATCGAGAGGGGTTGGTGTCTCTCTCTCTCTCTCTCAGGTCTAATGACCAGGCCCTAGTCCATTCATCTATTTCGTTGAGTTCGTCGTCCGGGGTGCTGAGTGAATCCATCGTGCTGGAACTGAATTATCGTTTTCTGACCGGGCTGTGGCGCACTGGTTGGGGGTGGCAAATTCGGGGCCGTGTTTCGGAGGGGTGTGCCCTCCCCAAACCCCTCCCATCCGAATCGGGGGATGCCTCCCTCACCGAATCCCCGCAACATCTTCCTCCGTCGGCATGGAGATAACCGAGGGCCGCCCCCCACGGGCGCCGCCCCCCATGCCCATGATGACGGCCCGTTCCCAGAAAAACCTCGCCACCGCCCGAACCTACTTCAAGGCCCACCTACAGGGGCAGCCGGAGGAGTTCGGAGTGAGCCCGGGCCAATGGTTTGGTTTGGGAGCTCACCGTCTGGGACTCCACGGGCTGGTGGAAGCCCAATCCTTCGAACGGTTGTGTGAAAACCTCCATCCGATCACCGGCCAGCAGCTGACGCCGTTGACCCTCCCGGACCGGCGCATCTACTACGACTTCCCCCTGTCGGCCCCCAAGGGCGTCTCGCTGCTCGCCCTCACCTTCGGGGATCATCGCCTGTTGACGCTGCATGATCACGCCGTTGGCCGGGCGGTCGCCCGCCTGGAGGAATTCGCCCAAACCCGCGTGCGCACGGACGGGCGGAATTACGACCGACCGACGGGCGAGGTGGTCGCCGCCCTCCTCCGGGAGGCGCTTTCACGGGCTAACGATCCCCAGGTGCATACCCATGTCCTGGTTTTCAATGCGACCTGGGATGCCGGGGAGCAGCGGTGGAAGGCACTGCAGGCCGGGGCGATCTACGACGCCATCCGCTACCTGACCGAGGTTTACCGGAGCGAGCTGGCGGCCGGGCTGAAGGATCTGGGATACCGGCTGCGCCCCAACCGGCACGGTTTTGAAATCGACGGCATCGCCCCGGAGCTGCTCCGCCGGTTCAGCCAGCGCACCCAGCAAATCGATGCGGAGCAAGCCCGCCGTGAAGCCGGGCTGGGCCGTCCCCTGTCCCGGCGCGGACGGGCCACCATCGCCGCCGCCACCCGTCCCGGGAAATCGTCCTCGTCCCCCCTGACGGAGACGATCGCCGCCCAGCGGGCCCGGTTGACGGCCGCCGAACAGGCCGGGCTCGAAGGCCTTGTCCGCCGCGCCCGGGGGGTCCGGGTCGAATCGGTCGCCATCACTCCCGGCCAGGCCCTCGACCACGCCCGCGATCACCTTTTCGAACGCGCCTCCGTGGTCCCCCGGCACGAGCTGTTGCGCGAGGCGTTGATCCACGGTCGCGGGGATGTCCGGGACCAGGATCTGGCCCGGTCGCTCCAGCAAAGGCCGGAGTTCATCCACCGGGACGGCCAGGTGACCACCTGCGAAATCCTGCGGCTCGAACGGGAGCTCATTGCCTGGGTCAATGCCCAGAACGGAAGGCACCGCGCGTTCGCCCCCGTCGCCCGGGGTGAATGCTCCCTCAACGACGCTCAACGCCGTGCCCTGAACCACCTCCTGGCCTCCTCCGATGGAGTGACTCATCTCGGGGGCGGGGCGGGCACCGGCAAAACCCACGTCCTCCGATCCTTCGTCCACACCCTGGCGGAACGGGGCCACGAGGTGATGCCCTGCGCCCCCACCACCGGCGCGGTCGACGTGCTGCGCCAGGGAGGGTTCGGGACCGCCACCACCGTGCAAGCCCTGTTGACCAGCGAGTCGCTCCAGCGCGCCGCCGCGGGCCGGGTGCTCCTGGTCGACGAGGCCAATCTGCTCTCGGTGCGACAGTTCCAGGCCCTCTTTCAGATCGCCCGCCTGCGCGGCTGCCGGATCGTTCTTTCCGGGGACACCCGGCAGCATCACAGCGTCGAGGCCGGGGACGCGCTGCGGGTGCTGGTCTCCCACAGCCAGCTGCAGTCCGTCACCCTCGAGGAGATCATCCGCCAGAAACCCGCCGCCTATCGCGCCGCCGTCACCGAGGTCGCCGCAGGTCGCATCGCCGCAGGCTACCGGCAGCTCCAACAGATCGGCGCCATCGTCCAGACCACCGGCAATCAACATGAGCAGCTGGCGCAGGAGTATGCCGATTCGCTCCGGGACCGGAAGTCGGCCCTGATCGTGGCCCCCACCTGGCGCGAAATCAGTGGGGTCACCCGGGTCGTTTCGAAACCGGCTCAAGCTCGACCGGCGGCTGGGGACCGCGGACACGACGGTGCCCATCCACGAATCGCTCGACTGGACCGAGGCCCAACGACGGGATGTCCGCAACTACCAGCCCGGGCTGATCCTCACCTTTCATCGCCGGACCAAACGGTTCGCCCCGGGCGATTGGGCCCGGGTGGAGGCGGTGGAGGGGGACCGGATTCTGGTGGGTCGAAGCGATGGGCTCCGGGAGGCCATCACCCGCAAACAAGCCAGGTGCTTCGATGTCGCACAGGCGGGTGCCCTGCCCGTCGCCCCCGGGGAGCGGCTGCTCATCCAGGCCAATTCCCGGCGACGAAAACTCATCAACGGCCAGATTGTCACCGTCAGCCGCATCGATCCCCACGGCCGCATCCTCCTGGCCGACGGACGGCGGATTGACCGGGGCTTTCGATCGTTCACCCATGGCTATTGCTTAACCAGCCACGCCGCCGAGGGAAAAACCGTGGACCACGCCTATCTCGCCGTCTCGTCCACCTCGTTCGTCGCCGCCCACCGCGAACAGTTCTACGTCAGCGTCTCCCGCGGACGTCACCAGGTGCGCGTGTTCACCGATGATCCCGAGGGCCTTCTGGAGTCGGTCCGTCAGACGGGCTCCCGTTTGAGTGCGGTCGAGCTGGTCCAAGCCCCTCCCCCGTTGCGAATCACCCCCCTCCTCCAGAATCATGTTGCGCCGAAAAATCACCTCCACTGATCCGTCCGTTCAACCACCCCGGGGGGTGGTGCCCGTTCCAGCAGGCGACGAGCCCTTCGTGGTCGGCCATGCGCCAGCCGGGATCCACTTCTATCGCCCCAAGGAGGCGTTCTACCTCGCCTACGCCACCCTTCACTCGATGCACCTCAACGGTGGCTCCCTCAGCCTGGTCTTTGCCACCGATCAGGTTCGCATCGAGGGACGGGGCCTGCATTCGCTCTACGCTCTCATCGCCGAGCACAAGGTCCGACGCGTTCATGAACAAGGCGAACGGTATGAGGCCGTGGCGGGAGAAGGAGTGTTCGTGAAGTCGATTGCGTGGCAGTCGCGTTCCGCGTCGTCACTCCCGCTGTAAAGGATGGCGCCACCGGGTTTCCCAGGCTAGCGCAATGGTCCCGCATCGCGTAAGGCATGCGAGAGAATGTGCGCAATCTCCCGTTCGAACTGTTGCAAGGCGGTGAAGTCTCCGTTGGAGGGACGGACCAGGGTTCCGCGTTCCCCGGCGCGTTGATCGATCTGCGGTTCGGCATGGAGCAGTAGCGTGGTGAGCGCGCGCAGCACATGGCTCGTTTTCACCTGCGCCCGCACCCGGACGGCCAGGTTGTTGATCAGTCGGTCCAACGCCTGCGCTTCCTCCCACGTGAAGAGAATGCGCTTCTCCTGATCCAGCCGTGACGTCATGGGCACGGCGACTCGCAGGCTGGGCGTTGGTTCAGGTCGCTCGACGATCCGGCGGGGTGATTGAACTTCCGATCCCCTCGCCTCCGGCGCGTGTTGCACGACCGAACTCAGGATCGACACGTCCAGCGGCCGGAACGGTTTTTCATCCAGGGGTGCCCGTTTAGCCATGGGCCACCCGCAGCTCATTCTCGTCGCTCTCCAGCCCCGCGAGCCGCTCCTCGATCTCCCCGGCCAGCGTTCGATATTCCTGCGTCACCTTGTGCGTCGAGTGGGTTTCGAAGAGCGTCTTGCCCGCCTTCTGCGTCTGCGGGATCACCGTCGAGCGACCGATGCTGGTGTGGAATTTCATCGACCCGGCGGCATCGCCCATGCGGAACGCGCTCTCCACAAACTCCGACAACGAATGCGCCAGCGCCGTGCGCTTGTCCACGCCGGAGAGGACCACGCCGAGCAGCACCAATCCGGGGTTGCCCCGCTGCTGCGCGTCTCTGATGTCCGTCAAGGCGTCGTTGAGTCCCGCGATGGCAAACGGATCGGGCATGGCGGAGAGGATGAAGTAGTCGGCGGCCAGATAGGCGGCGATGGTCGGTATCGTGGCGTTGGGGGCCGTGTCCAGAAAGATGTAATCGTAGCGGCCGCGCAGCGAGGCCAGCGGTGCCCGCAGGACTTCGCGCGGCGAGATGAACTTGCTCTTCTGCGCCAGCGCCTGATCGATGCCCTCCAGCTTGCGCGCCGCGGGGATCAGATGCAGCCGTTCCGGTAATGACACTTCTTCATCGTCATGTGTGAGCACGAGGTTTGCAGCTTCCTCGTTCCCCACCAGCATTTCGTAGGAGCCAAGGAACGCCTCGGGCTCCACGCCGAAATGGCGGGTGGCGCAGTGGTTCATGTCGAGGTCGATGATCAGCACGGTGCGTCCCCGCTCGGCCAGCGCCCGCGCGATGTGAACGGTGTTGGTTGTTTTGCCAACGCCGCCTTTCTGGTTGCCGACGGCGATGACGCGGGTGCGCAGGGATAAGTGGTTCATGAAAAATCCTCCGTCATCTGTATATCGCGTTCTCGGCAGAACGGCAAGACGGCCAAATGTTCCGAAAGGAGAAAAGTTCCTTTCGCCACCGGAGGCTCTCCGAAAAATAATGAAGCGCCGTCAACGCGGGAACGGCAGCTCGCTGGTTGCCGAGAACGGCTGCTCGCGTTCACGGCAGAACGGCTCATGCCGTGAAGCATGGGCGAGTGTTTCCGCGAGGTTGGCCCGCGCCGTTGACGGCAGTTCGCTTGCTGCCGTTCACGGCAGGTGCCGTGGTCGGCGTGCGCCGTTGACGCGTGCTGCCGTTCTCGGCGTTTCGCTGTCGGTGAAAAGTCACTGCGGCCTCTTGTCAAAACGGTGGATTTCGGTGCTTTAATGGACTTGAAGCAACAGGAAGTAATGGAAGGGAGAAAACAATGTAGGAACCGTGCCGGTCGTTACGATGCACCAATGAAAAAGCCAGCGTTGACGCGCTGGCTTCTCCGAATTCGAACAAGAGGGGACTCAGGCTCGACTATCTCCTGAGTATGAACCATCCCACCTCTCTTGCGCAATGGGCGTTCCACGTGGACGCAACGGAATCGGTGTGTCTGCCGCCCGCGCGGGACCAGGGAGGGGAACATGTCATCGGGTTACAAGACCATCACGCCCATTCAATGGGCCAACGTCGTTTGGGCATTGCAACAGGAGCAGATCGATCATCAGGCGGTGCGCGTTTATGTCGCGTGCTTCGTTCTCGTCGCCGTGCGCGAGGCCGCTAAGCGCAGTCGACGCCGCCGCGGTGAACGGCCGAGGGAACTCAACCGGTATTGGGTGAACGAACTCGAACGCTTGACCCGGTTGAGCCCGCGCACCGTGCGACGGGGGCTGCGGCAGTTGCATGCCGCCGGATTGGTCCGGTTTGCGGAGGGGGAGATTGTTTTCGCGAAGCATCCCTTGCCTGGTTCAGAGAGTCTGCAAGCTGAACTGGCGGGTCGACGCAGTCCGCGTCGGCCCATTCCCGTGCCGCGTTCAATGCTCCGTTTCCTCGCCCGGAACCGGGCCGAGGCGTTGACCAAGGTCGTCATTGGTTATCTGGTGCGTGGTCTCTCCATCGCGCGACGAACCGGTGAATTGAATCCCCGTGGCACGGTGAAGGCCTCGTGGATCGCGGAGACGTTCGGGGTGAGCCAGCGCGCCGTGAAGTATGCCCAGGCCACGCTGCGTTCGCTCGGCTGGATCAGCAAGGACACGCACTCGCGCCAGCGGAAACTCAACCGGGACGGTGCCTACTTCACCATCGACCTGGAGTGGGAATTCAAGGCGAGGGAACCTGTCGTGAAATCAGATAAGTCGGTGACGAACATTGCACTGCCCCTCCTCGAAATCGCACCGCCTTTTGCACCCCCTAAAGAAGACAGGGAAACTTCTTACGAAGATCAACACCAGCAAACTCTGGCGACCGAACCGGATGGGGTTGATGAAGTGAAGGGGAGTAAAATGCGGCTGCCGCCACCGAGCTTGCGGCGGATCCTGCCGGAAGACCTGCATCGCTTTGATCGCATGGAGTTGCTGCACCGGCAGGGCGTGGCACAGGGCTGGATCAACGATTCGGAAGCGATGGCGTTGAACTTTCTGGCCGCGGCCGTGCGGGCGCGCGAACATGGGAAGGATCCCGTCCGGTTGTTCGTTGCCATCGTGCGCCGCGGGCTCTGGTCCCACATCACGCACGCGCAGGAGGAGCAGGCGCGCCGCGCCCTGGCCCGCTTTCGGGAGGAGGATCCGGACCGCTTCCGGCCTATGGCGCGAGGGCTTCGCTGATCCGGTGCCGGTCGATGTCGGCTCGCTGGATCAGGACCCGCTGGAAGAGCAGAACCTTCTGGATGACTCCGCCGATGTCCTGCCCGGAAAGGCGATCCAGCCAGGCCAGGGCCTCGTCGCCGCGACCCGCCCGCCGCAGGCAGTCCACCACCACCGCCTCATACGCCCCCGCTGGTTCGTCCTGCGGACGGCTGGCCAGCGGAATCGCGAGGAACTCGTCGGCGGCCCGACCCCGCCACTGTCTTGCTTGCTCACTTTTCTCGGCATCCTCCAGCACCCACGCCGCATGCAGGCGGGACCACGCGGCCTGATGGGGTTCGTCGACAGCCGCCAGAAGCATGGCCTGACAGAGAAACGTCGAGGCGAGTTCAGGGTAGTCCCGGTCCGCCAGCTGCGAGCGGTAGGCGGCGCTCTCCAGAACTGGACGCTGGCGGTCGTCGCAGACGGAAATGCGTCGCGCACAGTAGCCACACGATGGACAGCGGGTCACCCAGACCTCCATCGTCGACCGCTGCATCTCGGGCGGACGCGTGTCGAGATCCGCGGAACCAAAGGCATTGGTGCTCATCAGAACCGGGTGGGTAAACACGTGGCCGCAGGCCCCGCAGGTGTCCGCGTTGTTGGCGTAAGTGGTCATGGAGGACGCTGGTCAAGGATCGACGCAAACACTGGCTGGACGTCAAGAGGGAATCCACGGGCGGGCCGCCGCGCGCTTCAGAGCCAGGGCCAAGGATAGGTCGTCGTTGGGGTCGTCAAGGTCGTGCGCCGCGCCTCCACCTCTGACTACCCCAACGACTCCCGGGACGCCTCCGCTAGATCGAATCGCGCGGAATCGTGGCGGCCCGGGGAGGAGGCCCTCACCAGAATTTCCACCAGGGCCGATACCACGGGCAAACCCGGCCGTCCGGCTGGATGGGGGGCAGGTAACAGCGGCGGAATCCCTTGTCCGCATGCACCACGATGCACTGATGCCGTCGCAGGTTGCGCAGCTCGTGCGGCTCGATCCGGTAACGGTCCCGCCGGGTCCGGGTGCGGGTCCGGCGTCCGTCCCCGCTCGTCTCGGACTCCTCCCACACCGCCTTCTTCCCCGGGGAACTCCGCACTCATCCGCGCGTCCTCCTCGTCCGCCGCGGTGAAGAGGATGCGGTTGCGCAGATTGAGCAGCAGGACCTTCGCATTCTCCGCCCCCAGCACCGGCCCCAGTGACGTGCTGCTCTGGGTGGCGGCGATGAAGGCCACGCCCGCCTCCCGGAGCACATCCACCACGTTGTGGTCGCTCTGGCCGTCCTCGCTCACGCTCAGGAAATGCTGGGCCTCGTCCGCGACAAAGAGGAGCAGGTTCTTCTCCTGGCGTTCCCGCTCGCTCATGTCGAACCGGCGCAGGGCATGGAGGAAAAACAGCTGCTTCAGGAGTGACCCGACATAGCGGCGTTCAGTCTGGAGGCGTTGCGGCAGCGCCAGGCAGAGGATCTTCCCCCGATCCACCTCGTCGAGCCCGAAGGTGCTGTCGCGCGAAAACACCTCCGCAATCTCCGGGGCGGTGAAGTGATGGAGATAGTTCCGGATGGTGCCGGTGATGCCGCCCAGCTGTTCGGCTGGCTGCGTGGTAAACTGCTGGAAGTGCCGGGCCAGTTCCGGGGACCGTCCGCTCTGCTCCAGCTCGGCCAAAACCTCGCGCATCTGCGCCGGATCGGTCAGCAGTTCGGCGGCATTGTCGAGCGCCACCTCGTAGTCCAGCGCATCCAGGAGGGCCAGGGCCGCGCCGATGTGGATCTGCGCCGCGTTCCGGAAGAACGCCTGCTCCCGCCGGTTGCCCAGGGAACTGGCGGTGTCGACGAGGCAACGCGCATGAGTGGCAAACGGAATCGACCTGTCTCCGATCAGGTTGAACCGATGCTCCGGCACCCCGCCATCCGATCCTCCCGAGCGAACCCGGAGCAGCATCACATCCTTTTCCCGCCCGAAATGCCGGGCCATTTCCAGCAGGGTCTGGTGCAGCGTTCCCTTGTCATCAATGCAAAGTCCGCCAAAGTCCGGTTGATGGAGAAAGGTTTGATAGAGGAGCTAGCGCAATCCACTCAGGGTCTTGCCCGATCCAGTGCTTCCACTGATGAAAAACCCCCTGCAGAAAGCCCGGCGATCGAATACGAAGGGGCCCAGCCGACAAACGATCTCGCTCCGCCGTCGCGTTCGTCCCATCCCGGACGGGGAGGGAGTGGGGGAGGACGGCGCCCCGGCCGGACCGGATCCTTCGCAAGTCAGGGAACGTTTCATCGGGTGAGTTTCAACTGGTCCCCCTCCATGACGATCAGCCCGCTGCCGGGGCCGCCTTCGACAAGATCGTTGGCAATGGCGTTGCCGACGAACTCCTCGATGATCTGCAGGACGGGACGGGCTCCCAGTCGCGCCGAAAATCCGCGATGCTGCAGAAATGGCAGAACGTCCGGATGAATCGCAATCTCCCGGCCCTGCGCCGCGTTCCAGGCCACGACGGCCTCCAGATGACCGGCCGCGATCTCCCGCTGCACCTCCCGGCTCAGCGGACGGAAGACGAACGGTCGTCCGAAACGGCCGCGCAGTTCCGGACTGAGCCAGCGTTCCACCGCCCGCGACACATGAGCCTCCAGACTGGCAAAGGGAAGATGCTCCCGGCCGAGGATGGCCGCTGATCCAAGGTTCGTGGTGAGAATAAAATAGATCGACGATAGATCGAGCGTCTGACCATTGGCCAGAGTAAGTCGCGCAGCATCCACGGCCTGGAGGAACAAATTTACCATCTCACCATGCGCTTTCTCTATCTCGTCGAAGACCCAGACCCCCGCCGAGGCCTGGACAAAGGCCTGGGCCAACCGGCCCGCATCGCCGGAACGATCGCCGAACAGCGCCTGGTAACTGGCCAAAGTCTTGAACTCCGAACAATCGAAGCGCACCAGCCGGTTCGGCCCGAACAGCGCCGCCGCCAGGTTCCGCGCCAGCATCGTCTTTCCCACTCCCGTCGGTCCGGCAAAAATAAAGGCCCCCCGGGGTCCGCGGTTCGGCGTGGTCTGGAACTCCCGTCGCAGCACCGCCTGACCAAGGCGCTCGACAACTTCCGCCTGGCCGCGCACTTCGCGGATGTGGAGGCGCAGTCGTTCTCGCAGCAACGGATCTGGAAGCAGGGCGGACGGACACTTTGACGGGTCAGGGATTCGTTTCATAGTGCGTGTTGCGGCCATCGGGCCTTTCCCTCGTGTCCCGCGTTTCCCGCCCTTTTGTTGCACAAAGGGGATTTCGTTTGACGCCCCCAGTCACTTCGTTCTGATTCCGGGCGTGAAGAAACGGACTGGAGCGGGGAAGGGATTTCGTCTCGGTGACGGCATGGCCTGGCTTTCACTGATCGTTGCCATCGTGGCGGCGACCGCCCCGGCCTCCGCCCCGGCCCAGGTCCTGAACCCGCCTCCGCCCGCCGTCGCGCAGGCCCAGGCCATGGCCCGGCGCGCCGGGGCACTGGAGGAAAACGGCCAGTGGACGGAAGCCCTCCAGCTGCGTCGCGAAATGGTGCAACGGCTCGAAACCGAGCTCGGGCCCCGGGCCCCGGAGACCGATCACGCGCGCCGTACCATCGCCGATTCGCTTATGTCCCAGGGCCGTTACCCCGAGGCCAGAAAGGTGCTGGAGGTCTGCCTGGAGGTTCGCACGAATGCGCTCGGCACCAACCACCTGCTCGTCGGCGACATTTTGAATCGTCTCGGGGATTGCTATCGAAGGGAGGGTCTGGCCACCAATGCGCTCCCGTTCTTCACCCGCGCTCGGGACATCTTCGCCCGCCTTAGGGGGCAGGAGGCCGAGCTGGCCGGAGTCATCCTCCACCAGGGCGAGGCCGCCGCCGACCTCGCGGATCTATTTACCGCCGAAGGCCACTTCAGCCGGGCCCTGCGGCTGGTCGAATCCACTCCGGACTGGTTCAAACGAGCGAAGGCGCTCAACGGTCTGGCAGATGTTCATCGCCGCCTTGGCCGACTGCCGCAGGCCGTCGCGGAACACCGGCAGGCGCTGACTCTCTGCTCCAATCTTCCCCCAACCCATCCTTTCCGACTGCTCACGGCTAACCACCTCGCAAACGCCCTCCGGGAGGACCGTCAGCTGCCCGAAGCAATCGCCCTCTACCAGGACAGCCTCGGCCTGCTCACCGCCCGGCGCGGTCCCGACGACCTCGAGGTCCTCTTCCTGCGCGCCGGTCTCGCCCGGGCCCTGCGCCTCAACCAGGATCAAGCGGGAGCCCTGGCCGAGATCGAGGACGTTCTTCAACGCCTGCAGGCCTCAGGCCGCAGCACCCACCCGCTGCACGACGCCCTACTCCGCGACCAGGCAGACAGTCTCCAGGAAATGGGCGACTTGGACGGAGCGGTCACGTTGTATGCGCGGCTGCTGGGCTCCGCCCGCCCGGACCGTGCCGCAGACTCGACGGAGGAGCTCCTGCTCCGCGAGCGACTGGCCCGGCTGGAGCTCGCCCGCGGTGATCTCAGTCGCGCTCACGATACGTATGTTTCCATCCTGAACGCGCGGCGCCGGAACGCCGCCCGGGAACCCCG
>JADJPG010000053.1 GCA_016713365.1 Verrucomicrobiota bacterium | reverse complement strand
CTCGGCTGGTTCCTGAGCGACAATGCCAGCAACCAGACTCTCTGGCAGTTTCCCTCAACCAATCTCCCCGCCAACAGCCATCTGGTGGTCTTCGCTTCCGGCAAGAACCGCCGCACGCCAGGCGCGCCGTTGCACACCAACTTCCGGCTTTCCGGCGGCGGAGAATACCTTGCACTCGTCCTGCCTGACGGCTCAACAGTCGCATCTGAATTCCCAACCGTTTTTTCCGCCGCAAGTCAGTGACATCCGTATGGAATCGATACCGGGTCGCGGCTGAACACTTTTCTGCCCACCAACAGCGCCGGTCGGTTGCTCATACCCTCGAATGGAGAAACCGGCACAAATTGGATCCTTACTAACTTTGACGACTCCAGCTGGCTTCAAGCGACCGGAGGCGTCGGCTTCTGGGCGGTTCCATCGCCGAGCTCAACTTCACAAACAACCTCGCCGGCTATTGGAAGTTCGACGAAACTGCCGGTCGTGTCGCCGCTGATTCCTCCGGTCGCGGCAACGCTGGCGGATTAAGAAATTTTCCTACCAACGAGTCACAATGGGTCCGTGGCAAGCAGCGGCGCGCTGAACTTTCGCGGGGCGCCGTTGAACGATTCGTGATCGTAACCAATTACCCAAAATCGACCACGACGCTCACCGTATCCGCGTGGGTCTGGGCAGAAGCACGCCCCACCTGGGCATCCATCGTCAAGAACTGGCCCGGCGGCAACGCGAGTCACTTCCATCTTGGATTGCAGGATTCCGCCGGCGATCTGAGCAACTACATCCGCCAGAACAACGCCGACCTTGGCCTGCGCGAAGGCACTCCCCTTCCCATCGCCAGCTGGCAGCACGTCGCGTTTGTGCTCGATGCGAACACAGAACGTCTCTACCGCAACGGCGTCGCCGTGGCCTCCGGCCCATACACCGGCACCTTGCCAAACCCGACTTCAGCGGCGCTGATCATCGGAGCAAGGTTGCTCAGCGGCAGCGCGACTGGAGACAGCCATTGGCAGGGTAAGATCGATGAAGTGGCCATCTGGAATCGAGCACTCAGCCCCACAGAAATCGAATCGCTCGCCACACCCGGCGGCGAATTCGCCTCCGAAATCACCACCAGCACCAAGGGATCAATGTTTCGCCAGCAGGCCACCGCCTATCTTCGCTATCCCTTCGTCGTGGATAATCCCGCGCTCTACCGCCGCTGGATTCTGCGCCTGCGTTACGACGATGGATTTGTCGTCTGGCTCAACGGCCAGGAAGTCGCGCGGCGCAATGCACCCGAAACGCTCGACTGGAATTCCGCCGCCACCGCCGCCGCGCCGGAATCCGCGAGCGAAGTCGCGGAAATCTTCAACCTCGCAGAGTTCGAGAACCTGATCGTCGCCGGCACCAACGTGCTCGCGTTCCAGGCCCTGAACCTTGCGGCGGACGATCCGGACTTCTTCATCGCGCCCACACTCGACGCGCTCTCCACCGTCACCGTCACGAACACGTTCGTCTATTTCACCACGCCCACGCCCGGCAGCGAAAACCTTCCCGGCGTGGATGTCCTCGGACCGATCATCACTGAAGCGAAACATTCGCCGAACGTTCCCAACGACACCGATGACCTCGTCGTCACTGCGCGCATCACGCCGGCGTTTGCCGCGGTGACCAACGTCACCCTGCGTTACCGCGTGATGTTTTCCAACGAAGTCGCCGTGACCATGCTCGACGACGGCGCGCACGGCGACGGTATCGCCAGCGACGGCATCTTCGGCGGCACTATCCCGGCGAGCGCGTCCACAAACGGCCAGATGATTCGCTACGCCGTCACCGCTACGGACGCCTTCGGCCACACAAGTCGCGCGCCGTTGTTCAATGACCCGCTAGATTCGGATCAGTATTTCGGCACCGTCGTCGCGAATCCCGCCATCAATTCCGCCCTGCCCGTGTTTCACTGGTTCGTCGCCACGCCCGCGGCCGCCGAAACAAGCGCCGGCACACGCTGCTCCCTCTTCTACAACGGCGAGTTCTACGACAACCTCTTCGTGCGCATTCGCGGGGGAACGTCGCGCGCGTGGCCGAAGAAGAGCTGCAAAATAGAGTTCAACGAAGACCAGGACTTCGAGCCTACCCGGGCAAGCCGCGCGTGACTGAGTTCGACTTCAACACGACCTATACCGACAAGTCCTACCTGCGCTCCGTGCTCGTCTACGAGCACCAGCGTGACGTCGCGCTGCCGTCGCCCATCTGCTTCCTCGCGCATGTCCGTCAAAACGGCGCGTTCTACAACATCTCCGTCTACACGGAACAACCGGACAAGGACTTCCTTCGCCGAGTCGGCCTCGACGAAAACGGCTCCTTCTACAAATGCGGACCAGACTCCACGTATGACATCCTCACGTCGTTTGAAAAGAAATCTCGTTTGGAAGAAGGCAACGCCGATTTGGTGGCGTTGCTGGCCGGCCTGAGACTCACCGGCAGCGCGCTCGAGACTTACGTCTTCGACAACATCGATGTCCCCGGAATGGTAAACTTCATGGCCACCATCGCCATCACCCAGAACATCGACGCCAGCGACAAGAACCACTTCATCCACCGCGACACCGAAGGCACGCGCGAATGGCGGATGCTCCCGTGGGATCAAGACCTCACCTTCGGTCCGGACGGACTCAACACCGACAACATCGTGTTCAGCTCGCAGAACACAACCACCCCGGCATGCGCGAGCCACCCGTTCATCGGCGCACGCCCTTACCTCTTGCAAAACGCGAAATACAACCGGTTCCTCGAAGCCATCGTGAACGTCCCGGCGCACGCGCGAGATGCTGCTGCGCCGCATTCGCACCTTGTCCGATGAAGTGCTCGCCACCGGTTACTTCCAGCGCCGCATCGACCAACTCGTGCCCGTCATCAGCCCGGACGTGACGCTCGACAAGGCGCCTGGGGTGCGAACGCGGCGTTCGGCGGCACCACCTACACGCTCGCGCACGCCGCGGACCGCATCAAAACCAACTACCTCGCCCCGCGCCTCGGGTACCTCACCGGAACCACCATCGCTGGAGTCGGCGCCGCCAACCCCACCAAACAACCGCCGAACGTGAGCGTGTCCATCGCGAGCGTGGAGGTGAATCCCGCCTCCGGCAATCAGGCGGAGGAATTCCTGATCGTAACGAACGGCACGTCGTTCCCGGTCGACCTCACTGGCTGGAAAATCTCGGGCGGCATCGAATTCACATTCAAGCCCGGCACCGTCATCGGATCGAACAGCGCGCTCTATGTCGTCGCCAGTGTCCCCGCGTTCCGCGCCCGCGCCAGCGGTCCGCGCGGTGGCCAAAGTCTCTTCGTCGCCGGCGCCTATTCGGGACAACTCTCCGCTCGCGGTGAATCGCTCCAGCTCGTGAACCAGTTCGGCCAGGCGGTGAACGCATTCGCTACGCCCGCTGCGCCGTCGCTCGCACAACAGTTCCTGCGCGTCACGGAGTTGATGTATCACCCGGACTTCGTCGCTGGAAACACCAACGACGCCGAGGCATTCGAGTTCATCGAGCTGAAGAACATTTCCACCAACACGACGCTGAATCTCGCGGGCGTGCGCCTCATCAATGGCGTCGAGTTCGACTTCACCGGCAGCGCCGTGACCGCGCTGACCCCGGGAGAAACGACCGTCATCGTGCGCAACCTCGCAGCCTTCGTTTCGCGCTACGGCGCCGGACGGAATGTCGCCGGGCAATTCACCGGCGCACTCGAAAACGGCGGCGAGCGGCTCCAGCTGGTCGATGCGAACAACGAGGAGATCCTCGACTTCAGCTACGACAACAACTGGCATCCGATCACCGACGGCCTCGGCTTCTCGCTCATCGTCGTGAATGAAAACGCCGAACCCGACGCCTGGAGTTCCGCGTATCAATGGCGCCCGAGCGGAGCTGTGGGAGGTTCACCCTCCACCGGCGAGCCTGCCGCGCCGGTGATTCCTCGCGTCGTCGTCAACTCCGTCATTGCCCGCTCTGATGTTCCGCCGCCGACCGATTCCATCGAGCTGTTGAATCTCTTCCATCAAACCGCAAACCTCAGCGGCTGGTATCTTTCGGACGACTTCAACACACCGAAAAAGTTCCGCATCCCGAATGGCATCACGCTGGCGGCAGGCGCATCGATCGCGTTCGACGAATCGCAATTCAACCCGGGCGGCAACGGTTTCGCGCTAGGATCGGATGGCGACGAAGTGTGGCTTTTCTCCGCTGACCTCGCGGGCAATCTCACCGGCTACGTCCATGGGTTCGAGTTCGGCGCGTCCGAGGATCGCGTCCCGTTCTCACGCTGGGTGACCAGCACCGGCCGCGAAGATTTCGTGGCGTCGAATCCACAGAGCTCCGGCGGCGGACCGAAGGTCGGTCCCATCGTCATCACCGAGATTCAATATCATCCCAGCGACTTGGCGGACGGCAGCGATAATTCGGCCGAAGAATTCATCGAACTCCACAACGCCACTGATACAGCTCAACCGCTCTTCGACAGTCTCCTCCCCGCCAACACCTGGCGCCTGCGCGGCGGCGTGTCGTTCAGCTTCCCCGCGAACATCACCCTCGCGCCGCGCGAAACGGTGTTGCTCGTCAACTTCGCGCCCACCAACACTGCGCTCACCGACGCCTTCCGTAGTACTTACAGCGTCCCGGCGTCTACGCGGCTCTTCGGTCCCTACGGCGGCAAGCTTGGAAACGACGGCGATGACGTGCGTCTCGAGAAGCCGACCACTCCCGTCGGCGGCAACGTCCCGTTCGTGCTCGTCGATCGCGTGCGTTACTCGGACGCGGCGCCGTGGCCCGCCGGCGCGGACGGCGACGGACTTTCGCTCCAGCGTCGCAGCGGGAGCATCTACGGAGACGACCCGAACGCCTGGTCAGCCCGACCGACGACCGCCGGCAATTTCCAGAACGACGCCACACCCGCGCCAACGATCGTTCTTCAACCCGCGAGCCAGAACGCCATCGCTTTCCAGGACGTCGCGCTTCAAATCTCCGCGAGCGGCAACGCGCCGCTCCGTTACCAATGGCGATTCAACGGCGACACCATCGGGAACGCCACCAACGCCACGCTGCTGCTCCCGGCGATTCAACCGAACCAGGCCGGCGCCTACGACGTGCTCGTCTTCAACGACCACGGCTCCGTCCTCAGCGCCACGGCGAACATCACTCTGAAATATCCCGCCTTCATCCAATCGCAACCCGCCAGCGTGCAGGTGCGCGTGAGACCCGATCCCGCCGCGCTCGCGATCACGAACACGTCCTTCACCGTGACCGCCTACAGCCCTTCGCCGCTGACCTACCAGTGGCTGCACAACGGCGCGGAGATTCCCGGTGCCACCAACGGCACGCTGGCGATCACCAACGTTCAGCTCGCCAATGGCGGCGATTACTCGGTGCGCATCACGGATGAAGTGGGCGTTGTCCAGAGCGCTCCTGCTGCTCTGATTCCGCTGATCACTCCGACGATTGTTCAAGGTGTGACCCCGCAATTCGTCGCGCCCGGAGCCAGCGTTACCCTCAGCGTCGTCGCCAGCGGCAGTCCGTTTCCCTTCGGCTACGAATGGCGTCGGGGCAGCGCGAGCGTCCGCAGCAACATTGTGAGCTCGCCGACGAACTTCTACACCTTCACGGCCAGCACCAATCCCTTCACCACGAACCAATATCGAGTCATCGTCCGTAACCTCGCGAGCATCGCAGTCAGTGCGAACTCTCTCGCGGCGATCATCACCCTTCCTGACTTTGATCAGGACGGCATCATCGACCTGTACGAACAAGCCGTCGGCATGAACACCAACAACGCCGCCGACGCGCTGGAGGATCTCGACGGCGACGGCATGCGCAATCGCGATGAATTCCAGGCCGGAACAGATCCGACCAATGCCGCGAGTTACCTGCGCGTCGATCTTTCCACCGGAGCCACGCAGGCGAGTGTCCAGTTTGCCGCGATTTCGAACCGGACCTACTCCGTGGAATTCACCGACGGATTCAACGGCGGACCGTGGTTCAAGCTCACGGATGTGGTCGCGAGCACGAACAACCGCGTGCAGACGATTCCCGATCCCACTTGGACCACGAATCGTTTCTACCGCGTCGTGAACCCGGCGCAGCCGTGAGCTACAGGTAATCCGCACGGCTCACAAGCCCAGCCAACCGGACTCGACACTGGACACCCCCAGTGCGGTTGTTCATTCTTCGCGCCATTCTTTTCTGATATGAGAACTCTTTTGATCGGCATCGACAGCGGCACGCAATCGACCAAAGCCCTCGTCGTGGATGCGAAGAACGGCAAGGTCCTGGGCTCCGGCGCGCAGGCTTACGACTTGATCCCAAACCTTCCGCCGGGCGCGAAGGAACAGCACCCGCAGTCGTGGCGTGAAGCGACCGCGTCCGCCATCCGCCAAGCGCTGCGCAGCGCGAAAGCCACGGCGTCCGAGGTCAAGGCGATCGGCGTCAGCGGCCAGCAACATGGCTTCGTCGGTCCCCGGCCGCGCTGGAAGCCATCGACGCCGATCTCGCCTGCAAGCTCCCGCGCCTGATCTCCAGTGACCAACCGGCTGGCACCTTGCAAGCCTCGACCGCGAAGCAGCTAGGGTTGCAGCCTGACGTGCTGGTCAGCGCCGGCGGCGGCGACAACATGATGGGCGCCATCGGCACCGGCAACACCCGCGAAGGCGTCATCACCGCCAGCTTCGGCACGAGCGGGACGATCTACGCGTGCGCGGAGAAACCGGTTGTCGATCCCGAAGGCGAAATCGCCGCGTTCTGCGACTCAACGAACCGCTGGCTTCCCCTGCTCTGCACGATGAACGTCACGGTGGCGACCGAGATGATGCGGCAGGATTTCGAATACACGCACGAAACCTTCGCGAGCAAGGCCGCCAGCGTTCCCGCGGGGTCGCACGGCTTGATGCTGCTCCCGTATCTGGAAGGCGAGTGCACGCCCAATGTGCCCGACGGCACCGGCGTGTATGTGGGCGTGAACCCGCCACCTTCACCGCTCCCCACTTCGCCCGCGCGGCAATGGAAGGCGTGACGCTCTGCATGAACTACGGTCTGCGCCGACTCGCCGAACTCGGCGTGAAGCCGACGCAGATGCGCGCCACCGGCGGCGGCGCGAAGTCCAAACTCTGGCGCCAGATCATGGCGGACATTTTCAACACGGAAGTCGTCACGCTCAAAGTCAGCGAAGGCGCGGCCTACGGCGCGGCGTTGCAAGCGCTCTGGTGCTGGCGCCAGCAGCAAGGGGAGAAGATCGACATCAGCGACATCACGGACGAGTTCGTGGAGCTGAACGGCAACGAGACGGCGCGCCCGGACAAGAAGAACGTCGAAGTTTATCGCGAGCTGCAACAGTTGCAGGACGACACGTCAGCGGCGCTGCGCGAAGTCTTCGCAAAGCATCGGAAGTTCGTGTTGCGCTGAGCATCCAGTGACGGTTGTTGCCCCGGAGTCGCAAGCTGATAGGCTGAGGCCATGAGTTTTGTCGCTGAGTTCAACGCGTTGCCGATGGCGGATCTGCTGGAGCGCTCCCGCAGCGCTACGGCGGCTGATGCTCAACGTTCCATCGCGAGCGTGGCCCCATCGCTCGCAGACTTCGCGCAACTCATCTCGCCCGCCGCTGGCTCACTGCTGGAAACGATAGGAAGCCGTTCCCAGGCGCTCACCCGACAACGTTTCGGCAAGACGATCCGCCTCTTCGCACCGCTCTATCTTTCGAACGAGTGCATCAACAACTGTTCCTACTGCGGCTTCTCGCGCGACAATCCGATCCTGCGCGTGACCTTGTCTGTCGACGAAGTGAAGCGCGAGGCGCTCGCTCTGAAGCAGGAAGGTTTTCGCAACTTGCTCCTGGTCGCTGGCGAGCATCCGAAGTTTGTTTCTAACGGCTACCTCGCGGACTGCACACGTGCGCTACACGGCGAGCTGCCAAGTCTGTCGCTCGAAGTCGGCCCGATGGAGACCGCCGAGTATCGCCCGATTGTCGAAGCCGGCGCGGAAGGTTTGGTCGTGTATCAGGAGACGTATGACCGGGAGGTCTACGCGCGCATGCACACTGCCGGACCGAAACGGAACTTCGACTGGCGCCTCGAAACGCCTGAGCGGGCCTACGAAGCTGGCTTCCGCCGGCTCGGCATTGGAGCGCTCTACGGTTTGAGCGACTGGCGGATGGAAGCAATCAGCGTCGCCGCGCACGCCGCGTATTTGCTCAAGCATTGTTGGAAGGCGCAGGTCACCATTTCGCTGCCACGGCTGCGTCCGTGCGCCGGTGAATTCCAGCCGCTCACGCGCATGAGCGACCGCGAGCTCGTCCAGCTCGTCTGCGCGTTCCGGCTGTTCCTGCCGGACGTCGGCCTCGTTCTCTCGACGCGCGAGCCGGCGAAGCTGCGCGATGGATTGATCCCGCTCGGCATCACGATGATCAGCGCAGGTAGCCACACGGAGCCGGGCGGTTACACGGGCGCGGGCAAGGACAAGATTCATCGCACGGAGAAGGGCCGAATCGTCGAGCTCGCCTCCGGGGCCAGCGAATGGGCTGCGACTGCGGATCGCGCGACGAACGCCACCGGCCAGTTTGAAATCGCCGATGAACGTTCGGCGCAGGAAATGTCGGAACTCCTCAAGCGCCTCGGCTACGAACCGGTCTGGAAGGATTGGGACGCCGCGCTGACGGCGTAAGTCATTCGCTCCGCTGGCCAGATGTCAGCGGCACAAGCAAAGTCGGGAATCCCCCTTTACACCGCCGCAGTGGATTCCTAGTCTCGCGGGACTGTTCTCCTCGACTGGCGTACGCGACGGAAACTGGCGCAATCAACTGGATGAATTTATGCGGAACGTTCTCGCTGCTTTTCTGCTCCTCGGCCTCGCCGCCACTTCTGCGCGCGCCCAATCCTTTCGCGTTGTGACGTGGCAGGTGCCCGACTTTCAACTGTCCAAGCTGACGAATGGCACGCCGGTCGTCGAACCTCCGCAGCTCGCCACGATCGCGAGCGCCCTGGGCAGGACGGACGCGGACGCGATCATCCTTTACGGGATCTCCGACGGTTCCACCCTCAAACGCCTCGCGGAAAGCATCACGCCGAAGAAGCATTCGGTCGCCATCCACACGGTCTTCCGACAAAGCAGCGGCAGCAGCAAGAGCCCGATCATCGGGCTTCCCATCGGCATCCTGACGCGACGGGAGCGCATGTCTTCCCGCAAGATGGACTGGAACGACACCGGACGCATCGATCTGAACGGTGGTTTCGTGTTCGCGACCATTCGCCACAACAATGAGGCAATGGGCATCTACGTGGCGACGCTGCCCGGTCCGTTGACCAACGGCATTGGAACCTCCGACGGCTCCTACTTTTCGCGCAAGCGCGATTACGCCGCGGACTTCCTCGGCCACCACACGGCATTCGTGGCGGCGACGTACGAGGAACGCCAATACGCCACGTTCCTGACCGGCGACATCAATCTCGATTCAAAGAAACCCGTGAAGGACGCCTGCACCGCGCTCCTCGAAAAAGCCGGATTCCGTGCGGTGCCGGTCGGCCCGGCGCAGGACAAGTCCACACTGCCCATCACGGCCGGTCCGCTGCTCAATCGCGTGTTCGATCCTGTCTTCACCAAGAACGTCGAATTCATGGCCACCCGCCAGGTTCCGGTCGCCGGGTTCGAGCTGCCAATGGTCATTTGCGAGGTCACCATCAAGCCGTCGGGATCTGCGGCGGTTTCCAAACCAGCCCGCAAACCGGCTCCGGCCAGGGAACGCGAGGAAACCTTGCCTCCGGTCGATCCCGTGCCCGCACCGCCGCGTGTCCAGCTCGCCGCCGTACCGGTGCCCGCCTCGCCAGCGGCTCGAACCAGCGCACCCGCCCAGGCGACGGCGATCACCAGCAATCCGCCGGTTCCCGCACGCGCTTCCGCCGCCGTGCCGCCAGTCATCGCGGCAACCAAAATTGTCTCCGCGCCGGGAACGCCACCGTGGGTCTGGCCCGTTGCCATCAGTGGCATGTGCGGGTTGGTCGCCGTGATTATTCTCAACACCCGCGCGGCGAAGCGCCGTCAATCATCCGCCGCGTTGGGCCGCCCGATGTTTGTGGAGTTGAACTCTCCCTCGCGCAGCTCGAGGTCCGTGACGGAATCCGCCTCCGGCGCGGTGCTCTCTGAGCCGACGACGGCAACCGACAACGCGCACAACAGCGCATGGCAGACGCCGTCCGTGCGACTGAACTCCACGGAATCGGAACCGAAGCCTCAGAACGATCCCAAGGCGGCGCTCGTTCCGCATCTGCGTCAACTGATGCGCGAGAAACTGTTTCAATGGCTGAGCAACCAGCGCAGCCAGCTGCTCGATTCGCACGAGAACGGCACGGCGCAGGTGCGCGGACTGGAGGAACGCCTCGGAAAGATTCGCGACCAATTTCAGGACAAGCTTGTCGCGCAGGAACAACGCATCGCCGAAATGGATCGGGAGCTGCGGGAAAAAGAACGCCTGCTCAAGCAGTCACCAAAGATCGAGTCGCAAAGCGATCAGGCGAATCCGCTGAATTGACTCAGTGCGAAGTCCTCACGCACAGAGGGCGCGGACGCCACGGGAGATGCATTTGCGACGAGTCGAAATGCTTCCGTCCCCCGCCGCAGAAACGTTTTTAAGGACAGCAATGGAGGTCTCCGACACCGTACCGCGTTCGGGAGTTTCAGCGCCCGAGACGGACGCATTCCGGGAAAGCCTTCCGCCAGATCGATCCGTCCCCAGCGCCCTCGGCGCGAGTCTTGAAACGTCAGTAGGTCAGCAACCCAAGCAGATGGAGCCCATTGTTCCCCAACTCAAACTTTGATCCGCGCTGCATCACAATTTTCCGGCATGGATGCTTCTGGCGTTCCGGGGCATTCACCGACAGGAGCTGGAATTTTGCCTTCGTTTTGATCTCCGACGCCGCGCGCGGGATCACCTCCATCGGAACGCCGTTGAAATTGAGCGAGAGCTCGTAGCCGGCGACGCCTTCCTTTTGCGCCACCGGATTCGGCTTCGCAAACATCGGATAGCGGCGCACCCAGGAGATATTTGAGTCTCGCACCATCACACGGCAGAGCTCCGGTTGGCTGCGGATGAATTCCACCAAACTGAACTTCGCGCCGAGCCGCTGTTGTTCGAGGAACAGCTTCCACGGATCAAGCCCCAGCAAGTTTTGACCGTTCCAGCCGCCGTGATCGTTGCGCTGGCCGGGGAAGGTCTTGCGATACCACTCGGGAAACTTCTCGTTCACCACGAGGTCGAGTTCGAAGTGGAGATGAGCGCGCTCCTTTGAGATCGATTGCGCGGTATTCGACGTCCGGCCCATGACCGCGATTACTTCGCCCGCTTTCACAGAATCGCCGTGTTTGAGCCCCGCGCGAACCTCGCGCAGATGCGCGTAGAGCGAGTAAACATCCACGCCCTCGATGGAATGGCGGAGGATCAGGTAGTTGCCGTAGTTCGAGAGCGACGGCCGTTTATTGATGTAGGCCACTGTGCCGTCCGCGGTCGCGAGAATCGGATCCGTCGGCTCATTGCGTTTGTCCCGGGCGATGCTGCGGATGTCGAGCCCCTCGTGCAATTGCCAGCCGTCGGTCCGCACGCAGCCAAACGTTCCGCTCATCCAAGGCTTGCCGACAGTGCCGACAAAGAACCGCTCTTCCCCGGCGGAGTCGAACACTGCGCGATTCGCGGTCGGAAGCTGAAACGGCTGCGCGCGAAGCGTGAGAGATGAGACCAAAAGGGCGGCCAGTTGGACCGGCCACGACCTCATCCAGGTTCCGGGTGACGCGATGAAACTTCCTGCTCCACCGCACTGCGTCGACAAATACATGCGCCAAACAGAAACTACTTCCATCACGATGGCAAGCCGGCGACTTGCAGATTACTTGCGTCCCTTGCGGACAAGTTCCGCCACCCGATTCAAACCGCTGACAATTCGGTCCGCCTCTTCCCGCGTGGTATCCGGCGTGAAAACCAGCACTCCGTCCCCCAGCCGCTGCGTGATGACCGGCGCGGCAATCCAGCGCATCTGACCAAACTCCGCCGCGATCGCCATGCGTTTACCTTTGTTTCCTGTCGTGTACTGCTCCAAGAGAAACGTCCCCTGTTTGTTGAATTGAACAGAGATGGAGAATCCGCCGAGCACATCGACAACGGCAGCCTTTTCAATCTGGAACTCGGTGAGGAACGGACGCTTTTGGGCATTCAACTCGAACGGATTCGACCGCCCGACCGTGATGGCGCCGCTGTCTTCGGTGCCGTCGACATTCACTTCGAGATGCAGCCGGAGCGACGCCTCGTCCTTCTTGGTGTAGTGGTTCGGGTCTTTCTTCTTGCCGGACTTGCAGCCCGCGCCGAGAACCAGCACCAATGCGAGCAGCAAATAGGTATTGAACCGCAAAACTCGAATCATCATAGTCTCGGTCAAGCATCCGAAACGGATTCACAAAGTAAAGCGACTTATGGGACAACAAAGTAACAAGACTCAGAAACGTCAGCGCGCCAACGCCTACATGAAGCGCAAGAAGGAAGAAGTGAAGGCAAAGCTGTCGAAGAAGAAGTCCAAGGGCTGAGCCCAGCCTCTCGATTCTCTTACCACCCGGAACTCCGGGTGGTTTTTTCTTTTCTGCCCGGGCCAATTCGCGTTTAGTCGCCCCCTGATTTTTGCCGGGTTGTCCGGCTGCTCTGTCACGCATCACGCACTACGAATCACGACTCATGAAAATCGTCCTCGCTTACTCCGGCGGCCTCGACACCTCGGTGCTGCTCTCCTGGATCAAAGATGTCTACGGCAACGCCGAGATGATCTGCTTCTGCGCCAACATCGGCCAGGAAGACGAACTCACCGGTCTCGAGACGAAGGCCAAGAAGACCGGCGCCTCCAAGATTTACATCGATGACCTGCAGGACGAATTCGCGAAGGATTTCATCTATCCGATGATGCGTGCCGGCGCGATTTACGAGGGCCAATACTTCCTCGGCACCAGCATCGCGCGCCCGCTCATCGCCAAGCGCATGGTCGAGATCGCCAAGGCGGAGAAGGCCGACGCCATCGCCCACGGCGCCACCGGCAAGGGCAACGACCAGGTTCGCTTCGAGCTGACCGCCGCCGCGCTCGCGCCGGAACTGCAAATCATCGCTCCATGGCGCGACGAGCGGTATCGCAAGGATTTCCCCGGTCGCCAGGAGATGATCGATTACTGCGCCGCGAAGGGCATTCCCGTGCAGGCTTCCGCCAAGAAGCCCTACTCGATGGACCGCAACCTCCTGCACATTTCCTACGAGGCCGGCATCCTCGAAGACCCGTGGTATGACAGCTTCGATCCGAAGAAGAACCGCGATTACTTCACCACGCTTTCCGTGCTGCCTGAGGACGCGCCGGACAAGCCGGAGTATGTCGAACTCGACTTCGTGAAGGGCGATTGCGTGGCGGTGAACGGCAAGAAGCTGACGCCGCTGCAGGTCATGAAGACGCTCAACAAACTCGGTGGCAAACACGGCGTCGGCCGCGTGGACATGGTGGAGAACCGCTTCGTCGGCATGAAGAGCCGCGGCGTCTATGAGACTCCGGGCGGCAGCATCCTGCACTACGCGCATCGCCAGATGGAAAGCCTCACGATGGACCGCGAGGTCATGCACCAGCGTGATGCGTTGATTCCGAAGTATGCGGAGCTCGTTTACAACGGCTTCTGGTATGCGCCGGAGCGTCTCGCGCTCCAGGCCTACGTCGAGGAATCGCAGAAGAATGTCACCGGCACCGTGCGCGTGAAGCTCTACAAGGGCGGCCTCTACGTCGCCGGTCGCAAGTCGAAGTTCAGCATGTACAACCCGCACATCGCCACGATGGAGGCCGACCCGACCAAGGCCTACAACCAGGACGACGCGACGGGCTTCATCCGCCTGAACGGCCTGCGCCTCCGCGTGAACTCTACTGTGAACGGGGCGAAGAATCTGAAGACGCTTTAGTCTCCCATCGACTTTTCGAAACGCCGTGCTGGTTCGCCAGCACGGCGCTTTCTTTTTCGTTTATGCGGCCCCTGCCTGAGTCGCGAGAAATCACTTGCTAAAGTCGGCAGGGTGACAAATCGGCAAGTCGGCAAGGTGCCCTTGCCAGTTCAATCGGCGCCTACTACCGTCGTCGCATGACGGATTCAACGCCGGTTCCCGAAAATCCTCCCATCCCTCCACCTCGCACTCCCCCACCGAAACCGCGGCGCTGGTGGCTCTGGGGCCTCGGAGGTGTGCTGGCTTTCTTCCTCATTATCGTCGCCACTGTTGCCATCACGATTTGGTGGATTCAACGCCCGATCAAGCCAGTTGTCCTTTCCGCGGAGGAAAAGCAGGTCGTGGACACGAAGATGGATGCGATGCGGAACGCAGCTCCGTTGGAAGCGAATGAGCGTTTGGATTTGGTTCAGCCGGCAAATCCGAAGCCTCCTACCCCACCTACGCCTGCGCTTCCCCCGGCGCGGGTCTATCAGCCAGGCGGCAAGGAACTGCGTTTGACCGAGCGCGAATTGAACGGATTGCTCAACGCCAATACCGACCTGGGTGAAACGGTGCGAATCGAATTGGACGCGGACGCCATCAACGCCTACCTCGCCGTGCCCATCCCGAAAGACTTCCCGATGTTCGGCGGAACCATGTTCCGCGCACGTGGAAGATTCCAAATCTCCCTGAGCGCCGGACAGCCGCCGGTGGCGATGTTGGAGGATGTTTCGATTCTCGGATTGAGCCTGCCGAAGGAATGGCTGGGCGGCGTGAAAGGGAAGAACCTGCTGGCCGATGCGATGGGCGGCCCCGGCCAGTCTCCCAACTGGAAAGGAATCAAGAGTCTGCGCATCGCCCCGGGCGCCATCGTTCTCGAAGTCGGTGATTAGGTCGCGAGCATGGAACAATGGAGTGCGGCCAAGGCTGTTGGATTACGATTCGGCGCTGCTCAGGGAACGCAGCCCGGCTCGCGATTAAGGCACCTGTAAGGCGTCACTTCGAACCCGCAGGAGTTTCACTTGTCGGTTGAAACGGCCCGCGCAGCGACCGTTCCACCATGTCATCGCGATCGGTTGAAACAACCTGCGCATCGCGCCAGAGCCAGCGCATGATTTCCGGGAAGATTGCACCGCCCATTTTCTGGCCGTGATTGTTCATGCCCCACGAAAAGTTCAGATCGTAGCCTTTCTTTGTCAGCGCATTCGCCAGCTTCACGTTGTTGTAGAACCAGTCACGTTCGTTTGGATTCTCCCCTCGTGAGCCGAAGCGGTTGTCGTTTCGTCCGTCCTGCAAATAGATCCGCAGCGGCTTCTTCTCGGTTTGCAGCACCAGATCGGAAAGCGTGTTTCCACCGCGATTGCCAAGGTTCACGAATGTGCCGATGAAGCTGAACACTTTCCGAAACTGGTCCGGCCGATGCCACGCCACGGTGTAGGCTGCGATCGCACCCGAACTCGCCCCGCCGATGCCGCGCATCTCCGGATCGTCCGAGATATTGTATTCCTTGCGCAGGGCTGGCAGCAGTTCGTCCACGATCACGCGCGCATACTTGTCGTTGATCGAATTGTATTCCTCGGGCCGATTAGTGGTGCGATCTCCCCAGTCTCCGCCGGCGGATGGCGGCTCCGGCTGGTCCGGACGACGACCGGGATTGATGAACACACCCAGAATCACGGGGATCTCACGGCGATAGATCAGGTTGTCCAAAACGTTGTGCACGCGCACATCGCCGGTGTCCTTCATGAACGCCTGGCCATCGTTGAAGACCATCAAGGCCGTCGGCTTCGACGGATCATACTGGGCCGGGACGTAGACCCAGTAGGTGTGTTGCGTCCCTGGATAGACATCGCACTTGATGACTTTGGGTTCCGAGTATTTCCCCTTCGGCACGCCCTCCATCGGGAGCGAATCCGGCCCCAGCTTGTAGAAGGCGTCGTTGAGATTGTTGCGCTCTGGGCGCGATCCAGATCCACCGAGTCTCTGCGGGGCAGACTGGTTGGTCGAGGGAGCTTGCGCGAACAAATCCAAGGAAGCCGTGAGCAAAGCGATAACGACGATGAGCGATTTCGAGCGGTTCATATCAGCATTGGTGTTCCAGTCGATTGACCAGTCCCGGGACCGGAACGTTACGTGTCATTTCTTCCCGTTCTCCACTCGATACAGGTGCGTCTTGGTGCGCAGGTACAACGCTTTTCCATTTGCTGCCGGGCACGCCATGAATCCGCCATCGAGCGTGTTTTTCGCCAGCACCTCGAGTTTGCGCCCGGGCTTGATTACCGTGGTGGTGCCGTCCTGGCTGCAGAAGTAGATGCGACCATCTCCGAAAATCGGCGACGAGGCATACTTCCCGCCAATGCGTTCGTTCCACACAATCTCGCCGGTCTTTGCGTCGATGCACGTCGCGAAACTCTCGTCCACCGCCGTGTAGAGCAGCCCGTCCACGATCACGGGCGTTGCGTATCTTCCAATCCCTTTGCTGACCTTCCATGCGACGTGGGTATCGGTGACCACTCCGTGCCCGTCCGGCTTCACTGCCCAGAGCTCGCGCTTCGTGAAGCCGGTGACAATGTAGGCCAGCCCATCCTCGTACACGGGCCGGGGCGCGCTGGAGAAATCGTTATACTCAACGCGCCACAGTTCCTTGCCAGTGCGCGGTTCATAGCCATAGGAAGCTTTTGCCCCGACGCTAATCAACTGCGACTTGCCGCCGACTTTCGCGATCAACGGAGTGCCGTGCGATTTTCGGTGATCGCCTTCGCGCACCATCCGGTCATTGGAACCCTCATCATTCCACGCCACAGAACGGTCGGTTCGCCAGACTGTTTTCCCCGTCTTCTTGTCGAGCGCCGTCGTGTACTGCTGGTCGGCTCCATCGAAGGTCAGGATCAGCAAATCCTCGAAAAGCAAGGGCGACGCGGACGCACCCCGATAATGACGGCACGGAAGATCGTTTCGTTTCCAAATCACTTTGCCGGTCCGGGTGTTCAGACACGCCGTGCCGGCACTCCCGAAATGAACGTAAACCCGGCCTCGTTCGATCACCGGCGAAGGCGTCGCGTAGCTGTTCATCGAGGCGCCGTTCCCGTGCGGTTCGGGGCTGTCGGTGTGAAACACTTTTTCGTTGAACACGATCTTGCCCGTCTTCTCATCCACGCAGATCGCGAAGTAATCGTGACCGTCCGGCGTGGCGCTCGAGAGCCAAATCTGGCCTCCCAAAATGACGGGTGTCGCCCAGCCTTTTTCAGGGATGGCTGTCTTCCAGACGATGTTGTTCGTCTCGCTCCATTCGAGTGGCAGGCCCAAGGTTTTGTCACCGACTGAAACGTGGCCGTTGGCGCTGGGTCCGCGGAAGTCCGGCCAGTCGGCCCTGGCGACAGTCGACACCACCAAAGTCAACGCGAGAGCGGTCAGATGAAGAGCCTTCCGACATCTGGAGTGAATCGTAAACGGGAGCATGAAGGGACCGTCGCAAGCCATCATTAACGAGTCAATCACACATCGGTCGCACCATCGTCGCACAACGAATCGCTTGCGCCGGCGCTGCCCGGACGTTTTTACTCGGCGCATGCAAACACCCCTCGTTTTGACGGTTCTGGGCAAGGACCGCACCGGACTGGTTGAGTCGCTCGCAAGCCTCGTCGCGGAACACGGCGGCAACTGGCTGGAGAGTCGCATGTGCCGGCTCGGTGGCGAGTTCGCCGGCATCCTCCGCGTCCTCGTGCCTTCGGATCGCCTGCCTGCCCTCACGAAAGCCCTCGAGAAACTCAACGAACGCGGGCTCGCCGTGACGATGCGGCCGGACAACGATCAGCCCGCTCCGCAGGGCCAGCATCTGATGAATCTCGATCTGGTCGGGCACGATCGCCCAGGCATCGTCCGCCAATTGACCGCCGCGCTCGCCTCTCGCGGCGTGAATGTCGAGGAGCTTTCCACCGAATGCACGAGCGCACCGATGTCAGGCGAGACTCTGTTTAAAGCCGAGGCGCGTCTGCTCGTTCCAGCGAATTGCGACCCGCAGAAGCTCCGGGTCGAGCTCGAAAAGATCGCCGCCGACATGATGGTGGACCTGCGGTTGACCTCTGCGAAGTAACTCGTGAACTGGAAGCGCATTCTTCGACGCACGCTTTGGACACTCGGCTCCATTGCACTAGTGCTCGCGATCGTCGTCGGTAGCGTTTGGTGGTACTTCACGCCGACCGTGCATCGCACGAACGCCATTCCGTACGGCAAGCGCGGCACGGATACCCTCGCCTTCGATGTGCTGCGTCCCGATAAACCGAACGGGCTCGGCGTGTTGCTGCTCGTGAGTGGTGGCTGGAGATCCGGCAAGCCGGGAACATTCCGGGAATGGATGGCGGCTCCGTTGATTCGGCGGGGCTACACAGTGTTTCCCATCTATCACGTGTCGCAGCCGAAGGCGACGATCATGGACATCACCCACGACATGCATCGCGCGGTGCGTTTCATCCGGCATCACGCGAAGGAATATGGAGTGGACCCGAATCGCCTTGGCGTCACCGGCGGCAGCGCGGGCGGACATCTCAGTCTCATGCTCGCCACGCGCGGTGGTCCCGGTTCGAGCGACGCCGAAGATCCCGTCGACCGCGAGAGCAGCGCAGTGCAGGCGGTGGCAATCTTCTATCCGGTGACCGATCTGCTGAACCTCGGCAAATCGACGGAGAATCTCGGCGATGGCGGTCCACCGAAGAGTTTTGTGAAGGGCTTCGGCGCCGCCGCGACGAACATGGCCTTGTGGAAGATCGTTGGCCGCGAAACGTCGCCCATCTACCACATCACGACGAATCTTCCGCCCACACTGATTTACCACGGCGACGCCGACACGTTGACGCCGCTGGAACAAACCGAATGGTTTCAGGCCGCCGCTCTGAAGCTGGGACGGACGGTGGAAGTTCGCGTGCATCCCGGCGGCGAGCACGGCTGGCTCAGCATGCCGCTGGACATCCGCGAGTTCGGCGTGTGGTTCGACCGGCATCTGAAGCCGTAACGGTCTCCAGCCCGGACGCCGCTCATTGGCAATTGGACAAGCTGCCCGCCTTGTTTCATGCTGGGCGCAGTCATGCGCATCCTGGTTGTCGAAGATGACAAGAAGATTGCCTCGTTCATCGTGAACGGGCTCAAGCAAAGCGGCTTCGCCGTGGACCACTACCTCGACGGCGAAGAGGCGCTCGTCATGGCGGAGACCACTTCCTACGACGCCGCCGTCGTCGACCTCATGCTGCCGAAGCTCGACGGCCTGAGTCTCATCCAGCGCCTCCGCAGTAAGGGACTTCGCACGCCGATCCTCATCCTCAGCGCGAAAGCGTCCGTCGACGATCGCGTGAAAGGGCTTCAGGCCGGCGGCGACGATTATCTGACGAAACCTTTCGCGTTCTCCGAACTGCTCGCGCGCATCCAGGCGCTCATTCGTCGCGCGTCGCAAACCACCGAACCGACCAAGCTCACCGTCGGCGACCTCACGCTCGATCTCTTCACGCGCCAGGTCACGCGCGGCGCGGAGACGCTCGATCTCCAACCCCGCGAATTCGCGCTGCTCGAATATCTCATGCGCAATGTCGGCCGCACCGTGACTAAGACGATGGTGCTCGAACACGTCTGGGACTACAGCTTCGACCCTCAGACAAACGTCGTCGACGTCCTCGTGCATCGACTGCGTGCGAAGATCGATCCGGAGAAGACGCGGCTCCACACCATCCGCGGCGTTGGCTATGCCCTCCGGCCTGCTTAATCGCATCAGCGTCCGGCTGAGCCTGTGGTACACGCTGCTCTTCGCCGTCGGCACGGCGATGGTGCTTCTGCTGATGTACTACCTCGTCGCGCAGGAACTGGAGCGAAAGGAAATCGAAGTCATCCAGTCGCGCGCCAAGGAATACGCCAACGTCCTGCAAACGCGCGGCCTCGCGGAACTCAAACGCCGCGTGCTCGCCGACAACGATCCTTCCGACGAAAAATCCTTCTTCGTCAGCGTGATGTCGCCGTACGAAGTGGTGGAGTACATGGTCGTGCCGCAGGAGTTCGGGAACCTCCGGCTCGAAGGCACCGTGCGCCGCGTCTGGCAACAGTCCGACATCACGCGCGTGCCGAAGGACGCCCAGCGCGACCTCGCGTTTGTCCGCGTTCAATTTGCCAATGGCGGCGGCATGATCGTCGGTCGCAGCACGAGCAGTCGCGAAACGTTGTGGGAACCATTCCGTCAGACGGTAATTCCCGCCGGCGTCGCGGTGTTATTGATGAGCCTCGTGGCCGGGGCGTTTGTCGCACATCGCGCAATGCTGCCGGTTCGCCAGATCGTCGCCACCGCCCGATCGATCATTCACACCGGCAATCTCGACGCCCGGGTGCCAGCGCGGAGATCCGAAGATGAGCTCGACGAAATGGTCCAGCTCTTCAACACGATGCTCGACAAGAACCAGTCGCTCATCAGTGCCATGCGCGAGTCGCTGGACAACGTCGCGCACGACCTGCGCACTCCCCTCACCCGCCTGCGCGTGACGGCCGAGGCGGCGTTGCAGAACAGCTCCGTCACCAACGAAGCGCACGAGGCGCTGGCGGATTGCGTCGAGGAATCCGAGCGCGTGATGAAGATCCTCAGCACGCTCATGGACATCACCGAAGCCGAGGCTGGCATGATGAAGCTCCAGCGGGAGCGCATCGATCTCTGCCAGCTGCTGCGCGAAGTCATCGAGCTGTACGAATACGTCGCTGAGGAACGTCAAGTGGGCGTGCGAGGCGACTTCCTCGAGCCGTGCGAGGTTTCCGTGGACCCGAACCGCGTCCGTCAGGTCTTCGCCAACCTGCTCGACAACGCGATCAAGTACACGCCCGAAGGCGGACGCGTCACCGTCACCACTCGCAACGAACCTGGCCAGGTCGTCGCCCTCTTCAAGGACACGGGCATGGGAATTCCCCTCGAGGAGCAGGACAAGATCTGGGCGCGACTGTATCGCGGCGACAAGAGCCGTTCCCAACGCGGTCTCGGCCTCGGCTTGAGCTTGGTGAAGGCGATCGTCGAAGCCCACGACGGACGGGTAACGGTTTCCAGCAAGCCAGGCGAGGGCGCGGAGTTCATTGTTACGCTGCCGAAGGAATCAAAACCCGCCGCGTTGCAACCCGTCGTTGAACCTCCGCCAGTGGCGCCGAAGTAGCAGCGTTCCGCCAGAACAGCTCATCCCTTGCGTGGCAGACGGATCTCGCGCGCCCGCTTCAGCAAGAGACGTGGAGTGACATCCAGCCGGCGACCCGCTAAAACTCCGACACAATTTATGGCCACGCATCCACTCGCCGGCAAACCCGCTCCTGCGGACCTGCTCATCGATCTCAGCAAGCTCGAATCCGATTACTACCAGCGCCAGCCTGACCTCGCGAATCCGAACCAACTCGTCGCGTTCGGCACCAGCGGACATCGCGGGACGCCACTCGACGGCACGTTCACCGAGGCGCACATCCTCGCCATCACACAGGCCGCGTGCGAATACCGAAAGGCGCAGGGCCACACCGGACCGCTCTTCATGGGCAAGGACACGCACGCCGCGTCCACGCCCGCGCAACGCACCGCACTCGAAGTCCTCGCCGCGAACGGTGTCGAGACGATCATTCAATCGAACGACGGCTTCACGCCCACGCCCGTCATCTCGCGCGCGATTCTGGTGCATAACCGCGGACGCAAGGATGGCCTGGCGGACGGCCTCATCATCACGCCGTCGCACAACCCGCCGACCGATGGCGGCTTCAAATACAATCCGCCCAACGGCGGCCCGGCCGAGAGCGACGCGACGACGTGGATTCAGGATCGCGCGAACGTCCTGCTTCGCGGCGGCAACAAGGACGTGAAGCGTATCGGCTACGAATCCGCACTCAAGGCGAGCACCACGCATCAGCAGGATTTCGTGACCGATTACGTGAAGGATCTCGCGTCCGTGATCGACATGGCAGCGATTCGTTCCGCCGGACTGAAGATCGGCGTCGATCCGCTCGGGGGCGCGGCGGTGAATTACTGGGAACCCGTGAAGCGCGAATACGGTCTGAACCTGACCGTCGTGAATCCGAACGTGGACCCGACCTTCTCGTTCATGACTGTCGATCACGACGGAAAGATCCGGATGGACTGCTCCAGTCCGTTCGCGATGGCCGGTCTCGTGAAGCTGAAGGACCAGTTCGATATCGCCTTCGGCAACGATCCGGACGCCGACCGCCACGGCATCGTGACGCGATCGGTCGGCTTGATGAACCCGAACCATTATCTCGCGGTCGCGATTCGTTATTTGCTCGCAAATCGCCCGAAGTGGTCCACCTCCGCTGCCGTCGGCAAGACCGCCGTGAGCAGCAGCATGATTGATCGCGTGGTCGTCGACCTGGGCCGCAAGCTGCTGGAAGTGCCGGTCGGCTTCAAATTTTTCGCGCCCGGATTGTTCGATGGCTCCATTTGCTTCGGTGGCGAGGAGAGCGCAGGCGCCAGCTTCCTGCGCATGGACGGCACCGCGTGGAGCACGGACAAGGACGGATTGATTCTAGGCCTGCTCGCCGCGGAAATCACGGCGCGCACCGGCAAGGATCCCGGCCAGCATTATCAGGAGCTTACCGCGAAGTTTGGCGCGCCCTGCTACACGCGCATCGATGCCCCGGCGTCGCCCGAGCAAAAGGCGGCGTTCAAAAAACTCACGCCCGAAGCCGTGACGGCGACGGAACTTGCCGGTGACAAGATCACCGCCAAGCTCACCAAGGCGCCGGGCAACAACGCGAGCATCGGTGGATTGAAGGTCGTGACCGCGAACGGGTGGTTTGCCGCACGGCCGTCTGGGACGGAAAACATCTACAAGATTTACGCCGAGAGCTTCAAAGACCAGGCGCACCTCAGCCGCATCGTGGACGAAGCGCAGCAAATCGTGACGCGTTCGCTCGGCGGGAAGTAATTGTTGCAAAACCGGCGCGGCGAATAGGATTGAAGTGTGATGATTGAACCGCCCTCACCCCAGCACTTCGTTTTGTCGGCAGGGCTGAAAACCCAGGCTGTCACATTCCGGCCCTTAAGCCCTGAGACATGAGCACCCGCATTGACCCGCCGCCCGTGAACAAGAAGCCAGAACCACCCCGCCCGGAGGCACCCACCGCAGACGCGAAGACCAGTCAGCGCTCACGTGCCATCTTGGCTCGCGTGTCGCGGCAACAACCACCCGCCGCCAGCACAGCGAACCAGCACAAACGACGCCGGACCGGAAAAGGAAGACCGACACGGGCGGAGCCCACTGGGACGGCGCCGCCATTCTGCCACCCCCGCAGGATTGTTCGTTCCGCGAACGCCATGACCCCCCGCCGCACGCCCGAGCCCGGCCCAGCCGCGAAACCACGTCTCATCATCGGCATCTCGGGCGCGTCCGGAGTCATCTACGGCATCCGGAGGTGTTGCGCCAGCGCGGCGAAGTCGAAACGCACCTTGTCCTGACCAAGCCCGCCGAACGCACCATCGTCGAAGAGACCGATTGGAAGCCGGATGACGTCCGCGCGCTCGCGAGCGTCGTCCATTCGCCGGCAGACATCGGCGCGAGCATCGCCAGCGGATCGTTTCAGACGATGGGCATGGTCGTGCTGCCGTGCTCGATCAACTCCGTGGCCTCCATCGCCTACTGCCAGGCAGACAATCTCCTCACCCGCGCCGCCGACGTGATGCTCAAAGAACGGCGCAAGCTCGTGCTCGTGGTGCGCGAAACCCCATTCCATCGCGGCCATCTCAAGGCGATGCTGGAAGCCACCGAAGCTGGCGCGATCATCATGCCGCCGATTCCCGCCTTCTACGGTCGGCCGAAAACAATCGACGACATCGTGAACCACACCGTGGGCCGCGTGCTCGATTTGTTCGACATAGAGAACGACCTCCTGAAACGCTGGGGAGAATGAGCGGCGAGGGATCGGGGATACCCTGATTCGCACGTCAATCTTTCGCTTGATAATCCGGCGGGCCGGACATGGAATCGCCCTCACACTATGAAATCCTCCCGCCTCACTCTCTGCGCGATTCTCACCGCCCTCGTCTCGGCCTCAAGCCACGCCGCCGATTGGCCGCAATGGCGAGGACCAGCCCGCGACGGTCACTCGAAGGAAACAGGCCTGCTCGCAGAATGGCCGAAGGAAGGTCCTAAGCTCGCCTGGAAGATCACTGAGGCCGGCACTGGTTATTCCACGCCATCGATTGTCGGCGACCGGATTTATCTACTCGGCAACGACGGACTGGAGAACGAGTTCGTGCGCGCCCTGAATGCCGCGGACGGCAAAACGCTCTGGACCGCGAAGCTCGGCAAGGTCGGTAATCCGAACCAGCGACCGAGCTTCCCCGGCGCGCGCTCGACACCAACGGTCGTTGGCGATGATCTGATTGCGCTCGGTTCCGATGGCGACCTCGCTTGCGTCAGCACGAAGGACGGCAAGATTCGCTGGCAGAAAAATCTCCGCACCGAGTTCGGCGGCAAGGCTGGGGTGTGGGCCTATTCGGAATCGCCACTCATCGATGGCGACACGGTGGTGTGCAGTCCCGGCGGCACGGAGGCGACCATCGTTGCGCTCAACAAGAAGACCGGTAACGTGATTTGGAAATGCGCCATTCTTGAAGCTGGCGGCGCGGCTTATTCGTCCGCGATCGTCGTCACCACCGGCGGCGTGAAGCAATACGTTCAGATGATCGACAAGGGCCTGGTCGGCATCGACGCGGCGAGCGGCAAACTTCTCTGGCGCTTCGCGAAAGCCGTCAGCAAATACGGCGCGAACATCCCCTCGCCCACTGCATCCGGGAACATCATCTACTGCGGCTCGGCTGGAACCGGCGGCGGCGCGGTGAAACTCGAAGCGAAGAACGGCGGCGTGGAAGCGCAGGAACTCTACTTCGAAGCGAAGCTCCCGACCGCCATCGGCGGCAGCGTGAAGGTCGGTGATTACCTCTACGGCACCACCGCGCAAGCGATGCTCTGCATTGAGTTCGCGACCGGAAAGATCAAGTGGGAAGACCGCGCGATCGGCGCCGCCTCGTTGTGCGCTGCCGACGGTAAACTCTATCTCCACGGCGAGAACGGCGAAGTGGCGTTGGTGGAGGCATCCCCGGAAGGCTACCGCGAAAAGGGTCGCCTCACGCCGTCCGATGCACCAAAGCGCTCGAGCCCCATGGAGAAAGCCTGGGCCTATCCTGTCGTCGCCAACGGCCGTCTCTACATTCGCGAGCACGGTTCACTCTGGTGCTACATGGCGAAGTGAGGTCACGGCACATCATTCGAGCCCCAGAATTCACCGACGATTCTCCGGTCAAGCACCACGCGCGATCATGAAGTTCATCCCCCTGCCTTGCCTGCTGTTGCTCTGCCTCGCTTTGCTTGCGGGCTGCGAGACCCCGGGCCGTTCACTCGCCAAATCCGCCGTCGATCAGATTCGCAACGGACAAACCTCGAAGGCGGAGATCGACAAGATCTTTGGCGAGCCAATGCAAATGATGAAGAGCCCGGAAGGCCGCACGCTCTACCTTTACCAGCGCTTCTACGAACCAGATCGCTACGATCCGAACGGGTTCGCCAGCCCACGTCGTGACGAGTCGAACCTGCTCATCCTGTCCGTCCTCTTCGATCCCACCGGCGTCGTGGAGAAACATCTCTTCAGCCATACTCAGCCGGACATCGATCGCACTCTCTGGCGCACCGGACGCAAACTTAGCGCAGAAGACCTGGCTCGCATCACTCCCGAAAAGACCACCCGCGCCGAACTCGCCAAGTGGTTTGGTCAGCATTGGTCCGAAGAACTCACGCTGTCCGGTCGCCGCCTCGTGCTCTGGTACTACGCTGACGCCTACAACGTGGGCGACCGGGTGGAAGTGCAAGCATTGGAGGTCCTATTCGATGACGCCGGAACTGTTCTCACTTTACGCGTCACCAAACGGGATCCGTGGCGGAACTGAATTGGAGGAAGCCGCGCGGTTTCAACAACACGGCGCGCCGAGCCGTCAGCATCGCAACCGCATTTAACGATTCAAGAGTTCAACGCCAAAGCGCTCTCGCGTCCTCGCGCAGGCCGGCCGGTGTGGTGATTTAAGACAACACCCAGGAACTGCTGAATCTCCCGCGACTGAAGCATGCTTGGCTTCAGCGACACCATGGCAGCCCAATCCAGGTCGATGAGTTTCTGAACAATCGCCCTGCTCCCGGGCGTCAGCGCCGACGCGTTCGGGTCTGGTTGCAATCCTAGTCGGCCAAGGAGCTTTAATTCGAACGCGAAGACGGTTTGCGGCTGCGGCGGATGCATCACTAGAGCGGTGATGAATCCAGAGAACAATTCGTAGAATCCGTCCAGCGGCGTTTCCGTTTCCGTCGTCTGCTCGACAAGCGCGGCGGCGTAAGAGGCTTGCTCCAGCCAGCCAAGGTCCTTGCGCAGAGTGCTGTGCGTCTCGCGCAGAGTCACCTCCCGCAGCGCATGAAGTTCCGAACGCCGGCTGCGCGCGAAACTGAATTCGCATTCGTAGAAGAGATCCAACTTGCCGCGAAACGGGGACTTCGGGCGCCGCGCCCCTTTCGCAACGGTCGCGATGCGTCCGAGATCGGGCGTGAGCCATTGAACGATGAGACTCGTCTCAGTCAGCGGACGGGTGCGAAGAATGATGCCGTTGGCGCGACAGTCCACGAGTCAGCGTTTCGACGAAGGTTTCTGCAATGACGGCCGACGCGTTTTAACTTTCACCGGCCGCATTTCGAGTTGAGCGAGCGCGAACTCCTTGGCGACCAACCGCACCAGCCGATTCTCCTCACGCTTCATCGCGCGACGCGGCCCGGGCGAAAGATCATCATGGCCGCAGAGGTGCAGCAATCCATGGATGACATACCGCGCAAGTTCACCCTGCCAGGTGGTGCGGAATTCGCGCGCCTGCTTCACCGCGTCGTCGAGGCAAATGAAAAGTTCGCCGTGAAGGCCGGTTTCGACCATTACGTTTCGGGTTCTGGGTTCATCCACTCCGTCCGCCACTCGGAAGTCGGAACCCGGAACTCGAAATTCAGGATTGGAATGATCAAACGTGATCACATCCGTCGAGCCTTCGTGCTGGAGGAAGTCCCAATTCACCTGGGCCATTTCCCGCGCGCCGACGAGATGGATGGCGAGTTCGAACGTTCCGATCTTCAGTTCGCGACGGAGAACATGCAGCGTCAACCGGCGCAGCAGGCGGGTATCAACGCGCCGCACCCGCTGGCGGTTTCGCAGCGAGAGCGTGTGACTCATTGGGTCAGACCGCGATGTTCCTCGTAGGCCGAGATGATGCGTTGCACGAGCTGATGACGAACGACATCGCGCTTGCTGAACTCGACAATCGCGACGCCTTCGACGGATTTCAGCGCGTGCTTGGCTTCGACGAGGCCAGATTTCTTGTTGGACGGAAGATCAATCTGCGTCACGTCGCCCGTGATGACCGCCTTGCTGCTGTATCCGAGGCGGGTAAGGAACATGAACATCTGCTCGGCTGTCGCGTTCTGCGCTTCGTCCAGAATGATGAACGCGTGATTGAGCGTGCGTCCGCGCATATAGGCCAGCGGCGCGATCTCAATGACGCCGCGCTCGCGATTCTTGACGATGTCCTCGGCAGGCATCATGTCGTGCAGCGCGTCCAGCAGCGGGCGGAGGTAGGGATCAATCTTTTCGTAAAGATCGCCCGGCAGGAACCCGAGCGCTTCACCCGCCTCCACTGCCGGCCGCGTGAGGATGATGCGCGAAACTTTCTCCTCCCGCAGCGCGGCCACCGCCATCGCCATCGCGAGATAGGTTTTGCCCGTGCCAGCGGGGCCAATGCCGAAGCTCACGTCGTGTTTGCGAATGGCCTCAACGTAATTCTTCTGGCCGACCGTCTTGGGAACAACGTTCGCCTTCTTACCCGACGTCAGAATCTTCTCCGAGTAAAGCTCCTTGAGCGCGGAGACGCCTTCGTTCTGCACCACGTTCAACACATGCGAGAAGTCGCGTCCCCGCAGCGGATGACCCGCCTTCAATGACGACTCGAGAACTTGGAAGAGCTGCTTCGCGCGCGCGATGGCGTCCTCCGAACCTTCGATCTTTATCCACCCCTCGCGCGTGGTGGCCTTGATGCCGAGGGATTGCTCGAGGGTATGGAGCGTCTGGGCGTCGTTGTTCAACAACTGCTGGGCAAAACGGGCGTTCTCGAAATGAAGTGTTTCAGATGGCATGGAGACAGGGGGATTAAAGCGTGAGGGCGGCGCGCAGCTGCGCAGCAAGTTCCTGCAATGCCTGGGGCATAACGGTGGTTTGCGCGAGCACGGGCATAAAGTTTGTGTCGCCGTTCCAGCGTGGAACGACGTGGATATGGAGGTGTTCCGCAATGCCGGCGCCAGCGACCTTGCCGAGGTTGACGCCGATATTAAAGCCGTCCGGCTTCATGACCTCCGTAAGCGCCGCCTGGCAACGACGCATGAGCTTCATGAGGTCGAGCATCTCGTCGTCCGTCAGCTCCGAGAAATCCGCAACCTGCTTGTAGGGCACGACCATGAGATGGCCACCGTTGTAGGGATAATTGTTCAGCAGCGCGTAACAGGTTCGGTCGCGCGCAATGACGTGATGGCCCGCGTCATCGCTGGATTGGGCAATGCGCGAGAAGAGGCTGACCTCGGATGGGGCAGGCTTGGGCGAAAGGATGTATTGGATGCGCCACGGCGCGTGCAGACATTCCATGAGGCGAGGTTAGGAATGCCCTGCGCGAATGTCAAAGGCGGCCGCAGGCGCCAGCGCCTTAAGCGGCCATCTTCTGCAACACCACCCGCCCGCGAATCACATGCGTGAGGGCCTTGACGGCGAGTTCGATGAACATGAACGGTTTCGCGATCAGATCGGTGCCACCGCTGAGACTGGAACGAGCGCGGCTCTTGAAGTCGGTGAGGCTCGTCACAAAAATGACCGGCGTGGTTTTGTTGGTCGGCAGCGCGCGAATCTTCGAGCATAGCTCGAAGCCATCCAGGCCGGGCATTTGCACGTCGAGGAAGATCAAGTCGTAGGCATTCTCCGTGGCAAGCTGGAGCGCGACTAGAGGATCTTCCACGCTCACGCACTTCAGGTTGGCCTTCTCGAGAGCATAGGTCACGGCGCGGCGGGACAGAATCTCGTCATCAACGACAAGGATACCCGAGGTGGAGATCGGCTCCGATTGAGGCGTGTTGCTTTTGAACAACTCGGCAAGGAAATCAACCGAATACACCACCGTCCGCATCGTGGATGCATTGATGTTCTTCGGTTTGTCGTAAAGCTCCTTCAGCAGCACCTCCAGGGCTGCGGTGAACTGGGAGACGGCAGTGAACCCGGCGATTCCAGCGCTGCCGGTCAGCGAGTGAACTTTTCGATAAAGTCCAAGCAACGCCTGCATTCGCACAGTGTCATCCGCGGTTTTCGTGAAGCCGTGAACATGTTTGCGCAGGTTCGAGATGGTGTCGATCTTGGCGCTGTTGAACGCCTCGGCGAGCTCCGCTTGGAAGGCGGCATCTTCCGAGGATTCCGTAACCGATGGAGGCTGTTTCGACACCTTTCCAATGGCGGCACGTCCCAAACCCGGCCGGGATGAATCCACATCATCCGGGGTCACGAATCCACGCTGGGGCGGCGGGCTGCCTTCGAAACCACTCGGGGCCGAGGGCTGGAAGAGCGGATCGCCACGTCGCGCCGTCGGGCTTGTGGGCGGCGCCGGTGCTATGGGAAGAATCTTCGCGGGTGCCGGCACCGCGCCCGCACCACTGAGCAAATTCGCCAGGGCATCGAGAACCTGGCGCGGAGTGAGCGTCGCCTTGTTGCACACCAGCGAAGCTCCGGCAGCCATCGCTTCCTGGATCATGTTGGGAACGTAGGCATTGGTGAAGACGACGACGGGAGTCTGGCGGAATTCTCCTTCGGCCCGGATCTTCTTCAAGATGTCCACGCCATTCATCTTGGGCAGCATCAGGTCGAGCAAGATGGCCGAGGGATGAAACTCGTGAATTCGATAAAAGCCGGCCTGCCCATCCTCGCACACCTCCACGGTGTAACCCTCCTTCTCCAGGCGGCTGCGATAGATGTGTGCAACGATGGCATCGTCCTCAATGATTAAAATTTTCTTCATAGGCCCAATAAAAAATCAGCCTGCCAAGGCAATCGGTTTCTGCGTTTCGAGATAACGTTTGAGTCGTTCGAACTCCAAATCGATGGACGGAAGGATACCCGACGCTTCGTCGATCTTTTCGTCGTGCCCGAGATACTCGACCTGACGAAGGAGTGGGACGATGGCAGCCATTCCGCAGGTGGCACTGGCTCCAGCGCAGCTGTGCGCGAGACGCGACATCCGTTCCGAGTTCCGCTCTGAAATGGCGGTGCGTATCTGGTCCAGTTGCTCTGTGGTCTGTTTGATGTAAAGGGCAACCAGTTCGTTGTAATTCTCCAGACTGCCTCCGGCAAAGTCGTTCAATCGTTCCATGTCCACCGGAGGCTGCTCAATGACCGGCGAGGCATCGGCAGGCGGAAGGACCTTTAAGTCGGGAACGGCCGCCGAAGGCTCGACCACCTCAGCAGCTGGAATCAATTCCTCCTCAGCCAGCTTGCGCGCCTTTGAATTCGCGTGAAGCCGCGTTGCATGTGCTTCGAGCATCGTCTGGAGCGCTTCGGGGCGCACCGGCTTGGGCAGGTAATCGTCCATGCCCGACGCCACGCATTTCTCCCGGTCACCTTGCATCGCGTTCGCCGTCATCGCGATGATGATGATGTCGCGTTGGAAGTTTTCACTCGGCGCAGGATCTTTCTGCCGTTGACGAATGCGGCGAGTAGCCTCCAGTCCGTCCACCTCCGGCATCTGCACGTCCATGAGGATGACATCGTAGGGACTTTGCTCCACCGCCCGGACGGCTTCCGCACCGTTGTTCGCGGTGTCAGCTTTGTAACCCAGTTGTTGAAGCAATCGCAGCGCAACCTTCTGGTTGATGACATTGTCGTCTGTGAGCAGAATTCTCAGAGGCAGACGCGCGGCCATCGTTCCATCCAGCTTCGAGACCGGCTGATGCTTCTTCACCACCGTGGGCCGGGCGCCAGAGAGAAGCTGAGCGACTCCGGCCTGTAACTGGGCTGGTTTGACGGGCTTCGTGACCACCACGCAATGCGATGCCGGCAAATCTCCGGTATCCAGCGGCGCTCCAACCCAATTCAACAACAGCACAGGAAGCGAATGATGATTCCGATGCTTCCGCAGATCCGCCGCGAGCTTTGCGCCGCCCTGTCCAGGCAATTGACAATCCACAATGGCGAGAGCAACACCCGGAAGTTTTCCAACTTCATCAACCGCCTGCTGCGCAGTCTCCACAGATACGGGAGTCATGCCCCACTGCGCCAGCTGTTCGGACAACACCTTGCGGCTGGCCGCGCCATCCTCCACCACCAACACGCGCTGCCCTGCCAGCGCCGGGAGAATCGGCCGGGTGGTGAATGAAGTCAGACCGGTGCATTCCGGGAGCGGCAGAGTGAAGTGGAATGCGGAGCCTGTTCCGACCGTGCTCTCCACCCACATCCGACCGCCCATGAGTTCCGCCAATCCCTTGCTGATCGCGAGGCCCAGGCCCGTTCCACCGTATTGCCGGGTGATCGAACTGTCCGCCTGACTGAAGGTCCGAAACAAACGCCCGATGCGGTCCGCCGGTATACCAATGCCCGTATCTCGCACCGTGAAATGAAACTCGCGCACCACGGCGCCCTGCTCTGCCGAACCGGTCAGGGCCTTTGCCGAAACACTGATCGCAACAGAGCCCGAGGTGGTGAACTTGATCGCATTGTTGACCAAGTTGACGAGAATCTGACGAATGCGCGTGCTGTCCGCAGAAACGGAGGTCGGGGTGTCAGTCGCAATTTGATAAACCAGATCGAGATTCTTTTCCGAAGCGCGCGACGCGAGAAGATCGAGGGTTTCCTCCACACACTGGCGGAGATCCATGGGGCGCAATTCCAGCTCCATCTTCTTCGATTCGAGTTTGGAGAAGTTCAGGATGTCATCGATGATCGTCAGAAGCGACTCTCCGCTCGTGCGGATCGTTTCAACAAAATCCCGCTGGTCGGGGGCCAGATCCGTCTGCATCAAGAGACTCGTCATGGCGATCACACCGTTCATCGGCGTGCGAATCTCATGGCTCATGGTCGCGAGGAACTCCGCCTTGCCTGACGCATTCTCCTCGGCGGCGATCCGTGCACCATCCAGCCGCTGGTTGGCTTCGCGCAGCTGCTCCTGAAGACGCTGAACCTTGATTACCGCGCGGACCCGCGCCCGGAGCTCAATCAAATCAAACGGCTTGGTGACGTAATCGACCGCGCCGAGATCGAACCCCCTGACCTTGTCATTTACCGAGCTTTTTGCCGTCAAAACCATCACGGGAACGCCGTTCAGGGAAGAATCTTCCTTCAACGCCTGAAGATACTCGAATCCATCTCCATCGGGAAACCCAAGGTCGAGCAACACCAGATCGACACCTCCCTCGCGTACACGCTGCATCGCCTCGCGCACGCAGGAAACAGCATCCACCGCGACGCCATCCGCCAGCAACCCATCCTGCAGCATCTCACCCACCGCGGCGTCGTCTTCAACCAGCAAGACTCGCGCAAAGGGTTCGGGGACTTCTGACGGTGGGTTGGAATCCATGTGATGAAGTTGAATCTAGGACTGAAGTTCCTGCTGAAGTAATTCCCGCACCGCCGCGAACTCCCCCTTCACTTCGCCAAGGGTCGAAGTGACGTTGGTGGCATCGCCGGCTTTGCCCTGCTTTTCCAGCGAGGCGCATAGGGCTGAGAGTCGTTTTGCTCCGAGGTTGCTCGCGCTTCCCTTCAACGTGTGAGCAGCTGCGCCCAACCTCGCCATGTCTCCTGCGGTGGCGGCTTCCTCCATTTGCTTGAGACGCGGCTCGGCGTCTCGGAAGAAAAGCTCGATCAGTTCCCGAAGCGGATCGGGCTGTCCCGGCTCGCGAAGTTCCTTCAAGCCGTTGATCACCGTTCGATCCAAAAGATCTGGAAGCGGTTTCTCGGGCATGGGAACCGGCGCGACGCTGGCGGGCTGGATGCGGAGCAACGCCCGTTGCAAGACGGACTCGAGATCGCGCACGTGAAGCGGCTTGGTGAGATAGTCGTTCATGCCGAGCGAGAGGCACCGTTCCCGGTCGCCGCGCATGGCATTGGCGGTCAGGGCGATGATGTAGGGAGCCGACCGGAGATGGATGTAGGAATCGCTTCCGCTCTGGCGAATGCGTTTCGTCACTTCGTAGCCGTCCATCTCGGGCATCTGACAATCCATGATGATGATGTCGTAGGGAACCTTCTGCAGCGCAGAAAGAACTTCGTTCCCATTTAGGACGGCATCGGCGGAAAACCCCAACTTCTTTAGCTGTTTTAACGCAACACGTTGGTTGACCACGTTGTCCTCCGCCAGAAGGATGCGAACGTTGGATTCCTTCGGCAAAATCGCCGGAGCTTCCGTGGTGGCCTCCGGCCCGAGCGAGGAACTCGCGCCACTGGCGCTCATCACATCGACCAGGCATTCCACCAATCGCGACTGGCGGATGGGCTTCACCAGACACGCAGCGATCCCCGTCGCTTTCATCGTCTGCGTGGAAAGCCGGTTCAAGAGCGTCGTGAGCATGACAATCCGGCTGGCCGCCAGCCGGGCATCGCTCTTGATCGTCTGCGCGAGGGAAAGTCCGTCCGTCACCGGCAGATCGACATCGATCAACAACAATGGATACGGATCCCCGGATTCAGCCGCACGCACGATCATTTGCAACGCCTCGGCACTCGACGCCGCGTGCTCATCGACGATTCCCCAAACCGCGAATTGCTGGTGCAGGATGCGCTGCAAACTAGGGGTATGATTCACCAGCAATAGACGCAATCCCTTCAACGACTCATGCAGAGCCGGCAAGGACAACTCCGGCGTGGCCGCCTGCAACTCGAGCGGAATCTGCACCCAGAACGTAGATCCCTTCCCCGGCTCGCTCTGCACGCCGATCTCGCCGTTCATCAACGACACGAGCTGCTTCGAAATCGTCAGCCCCAGTCCAGTGCCCCCGTACTTGCGCGTCGTGGAACCATCCACCTGCGTGAACTCCTGGAAAATCCGCGACAACGCCTCCGGAGGAATCCCAATGCCCGTGTCCGTGACTTCAAACCGAACAAGCACCTGCCCAATCTCCACCCGGGCAATTTTCGCATGCACCAGGACTTCGCCCTTCTCGGTGAACTTGACCGCATTGCTGACGAGGTTCGTAAGAATCTGGCGAAGACGGACCGGGTCGCCTCGCAATTGCGCCGGGACGTCCGGCTCCATCCAGCAGGCCAGATCGATGTTCTTCTTGTGGGCCCGCTCCGCCAGCATCTCGACACTGCTCTCGATCGCTTCCCGTAGATCAAACTCGATCACCTCCAGCGAGAGCTTGCCCGCTTCCACTTTCGAGAAGTCGAGGATGTCATTGATGATGCTGAGGAGTGCTTCCGTGCTGTTGCGGATCGTCTCCACATGCTCGCGCTGCTCCTTCGTCAAACGCGTGTCGCTCAGCAACCCGGTCATGCCCGTGATGGCATTCATCGGCGTCCGGATTTCGTGGCTCATGTTGGCGAGGAACTGCGCCTTGGTTCGGGCACTTTCCAGCGCCGCTTCGCGCGCCTTTTCACGCTCGATCTCGGCCTGCTTGCGCACGCTGATGTCCTCGACGATGCCCTCGTAGTATAGGAAGTTTCCGTTCGCATCCTTCACCGTGCGCGCGCTCTCGGAAATCCAGATTACAGACCGATCCTTCCGGTAAATCTGGGATTCAAAACCGCTGACCTCTCCACGTTCGCGCATCAGCTGGCTGAATTCATCGCGCCGGGTCGGATCGACATACAGCTGGTGCTCGATGTCCGTCAGCGCCACGACTAGTTCTTCCGGCGATCCGTAACCGTACAGCCGCGCCAGCGCGGGATTCGCGCTGAGGAAGTGACCATCCCGTGTCGTCTGAAAAATACCCTCGACGGAGTTCTCGTAGATGGCGCGATACTTCTCCTCCGCCTGCCGCAGCGCCTGCTCGGTTTGCTTCAGCTGCGTGATATCGCGAGAGAGCCCCACCAAACCGGCAATGCTTCCGGATTGGGTGTAAATGGGAACCTTGGTCACCGACGCCCAGATTTCATTTCCATTTGAATCCAGCTGTCGCTCCAGCTTGTTGATCAACGGCTCGCCGTGAACAAGGATGCGTTGCTCGTCGTTGTAATACTCCTGGGCCTGTTCCGAAGGATGAAAGTCGAAATCCGTCTTGCCCACCACTTCCCGCGCATCCTTCAACCCGAGGCGTGTCGCCATCGATTTGCTGCAGCGCATGAACCGGCAGTTCACATCCTTGAAATAGATCCGGTCCGGAATGTAATCGAGCAACGCACGCAGCAGATCCCGTTCGTAGGCCAGTTCCTCCTCAATACGCTTTCGTTGGGTGACATCGTAAAAGATGCCCTGCACGCCGATGACTTCACCCGACGGATCATACAGCGGCGTCTTGATGACATGAACAAACGTGCGCTCGCCCCGCGGCCCCTGATGCGCCTCAACCGTGTCAAGGTTCTCCTTCGTCGTCATAACGCGAAGGTCGTCACGATGATACTTGCTGGCGAGTTCCGGCGGGAACAAGTCGAAGTCCGTCCGGCCCAGAACCTCCTCCACGCGACGCCCCACTGACTGACAGAACTTGCGATTCGCGAAGGTGAATTTCCCCTGCATGTCCTTGCGCAGAATGTTCTGCGGCAAGGTCTCCACCAGCGTCTCGTAGAAGGCCTCCGACGTCTTCAGGCGCTGCTCGGTTCGCTGGCGCTGCTCGATGGTGTGCGCGAGCTCGTCAAGATGACGGCGCAGCTCGAGCTGAGTCATTACCTGCCGCGCCAGGATGCGCAGCGCCTCCATCTCGTCGTGCGAGAAACGTCGCGACTTCACATCCATCACGCACAACGTGCCGATCGCCACGCCGTCATTGGTGGTCAGCGGGATACCGGCATAGGACTTCACGAATGGCGATCCGGAGGCGAGCGGACAGTCTGAAAAGCGTTCGTCCGTGAAGACGTCGTCCACGACCAACCCCTGCGGCTCCAGCAGCGTGTGCGAACAGATCGACACGTCGCGCGGGATCTCTGAATGTTCCAGGCCGCAGCGGGACTTGAACCACTCCCGCGTTTCATCAATGAAACCAATCAAGGCGATCGTAGTGGAAAACATCCGGGCCGCCAGGCGCGTCAGTTCGTCAAAAGCCGGCTCGGCTTGCGTGTCGAGCACCGCGTAGCTCTTAAGAGCGGCGAGACGTTCGGATTCATTGGGGGGCAGAGGGGCGGATTTCACGATGACACGGTTTCCGGATTGATATCGGCGGTTGACGGTCTGTGCCGAAGAATTCCGGCAATGCAGTTCCCCTCCCGGGGCTTGATCCGTCATTGCCCGCTTCGGCGATGGTTTATTCTCACCCTGCCGTGGGCTTGGCAAGAGCCGACTTCGGAAGCGCTCGTCAGGACGATTCCAGCGCGTGCAAGACTTCCTCCATAATCCACGCCAGGAAATGGATCTCCATCAGCGCACCCTGTCGCTCGTCGGGAAGCGAAGCCATCTCGGACGGGTCACGAAGGCTCATTTCGTCCTCTCCGATCTCGTGCTCCGCTGCCGCAATCAGCCGGTGATCATTGACGGCACCGATGAAGGCCGGCGCGTCATCTGTCTTTACCTTGAGATGAACGCGGAGCGCACCGCCTGATTTCAGCTGGCTGGACCAGTCATCAATCAAGGTGAGGCGGGACGACTTGAAACCGCGCAAATGCTCCGCCCATTCCCCGGCTTCCTCGAGCGTCGTTTCCGCAGCACAACCTTTCGTCGAGTAAAGAACCTCCTCGGTAGGTCCGCTGAGTGTTCCGGGCTTCGCGCGATACGTCGCCGCAATTCGGTCCAGAATCTGATCGAAGAAGCGACCTTCCAGCACATTGAAAGTGAGGACGACGAACTCGCTTTCCCGCTTTACACGCATGGGTCAGGACGTCTTCTCCAGCGTGACCTTCAAGCCGTGAGACTGGATCTGCTGATGATACAACTCCGCCTTCTCACGAGTCTCCGTCGCAACCACGCTCTTGCCCTGGTGATGAACTTCCAGCATGTGTTTGGTGGCCTTCTCCTTGGAGAATCCCAGCACGCGCATGAACACAAACACGACGTAGTTCATCAGGTTGACTGGGTCATTCCAGACGATGACGTGCCAACCCTTTTCAAAGGCGTCTTTGACCTTCTCCTTCGTCTTCTCGTCGACTTCAGGAAGCGTCTCGACACTCATCGCAGACCATTGGATCCAATCAACCGACAGCGAACACCTCTACCGACTGGATGCCGAGCTCGGCTTTGTCACCGCCACACCCTTGCCGTTGCCCAGAAGCTGCGAGTAATCCATCAAGATGCGCTTGGCTTCCTCCAAGCCGATGTCCACCGGCGTCGCATCTGGATCTTCATCATCATCTTCGCCCGCACCGTGCCCGGCGGGCTTCTCCGTCTTCTTGGCATCCGTTTTCTTCGGGTCGACTTTCGCCAGTTTTTCGCCAGAGGCAGCCGATGCCGACGCCGTGGTATTGGTGCGGACCGTGGGAGCCGGAAGTCCGGGCTCGCCGGCATTCTTCAGGGTGATGTCGTAAACTTTCCAAACCGGCTCGGGACGGGCAGCCAGTTCCTTCTTGCGAGCTTTCGCGCGATCGTCGTTCTCCTTCTTCTCCTTCAAGCGAACAGATTCGTTTAGAGAAACGCTCTTCTCCGCCTGCGCCTTGCGGAAACGCTCAATCTCTCCGCGCACGTATTCGAAATCCTTGTCCTTCGCGATGCGAGCATCGGACCGTTTCTTGAGCTCGGCCAAATGCGGCTCAACTTGCCCCACCTTCTCGAAGTTCGCCGCCGGGATCGTGTCCCATTCCAGCGGGTTCTCCAGCGAGCCCTCGCCTACTTCGATGTAGTTGTTCACGGAAGGCAGGATGAGATCCGGCACCACGCCCTTGAGCTGGGTGGATGCGCCGCTCGCGCGGTAAAACTTCCGGATGGTGACCTTCAACGCGCCAGGATCGTTGGTCATGAAGATGCCGTTGTTGCGCATGATAGGCTTGAGCTGGAGGAGGGATTGCACGGTGCCTTTGCCGTGGGTGGACGAATCTCCCACCACGACAGCGCGACCGTAATCCTGCAAGGCGCCGGCGAGAATCTCAGACGCCGAAGCGCTGAACCGGCTGGTCAAAACGATCAGGGGTCCGTCGTAGAGCACCGAGCTGTCGGGATCTTCATCTTTGAAAACGCGTCCGTCGAAATCGCGGACCTGCACCACAGTGCCTTCCTTGATGAAAAGGCCGGTCAGGTTAATCGCTTCCTCCAGGGAACCACCGCCGTTGCGACGCAGGTCGAGGATGATCCCGGAAACCTTTTCCTTCACGAGCTTGCGGATCAATTTGGCCACATCCGTGGTGGTGCTTTTCTGCTCACCGCTGCCCCGCCGGCCTTCCAGTTCAAAGCCCGAGTAGAAGGAAGGAAGATCGATAACGCCCAGACGCGTGGAGGTCGCTCCCGACGGACTCTTCTGGGAAAGGGGCATCTCGATGATCTTCGCCTTGGCCGCGGAGTCCTCGAGTTTGATCTCGTCGCGAATGAGGCTGACGATCTTGCGCACACTTGAATCTGGCGCATCCGCCGGGATGATGGTCAGGCGGACTTCTGTTCCCTTGGGACCGCGAATCTGTTCCACCACTTTGTTCAACTTCATGTCCACCACGTCAACCGGTGGCTGATTGCTCTGCGCCACGGCGATGATTTTGTCGTCGGGCTTCAGCAGCTTGCTGCGTTGGGCCGGCCCGCCGTCCGTCAAACTGCGGATCTTGCAAATGCCATCCTCCGATTGAAGCAACGCGCCAATGCCATAGAGAGACAACTTCATGCCGATGGAAAAGTTCTCCAACTCCATCTTGTTCATGTAGTCCGAGTGCGGATCGTAAACGCGCGCCAGTGCGGTCAGGTAGATCTGTAACACGTCATCATTGTCATACTCGTTAATCATTCTGAGCACTCGGGTGTACCGGCGACCAAGGTTCTTGACGATGTCCTCCGGCGTCACCTTGTTCAGCTTCTCAGCCAGGTACTCGTAGCGCAGACGGTCAAGCCACAGCTTGCGGGCTTCCTCAATGCTCGAAGGTCTCGGCAGTTTCTTGCGATCGGTGACGAAGCGATCGTTGCCGGTGAAATCAAACTTGCCCTTCTTCAACAACTCTTGGACGTAATCGTTCTGCTGATTCAAACGATCGCGGAAGCGGTTGAAGATAATTGGCGCCGCCGTGGTGTTGCCTTCCTTCAAGGTGAGATCATCGAGTCGGTAGCGGTACTTCTCGAACTCCTGAATGTCAGCCTGAGTGAAATAGATGTGCAGGTTGTCGAGAGAGTCGAGGAAGCGGTCGAGGAACTTTGACGAAACATCATCGTTGATCGGCATGCGAAGATAGTGTTGCCGCTGGAGAATCTGGGCCACGAACTGGACGATCTCCGGATCGCGCGCACCTTCGAACAGCGGCGTCGGGACTGAATTCGTGTGGCGTGCCGAAAGCAGCGTGTCCTCCAAATCCGCAGCGGCAACCCGCACCGTCAGGGCAAACAGGTGAAACTGGAAAGCTAGGACGATGGCAATGAGTCTCATGAGTTTTTTCAAAGGTGCTTCGCTGCGCCGCAGGTGAACAGCACAAAATCGAGAGCGACACGCACACAGTGTCATATCGGCAGGATTGGGCAAGAGCGAGTCATCGCTAAGCCATCGAGGTCGTTCATTCATCGTAGTTTGACGTTCGCAGCGCTTGCCTGTTTCAAGGCGCCGGACTAAAGATTGCCAGAGTGAAGTCCGATGGAAGGACTGTCAGAACGCGGAGGAAATCGTTCCTCCGCCGGGTGAAACTCGGGACGCAACAAATGGCCAATCGTCGGAATTTCAGAAGGCATCGCGGGCTCTCAGATAACATTGGTGGCTCCTCCATCGATCCAGAAACGCCCGCCTCAGACGCCGCGGACACGCTCGAAGAGATCGCAGCGTCGGCGCTCCAGCGCGAAGACATCGCGCCGGCAGTTCGGGCAGAGAAAGTCGCCAGGGCCAGAGCGCTGATTGACAATCCCGATTATCCGCCCAAGGAAGTCCTTCAGTCCGTCGCCGGCCTGCTCGCCGACCATCTCACGCCGGCCGAACCGCGCTAAATCGAGTCCAGCAACTGCCGGACAACGCGGAGGAGTTCCTGGTTCTCAAACGGCTTCTGAAGAAAGGCGACGTGCTCCATTTCGGCCAGCCGCCCATCCGCTTCCTGCAGGCCACCACTCAAAAGAATCGCCCGGACTCCGGGATTGATTTCACGAATTCGCACCAGCGCTTCGTGGCCGTTGAGTTTCGGCATGTGCAGATCCATCAGCACCAAACCGATGTTCGCAGAATCGGCCGAATACTTCGCCACAGCGTCCTCGCCATCGACCGCTTCAATCACCCGGTAGCCACGATAAGCCAGCACAGCTTTCGTTACCATGCGCACCAGCTCTTCGTCGTCGACGACAAGGATCTGCTCCTTGCCTTCCAACGCGTTGGTTTCAAGAACCGGAGCCGCAGCCCGTTTCGGTACCGCATCTTGCGAGCGCGGTAGATAGATCGAAAATACTGAGCCGCGTCCCAGCTGACTTTCCACCTCCATCCAGCCGGAATGCTCGGCAACCATCGCCGCTGTAATGGAAAGACCGAGGCCCGGCCCACGACTTTGGTCCTTGGTCGTAAAATACGGCTCGAAGATTCGACTCACGACATCGGGCGGCATTCCGAGTCCGGTATCGCGGACTGACAAGCGAACAAAATCACCGGCCTTGCGCGAGCCTTGGACTTCATCCGAAGTAAACCGAACATTCTCCGCACTGAAGCTCAACATTCCGCCCTTGGGCATCGCGTCGCGCGCGTTGATTCCAAGGTTCAGGAGCGCCTGCATGATCTGTCCCGAATCCGCTGTCACCAGCCACAGTTTCTCCGCCGGCTTCGCCGACTGGACGACGACCTTCGGGTCAATGCTGCGGCGCAGCATGAACACGATCTGCTCGACCACGTCGCTGAGATCGAGCGGCCCCAGCACCGGTTTGTTTTGCCGGCTGAACGCTTGAAGCTTGCTCACCAGTTCCGCGCCCCGCCGGGCGCTGGTCTGGGCGTGAACGAGATGTTCCCGCAGTGACGGTGGAAACTCGGGCGAATACATCGCCAGATCAATCTGAGATAGAACCGCCGCGAGCACGTTGTTGAAATCATGCGCAATGCCGCTGGCCAGCGATCCCAGCGCCTGCGTCTTGCGCGCTTCGTACACCGCCCTCTCCATCTGCTGCTGAAACGTCACGTCGCGCAGCACGGCGGTGACCAGCTTTCGCCCCTCGACGATCGAGTGCGAAACGGTGGCTTCCATCGGGACGGGATCTCCCCCGCCGAAGCGTGGACAGGAGAAGCGGCGGATTGATTTGGCAGGCTGACCGGCCGCGGACATTTCATCCATCCGCAGCTGGCCGACGGCTTCGGAAATGCGGGGATAACGGGAGACCGGCTGCCCGATCACATGCGAGGGAACACAACCGAACAAACGGCCCGCTGCGTCATTCAAAAACAAAATCGCAGCACCATCGTCGATGCTCAGAATGGCATCCTCAATCGAATCTAAAACCGTTTCCAGACAGACATCCATGTGATCAATGCGAGAGCCCTTTCTCGTGGTGACATGATGCCGCCCCTGAGGTGGCGCTCTGGAGAGAGACTCGTTGACAAACGGGAATTTGCAAAGAGATAGTTTTTCCCACGCCCGCTGCTCGTGACGGAGCCCGCTCGGAACCGCGACTGCAGCGGATGGAGTCGCCGCCGGACCGAGTGACTCCCGGCAACTCCCCGGTGTGCCGCCTGAAATAAATCGCATCTTGCATGGAAGCATTGATTGAACTGCTCTCGCAGCACTGGCCCGGCGTGCTCTTTCGTCAGAAGCCTGATCTCACCTTTGCCACCGCCACGCCGTACCTCGCTGAAGTAACTGGCTGTTCCATCGACGAATGGAGGAATCAATCCGGCCTGTTCTGGAGAGTCGTTCACGAACTGGATGTTGACCTCGTCCAGCAGCACCTCGACGACGTCGCTGCGTCTGGGGAAGGACGTTCCTGTTCCTTTCGCTTGCGACACAAAGGGACCGGGCGAATCGCCTACATCTCCGAGTTTCGCCGGGCGAGCCGCGATTCGTCCGGGCAACTGACCGGCTACGAAGGCCTCTGGATGAACATCACCCAGCAAGCCCTCGCTGAACGTCGCCTCGCCACCGCCGCGTGGAAAGAAACGCTGGGCTTGCTGACGCTCGGATTGTCCCACGACTTCAACAACCTGCTCGCGGGCATCATGGGCCTCAGCGAGGCTTATCTCAGCCAGATCGAACCCAACCATCCCTTCCGCGAGGGCCTGCAACTCGTCCACAAGAACTCGCAGCAGGCCGCGCAATTGATCCGACGCATCGCCCAACTGCACCGCGGTAGAACAGGAACACGCGGCTATCACGACCTCAACAATCTGGTGAAGGAAGGCGCGGAACTCATCGGCAAGGTGATTCCAAAACGGATCGAAGTCGCATCGAACCTCGCGTCAGAGCAACTGCCTCTCTACATCGACCCGGTCGAATTCCAGCAGACGATCATCAACCTCGCCCTCAACGCCGCCGAGGCGATGCCCGAGCAGGGACGAATCGTCCTGCGCACGTTTGCCGCCGAGAATGCGCCGGAGACGGGACAGCTTATCGGAATCACACCGCGCCCGCCTGTCGCCTGTTTCGAAATCACCGACACGGGCGCTGGCATCAAGCCACAGCATCTCCCCTTCATCTTCGATCCGTTCTTCACCACGAAACCAATGAACCGCGGCTCGGGTCTCGGGCTCTACAACGTCCGGCTGTTCGCGGAGAAACACGGAAGCCGCATCGCCGTCGAAACCCAGGAAGGTCAGGGCACGACCTTTCGCATCTGGTTTCCGGTCGCCGACTTCACCGAGGCGGATGAAGCGATGGAAACGTCCAACCGACGCCGTCGTTCCCTACTGCTTGCCGGCTCTCCGGGTGGATTGCGAGATTCGACAGCGGAGTTCCTGCGTGTTCACAACTATCACGTCGTCGATTCAGACCGCGCCGCCGAGGACCTGCTGCAATCCAGTGATTACCAGTTCGACGGCGTCTTCATCCTCGCCGAACCCAAAAGTTCGCTTGCCGACCAACTCGCGCGGTTTATTCGCGCGCGGAAACTCCCGGTGAAGATCATCCTGAAAACGGCCGGCAGCGATCCTGACGAGCTGGACTCAGATTTGATCGCACGCTGCGATTTGCTGATCACCCCGGACCTTTCGGAGGATCATCTGCTCGACAAACTGGCCGCCACCTTCGATTTGAGGAGCGCCCTGTGAGTTCCCCGTCGCCCGGAAGCCTTTTGGAAACACCACCAAAGATTCTTGTCGTCGACGACGAGGAGATCGTCCTTGTCGCCCTTCGCGATTCGCTCCGGCAGATGGGGCACAAGGTCGAAACCGCGCTGACCGTCGCCGAGGGGTTGCAACATCTCCGGCGCCAGTCGTATGCCGTGGTGTTCACCGACCATCAAATGCCACAACTGACCGGGCTCGAGTTCCTCGCGCAAGTCCGCGAAATTCAGCCGGACGCCAGCCGAATCCTCATCACTGCGGTCCTGAATCTCGGCACGGTGATTGACGCCATCAACCGAGCAGAAGTCCTGCGCTTCCTCATCAAGCCCTGGCGCCGAGAAGATTTGGAGGAAACTGTCAACGCCGCCCTCAAGCGCCACGCCGAGATCCAACGCAGCCGCCAGGAACTCGCGACGGCGCGCCAGACCATCGCCACGTTGACGCAGGAGAATCTCCGGCTGAAGAGCCATTGAAGTTCGCCCACGATCAATCCGCGTCGAAATTCGTTCTTTCCTCAACACTCACTTCCCGCTACTAACAACGCGATGCCGATTGAGAAAATCATCGTATTAGAGGACGATCTGATCGTCCGAAAGAGTCTCGAACAGCAGCTCCGCTACCGCCGTTACGACGTCGCTTCAGCGAGCAACATCGCCGCCGCCCAGGAACTCCTCGCGAAGGACAACTTCGATCTCATGATCGTGGACGTGAAGCTGCCCGATGGCGACGGCACCGAATTTCTCAAGTCCCTCCAGACGCGTCCCACGAAGCCGCTCGTGGTCATGATCTCCGGCTTCGGCACCGTGGACCTCGCAGTGGAGTGCATGAGCAACGGAGCGTTCACGTTCCTCACCAAGCCGTTCTCGCCGGAACAGCTGGCTGTCACGTTGAAGAAGGCCGAAGAGCACACTCAGTTGCTCAAGGTCAATCAATACCTCAGCCACGCGGAAGACGAGGAATCTGGATACGAACTCCTTGGTCAGAGCCAGGTGATGGAGCAGCTCCGTCAGCTCATCCGCAAGGTGGCGCGGACCCAGGCGACCGTTTTGATTCAGGGCGAAAGCGGCACCGGCAAGGAACTTGTGGCGCGCGCCCTCTACCGCCAAAGCCCGCGCTCAAGCGCCCCGTTCATCAAACTCAATTGCGCGGCGATTCCTGAAAACCTGATCGAGAGCGAATTCTTCGGCCACGAGAAAGGCGCCTTTACCGGAGCCATCAACAAGCGCGAAGGCCGCTTCGAGCTCGCGCATTCAGGGACCATCCTTCTAGATGAGATCAGCGAAATTTCACCGACCGTTCAGGCGAAACTCCTCCGCGTCCTGCAAGAGCGAGAATTCGAACGCGTCGGCGGCAACCGTACCATCAAGGTCGATGTGCGCGTCATCGCCACGACGAACCGGCGCCTCGAGGAAAGCGTGGAGCGCAAAGAGTTCCGGCAGGATCTCTATTTCCGTCTGAACGTTGTGCCGGTGGTCATTGCCCCGCTGCGCGAACGCAAGGAGGACATCACCATCTTGTCCGACCAGTTCCGCCAACGATTCACCCGCAAACACGGAATCGAAGTCCACAGCATCAGCAAGGCTTGCCTCGAAGCGTTGATGGATCACTCGTGGCCGGGAAACGTTCGCGAGCTGCAAAACGTCATCGAGCGCGCCGTGATTCTTTGCAGTGATGGCGGCCAGCTCGAACCCGCCCACCTTGGCATCGGAAAATCAGAGCGGTCCGCGACCAGCGAGACGGTCGCCAGCGAGGTGTCTGTTCCTTCCTCGTCGAACAACGGACAGTTTCTCACGCTCAGTGAACTGGAGAAGCACCACATCCTCGCCGCGCTCAAACAGTGCAAAGGCAACCGCACTCACGCCGCCAAACTGCTTTCGATCAGCATTCGGACGCTGCGCAACAAACTGAACGAATACAATTTCAAGGGTGGCAACGAATCTGGCAGCTCTGAGGACGCGGCGGCGTAAGGACTGATCGCGAGCTGTTGATCGCGTTCTGCATTTCCGATCCTTCCGAAACAAATCGCCGAGTCCCGATTTCTTCCCTCTCCGGGCGAACCTTCTTTATCGGGGTTACCTCGACTCGCTGGAGGATCTTTCTGAGGCAGTGTCCAAGTATTTAGCCTGACGCGAGAACTCCAAAGTGTCCACGCTGGCGACACTCCACGCCCGCGGTGTCCCGCATCCAGCCGACCTCCTTCCGGAGTTGTCTTGTAACGGTACAATTTCCAAAAAACTTGTCCTCCGACCTCGCCTCTCGTCCAAAAAAGTGAGATCGGCGATGACATCAAGTTCATCGGCCATTCCCGCTACAATCCGCCCGTCCTGCCTTGGTTTTGTACGCCACAGAACCAGCCAATTCTCAATGGGACAGACCAGATTTCGTACGCTGGCAGACCAGTTGCTAGAACTCGTTCTGGTTAATCTATGAATGAGCCATCTGTCATGACATGCAACGCCTGCCTCGCGAACCTGCATTTCGTGACGAATGGGCAGAAGCACGAACTATGATTACTGAAACCCAATCGTGTGCGGGCAGGCGGACGCGTGGACGCCGCAGAATTAAAACGCGCGCCAAGCGCAACGATTCCTGGCCCAGCGCCAGTCGAATGCGCCCCGGCAGCGCTCTCGAAAGCGAGATGGTGGAAAAGTATGTTCCGCTCGTTCGCAACGTTGTCGGCCGACTGGCCATGACCTTGCCTCCGCATGTCGACAGCGAGGACCTCTACAGCGCGGGACTGACGGGACTCTTGAATGCTGTCCGCCAATACAATCCCTCCGCCGGAACTTCATTCGAAACCTATGCGCGACTGCGCATTCGCGGCGCGATCCTGGATGAACTGCGTCGCATGGACTGGGTTCCCCGCTCGGTTCACACCAAGGCCCGCCGGGTCCAGGGCGTGATGAACGAGATCGAGCAGAAGAAGGGACGCATCGCGACCGAGCAGGAGATGGCTGCGGCTTTGAAGATTTCCGTGCCAGAATACCGGGAGTGGCTGGAAGAGATTCGGCCCGCCACGTTCGTCTGCCTCGATGCTGCCTTCAGCAACGATCACGACGATTCGAGTTCGCAATACGACAGCATGGCGGACCAGCGGCAGGAAGATCCCATGGACGGCACCGCCCGCCGGGAAGTGGCACGCGTCATTTCAGATCGCCTGCAGGAGCTCCCCGAAATGCAACGGAAGGTGCTCGCACTTTATTACTTTGAAGACATGCGACTGCGGGAAATCGCGGAAGCCTTTGGGTTGACGGAATCGCGGATCTGCCAGATTCACGCCCAAGGAATTCTCTCGATCAAATCCTTCCTGCTCAAATACGACCCCGACTTTGCCTGAGGAAATGACATATCGCGCAGGAGGATCCTGCCGCCGGAAGTTCTGCGTGGAAATCCCGATGCAGAATGCCACCGGCGATTTGACGGCCCACCCGCGAATGATTGAGGGTGAGCTGTCGCCGTCACGGACAAGAACAGGTGCCGCCATGGAAATTGTCACCGCGCAGGACTATCGCGCGTCTGGCAAGGCGGTTCACCACACCACGAAGTCATGGATTGATGACACCGATACTCGAACAAGTCATTGAAGCGCTCCGCGAAGAGTTACAGCAATACGGCGAGATGCTCGCGCTGTTGGAGACTCAGCAGGGAAGCCTGAACGGCGGCGACTTCGATTCGTTCTCCCACACCTGCAGGGCTCTGGATTCGCATCGCGGCATCCTCGCAACCTCGCGGACCCACCGGGAAAACCTCCAACGACAGCTCGCCTGGACTCTCGGCCAGCCAGAGTCCGAAACGTTCCAGAATATCTTCCCCCTGATCCCGGAGAACTATCGCCCCCTGATGCGGGCCCTGGTCCGGGAGATCAACGAACTCATCGAACACGTCCGAGTTCGACTTCAGTTCAATCACACCCTGCTCCGCCGATCCCTTGAATCGACGGAAGCAATGCTGCACATCATTTCCTCGCAAGCCAACTCGGCCCTGCTTGCTGAGGAACGGAATTCGTCAGGCGCCGAGTCATCTCCGTGCACGGTCTCTGCCGCCATCGTGTAACTTACCAGGCATAAACTCATGCTGATCCTATCCCGCAAGCTCAACGAAAGCATCGTCATCGATGGCCGCATCATCGTGAAGATCCTTCGCATCGAACGCGATACCGTGAAGATCGGAATTCAGGCACCGACGGAACTGCCCGTACACCGCCAGGAAGTCTACGATATGATTCAACGCAACAAGCAGGCCTCTCTGAACGCCGGGACGGAAGTGGTGCCGAAATCGCCAGCCGCCCAGGTCACCCCCCTCGTTCCGAAAGACAAACCTCAACCACCACCGCCAAATCGAGGTCCGGCCAGCCCGGGAAATTCCACCCCGGGCACGGGAAAGTAGACTTCGCGAGTGACGAATTCGCCTGAGGGAACTCGGGGAAATTGGCAACCTTGGTGCGCCCGGCAGGACTTGAACCTGCAACCCTTTGATCCGAAGTCAAATGCTCTATCCAATTGAGCTACGG
>JADJPG010000052.1 GCA_016713365.1 Verrucomicrobiota bacterium | reverse complement strand
AACGGGAAGGTGCCATCAATCAACGTCTGCACTTGGGCCGGACGACCGGCGAGCAAGTCCGCCCCAAAATGTTCCGGGATGATTATCGCCGCGCGAATGGTGTTGTCGGTTAGCAGCGGAGTCAGCTCCCGTTCGTTGTGCGAGTAACCCAGGAAATGGAAGTAGCGCGAGTCGATGAAACGGTGCGCGTAGTCGCGGCTCAGCGCCGAACCATCCTGATCCACGATGGCCATCGGAATGTTCTCCACGTCAAGCGAGAGGCCGAAGCCGAACATCAGCATCAGCACCGTCGGGATGATGAAGGCGAGCGCGAAGAACAACCTGTCGCGAACAATCTCGCGCCACTCCTTGTGCGCTACGGCAATGACACGCTGGAGATTCACGGTGGACCTCCTGCCGCCTCGCCGCGCTCCTTCGTTTCCAACGAGGTCACGCGATAGACAAAGACGTCTTCCATCGAAAGCGGGCGAGCCGTGAATGCAGTCAGCGCAACGCCGGCGTCGGAAAGGAGCTGCTGAATGCGTTCTCGATCCTGCTCGGGATGTTTGCACAGGAGATGAATGCGTTTCCCAAACAGCGCGCCTTGGGCGAAGCCGTTCTTCGCCAGACAGTCCAGCGCCCGCGCCGGTTGGTCGGTCATGAGTTCAAACAGATGCCCGGCCTCGGCCTCGACTTCCGCCTTCATCGCGGCGGGAGAGGCATCGGCGACCACCCGTCCGGCAAACATCAACGCCAGATGATCACAGTGTTCCGCTTCCCCCATGTAGTGAGTCGTCACCAGAATCGCCACACCATCCTCACGCGAGAGGCGAAACAGAATTTCCCAGAACTGACGTCGGCCCACCGGATCGACTCCGGAAGTTGGCTCATCGAGAAACAGAATGCTCGGCCGATGCACCAACGCACAGCCGAGCGCAAGCCTTTGGCGCAGGCCCATGGGCAGACTGCCGGCCAGCTCCTTCTCGTGGCCGACCAGACCCGCCATGCCGAGCACCCAGGCCAGACGTTCCGTGCTCTCCTGCCGATTCAACCCGTAGATTCCGGCGTAGAGCCGGATGTTCTCCCGCACGGTCAGGTCGAGATAGAGCGAGAACGCCTGCGACATGTAACCGATGCGTTCCTTGATGGCCTGACCAGCGGAGCGCATGTCCGCGCCCGCCACCCGGCCTTCACCGCCGGTGGGTGGCAGGATACCGGTCAACATCTTGATGACAGTCGTCTTGCCCGCGCCATTGGCGCCGAGCAGGCCAAAGATCTCGCCGGGCGGCACGCGGAAACTCACGTCATCCACGGCGCGGAATTCCCCAAACACACGCACCAAACCCTTGGCTTCGATGGCGACTGATTCGCCCCGCGCCGGCTTTGGGAGGCTGGGTTCGACGACCGCTCCAGTGGTCCCACTCGGAGTTGGAATGGGTTGATCCTTGGAGCTGGCGGCCGCCTCCTTCTTTCGCAGCAACGCAATGAAGACATCCTCCAACTCCGGTTCGCTCGTCTGCCAGTCACGCGATGGAATTCCTGCGAGTGCCTTTTCAATTTCACCTCGCGCGCCAGCGGCGTCCGGGGTTTCCACGAAGACTTTTATCCACGCACCGTAGGCATCCACTTGCGGAAAACTTTGCTTGAGCCGGGCCAGCGCGGCGGATTGCCGTTCGGACTGCAGGGCCACCATCGTGCCAGGGACGAGCTGCACGATGGCCTCCGGTTCGCCCTCGGCCAGCGCGCGTCCCTCGAACATGACCGACAATCGTTGAAAGCGCGTCGCCTCATCCATGTAGGCCGTGGAAATGAGCGCTGTGATTCCGCGTTCGTGGAGCAGCGAGGTGAGGATCGCCCAGAAGTCGCGACGCGAAACCGGATCAACACCCGTGGTCGGCTCATCGAGAATGATCAGTTCCGGTTCGTGAATCAGCGTGCAGACCAGTCCGAGCTTCTGCTTCATGCCGCCGGAGAGCTGCTTCATCGGACGGGAACGAAACTCGTCGAGGCGCGTCATCGTCAGCAGGCGCTGCTTGCGTTCCGCGAGTTCCGTCGCGGACACGAGGCGCACGCGCGCGAAGAAATCGATGTTCTCCTCGACGGAGAGATCGCCGTAGAGATTCTGTCCCAATCCTTGAGGCATGAGTCCAAGCCGGCCTTTGATCTGTTCGGCGGCGCGCTCGCTGTCAATGCGCCGGCCAAAGACTTCGACATCACCGGCATCATACGTCAGCACGCCGGCAATCGCTTTCATCAGGCTGCTCTTGCCCGCGCCGTCCGGGCCGATGAGGCCGTAGATTTCGCCACGCCGGATTTCGAGGCTGATGTCCTTCACCGCCGGATGCCCGGCATAACTCTTGGCGAAGTTGCGGACGCGAATCACGGATGATGAATTTTCGCGGGCTCTCGGCCGCGGCGCCGAGTTCGCGGATGCGAAGCGAGGTTGCACCACAACTTCGAGACTGGATGTAAGCGCCCCACTCATCGCCGGTCACCACTTCGGGTTTTGCCAGGCAATGCCCTCCTGCCAGCGGATGACCGCATCGGCGGGCAAGCCGGGCGCGAGTCGATGGTTGGGATTCTCGGTGAGATAGAGCTTCACCGCATAGACGAGCTTCACGCGCTCGTCCGGAGTCTGCACTTCCTTCGGCGTGAACTCGGCGCGCGAGGCGATGTAGCGGGCCGTCGCGGGGAAGGACTGATCCGGCAGCGCATCGATGTGAATGCGAGCAGGCAGGTCGAGGCGCAATTTGCCGATCTGCGATTCGGGGACGTAGACCTTGAGGTAGAGCCGGTCGAGATTCACCAGATCGAACACCGGCGAACCCGCCGCGATGACTTCTCCCGTGTCACGCACGCGGGTCGTGATGATGCCGCTGATCGGCGCAACCAAGGTCAGATCGTGCAAGACACTCTCCGCTTCCGCCTGCACCGCGCGGCCCTGGTCCAGCTGGGCCGCAAGTGCCGCCACGCCGTCGCTTTGCGCCTGAATGCGCGCTTCGCCGAGACGGAATTGCGCGAGTTGCTTTTCGGCATGGATCAGACCGGTGCGCCCGGCCTCCAGTTCGCTGGTCGCGGCGGTGGCGGCCAGCTCGGACATCTCGCTTCGATGATTGTCCACGCTGCCCGTAGCGAGCAGTTCCCGAAAACGTTTCGCGTCGCGCCCGGCCTGTTGGTCGCCGGCGGTTGCTTTCGCCAGCACCGCCCGCGCCTTGGCGACGCCAGCGTCCGCGATCTCAATTCCCAGCGGCACGTCCAGCTTCATGACTTCGAGCGAGGTTTGCGCGGCTTTCAGCTGCGCGGCCAGCGCCGTGACCGCGGCTTGAGCCTGGGAAACCTTCGCTTGCAGCTGCGTGTCCTCCAGCAAGGCGAGCACCTGTCCGTTGGTGACGCTGTCGCCCTCGCGCACCAGCAAGCGCGCGATCCGTCCGGGAAACTTGCTCGCCACGCTGACCCGGTCGCCTTCAATACGACCGTTCGCTTGAATCAATCCCTCGGGCAGACCGCGATGAACGAAGCGAAGCGCAATGAGCCCGCCCGCTACGAGCAGGAGCGCAACGGCGCCAATCACAACATAGCGCTTTGTCTTCGGCTTCTTCTCCACCGGCGAAGCCGCCGGAGCGGCGACTGACGATTCCGGTTCTTTGGTTGGAGGCTGCTTGGTTTCTGCTGCTGGTGGGCTGTCTGGCATAAGGGCTTTCTCTCACAAATCTCCCACGGCCCGGCGAAGTCGAAGTCCAGCCATGACGGAGTCATAGATCGCGTTGTCGTGATTGCCGAGCGAACGAACTCGCAAAGTCTCAGCGTCGAGCACCTCGGTGTTTGTGCCTGTGCCGGTGCGGTAGCGGTCACGCGCCACGTTCAGATTTTCCTCCGCTTGCGCCACCGCATCGCGAGTGACCTCCAGCCGCTGCCGAGTTTCATCCACCTCGAGCCAGGCCTGCCGCACCTGCAATGACACACCGCTCATCGCCTCCGCCCGCATGGCATTGGCAGCATCCGCCTGATCCTCCACGGCGCGGGCTTTGTGACGCGTCAGGCCGCTGTCGAAAAAATTCCAGCTCCCAACGATGCCAGCCATCCACACATGATCTCGCTCGAGGTAACTGTTCTCCAGATGAAGGTAACCCCCGCTCACGCCGATGGACGGCAACGCGCTGGCCCGAACGCTTCTGGCTTGCTGGCGCAACGCATTCGCCTGCTCGGCCAGCACGACGAGTTCGGGCCGTTGCTGGAAGGCTCGTGTCGTCAACTCGCTCACCGCACCCACCGCAGGCGCAGGAGTCAGATCTTCCAGACGAACCACATTGGTGAGCGGACGAACGAGAAAGCGGTTGTAGCTGGCGCTGGTGAGATCAAGCGCGTTGCGGGCCTGAATCTCCCGCTGGCGCGCGTCCGCAAGGACGACCTGCGACGCGAGCAAGTCGTTCCGCGCCACGAATCCTTGCACGTGGAGATTCGAAACGTTCTGGGAGTGCGACGCTAGACTGGACACGTTGCTGTCCGCGACTCGAACCGCCCGACTTGCACGCAGGACGCTTACGTAGGCACCGGCGACACCCAGTTTCAAGTCAAGCGTCTCGCGGTGCTCTTCAGCCTGCGCTGCCTTCCAGCCAGCCTTGGCTGCGTCAATGCCACGACGAATTCGTCCACTCGTGAACAACGGGAGCGTCGCTGTGACCTGACCAGCCCAGAACTGATCGTCCAGCACCACGGGCAATCCCGACGACCCTGGTACACTCACAACAGCCGACGGCGCTTCATCCAGCCAGAAGTGTCCGCCCTGGGCGGTGACGGTCGCGTAGCGTGTGGCCTTGATTGCACGGAAACTTTCGTGTGCCGCTTCGCTGGACTTGTGGCTGGCTTTGAGCCGGTGAGCCGAAGCGATGGCTTCCGTCCAGGCCCGTTCCAAGGAATCCGTTTGCTCAAGGGGTGCCGATGACGCCACTGGATTCGTATCACTGGAGGTTCGACTGATTACCTCGGACTGCGCGAAGGCAGGCAGGCACGCTGCAAACAGAAGAGCGAGCAACGTCCCAAGACGTTGGCGTAGCGCACAGATCGCAAACGATTGAAGGTCTCCCCAACCAACCCCTGCCGGGCAATCCGCAATGCTATGCTTCATCCAGCGTGAGAGAACGATTCTTTCGCATTCGCTCATCCGGCGACTCGACCCAGAGCGAGAGAGCTTTGACGACATCCAGAAATCCGGTGAAGACGTGCTGGTCCTTTTCGCGCTCAAGCACAGCGTTACGATAGTCTCGATCAAACGGCTCAGCGGAAACCTGTGTGCCACGGGTCTGGGTCAGTAGCCTTGTCCGCATGTTCTCCACGAGGTGCTCCACCTCCTCGGCTGAGTGCTTCTTCAAAAACTCCAATTTGACGCGCAGCGCCTGAGCACTCGTGTGAATCGTTTCCAAATGTGATTCGATGACTCGAGCCAGCTGGTTCCACTCCTTGCGGGATGGAGCCTCCAATTCACCCGCCTGAAGTCGTATACCTCGCAAGGCAGCCAACAGTTTGGCGTCCTCCAGTTGAGCCGATTCCCAGATCGCCAGGGCGCTGCCAATACGATCCGCATCGCTGCCGGTCATCATATCTCCAATCCCCACCAAATGATCATTGATGCAGTGGACGCTCTCCATCACCGCATCCCAACTCCTCTGCCACGCTGCGTTCCAGCTCTGCGACGGAGCCAGCCTGCTGCCGGCCTCGCGCGCCATCGTCATCGTCGCGGCCAGATCCTTCTCCAGCGCCTGAAGCGTGGCGGCGTTCGCGCGGAAACCAGATTCGAGTCGGGTGAGGATGAGGTTGGATTTTTCCGTCGTCATAAATGCACACCGGATGACATCCCAAACGCGCGACACTGTCGGACCGGCCGAGCACGGGTAGTCACCACTGCTTTGAAAAAAGCTAATCCGCAGACCGGCCCATCTGCCATGGGGTGTATCCCTACCCACCGAAGCGAGAGCAAACCTCGATTGGTTCCCGGCTATTTCTTGGCGATTCGAATCCGCACCACCTTCACGACCTCCAGCACCAGAAGCGGGATGCTTCCCAGCGCGAAGAACCAGAGGCAATCGACAAGCGGCAGATAGGACGTCTTCAACACGCGTCCGAGAAACGCCGTGTGTTGACTCGCCACCTGGAGAACCACGGAGACGACCACCACCAGCACCAGATTGAAGTTCCAGAACGGCGTGATGCGCCAGAGCGGCTTGGTTTCGCTCCGCGCTCCGAAGGCCCGGAATAACTCCGCAAACACCAGCACGGAGAACGCGGACGTGCGGGCCGTCTCCACCGTTCCCGTCCGCAACGCATAAAAGTAGACGCCGAACGCCACGGCAGCAGTGAGGCACCCGGTGAAGAGCATCGAGCGGAGAAATCGCCGGTTCGTGAACCGCTCGGCACCGGCCCGCGGCGGGCGCTTCATTACGTCCGCGTCGATCGGATTGGTCGCAAGACAGAGCGCAGGAAGTCCGTCAGTCACCAGATTGATCCACAGCAGATGAATGGGCAGCAATGGAATCGGCATTCCAATGACGACACAGAGAGTCATGAGCAACAGTTCGCCCGTGCTCCCCGCCAGCAGGTATTGCAGCGTCTGCCGGATGTTGTCGTAGATGCCGCGCCCTTCCTCCATGGCCGCAACGATGGTGGCGAAGTTATCGTTGGTGATAATCATGTCCGCCGCCTGCTTGGTGACTTCCGTTCCTGATTTACCCATCGCGATGCCGATGTCGGCGCCCTTGATCGCAGGTGCGTCGTTCACGCCGTCGCCTGTCATGGCCACGATTTCGTCGTTCGCCTTCAAAGCGCGGACAATGCGCAGCTTGTGTTCAGCAGTAACGCGCGCATACACAGCGATTGTTGGCGCTCGCTGGCGAAGCACGTCCTCAGACATCTGATCGAGGTCAATGCCCGTCACGGCGCGGTCCGTTACGGAAGTGATGCCAAGGTCTCGAGCGATGGCCGTCGCCGTCTCTGGATGATCACCGGTGATCATCACCACGCGAATGCCAGCGGAGCGGCATGTCGCGACCGCCACCTTGGCCTCTGGCCGGGGCGGATCGTGCATTCCCGAGAGACCGACGAAGACGAGTTCGTGCTCCACAGACTCAGCTGTGAATCCCGTGGTGGCAGAACCATCCAAGTTTCGATAAGCCGAACCCAGCACCCGCAGGGATTGCTTCGCCATGGCAGAAGTCTGCGCCAGGATGTGTGCGCGATCGTGCTCCGTCAGCGGCCGCACTCCGGTCGCCGTGTAGACGCTGGTGCAACGTTTCAATAACGGCCCAGGTGCGCCATTGGTGAAGCTCCGCAACTTCCCTTCCGCCACCTGGCGAATCACCGAACTGCGCTTTCGATCCGAGTCGAACGGAATCTCGCCTCGCTTGGGCCACTCCTTCTCGATGCGTTTCTGATCGCCGCCCGCCTTGCCGCCGGCTGCCAACAACGCTCCCTCGGTCGGATCGCCGATGACTTTCCACGCTCCCTTTTCCAGCACCAGATGCGCGTTGTTGCAGGCAAGAAGAACCGTCGCCAGTTCCAGCAAGGGCGGGGCTTGCGTCGCATTCGCCTTCTGCCCGGCAACGAACACTCCTCCCTCCGGCCCGTAGCCTTCACCGGTGACTTCATAATGCTGACCCGCAACGTAAAGCGCCCGCACGGTCATCTCGCCCACCGTCAAAGTGCCGGTCTTGTCCGTGCAGATAACCGTGGTGGAGCCGAGCGTTTCAACAGCGGCAAGTTTGCGAACCAGCGCGCGGCGGCGGGCCATGCGACGCACTCCCAGCGCGAGCGCGACGGTGACCACCGCCGGCAATCCCTCGGGCACCGCCGCCACCGCAAGGCTGATGGAAGTCAGGAACAACTCCAAAGGCGCCGTCCCGCGCAGCAGCCCCAGCACGAACAACAGGGCAATGATCCCCAGCGTCGCCCAGACGAGGACGCGTCCAAACGCATTGAGCTTCTGCTGCAACGGCGTCTTCTCCTCCGCTCCGGCTTCAACGATCAATCCGGCGATTCGGCCCAGCTCCGTCTTCATCGCAGTCGCCACGACGACACCCAACCCTGTTCCCGCCGCCACGCTGGTGCCCATGAACACCATGTTCGTTCGGTCACCCAGCGGCACCTTCGCGTCCTTCAACGTCGTGGCGTGCTTGGTCACCGTCTCCGATTCGCCGGTCAGCGCCGATTCGATGCACTTGAGCGACGATGCCTCCAGAAGACGAGCGTCAGCCGCCACCAGATCGCCCGCCTCCAAGACAAGGATGTCGCCCGCGACAATTTCCACAGCGGCGATCAAGACCACCTGCCCGTCACGTCTGACCTTCGCCTGCGGCGCCGTCATCTGCTTGAGGGCGGCAATGGATTTCTCAGCGTTGAACTCCTGATAAAATCCAATCGCCGCGTTGATGAGGACAATTGCGAGAATCGCCATGGCGTCCACTGCCTCCCCAGCGATGCCCGAGATCACACCGGCTGCGATGAGGATCCAGATCATCAGGCTATTGAACTGATCGACCAACACCCGGAACGGACTGAACCGGCTGGCCTCCTTCAGTTCATTTCGTCCATCCGTCGCCAGGCGTTTCGCAGCCTCCTCCGCCGCGAGTCCGGACGCAGTGGAGCGCAGTTGCTGCGAAACGGATTCACCTGGCTGGGCGTGCCACGCGTCGCTGGCAGGCGCGGAAGATGCAGAGGCTGGCGGTGAGCGGACGGTTGAGTTCACGATTGAATTGGCTTGGGCGGAATCTCCCGCTCCGTCGTGGCGGGAAAGTCTCCCGAACTCACGTTCCACCGCGCGATGGCGGGCGAATCTGTCCGTTCATGTTCATAGGCGAGAACGCTGAGCGACGCCGTGCCGAGCAGGAAATGGCGCGCTTCTGCGATGGGCCGTCCAATCCACCGCGCGGCAAGGGCGCGTCCAAAATGACCATGGGAAAACAGCCCGACGTTTCCATCCAATGTCCGAAGTTTCGCGATGAGCCGGTCCGCGCGAACCGAAACTTCCATCGGCGTTTCGCCCCGAGGACAACCGTCGCGAAACAAATTCCAATCAGGATGCACCTCGTGAACGGCCGCGGAGTGCTGCCCTTCGTAGTCGCCGTAATTCCATTCCGCGAGGTCATGTTCAACCGTCGCCGCCACGTTTAACCCGGCCAACTCACAGGTCCGCCGCGCACGTTGCAGGGGACTGGTCAGGACGCGGCTGAAAGGGATGTCGCGAAGGCGCAAACCGAGTTCCCTCGCCATGACTTCACCGCGCGCGGTCAACGGAAGATCGGTGCGACCCGTGTATTGCCCCGAGCGCGACCACTCGGTTTCGCCATGTCGAATGAGATAAATTCGTAGCGGCATGTTCGCGCTCCGGTTGCAGTCGCATGAGATCCACGACAATTACGACGCGAATGTTAGAGTCGACCAATTGCTCGCACATGCTCAAGAAGCCAGTCCAGGCATAGATCGCGGAGCGCATTGAGAATCGCCGAAGGGCACGCGTCCTGGCGGTTCTGAAACGGCAGGAACAGGCAGCCTCGGCAGCTTCCGTGACCCGTGCAGATGCTCGGTCAACTCTCCACGGAGAATCCGACCTTCATGGTCACCTGCCAGCGCCCCACCTTTCCCTTTTCGATGGAGCCCCGGATCTCCGTCACCTGAAACCAGCTGAGCTTCTGGACAGTCTTGCCGGCACGCTTGATGGCTTTTTCCGTGGCATCGTCGATCGATTTCGTGGATGTGCCGGTCAGTTCGATAAGTTTGTAAACGGGATCTTTCATGGAGGGCTCCTTCGCTATCGTTGTTTCGATTTACACCGCAGCCAGTTCATCGATCCAGTAACTCTTGCGATTGTAGTGGCGATACAGGCTGGTCTCGTAGTCACGGGACAGCAGGGCTTCTTCACTGTACTCCGGCGACTGCTTGATGGTTTCGCGGGACAAATTGATAAAGACCTTCGATTCACTCCAGCTCACCCGTTCGATCCATTGCGGTGACACGAGAACTTTCTTCCCCGGCCACCAGTTCTTTGTCGCCACGATCAGATAGCGAATCGCCCACGTCTCGTCGTCCACGACGAAGTCCTCCACGTGTCCGACCTCGCCGTCCAAGGCCTCGATATTGTAACCGGCAACCTCCCGGCTGCTGCGGAGATGACGTTCCCACGATTTCACCCTGGTGCCAGGGTTTGTCCATTTGGCGCGATCGCGGACCAGCTGCGGATATGAACCCCACATGTAGGGACCGTCCCAATACATGGGCCAGCCGTAGTAACCGTAGTAGGATTCCTCGAACTGTCCGGACACCGGCAAATGAGCGTCCAACGAAGGACTCTTCTGAATCTGTTTCTTCGTCAGGTCGATCGAGAGGATCTTTCCGTGATGAATGACGCTGCCAATCGCATACGGGGAAATGAGGACCTGCTTTCCAGTCAGCCACGTTCCGGTGTCAGCCACCAGATAGCGAATAGTCCAATGCTGGTCGTCAAAATAGAATTCGTCGACTTCACCCAACTCACCATCAACAGCGTTGAGTTTGTATCCTTTCAGAGATCCAAGTTTGTTGAGCATGATCAGTTTTTCGTTGGTCGAGAGTCGGTCACCACAGCGAAGGAAATCCCAACCGCCCTCGACGACAATTTTGCGTTCACCACAGGCTGTTCCCAACCGCCTTGCCAATGAGGACAAAGGCGACCGGAAGCCAAATTCCCGGGCATTCTATTGAGCGAGAACTTTGACGATGACCAAGGCGGCGGCCGGCTTGCCGGTGGCGGGCGTGCCCGTCACCGAAACTCGGTAGTCCCCCAACGCCGCTTCCCGCGCCGCGGCCAGTTTCAACTGAATTTCCGGTTTGTCGCTCGCTTTGACGAGAAGGGAGCCGGGAGTCACCATGACCCCGTTCGCTTTCACTTCCAGCTGGACGTCACGCTTAAAGTAAGCGCCTCGGTTCAGGACGATGTTGAGCGGCACTTCTGAACCTTGTTTGAGGGAAATCTCGGCCGGCACCGTAATGCTGAACTGTTCGTTCAACGTGACGACCCCACCCTTGTCGCTCACGTTCGTGGTCCGGCATCCGGTCGAACTCAACAGCGTCAGCGCCGCTATTGCGGGGACGAGGAATTTCAGATGACCCACGATCGAAGTTGTGGTGGGCCGTGAGGAATTGGCATTTGTCATTAGAAGACCACCTTGACGAAATGTTCCCATCATCGCCATGGGGTGAAACCCGAAGAGCGAAACAGCGGCGCTCCGTCGATTTCAATCCCTGCAACCGACCGCGCGATCATCAACTCCTCATCCGTGCGAACGACGCGGACTGAGACGCGGCCGTTTGTCCTGGATATCTCATGAGCGTTGGCGGCGTTCTCGGATTCATCCAGATCGATCCCCAGGAAGCCAAGGCCGTCACAGATGCGCGCGCGAACGGACGGACAGTTCTCCCCTATGCCTCCAGTGAACACCAGTGTGTCCAGTCCACCGAGCGCAGCGGCGTAGGAACCGATCCACTTCTTCGCCTGATAGCAGAACAAGTCCACGGCTTCCGCGGCCCGGACGTCGTCGGCTTCCCGGGCGAGCAGGTCACGCATGTCAGAACTGGTTTCCGAAATGCCGAGCATACCCGATTCGCGACTCACCATCGCGTAGAACTCGGCCGTGGACATCTGCTCGGTTCGCGCGAGATACGGCGCAAGGCCGGGATCCAGATCTCCCGACCGCGTGCTCATCACCAGACCAGACGTCGGCGTGAATCCCATGCTGGTGTCAATGCTCTGACCGTCACGGACCGCGGCCAGGCTCGCGCCATTGCCGAGATGCGCGAGGATCACCCGGCCGTTCTTGGCCGCCGGGTCACCCAGGCGCACCAGTTCCTCCATCAAATACTCGTAGGACAAACCATGGAATCCGTAGCGCTGAATTCCCCTCGCATCGAAGCGCCGCGGAATCGGCAGGAGCTTCGCCACGCGGGGCATCGCGTGATGAAACGCCGTATCAAAGCAGGCCAGTTGCGGCATTTGTGGGTGTCGCTGAAGAATAGTTTCGATCAGCTCGATCTCCCTCGGCAGATGTTCGGGATCGTACGGACTAATGCGATGGAACTCCCGCAACAACTCCGGGGAGACGAGCTCCGGCTGGCTGTGCTGCATGCCGTGAACGATGCGATGGCCCACGGCTTTGGCGTTCGAAAATTCCGCCCGCGCCTCAAGCCAGTCGATCAGGAATCCCACAGCCGACTGGTGCTGCGGAACGACCATTGACTCAATTGCCGGCCGCCTGCTGATCAGATTGGCGAAAGTCAGATTCGTCCCACTTAAACCGATCCGGTCAATCTTCCCCTCCAACACACGTTGCAACGGCTCGGCGGCCCGATAGATCGCAAACCTGATGCTAGAGGAACCACCGTTGATGGTCAGGATGGACGGCACACTTTGTTTCCGGGCGATGCTCGTCAGATATCACCCTCGTCAGCTTAGACCGTCATGCCTTCAGCAAGGCGGAAAGTCGGGGATTGGAAAACTTGGCAGGATCCGCGCACTCGACCAGGCGCTCCTGGATTGCGTTAAGATTCTGCACGACCACCTCCATGACTCTGGTTAAAAGCTGATAACCTAGTTCGTGATCCTGCCCGCACTGTTCGCGTAGACGAGTTCCGTAGAAGAAGATGGTTCGCGTGGGCTCCAGCGCGCGAGCGGAGAAGTGAAGAAGGTTCGGCGGCACCAGCCACGCCCAGCCCAGGGCATCGCCCCTTCCGAGCACCCGAATCGGAAGGCATTCATGCTCCTTTACCTCGGATTCCAAAACCACCCGACCTTCCAAGATCAGGTAGAAGCGATTCGCCGGACTTCCCTCGTCAAAGATGGACTGGCCTGCGACGAACTCCATCTCCATCGCGGATTCGGCGAGCGTATCAAGATGCTCCGCGGCCAAGCCTTTGAAGAACGGCTGCCGGGCAATCAAGGCGCTGATCGACTCGGTCCGAATCGGTGCGAGCGGAGCGTCGGTCTCCGCTCCCGCCAACGCCATACGTGCCAGCGTTTTCACGCCCCCTCCTGTTCGCGCTTTTCCGCGGCCAGGCGCATTTGTTCATGACCGGCTTCGGCAACACCTTCATTGACCAGACGCTCATTGTCGCTGCGACCCTCGGCGTCCTCGTCTTCACTTCCGGCCACCGGCAGCGAGCGTCCGGTCGAAACAGCCACTGGATTCCAGCGATCAGATTCCGGCGCCGATTCGAGCGCCGCCTCCGTGGGATCGGAACTCGGCTCGCCCATTAATTCCTGCTTCGCCAGCTCCCAATCAGCCTTCGTAACTTGCTGGGCGTTCCGTCCATCGATGGCGGCAAGTTCCTGGGCCCGCTTCTGCACCATTTCTCGGGTGACCGTACCGATCCCGGCAGAGTTCTCGGTCAACGCGCCTTCTTTCAGTGGATTCGTTTTCATAAAGGGAACCTCAGCGCGCGGATGGCAGGGACTGTGGATGATGAACCGTCTTCGCCTGCCGCGTCGCGCGATCCTCCCGGTTGTCACGCGATTGGGAGAAAGTGTTCTCCCGTTTGGCGGGCTTCGGAGTCGGAGCCACCGCCTTCGAGCCAGAGGACGCCTGATGTAGAATCTTTTTGGATGCCGAATGCTTCTTCATTTTGGAAATGGATTACGGTCGTTACTTCGGTGCCTGTGAATGGGCCTCCACAAACCACAGCCATTTATCGATGCCACGAGAAACCTCCGTGAAGAGATCCGCCGTATCGGCGTCGTCGAGGGCGTTGGCCTCTTCAATCGTGTTCCGCGCCGCCGCGCCGAAAGTGGACAACGCCCCTGCCACGGCCTCGACATGGGCCATCCCGTCCGCGATCTCCAGAGGATACTCACGCAGTCTCGTGCGCGACGCCGCCACACGCACGGTGCCTTCCGCCACTCCGCCCAGCTGCACAATGCGCTCGGCAATCAAATCGACATAGGCCTCCACGGCTTCGTCGATCTTGTCGAAGAGCTCGTGCAGTCCGATGAAGCTGGGACCTTTTACATTCCAATGCGCCTGCTTCATCTGCATCTGCAGATCCACCGCGCACGCCAGACGTTGATTCATCAACAGGTTCAGCTCCGAGCGTCGCTGCAACGAGATGTCGTTCTCAGTCTCATACATCTTGGGGGCCTCGGGTTTTGGATTTTGGGTAGCATTCATAGATTGTCCTTGGGTGTCGTTGGCAAAGAACGGCGCAGCTCAGGTTCGCTCGTGATACTCGGGCGAAATGGCGCCACTCAACTCCGCCAGCAATTGGGTCTCCGCCGCGAGCCAGTGCTCCACGTCGTGACCCGGCTGCGAGCCGTTGCTGACATAGTTCAGGTAGGCTCGCATCGCGACGTCATCGTCCGACAGGGCGAAAGCAGGTTCACTTTGGTTGAAGTCAATGGACGTCGCGGCTTCCGCTGAAAGGAACGTTCTGGTGTTTTGGTTGGGGGAAGAATGCTTGGGCTTCATGTCGCAACGATAGAGTGCGACCGTCATCCAACACCATGGGGTGTTCACCCCTATCCTGTTCCGGATCCCTCCACTCCAATCAATTCCGTGCCGGCTACGCCAACGGCCTACTTGGTCAGCGTGAGCAGGATGTCCGCATACCACGCACAGTTAAGTCCGAGGGATTCGTCCAGTCGTAGATCACGGGTCCCCATGTCCATGCGAGCAGAATGAACGCCCAGCAGTTTCCAGGGCAGCCGCGAATCGGCATTGGCGCTGCGCATCACCACCGGGGCGCCGCTCGTACCACGGTGGGTCCGCGCATCGGTGAGGAAATAGCCCAGCCCTTGAAAGCGCAGGCCAAAGGACGAGGCGATTACCGCCTGACGCACGACCGGGAGATGATGCAACGCGTCGTGGAAGCCCAACGGAAAGCCGACAATCAACAGTGAGGTTCCGACCTCCACTTCGTGCAACGAATGCTGAAGATGCCCCGGCGTGAAACACTGCAACACCACGGTCGGCGGCAGCGCGGACCGGTCAAGTTCGACCACCGCAACATCGATCTCCCCGCCCGCATCTTTGCCCTGACGCCAGACGCTCTTTCCATTCCGGTAAAGCATCACGGAGAGTCCAATCGATTGCGTGAGATTCCGGGCGTCGGTGTGCAGCTCGATCTCGAGGCGATTGGGGAAATGCTTGCTTGGCGCCTCATGCACGACATGTCCACTGGTGACGAGGAAGATTCGGTTGTCTCGCTCAAAGAAAAACCCACTCGCACCCGTGAGCGGCCGATCCCCGTCAAAGGTCGATACCCTCGCAGTGGTCAGCAGGAGCGGCTCAATTGTTGGAACGTTCTCGAACAATGACCCCAATGTCGTCCCCTCATTACCACCGCTCAAGAAGATTCACGACGGCCGGGTTTCACCCCATATCGCTGACGTTACATTTGAGCGAGGATGCATCGGCAGGAATGGTAGCCCCGGCCGACACGGCAGCATCCACGAATGGAAACGCTACGGAGACATCGCCCGGGGGACTCCGTTCCCCGAAAGGAAACTTATGTTGGGAACCATCTTAATCGTGTTGCTAGTCCTGATGTTGCTCGGCTCAGTTCCCGCGTGGCCGCACAGCCGCAGCTGGGGCTACTTTCCCAGCGGTGCGCTTGGAATGATTCTGGTCATTCTGGTCGTGCTGATTCTCCTCGGCCGCATTTAATAGAGTTTGCATTCGTACGCCTCTGGCGATCCGGAAATGGGACCGTCAAAGGCGTCGAATGCTGCTGACCGGCAATCTGCCTAATCCTTGTGCGAGCAACGGCGGGCCAACAAGTAGCCGATCACTGCTCCAACGCCACGCCGATGGCGATGGATTGATAAGGATTTTCCCGGATGGTGTGATCGGCCACCTTCGCTTGCTCGACTGCCTTGTCGCGGACGCGGCCTGCGATCACCTTGCCGCTATCGAGCGCCGCAGCGAGGCGTTTTCGGGCTTCGCAGACCTTCTCGCCGGCGATATCCGCAGTGGCTGTGATTAAGGAGAGCGCTTCGTCGGCGACGGTGCCCAGTTGGTTGACGGCCGATTGGTTCTGTTGGTTCATGAGTGTTGAGATTCAGTTGTGTGTCGTTTTCAAAGGAAGATTTTCGGCTTCGAAGAGATGAGTGGCTTCCGGCGAATCTGCCACCCGCAGGACCGAGTTCCTGCCACCATACGGATTTGGGACATTCTCTTTGGCCAGCGGATCCGCTACCCACTGTCCATCCACCACGAAACAGTATTCGTAATACCCCGGAGAAAGAACGGTGTCCTTCAGCCAGCGCCCGTCCACCGTCAAGTGCAGCGGCTTGGCCTTGGGCTGCCAGTCATTGAAAGCGCCTGCCACGAAAACGGCGGCCGCTGTCGGATGCGTGAACTCAAAATGCACCGGCGTGAGCTGAGGAGCTGCAGACGGCGCGTTGTCATGGTTGTGATTGTGTTTCATAGGTGGAGTCCCGGTTGGAAACTTCTGATGCTGACCAAAATTCCTGCAACCGGCGGCCGCCGGTTGCAGGATTCGTTTCACTTGCGTGATGCCACCTTCTCGCGATCCGGAGATCCGCTTGCCGGACGAATGCCCCGGACAGGACTCGGGAGCTTCGCCTCCACTTTCGCTTTGGGACTCGCCTCACCTTCGCCCAGCGCCTCTCGATTGCACGTGGCGCGCGCCAGCTTGGTCAGCGTTTCATTCGCCGCCTTTTCTTCCGCCAGGATTTGCTGGAGGAGATCGGCCGCCTTCTTATTGCCGAGCAATCCCGCCCATTCCTGGAGACAGCCGTAGGACGCCATCTCGTAGTGCTCCACCTTCTGCGCGATGGAGACCAGGGCGGCGTTGATGGCGGGCGAGCCATTGAACTCCACCATGACTTCATCTCCTTCTTCGAGAAGTCCCACCGTGGCCTCGCATTTGTTGAGGCGCGGCTTCTCATCGAAGGCCTGGAAGACCAGGTCGAGCTTCGTCACGTGTCCTTCCGACTCCTTAGTGTGAGCGTGAATTACATTCTTGAGCTCCTCGCAAGTGGCCGCCTTGGCCATCTTCGGCAAGGCTTTGACGACGCGCCGCTCGGCGTCATACATGTCGGCGAGTTCGTTCAGAAAAAGATTCTTAAGTGTTTTCATTTTCGTTCCATCGTTGAGTGGTGATCAATTCGAGGTGCTCCCGCGACCCATTCAATCAGGTCGCAGGAGAATCTTTGCCAGTTACATGCGCGGGCCGACGTAGTCCGCATCGACCGGACGCGTGCCGCGTTCGGTTGCCTTTTCCTTGGGCGACGACGCTTCCGCAGCGCTGCAGATGTCGTGAGCCTTGGCCTCGGTGAAGATCTTCTTCGCTCGGTTTATCTCATCACCACTTTCCGTGTGGACCGAAATGAGAATGTTTCCCGCCTTGAGCTTCCCTTCATAACGCTTGGCCTCGATCTCGGGAATGCCGAGACCAATCAAGCCGCCGGCAATTCCCCCGACGGTCGCGCCCACGGCCGCTCCGCTCAAGGCGCCGATGATCGGCCCGGCGGCAATGAACGGCCCAACTCCCGGAATCGCCAGCGCGCCAATCCCGGCGATCCAGCCGAGCGCGCCGCCAATCACTCCGCCCGTTCCGGCACCGGCGACCGCGCCCTCCGGAGCCTTCGTGTTTTTCTCATGAGCGAACTCATGGGTGGTTCCCTTGTCCGCAAACAGCGCGGAGATGTCGTTGTTGGAGAAGTTCGCCGTCTTCAGGTTATCGACGATTTGATCGGCCTGTTCGCGCGACGTGGCGATGCAGAATACAGATTTCTTTGACATGATGTTTTGCTTTCCTGTTGGTTGTTGAATGGATGGATGAATGGAGACGGAAACGTCCCCTCATTTCACGACGAGCTGGTTGTCCACGTTACCGACTTGGGCGATGTCGATGGCGATCACGCCGATGAGCCGCTTCTCCTCTGCGCTGTCAACCGGCCCACGCAACGTCACCTGCCCCTTGTTCGTGATGATCTTCACGTTTCTGGCGTTCACTGACATCTCCTTGCCCGCCATGATTCCTTTGCGAATCTGGGCGGTGGTATCGATATCCGCCTGACTGTTGCCTTGATCCAGCGGAGTCAGAGATTTTTGCGCGAGGTCGCGATTGACGCGTGCAGTCTCACCACCTTCGGCGGTCGAGTTCGTCGTGAAGTAGGGCTCAACCTGGAAAGCGCGGTAGACTCCGCTCGCGTAACTAGGCTCGCTGAAGTCGGGCCACTCGCTGGACTTGAAGTGCGGAGCCTTGCTCAACGATTCCTTCGAAGCATCCAGCACCAGGTGTTTGTTCTCGGAATTGAACTGAAAGGCCGCGGACGGAACCGCGCTCAGCTCCTCGCCAAATCCGAGGAAACCACCTGAGGAAACCACCACCGAGATGACACGGCCCGCCGGCAGATCCACCACGAGATCTTCCACCTCTCCAAGCTTGTCGCTCTGCACATTCTTTACTTCAACGCCCATGAGCTTGGTCGCTCGTTGAACGTAGCCCAGGCGCGCCGACGGATCGGGTCCCAAGTTCGGTTGATACACCGCGGCGAAGTACGGTTCCTGTCCATGGTAACGGTAAACCTCCGCCAACCGGTTCGACTGGCCGAGGTCCGCCCAGTTCGACATGCCGTAGCGCGGCGCCGCAGTAAGCTTCTCCTTGTCAGCCTTCAGGTGCAGGACCTTGTTCGTCACATCGTGATGCAGGGCGCCGGGAGGAATCGGGACCATCATCTCGCCGACTCCGGCAAAGCCGCCGGTTGAGAGAACGACCTCAACGATTCGTCCCGTTTCCAGATCGACCGCGATGTCGTTCACCTTGCCCAGCTTAATTCCATCATAGTTCTCCACGTGCATTCCGGTCAGCACACTGGCTCTCTCTGCTCGGCCCAATTGCTCCGCGCGCATCGCGCGGATGCTGCGCTGCTGGGCAACGGCGGTGTCGTTGGTTTTGCTGTCGGTCGTCTCCTGTCCGAGGGCGGCGAACGCCATCAGAGACGCGGCGGTGGCTGTGGAAATGATCCGAAGTTGTCGTTTCATAAAAATTCTTCCGTGATTGGTTTTCTTCGAAGAGAGACTTCCCTTCTCAGAGCATGCACCGTAGGCGGCGCGAGGAGAGACCGCTATGGGGTGTAACCCTGACGACGCTTTCCGAAATCACGATTGAACTCGCGGATCTCCGGGCGAAGCCCGCCGCGTCACTACCTCCTCTGCCTGCCTCACCTGCCCTGATAATTCTCGGGGTGCCGCAATCGATCCAGGCGCTCGGCTTCGAACTCCTGTCGCTTGAGGCGCTCAAACTTTCCGGAAGCCCGGCGAGCCGCTTCATCTTTGGAAAAGAAGATCGGCGCGATTCCTTCCCACACCCACTTGAACATCGCCTCGATGATCACGCCGACACGGAGAAGCTTCTGGAGGAACGACGTCATCATCTCAGGGTTTTGAAGTGACGTGTCGGCATGGCGATCGGAATTTACCCAATGTCACGGCGAGAAGAATCCGCCTCGCCGATCCCCGATTCGACACGGTCCGATCAACCACCTTCACGACTGCGAGCCCCAATCTCGCGGTGTGAACCACTTGGCCGGACGATCTGTGAACTGGGCCGGATCAAAGACTTCCCCGAGCATTTGGAGATCAACAATCTCCTGCGGCAACAAGCCGAGGGCATGCGGCCCGGCATTATTCGTGCAATCCCAGAGCCAGTAGCGGTTCAAGCCATCCTTGTGGGTCAATCCCGGACCGTAGTCCATCGGGGCGCAGACGCGGTCGACGACTCCGCTGTCCGCAACGGAATACATCTTCAGTCTGACTTTCTTCTTTTCGTTGATCGCTTCGATGAAGAGCGCGTGGTTCGGTATCATGAGGACTGGTGTTGGTGGGATGGCGCGGGATGCACTAAACCTGTGGAACGCGGATATCGCCCGCACGGCTGATGATGCCGAAGGCGTAGAGCAGCCAGATGACGACACAGATCACCACGACGATGTTGAGGATCTTTTTAATCTTCCCGTCCATCGGGATGTAGGTGTTGACCAGCCACAGCAACACACCGACGACGATCAAGGTAACTACGACAGAGATTAGGGACATAGGTTTGAGTGAATTGCGGTCTGTTTGCTGATGTTCATGACAAAATCTTAGGGCTCCGAATGCGCCCGGCGATATGGGGTATTCACCCCACCTGAATCGCCGGGTCGGCTCTACTCTGTGGGATATTCCGTGCTTCGCCCGCTCCTCGAAGAGCCCGCTTGCTTGATGCCGAACCAGAAGACGCAGCGGTCCAAGCCGTAATGCTTGCGGTGAATGGCGATGGTTTCAGCTCGGCTTTCCTGCCATCGGATGGGGAGCCTCCTTTTGTCGGATGACGGTGTCGCCGCGACCAAACCACTCCGTTCGTGGCGGGTGTTTTTGTGCATGGCGGAGAGAATCACGAACCCCGCCGCAGACGCTATGGGGTGTTCACCCCATGGAAACAATCTCCTTCCTCAAACCGTCCCTAATCCAACCAACTCGAACTGGAACACGAACTTCCCCCTGCTCACTTGTCAGACCTGCAAGCCGTCTGGCGATGCCGCGTTCTGCCATTGGGACGACGACGAGGCACCTCCGCCTGCCACCGCAGCCCCGCACAACAAATCCTTCACCGTCTTCAGCATGTCGCCGACCGTGTAAGGCTTGAGCAAGGTGGCGGGCGCACGGAGCCACGGACGCCGGGCAAACTCCTGATGAGGAAAGGTCCCGGTGGCCATAATCACCGGCAACACCATCCGCGCTCGGTGCAGTTTGTTCAGCAATTCCACGCCGGTCACCTTCGGCATGTTGTGGTCGGTGATCATGAGATCAAACTGCTCCTTCCCCAGGACATTCCAGGCGTCGGCGCCATCCTCCGCCATCTTCACGTCATAACCTGAACGCAAAAGCATCTCTGCATTGAGCTGGCGAATGGCAGTGTCGTCGTCAACCACCAGGATGCGATGAGGCGGGCTCGCCTGGCATCGAAGGGGCGAGTAAACCAATCCTCCCGGGAGCGAGACTTCATTCTCTTGCATGGCGACATGGTTACGGCGAAACCGTTCCCGGTGCCATGGGGTGTTCTCCCCACCAGCAGCCGACGCTCTTCACATTCGCCGCGCCCGAATCGCACGCTTCGCTGAAACTGAATGCCCCGGCGTGCCGCTGCCCTAAACGATCGTCACTTGAACGCTGCTCTCGATGATACCCGCGCTGATCGCGTAGCGGGTTAATCCGGCCGTGTCGTGGATGTCGAGTTTCTGCATCAAATGCTCGCGATGCTTCTCCACCGTCTTCATCCCGATGCCGAGCAACCCGGCGGTCTCCTTGTTGGCCTTGCCTTCCGCGATGAGTTGCAACACCTCCATCTCACGAGACGTCAGGTGAGCCGTCTTTTTTTGCAGCGCTCCACTGCGAGTCGGCAACGCCGGATTCAGCCGGGCTTGCCGTCTGGCGACCGGGGCGCTGAAAAACGTGTTGCCCTTCTGCACCTCGCGAATCGCCCGGCACACATCATGGGCGCACGCCTGCTTGAGCAGGAACCCCACCGCGCCGGATTCCGTGGCGTTCTGCACATACGCATCATCACTATGGGCGGAAAGAATCAGCACTTTCGTGGCCGGCAACTCCTTCACCAGCTGACGCGTGGCCTCCAATCCATTCAGCAATGGCATGGCGATATCCATCAACACCACCGCCGGACAAAGCTTCTTCGCCATGGCAACCGCCTGCCGCCCGTCCTGCGCCTCGCCCACCACTTCGAGGTCGCTCTCCTGTTCGAGCATCTTGCGAAAACCTTCCCGCACGATCGTGTGATCGTCCGCCAGCAACACTGTGATTCGTTTCATACAATTCCATGACCTTTCTTCGCAGCTCTCCTCCGTGGTTCCGCGTCCGACTGCGACCGGACTTTGCCCATCGGGATCTCCGCCTGGACGGATGTCCCGCGGCCCGGGGTGGATACCACCGTAAACTTTCCGCCAACCATCTCCACTCGTTCCCGCATGCCCAGCAAGCCGAGCCGTTTGCCACCGTTGGCGCTCAACGTCGATCGCACCCGGAATGACTTTCCGTCGTCGCGAATACTCATGCTGATGCCACCCGGCACCTTCTTGATCTGAACTTCGACCCGGCTCGCGTGAGCGTGGCGGGCCACATTGGTCAGCGCTTCCTGGGCGACGCGATAGAGGACCGTGCGCTGGGTGCCGTCCAATTGCTCGACCGCTTGAAAGGCCGTTAAACGCGCTCGAACTCCCGTTCGCGTGGTGAATCCCTTCATGTAGGAATGAAGGGCCGGAATGAGCCCCAGATCGTCGAGCACCGCCGGGCGCAGTTCGCGGGCGAACTGATGCACGATCTCCACCGACTTCTCCACCATCCGCTGGGTGCGCGCGATGTTGCGATCGAGATCTCGGGTCCCCATTGCGGCCTTTTTCTTCAACGCACCGAGCCGGACATTGATCCCGGTCAGCGTCTGCGCAATGACATCATGCAATTCACGGCTGATCGATTTGCGTTCCTCCTCCTGCGCGCGCAACACCTGACGTGACAACTGCCGCAGCTCTTCCCGTTGTTGCAGCGACTGGTTCAGCAGTTTCCTCTGGGTTCGCTCGCTTCGTTTTAGAGCGATTTCCACCCCCTGACGCCGGACGATTTCGCGTTCCAGCTTCTGATTGGATGCCGCCAGCACGGCCACCCGGCGCTGAATTTCCTCCGCGCGCTTTCGCTCAGTGATGTTGCTGAAGAAACACACCACTCCGTACTCGCCCGCCGGCAGGGTCACGCGCTGGATCTGCCACTCGAAAATCTGCCTTTCGCCAATGTCCTGGCGGCGTGCTGAAAACTCAGCGGATTGAAAAGGGCGTCCGGTTTCCAGCGTGTGCCGGAATCTCTTCTCAATCAGGTCCGCCGTCGGTTTCGGCCAGAGGACGTGGATAATCTCTGAAAAGTCGCGACCCACCAACGGGCGGACCCGGGCGAAGGAAGGCTGGGCCTCGCGATTGATCTGAAGCATCTGAAACCTGGCATCCACCACGTAAACCCCCACCGGCGCCTGCTCGATCAACGCCGAGAACAACGCCTCGTTCCGCCGTAGCGCGTCCTCCGCCAGCTTCCGTTCCGTGATGTCGCGGATGTTGCACTGGATGACGGGATGCCCGTCTTCCTCATACAGATTGGCCACCACTTCGACCTCCTGATGGCGCCCCGTCCGGCTCTTGAGCGGCAGATCCTCATAGCGCACCTGGTGCGTGCGTCTCAATTGACGGAACATCAGCTGGCTCGCGGCTTCATCACTGAGCAGCCCGATCTCAAAAAGCTCCTTGCCGATCAGTTGAGCCTGCGGATAGCCCAGCAACCGGGTCATGAACGGATTCGCATCCGTGATCTTGCGCGTGGCCGGATCGAGGATCAGCACCCCGTCATGCGCCGCTTCGAAGAGCCGGCGATACCGCATCTCCGAAACTCGCAACTGGTCCTCCGCCCGCTTGCGATCGGTGACATCCGTGACCGCCACGCGACAAGCGTCCCCGGACTCGCAGATCGTTGCCCTCAATCGCACATCGATCAAACTCCCGCCGCGCACGGCCAGCTTCAAATCGCATTCCTGCCACACCTTGCTCTCGAACAATCGCCCGAGGTAGGCCGCGAAAGCCGGACGGTCCTCCACGCGGACGATGTCGCCGAAACGCTTCTTCAGCAACGCGGCCCGACCGATCTCGAGCAGTTGCGTCGTGGCAAGGTTCGCCTCCGTGATCATTCCCGCCCGGTCAATGGTCAGGTAGCTGATGGGTGCGAAATCGTAGAGATCGCTGTACTTCTCCAGCCCGGCCTCCATCGCGTTCCGCGCCTGTCGAAGCTCCTCGTTCTGCATCTCGAGTTCCACCTGGTGAACCTGCAGTTCATGCAGCACCCGCCGGGGATCCTCCGTCGTCTTCTGAACCTTCAACTTCTCGCGCGCGACTCCCGAATGCTTTCGCAGCTGTTGCTCCGCGCGCCGGTAAAGGCTGAGCATCATCGGCCGGTTCGCCAGGCTGGCGCCGAACTCACGCTGCTCGGCGCTCGCACGGGCTCGCACTTTCGCAAGGGTGGTCGAGGCGTTCAGTTTTCTTTTCATCGTAAGAACTCCGCAGAGCCGCGGCGGTTCATTTGCTTCGTTTCACTGGTCGTTTACTTCGCTTGGGCGTGACTGCGAAGACTGTTGGTTCCCCTGCCCCGTTTCCGGGCTTGCCGCGCAACTGCGCTTCCAGCTTCTTGGCTTCGGTGATGTTCGCAAAGGTGATCACGACACCGTCAATCCGATCATCCGCCGTGCGATAGGGCATGATGCGAACGGTGAACCAGCGTCCATCGCGCGCGCCCACGGGCTTTTCGACGGCGGCCAGCTTGCGCAGCACTTCCCGCGCGTCGTCGGCGAGCTCTGGGTAGCGCAAATCCGACGCAAGGTCGGTGATGGGTCGCCCCGCGTCGGCCGCGATGAGCTTGATGATCTTCGTGGCCTGCGGCGTGAACCGGCGCACGTTGAGATCCTTGTCCAGAAACAAGGTCGCGATGTCCGTGCTGTCGAGCAGGTTTTTCATGTCGTTGCTGGCGCGCGACAGTTCGTCCACCTTGGTCTGCAATTCGGTGTTCACCGTTTGCAACTCCTCGTTCATCGACTGCATCTCCTCCTTCGAGGTGGTGAGCTCCTCGTTGGTGGACTGCAATTCCTCATTGGTGGATTGCAGCTCTTCGTTGGCGGAGCGGAGCTCCTCCTGCGACGTCTGCATCTCCTCGTGAGTCGCCCGCGCCTCGGCCCGAATTTGCACCAGTTCCCGCTCCAGTTCCGACACCCGCGCGCTTTGCGGTTGAGGCTTTGCCAGCCGGCCCATTTTGACAGCCGCCACGGGGGTGGCCACATCGGTGAAGACGACCATCATCAATCCCTGCAAGGCTCCGGGTTGGTCGAGGCGCTGGACGCTGACGTCCACGCCTTGCTTGCCGCCGTTAGTACCCACGGTGAGACCGTGGAGCATCACGCCGTCCTTTTGCTGGAGGGCTTTCTGGAAGGCCCCCGACAGCTCGTAGCGCAAACCTTCGCGGGCCATGGCGAAGAGGTTCCAGTTGGCCTTGCCGGCGGCGGGTTCCAGATACTTTCCAGTCCGGCCGCTGACGTAGAAGATATCTCCGTCCTGGTTCGTGAGCACCGCGGGCGGAGCGTAGCGTTGGAGGACCAGTTGATCCGCCAGGGTCTGCAGCGTGGCGGACGGTTTTACCGCCGGGCTGGCCTCAGGCGCGGCAACTGGGCTGGTACTGAATGACGAAGGAAACGAGATCGGCTCGGGTCGCGGGATGGATTCCGTGCGTCGGAAAATTCTCGATTTGCCGTTGAGCGCCACAAACAGCTCGCTGGCGTCGCCCACCGTCTCCGAGCTGCCGAGCAGCAACAGGCCATCAGGACGTAGACTGTAGTGAAACAACGGCATCAGCTTCTTCTGCACCTCGGCGGTCAGATAGATCAGCAGATTGCGGCAGCTCACGATGTCCAGCTTGGTGAAGGGCGGATCCATGATGAGATTCTGCGGCGCAAAGATGACCATCTCGCGAATCTCCTTGGCACCCGGTAACTGCCGGCTTCCTTGCTGAAGAACCGGCTCAATCGCTCCGGCGACACGTCGGCCGAAATGTTCGCCGGGAACAGCCCTTGCCGCGCCTTGTCGATCGCGTCCTTGTCGAGGTCCGTCGCGAAGATTTGGAGGGAATAATTCGCCTTGGGCTTCAGACTTTCCACCGCCTCCTTGAACACAATGGCGAGGGTGTAAGCTTCCTCTCCCGTGGAACAGCCGGGCACCCACGCGCGCAGGGCCTTGCCGGGTGCGCGTCCGGCGAGCAACGCAGGTATGGCCTCTTTGCCAAACTGTTCCCAGACGGCGGGATCGCGGAAGAAGTTCGTCACGCCGATGAGCAGTTCCTTGAAGAGCAGATTCAACTCCTGCGAGTTCTCCTGCAGATAGCGAACATACGCCGACATCTTGTGGATCTGATGAATGCCCATGCGGCGTTCGATCCGTCGATACAGCGTGTTCCTCTTGTAGCAGGAGAAATCGTTGCCAGTGTGGGAGCGCAGCAGAATGACCACCTTGTCGAGCGCGCTCTGTGTCTTGTCTTCCAACGCCGCTTCCGTCCGGGCGATCAACGGCGTGCGCCGCAGATAAGCGACTATCCGGGCGGGAAGTTCCTCGGCAGGCGCCACGATGTCCGCCAGTCCCGCATCGATGGCGCTGCGCGGCATGGAATCAAACTTGGCCGACGCCGGTTCCTGCACCAGCACGACACCCGCCTTCTCCTTGATGGCGCGCAAACCCAGCGTGCCGTCGGAGCCCATTCCGGAAAGAATCACACCCACGCTGTGTTCCTGCTGATCCTGCGCCAGCGAGCGGAGGAAGAAATCAATCGGCAGACGTAACCCGCGCGGCGCCGCGGGCGCGAGCAGATGCAACACGCCGTGCAGGATGGACATGTCCTTGTTCGGCGGAATCACATACACGCAATCGGGCTGGACCGAGGTGCGATCCTTGACCTGGATGACCTTCATGCGCGTGGCGCGTTGCAGCAGTTCGGGCATGATCCCTTTGTGCGTCGGGTCGAGGTGTTGCACGATGACAAATGCCATGCCGCTGGCCGCGGGCACCCGACCGAGAAACTGCTCCAACGCTTCAAGTCCTCCAGCCGAGGCGCCGATGCCCACGATGGGAAACAGGCGGGCAGGCGGCGGCGCGACCTCCGCTCCGCCCGCAGCAGGGAGTCGTTTTGATCGGGTGCCCCGCTTGAGACTGGTCTTCATGAATAAATGGAACCGACGTTCTGAAAGGCGTTGAACGGCACGGTTCACGCAGGCTGAACGGCGGAAAGCTCACGCGCGAACCGATTGATTGATCTGACCGACTCTTCCACCATCCGCTGTGTTCTGGCGATTTCTTTCGTCAGGGAAGATTTGTTGCCGCGCGCCGAGGTTCTGAGGTTCACCAGGCGGACATGAACCCCCAACAAAGTCTGGGCGATGACATCTTGAAGCCGTCGACTGATCACGTGCCGCTCGCGCTCCTGCGCCGAAAGGTTCCGGCGGGTCAACCGGCGCATCGTCTCCTGCGCTTTCAACGATGCTTCCAAAAGCTTCGCGGACTCGCCGGCAGCACTTTCCCGACTGCCCTTACTCCGGTTCGCCAGATGGCGGGAAGAAACGCTTTCACCCTCGAGGAGCTTCCTGTTGTCTCGCCGGAAAGCGCGACGAGCGTCTTGAAAACCAATGTTCACGGCATCCAAAAACGCCGCAGCCCGCCGGTTCCGAGATGCCGTGCTGCCAAAACATTTCACCGAGGCCAGAGCTCGTTCATGAATCTGGGTCAGCTCCGCACGCCCCAATTCGAGCGCGACCACCAGCTGACCGACGCGCACGGCAGCCTTCAGGCCGGCACCGTTACCAGCTTTCAGATGGCGGCCCAACTCCGTGCGATATCGCCGCGCAAAGGCGGCCAGCAGACGTCTCATAATGCAACCATCCCGCCGGCGAGAAATCACGACGATGCGTCTCTGCGAACCGGAAGATGGCTGCTACCAAGTATCCTTGCTCCATGGAGGGCGTCCATGGGGAGTACACCCCATGGCAGGAAGGGCACAATTTTACGTAAACAAGGCTCGTCGATGGCGCCGAGGGAAAAGATCGATTCTGCCTGCCCGCTCAGAAGGCCCTGGCTGGGGTGAGTCCATTCGGACTCACCCCAGTTTCAGGAATCACAATGGACCCAGCGAAATGACATCAACACCGTCGCGTCAACGCCGGACGTTCCGGTCTTCTTCCGGATTGATGAATTCCAAATGGAACTTGTGAAGGAAACGATTGACCAGCGGGGCGAGCAAGATGGCGACGGAGGTGATGAAAACGACTCCACTGAAGAGAGCGTAAAACGAAGCGAACAGTTTTCCTGCGACGGTGTGCAGCTCGTTCACCGGTCCCATGCCCGTCAGAATCATCGAAGCATTCAGAAGGGAATCCAGCCAGGACAGTCCCTCGCAGAAGTGGTATCCGACAATCCCCAGCGCCAGGGAAAGTCCGATGATGCCGAGGGCGAGCGAGAGTCCGCGCAGGACACGGAGCGCAAAGGCTCTCTTCGGCAGGAGTGGCTTGGTTCGATGTTCAGTCATGGCGGCAGAAGTCAGGTCAACTGACCAAAGGCCTTCTAGCAGGTTTCCAAAGACCGGCAAAGAAGCTTCATCGAAGGTGAATGCAGGATTACCTCGGACGGTTCGAGTTCGGGATCCACCCCATAGGAACGAGATGGCTCACGAAGTAACATGGTGTTGAACAATGGTGGCGAAGAGATTCGTCATCACAAACGAAAGATCCAATATGTCACTCCTACTATTACCGGTGCTCGCGAATTTCTACTACGTCGGTGGAGGCACGCTCGGCCTCGTTCTTCTGATCGCGGTGATTGTTTTGGTCCTTCGCCGCTGACATGCGTGAGGTCAGGTGGTCCGTATCTTGGACCACTTTGGTCTCACTCGCGAAATCTCATGAAAACACTGTTCACAGCGGAATCCATCTCCAAGGGCGGACGTTCCGGAACTATCAAGACGCCCGACGGCATGTCCATTGTTCCATTGGGCAACCCTCTCGAGAAAGGTCTGGAGAAGCGCGGCCCCAGTCCAGAACTGCTCTTCGCCGGCGCATACTCGGCATGTTACCACGGCGCCCTCGTCAATGCCGCCAAGAAGCTGGGTACTCCAATCACGGAATCCACAGTGCGCGTCATGGTAAGCCTGATCGAAGACGATCAGGACGGCTACCGGCTGGCGGTCGAATTGCACGCCAACCTTCCGGGAATCGATCGCGCCCAGGTGCAACGGATCATGGATGAAGCGCACAAGACCTGCCCCTACTCGAAAGCCGTTCGCGGGGACCTCACCGTGACACTGCGTGTTGATTAGCAGTCGCGACACCTCGCCGATATTCGGCGAACCCATTTTGCCGTCACGTTGGCGGCGAACGAAAAGCAACCAACAAGAGGAATCATTATGACAACACTGGAAATCAAAGGCGACTGGAACATCACCAAGGGCAAGCTCAAACAGAAATGGGCCAAGCTGACCGACGACGATCTGCAGTATGTCGAAGGCAAGCAGGAAGAGCTGCTGGGCCGCATCCAAAAGCGCACCGGCGAAACCCGGGAAGTCGTTGAGAAAGCGCTCAAGGAATCCTGCTCTACCTCCTCCAACTGCTGCTCCTGATCGCACAAAGGCGCGGTCAACCAGTCGGTTCTCTCCGGAGAACCGCCCTTTCGTTGCCCGCGATGCGACGAAACCAGCCGCCCATCACCGGGCGGCTGGTATTTTTTCAAGAAGGTTTACAACTCTCGTTCCGGAGTAGGGTTTCACCCCATGGTCAGAATCACCGCCATCGATAGCATCACAGGCATGACCAAACGAATGAATCACAGAAACCTTCTCGTCGCCACCGTCGTCGCCCTCGCCACAAACGTCGCGCTGACTGCTCACGCCGACGAAGACAAATACCGGGCGCGGGAGACGACGCTCGATCTGTTCGGCTCCGGCTCGGTCGGACAAGAAACGATCAACCACATCACCGATGAACGAGTCCGGGACGACCTCAGGATTGGAGCGGGCGCCGGTCTCAACTATTTCGTCACGCGAAACCTTGGTTTCGGCGGGGAAGCCTACTCCGAGAACACCGGCCATAGCTTTCTGGACAATGCCTCCGCCAGCTTGATCGGGCGGTTTCCGCTGGGACAAACCGGATTCGCTCCCTACGTCTACGGCGGAGGCGGACGCCAGTTCGATCCCACCCTGTTGAATTTTCTTCATGCGGGCGGTGGCCTCGAATACCGCTTCACTCAGAAACTCGGCATCTTCCTCGACGGCCGCTATGTGTTTACCGACGAAACCGAGAACCACGGACTCGGACGCGTCGGCTTGCGTTTCGCCTTCTGAACATTATCTCCACCTCAACACCGCCGGCACTCCCGTCGGTGTTTTGTTGTATTCAGCAACGACCAGTGGATGAAATCCCCAGTAGGGTTTCACCCCATGGCATCCGCTCTCCCGGCCAGGCAAACTGCCGGCTGTGAATCGACGCGACGAAGAGATGGAACAGGCCAGACGTGCCACCGGCTTCCTGCCGGCTCCATTCATTGCCGCGGTTCACAACAGTCAAATAAACCAGGCGCCCCGCGCTTCACGAAAGACACCATTATGAAACATCACCAATCACTCGCACTTACACTTCTCGCCTCGACTGTTCTCGTTGTCGGCTGCAAACCAAACAATGAAACCACAGCAGCGGCGGAACGCGGCGCGACGGCGGACCAGCTCGACAAAGTCGCCCAGGAAACGAAAGAGGCCGCGCGCGACATGAAGGACTACGCCTACGCACAGAAGGCAGAGTTTGTTGCCGCGATGCAAAGCCAGATGAATGAGATTAACCGCGATCTGGAACAGCTCTCCGCCAAGATCGAGAAATCCACTGACGCCGCCAAAGCCGAAGCACAGCCGAAACTCCAGGCTCTGCGCGATCAAGCCGCCAAGCTGAACAAACAACTGGATGACGCGAAGAACGCGACGGAGTCAACCTGGAGCGATGTCAAAAGCGGATTCGCGAAAGGCTTCAGCGAATTGAAAGACGGATTTCAACAAGCCCGCCAATGGATGAGCGACAAGATCGCGCCGTGAACGGCGAAAGCCACGAGCGTCGCCGACAGCACCGAGTCTCCGGATCGACAATGATTGCCATCCTGCTTTTCGCGGTGGGCTAAAGACGTAGGATTCGATGTACGCCATTGCCGCCACGCTCGTCGTCGTTTGGCTGGTGGGGATTCTCACGTCTCTCACCTTCGGTGGCTTCATCCACGCGCTGCCCGTCATTGCGCTCTTCTTCATTGTTCTCCGGGTGCTCGAAAATCCGTGTGATGGTTGGGAGTAGTTCCCGGAGAACGCTCCATCGAGGCAACCCCCGCCTCGAAAACTCTGATCCTTCCCGATCAAGAGATGTCGCCCGCCTGCAGAAACCCATCGAAGCTCTCGGTCGGGTTACACCCCATGGTCCCCCTGCGGATAGCGAACTACGGTGATGATCGCGTTACCACCTGTGACGCATCCAACGAAAAATAACCACCACAAATGAAAACCACCCATCACCTCGCCCTCCTCGGCGCCGCCGTTAGTCTCCTGATTACGACTGCGTCACTTCGCGCGTCCGACACGGACGATCGGATCGAATCCTCCGCCAAGTCCTCCTACGTATTCAAAACCCATCTTAAGGATGATTCCATCACCACCAAATCAGACGACGGCGTCGTCACCCTGACCGGAACCGTCGCTGAAGGTTCACACAAATCCCTGGCCCAAGACACCGTAGAGCCTTCCCGGAGTCAAGCGCGTGAACAACCAACTCAAGATCAAAGGCGTGGACCATGCCGAACATTCCGACGGATGGATCGGCACCAAGGTTAAGACCACGCTTCTCTTCCATCGCAATGTGAGCGCCAGCAAGACGGACGTGTACGTCAAGGAAGGCATCGTCAGCCTTCGTGGCGAAGCGTCCAGCCAGGCTCAGAAGGATCTGACCAGTGAATACGCCCGCGACGTCGAGGGCGTGAAGGAAGTGAAGAATGAAATGACCATCGCGAAAACCCCGGCCAAGCCGGATGAAACCATCGCCGAGAAGATCGACGACGCTTCCATCACCGCCCAAGTGAAGTCGTCCTTGATGTCCCATCGCTCCACCAGCGCCTTGAAAACGAAAGTCTCAACCACCGATGGCGTGGTGACGTTAAGCGGAAAAGCAAAGAATGCCGCCGAGAAGACCTTGGTGACCAAACTCGTCACCGACATCAACGGCGTCAAAAGTGTAATCAACAACATGACCGTTGAAGCAGTGGTGTCGAAGGCATCGCTTCAACCTGCCCCCGTAAAGCATCTACGCATCGTCAGTCAATAATCTACAGCCTCTGCGCCGCTGTCGTCGGGTGAGCAGGCTCATCCGATGACAGCATCTCATTGGTTCAACAAATAAACCTATGCTCTACACAATTGCCGTAGTTCTCCTAGTCCTGTGGCTGCTCGGAATGCTAAGCAGCTACACCGTCGGCGGTTTACTCCACGTCCTTCTCGCCGTCGCCGTCATCATGGTGTTGGTAAACCTCCTCTCCGGCCGCCGGAAAACTTGAAACTTGAGCAACGAAACATCGCGAGGTTCGTCGGTCTTGACACCGCGCGAGTGACTCCTCACCGAGACGCTCTTCGATTCGCTCCAGCTCAAGTCACGCTGTTTCCGATCGCGGTGAAGCCGAATCTCCCGGTGTGACATGACCGGACCGCGCAAACCGTGAGAACCATCGCGGCTTCCACGCCGCATCGGGAACTCACGCGCAACGCCGTTCCACCTACGATCCCGTTTCCGCCCGTCACTTCGCTGCCCGGACCGGCGCCAAGTCCACCTTCCCCGCGAAGAACTGGGCAAGTCGCGTCGTGCTTTTGCCGCTGCGCAGATCCTTGATCTGCGATCCGATGCCGAGATCGTAGCGACGAACGACTTCCGACACGGCCGCCCTGCCCTGCTCCTCCGCGCGAACCTGCGCACACAGAAGATCCAGCGCGTGACTTAATGCCTCTTCCTTGCTGCCGCCCAGCCACGCTTCCACGGAACGCACCATCTCCGCATGAAATACGCGCACCGACCAGCCCGCCTTGGCAACCAATCGAGAACGCGGCGGCTTCACCGCGGTCACCCGCGTCTCGACAGCCCGGACGAAACGCTTGTCCGGTGAGGCCCCCACGGGGAGCACCTCGACACGGACCAGGCTCGTGTCCTTGTGGACCTGTTCTTTGCCCGTGCGCGCGCTCTTCGTTCTTCTGCGGGAATGAAAGTCGTGCAGACCCGCTTCACTGATAAACAACGCCAAAGCGCCGAGCCCGGAAATCTTCAGATGCACCTCGTCCCTCGCCTCGTCCCAGCGCTCCGCCAGAATCTCCGCCTGAAGATGACGACGAGCCGCCATGCCGCGATACGTCTCCGCCAGCTTGCGCACCGCATCGAGCGCATCGCCCTCCGCCTTCACCAGCGAAATAGAAATCCACGCGTCCGCCAGCAGTGGAGCGTCCCGCGCAGAGCTGACAAACTCCAACTGCTCCAGCTCCGAGATCAATTCATCCCGCCGCTCTACCACAGCCGCCGACTCGGTGCCGGAAAGATTCCGCGCAGCTCCCGCAACAAAGCGATCCACGCCCTCACGCAGCGCCCTACAGCGAGCGAGGAATTCGTCGAGCCGGTGCAACTCGTCAAACACCGCATCACGCTCCGCCTGTCGATCGAAGAACCCAGGTTGGACCGTCATCGCCACCAATTCGGACTTGCGCGACTGCATCGTACCGAGCCCCGCTTCCACCGCGTTTAAACGTTCCGTCAGCTCTGCGGCGACTCGATTGTCTGGTTCCTCCTGCGTCGCGCCCTGCGCGGGAGTTTTGTTGACTCGCGGAGGTTCGGAAACCACGCGCACCTCCACCCGGTTATCGCGAGCCACGAGGCTGAGCACCGAATGCTCGCGTCCCCGCGTTCCGGCAATGAACCGCGCGAGCGGCAGGAGAACATGCCGTTCCACCGTGCGCTTGAGCGGACGCGCTCCGAAATGCGGCGAGTAACCTTCCCGCACCAGCAAAGAAATCACCGACGGATCCGCGTCCACCGCGAGACTGCGGCGGGCCATCCCGCTGCGACGCAGGACCAGCTCCAGTTCGCGACGGGCGATTCGTTCCGCGACCGTGCCAGAGCACGGCAAGCGACGATGCGATCAATGCGGTTGAGAAATTCGGGACGAAACACGCGCGACAACTCCCGCATCGTGCGATCCGGATCCGCCACCGCCGGCGTCGATCCCGTTCCCGGCGTCACGAATCCAAGTCGGGAGCCCGGACCTTCCGCGCCCACGTTGGAAGTAAGAATGACCACCGTGCGTCGGAAATCCACCAGCCGCCCGCGCCCGTCGGTGAGCCGTCCGGCATCGAAAATCTGGAGGCACAGATCAAAAACGTTGATGTGCGACTTCTCGATCTCGTCGAGCAGCAACACGGAGAACGGCCGCTGCCGCACCGCGTCCGTCAGCAACCCCGCCTCCTCGCGGCTGCCAATGAGCCGGGCGAATCCCTCCGGTCCGGCGAACTCGCTCATGTCGAAACGCAACAGCCGAGACGGATCACCAAAAATGTATTCCGCGAGCGAACGCGCCAGCTCCGTCTTGCCCACACCGGTCGGCCCGACGAACAACATCACGTTGAACGGCCGGTTCGGATCGGTGAGCCCCGCCTTGATCAACGTCACCACATCGACCACCGCATCGATCGCCTCCGGCTGGCCGATGATTTGTTTCTCGAAGAAGCCGCGCAGCTCCGATTGATCAAGCGCCGTCCCGTCATCCAGCAATTGCACCGGCAGGCCGCTGGACTGCGAAAGAATCTTCAGGATGTCCAGCCGCGTCACCTTGTGCCCGGTCTCCTGCACCCACGCGAGCACCGCGCGCAGCAACGTCGCCGCTCCGCCCGGCCGTGCCAGATGGCCGAGGAAAAATCCGCTGAGCTCAACGATCTCGGAGAGACGTTCATCAGGCACCGCCGCCCTCGCTTCGTCACGGATGCCGCGCAGGACCGCCACTGTCTGCTCGGCGGAACTCTCCTCCACCAACACCTTGTCGAAAAGGCGCACCAGCGAAGCCTCGCGGCCCAGGCCACGCTCAAACTCCTCCGGCGCACTCTCGCCGAGTAACACCACGCTTCCGTCATCCAGATGCGGCGCCAGCGCGGCGGCGATGTTGAAATCGGACTGGCTGCTCCGCCCGGCCGACGAGAGATCCCCGAGACTCGTCACATAGAGCAGCACGCGACGCGGACGTTTGATCGCTGCGACCAACTCCTTCACCTTCGTCTCCCACTCACCCAAATACTTCGTGCCAGACATCAGGTCCGCCGGCGACACGCGCAACACTCTCCAACCGCCGTTCTCCGGACGGGCCAGCGCATACACCAACTCATTCACCAGCGCCGTCTTGCCGGCCCCGGCCCGCCCAATCAACGCAATCGACCGTCGCCGCTGGCGTCCCAGCAAATCAATCAACGTCGCCAGCATCGACTCCACGTGATGCGCGCGCGGCAGCGTCTTCGCCTCCGCCAGGGCCGTAAGATCCGTCCCATACTTCGCAGTTCCCGTGGATTGATCGCAATCGCCGTGTGCGCGAAGCCAATTGAGCAGATGATTGTAACGCCCTCCCAACTGGACCACGGTCGCCTCCGCCTTGTACAACAACTCGACGTCCGTCGGCAGCTGTTCAGCCGCCGCCGAACCATCGCTCATCAACTGACGATCCAACTGCTTGGCGCACTCCGAACCGACATCAGAATCCGCGTCCTGCGCCAGCGCCCGCAATAGATCCGCCCCGCCCTGCAATTTGGGATGGCTGCCCAGCGCCGTCGCCGCCGCCTGCCGAACCGCCCACGAGGGATCGTTCAACAACAGCCGCGACTGCAGTTGCATCAGCGCATGACGACCGGCGGAAGCCTTGACCGCCTGGGTCCGCACCTCCGGTTCATCGTCGTCGATGAGTTTGAGCAACACCCCTTCCGCCGCCCGCCGGCTCACGGCGTCGAGACATTCAAGCAGCTTGAGCCGGACGCGACTTTCGGGATCATCCGCCAGCATCACCAGCGCCGGCTCAAGAACCTGCAATTTCCGCAACCGACAGGCTTCCAGCCCCGCCAGCCGCAGCGGCACTTGTGGCGCGCGCAACAGCGACGCCAGCAGCGCCTCGTCCGCCTTGCCCTCCTGCAACGCCGCCGCCAGCAGCGCGATCTTCTCGGTTGGATCCTCGTATTGCCCGCGCCGGATGCTGTCCAACAAACTCTGGATTTCGTCGTTCATCCCGTTTTCAACACCACTGTAGAAAACGCGCCACGCCCGACGAGAAAAAAACTGCGACACCACCAGCAAGAACGCCAACTGACTGCAAGCGGTGTGAGCCACCCAACCAGCCGCCGTTCCAGGCATATTCCCGAGAACGCTATTCCGGCCGTTGGGAGCAATTGGAGAAGCGATCCGATGCCGTCAGTTGCGCGAGCACGCGCTTCATCTCCGCCATTTCCTGCTCCAGGGTGGCAAGTTTGGATGCCTTCTCCTCCAGCGTGGCGAGGCGGGCTTCGCGAAGCTCCAGTTGTTCCACGCGGCGGGCCAGTTCTTGTGTGGCGGAGACATTCAACATGGCGATGGCTTCTTAGTCCACGGTGCGGAAGTCATTCACCTCGCGGCCATAGACGAAGATTTTGTCGCCGGCCGTTTTGAAGTAGGTGCGGAACTTGTCCTGCGTTACTTCGAGCACTTCGTGGATGCTTTCTTCGTTCTTCTCCGTGATCAGTTTGACGCGTTCGCCTTTCTTCAAGCTGGTCGTCAGTGTCACCCATCCGTTCTGAATCGGCGCGGTGCGGTAGATGTCCGGCACCACATCGGTCTGCTTGCTGACGGCCTGCGGAAAGACTTTCTCGACCTGCTGAGCGATGACTTTCTTCTGAGGCGCGTTGCCTTTGGCGACGGCGTCTTTGTATCGGAAATCCGTGATCTCGATGCCTAGCAGTGTTTGCAGATCGGCCGCGCGGTCTGATTGGCCCTGGACGTTTTTGATGCGTTGATCGGAACTGCTGATCAAAGCCGCTCCGCTCCAGATCGACTGGTTGGCGTAAATGCCGATGTTGCGCGGCGCTCCGGTCACATCACCGATGCCAACCTGATACTCGGCCTTGTAATAATTGGCCGGGCCTGTGACACCGCCGAATCCGTTGACCACCAGTTTCGCCTGCCCCGGACTGGTCGTGCCAATCCCGACGGACCCACCGGTGATAGCGATGGCAGAAGCACCAGCGCCGGTTTGGAGCAACAGTTTGCCCGTGGTCGCACGAATCACGGTGTCGCCGGCGGCAGCGTCTGTGGAATACTGTCCCGCGGTCGCCGGGATGGCGAACTGGGCGCGTTCGTTGCCGCCGAAATCAACCAATCCATATCCGACCGGACCTCCGAAGACGGGCGAACTGACCGTCATAGTGCCAGCAACGTGGAGTTTAGCACCGGGATTTGAGATTAATTCGGACGTTCCGTTGCCTTTGACGCGCATCGTTTCGGTCATGGCTGCGCTGGAGCCGTAGCCAAAGGCGACATCGCCATTTTGGTTGCCCGTGTGGATCTGGAGGAGGCTGGATTGGATGCCGAAGCCCCAACTGTTCAAGCCTTCGCTATAGAGGCTGATCTTGTCTCCCAACGCGTCGGCGAAGGTCAGCGGAAGCCCGGCGCGCTCGTCCCGATGCCGACGTTTCCGCCAGCGCGATAGACGTCTGCCCCGCTTCCGATCCAAACGCCCGTGCCTCCGGCGATCTTCTCGGCCGTCACCGAGCCATTCGCCAATTGCGCGGTGCCGATGGCGCCCGGGGCCACCGTATCCGCGATCAAGGCATGCAGGGCTTCGGGCGCAGCGAGGATTTGCTGGCGCGGTAAGATCGGAGGATTGGCTCCCTCTGTGATTTCCAGGTAGCGGTTGCCGCCGCCGAAGCCATTGACCAGGCTGCGACCTAAAGTGTCGGTCGGGCCGAGAACGACATTGAACCGACCGTTGACGAGGTCAGCCTGCGCGGAGTGGCCACTGCCCGGCCCGCCATCGGTGACGAATGGGCCCCACGTTTTCGTGCCGCCGGTTGCGGCGTTGTAGAGATTGAAGGTGAGGACACGCTGGCCGTCCACCACGGGGTCGCCGTTGGAATCGGTCAATCGACCCTGATAATTCATTTGCTGGGCCGAGACTATCGAGGAGGACAGCACGGCAGCAGCGAGCAACAGTGCAGTGAGCAGGCGGAGTGGGATGATGGTTTTCATGAGGATGGGGAGTGCGCTCGAGGCGTTGAGTAAATTGTTGTAGAGTTGCTTCGGAGAGAATCGGGTTTAGGGGCAAGCAAGCGGTGCCACTCGGGCGCTGCTGTTGTGCCGGACGATGATTTCGATGTCCTTGATCTTGTTGATGTCCACGGAACCATTGAAGAGGGTCAGCTCCAGACGGGTGGTGGCGACGCTGCGTTGGTTGAAATCGTTGATCTGAAACGTGGAGCCGAGAATTTCCTCTCCGGTGGGACTGATGGCGGTGGAACCCGTGTAGGCCATGCTGATGCTTGCGAGCTGCGTGTCCCGGGAAGTGAAGGCATTGTCGTAGTTCTGGGAGAAGAAAAAGCGGAAGGGACTGGTGAAGAATTCCCCCGGCAAATCCTTCACGTCGTCGTTGTTGTCCACGTAGACACTGCGATTGGGGCAAGGTGGAATGCGCGTGCGGAAAAACATCTGGCCGCCGTAAGTGAGGCCGCCACCAATGGATGCCGGTGCGGAGGTGTTGCCGTCTTCCGCGATGATGTTGACCTTGATGTAAACGATCTTGTCGCGCCATTCGCCAGGGAAGACGCTGTTCGCGGTATACGTGGGCGGCACGAAGAAGTTGCCGTGCAAGCCCGCGAGACTGACGGTGTTGATCGGGATCACGATGTGTCCGCTCGCGTCGCGCTTCCGCGCGAGCAACCGGCGGAACAGTTCGAGTTGGGAGACCGTTTCACCCGTCACCAGATCCACGCGCAAGCCGGTGTCGACCCGCAGTGCCTGCGTCAAGTTCAGCGCGTACGGATTTGGGGTGAGCACGTCGTTGCGCAGGGAGATGAATGAGGTGTGGGCGTTGGGGATGTCCTGGGCGGTCCGGTTGAGATTCCAGATGTTGAGCTGGGTGAGCAAATCATCCAGCTCACGTGCATTCCGCAGCTTGAAGACTGTGCCTGCGTCAAAGGAGCGGACGCCT
>JADJPG010000051.1 GCA_016713365.1 Verrucomicrobiota bacterium | reverse complement strand
CCACCAAACCGTCAGCCTCCAGCCACACCTCGGAAAAGCCTGCCTCGGTCAGGGAAGCCGCCTTGATCACCGAAGCATTGGCGCCCGCCTCCAACCATGATCGTTTCCCCAGTCGCGCGGTCTTGCCTCCAAACGGCGCCTGCAGTCCCGCACCTGTGATCGACTCCACGTGCCCGATCTCCAGCGGCACCAGCGCCTGCTGTTTCCCGTAACGCGTAATGGCACGAGCCAGAGGATGCGTGGACAAACGTTCCAGCGAATACGCCAGCCGGGCCAGTTCAAGTTCACGACCCGGCGGAAAGCTTTCGATGCGTTCCACCCGCAATTCACCGGTCGTCAGAGTGCCCGTTTTGTCCATCGCCACCACTGAAACCTGGGCCAGATTCTCCACCGCCGCGCCACCGCGGAAGAGGATCTTGCGCTTCGCGCCCCATGCGATCGCGCCAGCACCGCGCGGACGGAATCGAACAGCACCAACGCACAGGGCGAAGCGACGACCAGCAGCGTCATCGCTTTGTAAAACGCGCTCTTGCTGGTCTCAGTGGAAACGAACGCCTCCAATCCAAACCCCAGCCACCACACGAAAAACATCAACGCGGTGAGCACCAGCACGCCATACGTGTAAGCGGTGCCGAACTTGTCCGTGAACCGTTGCGACGGCGCCTTGAGATGCTGCGCTTCGCGAATGAGATGAATGATCTTCTGCAACGCGCTCTGGCTGGCCTTGCGCAGCACGGTCGATTCCACCGCTCCCCACAAGTTCATCGTGCCGGCCAGCACCGTATCTCCCACCTTCTTCTCCACCGGCGTCGCCTCTCCCGTAAGATTTGATTCATCACTCGCGGTCGCTCCCTTCACCACTTCGCCATCGACTGGAAACTGCTCACCCGGCTTCACCAGCAGACGCATTCCCACGTCCAACGATTCCACCGGAACGTGCGTTTCGTGGCCAGCCGCATCGAGCACGATGGCTTCCTTCGGTGCCGATTTGAACAACGACCGAATCTCGCGGCTCGTCCGGCCCATCGCGTAATGCTCCAGAGCGCCGGAGAGCGAGAAGAGAAACAGCAGCATCGCGCCTTCACCCCAAGCACCAATGCTCGCGCTCCCGACCGCCACCGCGAGCATCAGGAAGTGAACATCGAGTGAACGCTTCTGTAGAAGCTCCCAAATCTCGTGGACTGTGAACCACGCACCCGAGACATAGGCCAGGAGATACAACGGGAGCGCGAACTTCGCCTCGCCTGAAAGCCACGCGAACAAACCAAACCCGCCGCACAGGATTGCCGCGACCAACTGAAACTTCCACTCATGCTCGTGGTCCTCCTCATCCGGCAACACTACCTCACGTGGAACGATCTTCGGCCAAGGCAATTGTCGCCAATGCCAGAACTTCGGCGCGGTCGGACACGTCACGCGTGCGATGGTCGTGACTTCCGGATTGTGTTGGACGGTGAGACTGCGACCGATGTCCGGCGGAGCCGCAATGGCGCAACCGGTACAGTCCGGCGCTCCATCCAGCAATTTGCATCGGGCACCCGCTTCATCGTGCTGGATGCGCCCAATTCTCTCCGTGATCGTCTTCTCGATCTCCGCACTATCCTTCACGCCCATCGTGGCCACGGAAATGGACTGCTCGGCGCGATTGAACTTCACCGCCTCCAAGGCGGGTTCTTCAGTAAATGCTTCCGCAACCGTCTGCACCAGGCAGCAGGACGCTTTCTCTGGAACAGCTGTGGAATCGCCGGACGCTTTCTTCATCTGCCCAGATCATAGGCAAAGCGCCCGACAATGCAATTCCCTCCCCGCTCAACGCTTGGTCTGCTGCCGCACACCCGACTTGGACACCTGCTGTGCTTGCAACAATTTTTCTAACTCCGCCTTCGCCTTCGCCAGTTCGGCTTCCCGATTGTTCACAGCCTTCATCTCCTCCACCCGCGCACGGACAGTTGCAATCTTCGCCACGAGCAGCTCTACACCATTCGTTGCCTCGACACGCCACGTTCTCGCCTTCTCACGCGCCGCGCGGGCGGCCGTCAATTGCGCCTCAATATCGGCCGGAGGCGCCGGCTTCGCCGCCACGTCTTTCAAGCGCACCACCGCTTCTGCACCCGACGCAAACTCCGCCTGTGCCTTGTCTGCGTCGACTCGCGCCTTCTTCAACGCCGCCTCCACCTCAGCCATGTCCCTGGTGATTGCAATCACCGCCGGCGACGGCTTGTCGCCGCGCGCCTCGATCTCGGCCAGCCGTTCCTTCGCTGCAGCGATTCGCTCCGCCAACGGCTTTGGATTCAGATCCAACGAACCGATCTGCTTCCCGGACTTGGCATCCCACATCCAGACGTTGCCCGCGAAATCTCCGGCGACCACCGACGCGCCGCCATCGTCCGCCCACGTGCAACGCAGCGCCATCTCGCCGCCGAACGTCATCGTCTTTTGCTTCGTGCCGTCCGCGCTCCAGGTAATCAACGCGCCATCCCGACCGCACGTCACGAACCGACCGTCGCGCGAATACGCGACCGACATCACGCCGCCCTTGTGCGCCGCCCACGTCTTCGCCTGCTTGCCTTCGCTGCTCTCCCAAAGCGTCACATTGCCGTCCTCGCTCGACGACGCCACGAGCTTCGAGTCCGAACGCCAGCTCAACGCCGTCACCGCGCTCTTGTGGCCCACCGTGGTGAACAGCTCCTGACCGGACTCCGCATCCCACACGCTGACGCCGCCGTTGCGATCGCCGCTCGCGAGCATCTCGCCGTTGGGACTGAACGCCACCGCTGTCACCCAGTCGGTGTGCTTCTTGATCTTGTGCTCCACTTCGCCGGACTTCGTAGAATAGATCTTCACCAGCCGATCCGTTCCACCCATCGCAACCCGAGCCTGGTCGGGACTCAAATCCGTCGTGAGCACGGCGTCGTATTCTTTTCCAATGCTCGCGATGCGCTCGCCCGTCTCGACGTTCCACAGCACCACGCTGCCCGCCTTGGCTCCGTGTCCACCGGCCGCCACCAGCACCTTGCCTGAACGCGAGAATCGCACGTCGAGCGGCTGACCTTCATTGAACGGCAACACGCCGAGCAGCGCTTGATTGGTCGAATTGTAAAGCAGCCCCTGTTCTGTCCGGCCACCGCCACCAGCGGCGCCCACGGACTAGCCGCCAGCGCACCCGCCGCAGTCGCACGCTTCGTATGCACGACCGGTTCCAGGGAAAGCTCCTTCGGCATTGGCGGCGGACCATCCGGCTTGCCGGCGTCGGACACTTTAAGCGTCAGATCGACCTTGGGCTTCGTCGCGGCGATGGCTTTTGAACCCGAAGTTTCCAACAAGCCTCCCGCAATCCACTTCTTGAACACCGCCAGTTCCTTCTCGGCCAGCGGCGGCTTGTTCGGCGGCATCGTCGGCTCCTCGACGTGGGTGAGCACCTTGACGAGCTTGCTGGAATCCGGGTTGCCCGAGACGACGACGGGTCCCGTTCCCCCGCCCTTCAACACGCCGCTGTGACTCGACAGATCGAGATCGCCCTTCTTTTTGTCGGGGTTATGGCACTTCGCGCAATGCTGCTCAACCAACGGCAACACATGGTCGGCGAATGTGATCGCCGACTGCCCAATGGCTGATCCCGATCCAATTACGAGAGCCAAAACACCCACAACAACCCGACATGAACGAGGTAGTAAATATTGCAGATTATCCATGCGACTTTCTCAGTGTCCGGGGGAATTAGAGCCGCCTAGCCGTCTCAAAACTGCGTCCCCCACTTCAGCCGGACGTTCGGAGTTAAACTGTAACACCCCGTCGCTCGTCATGAGATAGTGACCCGCCAAATTGCCAGTCTTCGGCACCCTTGCGAACCAAACTTTTCCGTCTCCCGAGAGTGTGATGGAATAGTCGTTTCGCCGTATCTGAAAATGATTGGTCAACTGGGACAGCGATGAAGCAAATGAATTCTCATCACTGAAGTACAACTGCTGTGCCACGTATAACTGAACTAAATCCATCACAGCCCGACCCGAAATGCAGTGGTGAGATGAACGAACCAGCTTCAATTGACTGAGCAACGACTCGTCATCCTTCAGATGACCGCAGTACCTCAGCTCTTTTTCCTGTGGCCTTAGAATTCCAGCGATTACGGCAATCCCTCCAAAGACGGAAACGATGATCAAAGAGATTTTGGTCGAGCGTAGCACGAACTCACCTCAGTGATTGAAGACAAACTCTTTCGCGTTAAGCAGCGCCCAGAACGCGTCGTTCAGCACCTGCTCATCCGTCTTCGGATCGCCGAAGAAACTGGTCAGCTTCGCGCGCTCAGTCGGCGTCGGTGCGCGGTTCAAAGTGCGGAGGTAGAGCTCGTCCAACACTTCCTCGCGAGTCTTGCCGGACTTCAACAACGCCTTCACCACGCCACCTTCCTTGATCTTCGTCTCCACGGTTGTGCCATTCAGCAGATGCAACGCCTGCGAGAGATTCGGGTCCATCTTGACCTCGCACGAGCAGACCGTCTCGCGCGTTGCGCGACCAAACGTCGTCAGAAAATATCCGCCCGTGACGCCGTCGGGAATCTGCACCGCGCGAGCGCCCTTCGGCAGACCGGCGAACTTGTTCTGCGTCTGCGTCACCTGATTGATGCAATCCAGCAACACCTCTGCTCGCAACCGACGCACGCTTGCCTTGGCGAAATTCCGATCATCGCCCGCGTTGGTCTCGTTCGCCTTGGTGCTCATTTGGTACGTCCGCGAATTGCAGATGTCGCGCACCAGGCGTTTGAAGTCGCAGCCATAGCCCGTGAACTTCCCGCCCAGCGCTTCGAGCAACTCCGGATTGCTCGCCGGATTACTGATGCGCACATCGTCCACGGGATCGATGATGCCTTTGCCGAGGAAGTGCGCCCACACGATGTTCGCCAGGTTCTTCGCAAACCACGCGTTCTCCGGCGATGCCAGCCAACCCGCCAGAACCTCGCGACGCGACTGACCTTTCTTAATCTCCGGCTGCGCGGCACCAAGGAACTTCGGTGGCAGCGGCTTGCCCGTGACGAGATGCTTCACCTCGCCATCGCCACGATCGAACACGATGTAATCGCGCGGATCCTCACCTTGTTTGCGGCCGACCTGAGCGAAGAAGTTCGCGAATCCATAGTAGTCGTTCATCGTCCAGCGATCGAACGGATGATTGTGACATTGCGCGCACTGGATGCGCATGCCCATGAAGACCTGCGCGGTGTTCTCGGCAATCTTCAGCGTGTCCGTGGACACCTGGTAATAATTCGCCGCCGGATCCGTGAGAGTGCTACCGCTGGCCGTGAGCAACTCGCGCACAATACGATCAATCGGGACATTGGTGAGCAACTGGTCACGCAGCCAATTGAAGTAAGCCAGCGCGGCCTTCGGACTGAACTGATCCTGCCTCGACCGAATCTGCAGCAGCTCGGCGAACTTCATCACCCACAGGTCCGCGAACTCCGGACGGTTCAGCAACGCCTCGACCAGATGCTCCCGCTTGGCGGGGCTTTCGTCCGCGAGAAACATCTTCAGCGCCTCGGGCGTCGGAAGCTGGCCCGTGATGTCCAGCGTCGCGCGGCGAATGAATGTCTCGTCATCGCACAGTTCGCTCGGGCGCATCCGCAGCTTGCGCAGCTTCGCGTATACGAGGTCGTCGATGTAATTGTTCCGCGCGAGGTCTTTCGGGAATTCGAACTTCTCGCCCTTCGGCACCACGATGACCTGCATCCCGACCGTGAACGCATCGAACCGCGCCATCACGAAGGCTTCGCCCTTTTGGCCAGCTGAGATGACGCCCACATCCGAAACCCGCGCGCTCGGTTCATTGTTGCTGATGAAAACCGCGAGCGACGTCACATCGCGCTGCGTGCCGTCCGAATAATTCGCGCGCACCACGAGTCGCTGCGTTGTGTTTGAACCTTCGAGCACCGCCTGCTTCGGCGCGATCTCGATGCCCACCACGCTGGCAATGTTCGTGGGATCCTTCGGTGCGCCATCCTGAATCCAGCGCAACACGGTCTTGTAGGTTTCGCTGTTCGTCTGCCAGCGCTCGCCACCGGTGTGCGTCACCGTGCCGAGACCTTTTTCGAGCAGCAGGCTTTCCTCGGGAATCCCGAGATTGATGCGACGTCCGATCTGCTGGCGCGTGATGCGCATAAAATCTCCATCCGGATCGTAGCCGAATAACGAGAGCTGGAAGCCATCTTTGCCACGCGACGCGCCATGGCAACCGCCGGAATTGCAGCCGGCCTTCGTCAACGCCGGAACCACGTCCAGCTTGAAAGTCGTCACGCGCTCGATCTTCGCCTGCTCAATCGTCAGGGGTATTTTCTGCGTACGCCCATCGTATTTCACCACGATCTCCGTCTTGCCATCCGCCATCGGCTGCACAACGCCCTTCGCAATACGCGCGATCTTCTTGTCCGCCACAGCGAACGTAGCCTTGTCCGTCACATCGCGGGTGGTGCCGTCGGCATAAGTCGCCTGAACCGCCAACGTCTGCCGCCCTTGAGCGTTGCTAAGGCGGACTTCGGTCGGAGCGATGGAAACTTCCGTCAATGACGCCGCCGCGCCCGCCGACCAGATGCCCAAAAACAAGATGCAAACTGCGAACAACCAACTGCGAGGATACGAATGATTCATGTTACTTGCTCGCCACTTTCTTCTGCGCCTCGGCCGGCTTCTTCGGCGGCGTCACGCGAAACACGCCGCCCGCCGCGATGTTGTGCGGGATGACCACCCCGTCCTTCTTCACCAGCAGCGAGCAAAAGAGATTACGCTGCGAACCGGTCTGGCAATCCGCCGCCACTTTCACAGGGAAAACAATCTCCTTGTCGTCTTTCGTGATCTCTTTCTCCGTCACGTTGACTTTCTCCGAGAGCCCGACGATGCGAATGGTCGCCTTGCCTTCAAACGGAATCTTTTGATCCAGTTTCACGACAATGTTCGTTCCCTTCCCCGGCTCGCAGGCAGACTTCTCCATCGTTGCGGTGACGAATGGTTCACCGATGGTCACCGGCGTCAGCGGAGTCGAAACCATCAACTCGCCGCCGTTCACCTTCGCTGCCGCTGACAACGCGATCTTCCACTCGCGCAACTCCGCATCAGGCTTCGCGCTCAGCGGGAACGTCTCGTTCGTCGCGCCCTTCGGAATCGTGATGTCCGGTTGAGCGGTTACGCCCGGTGGATTCCAAACTGACTTCAACACAATCGGCTCGTCGAACCCCGCATCGCGATCAACAACAACTTTCAAATCCATCGTCCCACCCTGCACCAGCGGCACCATAGGCGTCTCAACGCGCACGCGGAACGGCGCCGCCTCCGTCACTGCCACAAGGAGTTTGTCCACACGCGTGCCGTAGTAGCTCGTGTTGTTCGGCCCTTGCACGAGCTCAATGTCATTGCGGAAATGCCCTTCGACGCCATTGGTCGCGGCCGCGAGAAAATCGACGAGCTTCCCGTCCACCGGCGCATCGACGCCCGCCTCAAACACCACCGGAAACTGATCCACCTTGCCCGGCATCGTCTCGGCGTTGAGTTTAACACCGGCTGGCAATGGTGCGGCCATGAAGTTCACGTCTCCTGAGACATTCGCCCGCCGCACGGACATTAGCGTCGCAAACCGATTCCCGCGCGGCACCGCGATGTACTGCCGGGTCTGCGAATCATTGCGCGCCACCTCGGGAATCCGCACCGCAATGCTCGGCGCGACCGGCGCGACCTCGACGCAATACGTGAAGTCCGGACCGCCGCGGCGCAGAAAATCGCGCACGAAAAACGCATACTCGCCGTCCTCGTCCACCTTCACGTTGATGGAACTGTCCGGTCCCGCCGTGTCGTCGTTGTCGGAGAGCGGCGTGCCCTTGGGCGTGACGATCTGCATCGCGGAATCCAGCGGCGAGCGCAGTCGTCGCGCGAAAACGCTGACCTGGAGATTCTGACCCTTCTTCGCTCGGAACCGGAACCAATCATGGTCACCCGGCTTGCTGATGATGCCGTTGAAGACCACCGGAATATCCCGCGCCTCGCCAGCTTGTTCGCGGGAATCGTTCGGCTCCGCTTCAAGCGCGGTCGCGAACGGCGTGACGCGAATCCAGTTTGGCGATGGCGCGCCCTCAGCGACGATGCCAAACTTCTCATTCGCCTCCGCGGGCAGCTTCACTTGCTGCACCTTTTCGCCTGCCGGACCGCCGAGGAAACTGAACGACACACTCTCTCGCGACTTGCCCGCGAGCGGGTAAACGCCCGTCGGCCGCGGAAAATCCCCCACGTGCAGCCGGTAATGATAATCCTCTTTGCCGCCAAAACCCGTCTCTCGGACGACCACTACATAGTCTCCAGTCTCCGGTGCGAGGATCGAAACCACGCCGTCCTGAAAACCAAACGCCGTGTCTTCGGATTCCACGAGCGGCTTGCCATCACGACCAAGAATCGCGACATACGGATCCAGCGCGCTTCGCCCGAGCCGCAATGCCTCCACTTCGGCCGTGATGCGCTGGCCTTTCTGAGCGGAGACGATGAAGTGATCGAGATCATCCGCCGCGACGATGCCGCGAATCGTGACGGTGTTGGTCAATCGCTGCGCTGTCGCGACGTCATTGTTCGGTTCCTTTTCGGCGACCACCCGGAACGGTCCGACCCAGAACGTGCGGGTCTCAGACACGCCCGAAGCCATGCGCAAACGCATCAAATGCTCGCCCAGCCTGCAATCCGCTGCCAGACGCAACGTCGCCTTCACGCGATTCGTCTCCGCTTCCATGGACACCAAAGAGATTCCCGGCGTGTAGAAAACGATTTCCTTGGTGTCCGCAAGACGTTGGCCAGAGAACACGACCTCGGTATCAGTTCCTCGCTGGCCGCCAGCAGGAAGTATGTTGTTGAGACGCGGCTCGACGGCGGACGCCGACGACAATGACCAATGTGCAATGACCAATGCCCAAAGAATGGCGAAGCACCGGGAGCGACACATCGTGAAGGCTTTTGAACTAGATAACCCTTGAGCAGATACCACGAAACATCCGCTCATTGGGCATTCACTGGTCATTGGAGAATTGGTCATCGGTCATTCGCCGTGAGCGCAGCGAAGTTGTAGTTCAGTCGGACGAAGCACTCTCGTCAGGCGAGCAGCCCCTTCTGCACTTCGCCGTCCTTCACGATCAACACCGGGCGATTGCCGGGTGCCATCAACGGCTTCTCATGCTGAATACCAAGCTGGTAATACACGGTGGCCGCCAGATCCTCGACACGCAGCGGATCACTCTCCGGCTCGCTGCCAGTCGGATCGCTCGCCCCGTGGACGTAACCCTTCTTGATGCCGCCGCCGGCCAACGCGATGGAAAACACTTTCGGATAATGATCGCGGCCCGCCGTGGCATTGATCTTCGGCGTGCGACCAAACTCGGTCGTCACCATCACGAGCGTTGAATCGAGCATCCCACGCTGATCAAGGTCGCGAATCAACGCCGCGAATGCCTGATCGAACTTCGGCAACTGGCTGTTCATCGCGGTGCGAATGTTATCGTGATGATCCCAGCCGCCGTAGGTCAGCGAGACGAAGCGTACGCCCGCCTCCACCAACCGCCGCGCGAGCAACATGCGCTGCCCGGCCTGATTCTGGCCGTAATCTTCGCGCAACTTCTCGGGCTCGTCTTGAATCGCAAACGCCGCGCGCGCCTTGTCCGACGAAATCATCGAGTAAGCGCGTTGGTAGAACGAATCCATGCCGTCGAGCGCGTCAGACTTCTCGATCGCGCTGAAGTGCGCGTCCACCGCCGCGCGCATCTCGCGACGCGTCGCAAAACGTTTCTCGTCCACCCCAGCCGGCAATGTGAGGTCGCGCACCTTGAACCCGGAGGTTGCCGGATCGTTGCCGAGGCTGAATGGTCCGAACGCCGAGCCGAGATACCCGGTGCCCGCAAAATTGTTCGGCTGATTCGGAATGCAGACGTACGGCGGCAACTCGTTCTTCGAGCCTAGCTCGTGCGACACAATGCTGCCGAAGCTCGGATACTGAATCGCCGGGCTGGGCCGGTAGCCCGTGAACATGTTGTGCGTGCCGCGATCGTGGTCCGCCTCGCCGTGCGTCATCGAGCGAACGACCGTGATCTTGTCCGCCAACTTCGCGGTCCGCGTCATCAGTTCCGAGAACTGCACCCCGGTGAGTTTCGTCTTCACCGAACTCAGGGGGCCGCGAAACTCGATCGGCGCGAGCAGCTTCGGATCAAACGTCTCCTGTGCGGCCATGCCACCGGGCAGATAAATCTGGATGACCGATTGCGCCGCCGCCTTCGCCGGCTGACCGGAAGCCGCCGCAGCAGCCTGGAGCTTGAACAGGTTTCCCATCGTCAGCCCGAGCGTGCCGATGACCCCGGTGAAAAGGAAATCGCGACGATTCGGACGCCATCGATGGTCCGCACTGCCACACCAGGAAGGAACGAATGGTTTGTTCATGTCGGTAACTTTGAGTTCACGCTTAGCTTAGCGTATTTCAGACGCTTCTGACGATGGATTTATGCGAGCAAACTTCAGTCCTAGAGGGTGCATTTACGGCTTCCGAAGGCGATAAAAGCGGCTTGCCTGGACAGCCGAAACCGATACGGGGCTTCCGCCACCACCTACGGCACTCCAGGCGGCACTTGATCCCAAAGCATCGCTGGATTCGAGGACGTAGCCGGCATCTGCCCAGTGCAACACCAGTTCTTCGCCAAACCGAATCACGTTCAGCCGCTGCGGCTGGGGCACGAGGTTGGCAACCAGTTCGAGATCAAAGCTGAGGTCCGAGCTGTCGCCGCGATGCTGGTGAACCTCCACCGCAATCACGTTCTGCCCGGCCACCAGCGCGCTCCGGCTGATCGTCGCCTGATCGATGGTGTTGTCCGAGGGCGCATTCGCCACCGAGAGGTTGGTCGCCAGCGTGGTGTAAACAATCGGCGTCGGCGGTTGCGGCATCGTCGGGCTGCGGAAAACATCGACGCCGTTCACATACACCACTGCTCCGTCGTCGCGGAGCACCCGGAGGTTCAGGTTGGTGAAGGCCAGCGGATCGGCGATGGAGATCGTCCTGCGGAAATAGGTGGTCGGATACTTCGCGCCGGAGTTGGGCCCGAAGCTGACGACCGTGCATTCGTCGCCATCGTTATAGCCCAACTGGGCGCACCCGGTGGACCAGGACGAGTCATCGAATCCAAGCCCGCGCCAGGCGGTTCCCTGATCCACTCCGCGATCAAAGAACTTCCACTCCGCGCCCAGGGCAATCAGCGTTTGGTTGGTCCCGGACGTTCCGCTAGCCGGCACGATGAACTGTTGCGGCGCCGAGGTGATTTCGCAGCCGTTCGGATTCCGGAGCGCGACCCGGACGAGTTCGTCGGCTCCGAGGCCACTGATCGGTGCATAAACCCTCTTCACCGTTTCGCCTGGCTGAAAGGTCACGGTCCCGCTCGAAAGCGTGCCGCCCGCCGTTTGAATCGCGTACTCAACCGAAACCGGACGGGTGGAAAAGGTGCTCAATCGCATCGGCACGCCATTCGTGAGATCAAACGTCGTCAGCGCGTTCCAGTTGGCAAACCCGACACCGACCTTGGCGCTCGCCGGCACGCGAAGATACGGCGCCAGCTTGCTGCCGTCCGCTGCGGGATTCCACACTGCGTTGTTCGGATGGTTGGTATTCGGAGCGGTGAGATAGTTGTCGCGGATCTCCATTCGCGCCGCGCGATAGTTCCAAGTGTTGTCCCACACCTGGCCCCAGACATCGCGGTAGTTGTTCAGGATGATCGAGTTGGTTACCCAGAGGAACCCAGTCTTAAGACCCAGACCACTGGTGCCTTCGTAATTGTCGCCGTAGCGGGCGCCCACGGAATTTCCAATGCTCAACAGACGTTCCCCCCAGCACAGCGGGCTGTCGCTGCCCGTGCTCCAGCCGCATTCGATGCCCTGACCGTTGTTCATCAAGATGGTGTCGTAGGTCCACGTCTGCCGTCCCTCGCCCGACCAGGCGAGGGCTTCGTGCAACGCCGATTCGACCCAGCAGTTTGTCACCACCACCGTGCCGGAGCCGCCCGAACCGGAGTCGATCGCGTCGTCCTTCGCGAAACCAAACAGGCTGTGCTCGAAATAATTCGTGCCGCGAATCATGTAGATGCCGTCGTAGTCCGCGTCCGCGATCTGCGCGTTGTAAACGCCGTCAATGCTCGGGAACTCGATCACCGCCGAGCGCGTGATGACATTGGTGCAGCCTTCGTACTCACCCGTGGTGATCGCCTTCTGGAGGAGGCAACGATCCCACGTAATGGTTGAGAAGTAACCATTGCCAATCTGACCGGCGTTGTTGATCAACGCGCAGTTGGTCATCGCGACCGTCGCTCCAGAATGCACGAATAGGAGCGCCTGCTCGCTGCGATGACTGGAGCCCGGCGAGAAGCTGAACGATCCTGCGGCGCCGGAGCCGGTCATGATTGCGTAGTTCGCGATGAGCTTCGCCGCCGTTCCGCGCATGATCCATCCGCCCCAGGCTCCCGTCCGTTGCTCAGGGGCCACGCGAGTCGCCGCGGTGAACACCACTGGCGCGGACGCCGTGCCGTTGATCTCGGTGCGACCGGAGTTCGTGACGTTCACGCCCGGATCGAGCAACACGACCGTTCCGGCGCCGATGCGCAGCACGCCCGCGTCCGGCACAGTTAAATTTCCCGTGACTCGAATGCGCGAGTTCGCGGCCCACTCTGTGTCTGCGCCGAGTACGCCCGACACGGGAGTCCAGTTCGCGGATGAATCGACTGCGATCTGGCGGCTGGCTTGCAATGCTCCCATCGAGCCATCGAAATTGATCTGGCTTCCGGCAGAACCGGCCGGAAGAAATCCGAAGCCTACGCCGCGCACGACGCGGAAGGAATTCGCTCCGAAGCCGGGAGCGTTCACCCAGCCATTGACGCGACGCTGCTGGCCGTTCGCTTCCCAAACGCGGGCGACGACTGGCACTTCGATGTTTGCGGGAAACTGCGCGGGCGCGAGGAGTTCAAACGAAGCCCCATCGAATTCCTCCGACGCGGATGAGATGGGCGGATACGGCACCCATTCAATCAATCCGCGCTCCGGGCTGCCGCGATTGGAGGAGATAACGATGAACCGAACCAACGCGGTTGATATCTCGTCCGTCACACCATCAACGCGTCGCACCGCCAGATCGTAGTAGTCCATGGCCCGCACGGTGTAGGTGACTCCGGAGGCCAGAGGTTGGCCATTGAGCGTCACTTGATCCAAGGAACCGTCTCCGGGAACCACCCGAAACGTCGCGCTGCCTGTATAGCTTTGCCGGTCAGCAACTCCAGTGATCGTGATCTGAGAATGAGCGTGGATGACAACGGCGAATCCAGTCACCACAAGCAAGACTGAACGCCAAAATGCGATGAAACGAGCAGGATGGAACATGCTTCTTAGATTAAGTCGCAGGCCATGTTCTTCAACCGAAATGTCCCGCATTTCCGTTACAATCTGTTCACTTTCAGCGCAGCCACCGGGATTCGGGATTGAAAGTCGCCGGACTCCCGTAGAATCTCCGGCAACCACCTTATGAAGACCACTCGACGCACCTTCGTTCGCCGTTCGCTAGCCACTCTCGCCGCGGCGGCAGCTCTGCCCGGGATCGCCGCTGAAAAGCCGGCAGCCACAAGGAGCCCGAGTTTTCTCACCGCGAAGCCCAAGATGAAACTAGGCACCGTGACGTACAATCTCGCGCAGGACTGGGACATCGCGACCATCATCAAGAACTGCGAAGCCGCCAAGTTTGAAGGCGTGGAACTGCGGACCACGCACGCGCATAAGGTAGAAGTAAACCTCTCGAAGGAAGAACGCACCTCGGTGCGCAAACGTTTCGCGGATTCGTCCGTGGAGCTGATGGGCCTCGGCAGCGCCTTCGATTATCACACCGCGGATCAGGACAAACTGAAGAAGGACATTGCCGCGGCCAAGGAATACATCACACTCGCGCACGATGTCGGAGCATCCGGCGTAAAGGTGCGACCCAATGGATTCCCCAAGGAAGTCTCGAAGGGAAAGACGCTCGAACAAATTGGCAACTCATTGCGCGAGCTCGGCGAGTTCGGAGCAAATCTGGGCGTCGCCATCCGACTGGAAGTCCACGGGAGCGGCACTTCACTGCTTCCACACGTCAAGACCATGATGGACGTCGCGAATCACAAGAACGTCGGCGTGTGCTGGAACTCGAATCAAACCGATCTCGAAGGCGAGGGCTTCGACCACAACTTCAATCTCGTGAAGGACAAGATCATCGTGGTCCACATGCGCGACTTGTTCCTGGAGGAATATCCGTTCCGCAAGCTGATGACGCGGCTGAACGAAATCAACTTCACCGGCTTCTGTCTCGCCGAGATTCCACCCAGCACTGATCCGATTCGCGTGATGAAATACTACCGCGCTCTCTGGCTGAGCTATCAGGGATTGCTCTGACGCGACACGTCACTTCCGTGCGTGCTTAAGGAACCACTCGTAGAGCTTCTCGTTAGAATAGGTGTCCGTCCACGAATCGTGCTGCGCCTCCGGATACACCGTCAGTTCCACTTCCTTCACTCCCGCGTTCTTCAAGGCCGTCACCATGCGCTGGGATTCATCGAGCTTCACCACGCCATCTTTCGCGCCGTGAAACGCCCAGATGCCGAGCGATTTTAGCGCTGCGGACTTGGAGCGGCTGCTTAGCAGCACGTTGATCGTTTCACCGCCGCCACAAATCGGCGCGATGGCCGCGAAGCGCTCGGGATATTTCACACCGAGACTCCACGTACCGTAACCGCCCATGCTCAGGCCGGTTAGGTAAACGCGGTTCGTATCGACCTTGTGCTTCTTGCTCACCTGATCGAGCAAACCAAGCAACGTTTCATCGCTCCAGACCTGATCCGTCGGGCACTGTGGTGACACGAGGATGAACGGAAACTCCTTGCCGCTTTTCACCAACTTCGGCGGACCATGAGCCGCCACCTTGCGCAAATCACTGCCACGCTCGCCCGCGCCGTGCAGGAACATCACCAGCGGCCACGTCTTCTTCCCCTTCGCTTCATAACCCTTGGGCAGATAGAGGAGATAATCCGCACTGATCGTCTTGGAGATTTTCTTTTTGAACGTCTGCGAGGTTTGCATGAGGTCTTCGGGGCTACCCTGCGCGGCCGCGAACGACAGAGTCATCAAGAGGGCGCAGGCGGACGCGAACAGTTTGGAGTGCATGGCGCAGAGTTGTTTCAGTTTTGCGCCGGAGAGGCAAGCGGGAGTTGCAGCAACGCAAAAGCGCCGGAATTAATTCCGGCGCCTCGCGTGAGAAAAGCTGTGCTGAAGCTGAATCAGTACTCGCGATCCTTCTTCAAGCCCGGCATCGGCACTGGATACTTGCCGTCTGCGTCAGAGAGCACCGGCGGAGGTGAATCCATGGTCCATTTGTCGATGCCCGGCGCGTACTCGTGAGTGTGGTTGAGCATGTCGTCGTAAGTGATTTCCTGCCCGGTATGCGCGGCCATACGGCCCATCGAGGTCACAACGCTCGCCTGCACGCCGAAGGGAACTTCGTTGTACGGCTTGTCGTTGCGAATCGCGTCCATGAGATCGTTCCACTCGTTTAGATATGGATCGTTCTCCGCGCCGTAATCCTTCGACTGCCACGTCATGCTACCGCGCGTCGGCTGCTGATTCTTGTGGATGCTGGAAGGCCCACCGTAGTCCCCGTTCTTCGCGCAGATGGCCATGCCCTTCGTGCCATGGGCGTGGCTGAAATACATCGAGTGCGCACCGACATTGCAGCGGCCGTGCATGTAGAACTTCGCACCGTCTTCGAACGTATATTCCACGGTGTAGGAGTCGAGATTCTGGTCGATCCACGGCTCGCCATCGGGGCTGTTGCGGAAGTGGCGTCCCCCCATGCCCTGGGCCTTCACCGGCCACGAATTCTTCATCCAGCACAGATGATCGATGTGATGAATGTAGAAGTCGCTATAGCAACCACCGCTCGCCCACAGGAAGCTGTGGAAGCGCTTGATCTGCCACAGCAATTCGCTCGGCTCCGTCGGCTTGCCAGGCCAGCGCTTGGAGAACGCCGACGCCACCGGACCGTGGCAGCGGTAACCGCGCATCAACATCACGTCACCGATTTCGCCATCCTGCACGCGCTTGTGCAGTTCCTGCAGGTGCCGGGCGTGACGCGACATAAGGCCGACGCCGACTTTGAGATTCTTCGCATTCGCCTGTTCAGAGAGCTCCAGCATGCGACGGCTCGTGGGGCCATCCGCGGTCACCGGCTTTTCCATGAACACATTCAGGCCCTTCTCGATCGCGTACTTGAAATGAACCCAGCGGAAGGCCAGCGGCGTGGTGAAGATGGCGACGTCGCCCTTCTTCATGGAATCCATCGCCTGCTTGTAACCGTCGAAGCCAATGAAGCGTTTGTCCTTCGGCACATCCACGAGATCGCCGAACTTCTTCTTCAGCGTGTCGTAGCTGCCGTTCATGCGATCCTCGAACACGTCCACCATCGTCGAGAGGGTCACTGGTCCCTTCTTCGTGGAGAGCGCGTTTCCAGCAGCGCCAGTGCCGCGACCGCCGCAGCCGATCAGGGCGATCTGGATGGTATTATTCTCGGCCGCATGCACGTGCGGGATGGCAACGCCGGCAAGAGCGGATACGGTGGCAATCTTCCCCGTGGTCTTGATGAAGTCACGACGGGTGGTGAGTGGGCTTTTGGCTTCGTTCATAAGTGAATACGGATATGTAGCTGACGGGGATGGCGTGCTGTCAATTCAAGAACTCTCGCGGACAAAGAATTCCTGCGATTGATACAACGGGAATCTTCCAACCTGAGCCACCACCGATCCGATTTGCTGAACGCAAGCGCGGCGTTCGCCACCTCACTTCGGACGAAAACCTTTGGGAAGATTGCTCGGCGGCTCTTCCTTCGTCGGCGTGGGTTCCGGCTCGGGTTCAGCCGCCACGGCGACTGGTTCCGCCACCGGCTCAGGCAAGCCAAGACGCTCGCGGGCCTTCTTCGCCGCCGCGGTCTGACCATACTCGTTCACGATGCGATGCAGCAACGTCGTCGCCTGCTCCATCTTGTTCAGCTTGCCGGAATAGAGATTCGAGAGATGAATCGCCGCCCAGCCCCAGCGTTCGGCGGGAAGTTTCTTCTTGAGAATCTCCTCGTACTCCAGCGCCGCCGCGAGATAGTTCCGCAGGTCATTCTCGTAAATCTCCGCGATCCGCAGCGCCACGTACTGCTCTCGCGGATTGCGCTTCAAATACTCGCGCATCATTCCCACCGCGCCCAGATGATCGCCCTTGGCCCAGACGTGCTCCGCCTCCTCATCTCCGGTGAGCGCACACCCTCCAGGTTGTCGTTGAAAATGAACTCATTCACCCGGTTGGCGAAAAACTTCGAGACGTCATAGCCAATCATGACCGCCAGCCCAATCACGCTGAAAAACATCGCGATGCCATACGCCGCCAAGCGACCCGCCCGCGGCGAACGTTTGCGAACCGTCAGCTCTTCATCTGGGTTCGCAACCAGCGCCGGCGCCTGATTCGTCACGCCAGCGACCACGTTGCTGACCGTGGCTGAAGACGCATTGGTCGCAGGCGCAGTCACCGCGGCGGACGCATCCTTGGCGTGATAGGTCGCGTAAAAGGCCGCGCTAAACGAAGCCAGACACACGCCCAACACCAAGTACAGAATGACTTTGAACTTCGGGTTCATCAAAAACTTGTCATCGAATTAACCAGCAACCACGCCCGGACAAAAGTACTTTCGCGCCAGATTTCCAATGCAACGGCGGAAGCAACCAGCCCGAACGGGAGCTACCTCACCTTCGGCCCGAGCTTGGGCCTCCTTAAGTCGGCTTTCCCGCGAAAGCCCCGCCCGGCCGCCTTCCCGATTGCTACTTCCCCTTTCTTTGCTACCTTTCTCGCAACGCTCGCAACCGCCCAAACCCATCTTTCTATGCTCGAAAGAACCTGCCAGGACTGCGAATTCCGCCCGCAAGACCTGCTCAACACCCGCCGCCAATTCATCAACCGCCTCGGCCTCGGCTTCGGCGCTCTCAGCGTCACCAGCCTCGTCGGCATGGGACTCCTGCCCGCCCCCGAAGCGCTGGCCGCCGGCGATGACTTCGCCCCACTCGCGCCCAAGCAGCCGCACTTCACGCCCAAGGCCAAACGCATCATCCACATCTTCGCCAGCGGCGCGCCGTCCCACATCGACACTTGGGACCCCAAGCCCGACCTCGACAAGTACGACGAGAAATCCATGCCCGGCGACATGGGCGGCACCGCCTTCGCCTCGCCCTTCAAGTTCAACAAAATGGGCAAGAGCGGCCTTCCCGTCAGCGAAGTCTTCCCGCTCATCGGCCAGCACATCGATGACCTCGCCATCATCCGCTCGATGTGGACGGACATTCCCGACCACGGTGCGGCCACCGTGATGATGAACACCGGTTCGCTCCGTCTCGTGAAGCCCAGCGTCGGCTCCTGGATCACCTACGGCCTTGGCACCGAGAACCAGAACCTCCCCGGCTTCGTCGCGCTCGCGCCCGGCGGCGTCGGCGCGGAAAATTTGCGCAACGCGTTCCTGCCCGGCGCGTATCAAGGCACCGCAGTAAACACCGCCGACACGCGCATCGACCGGCTCATCGAGAACATCAAAAACAAATACGTCTCGCTGCCCGAACAGCGGAAGCAACTCGACCTCCTCCATCAGCTCAACGAAGTCCACGCGCAGAACTTGAAGAAGGACGGCCAGCTTGAGGCGCGTCTCCAGGCCTACGAACTCGCCTACCAGATGCAGATGGAAGCGACCGACGCCTTTGACATTACGAAGGAGCCGAAGGAGACACAGGATCTCTACGGCACGAACACCCAGCAAGGCCGCCAGATGCTCATCGCGCGTCGGCTGCTGGAGAAGGGCGTGCGCTTCGTGCAGGTCTGGCACGGCGGCTGGGATCATCACAACAATCTCGCGCCGAACCTCCGTAACAAGGCCGCCGAGTGCGACAAGCCCATCGCCGCGCTGCTCACCGACCTCAAGCAGAAGGGCATGTTGAAGGACACGCTCGTCATCTGGGGCGGCGAGTTCGGTCGCTCACCTTCCGCGGACGGCAACATGGCCGGCGGCACGCCGGGCCGGAATCACAACGGACGCGCCTTCAGCCTCTGGATGGCTGGCGGCGGTGTGAAGGGCGGCATGGCTTACGGCGCGACCGACGAACTCGGTTATCGTGCGGTGGAGAACAAGGTCCACATCCACGACCTGCACGCGACCGTGCTGCACCTGCTCGGCTTCAACCACGAGAAGCTCACCTACCGCTACAACGGCCGCGATTTCCGGCTGACGGATGTGTATGGGAATGTCGTGAAGCAGGTGGTGGCTTAAGCCGGTATTTGTTAGGCAAATACACTCAGCACTCATATGCTAAACTCCCGATCGACCAACTGGCGAACAATACTGCCTCTGGGGTTGCTTCTTTTTCAAAAGGTGGCTTCAGCGGCCACGGTAGTTTCCGGCAACGTCTCCGGGACTTGGACGACCAATGGCAGCCCCTACATCCTGAGCGCCGGCTGCACCGTCGCATCCAACCAGACGCTGACCATCCTACCGGGTGTGGAGGTCATTGTCGGGCCGGATGTCATGTTGAGGGTTAATGGTGGTATCACTGCGATTGGAACACCCGAAAAGCCAATTACAATACGAGGTGCGAGCCCGACAAATTACTGGTATGGAATCGTCGCGGTCTACAGCGGATTTACCAATCGATTTCATTTCTGCCGAATGAGCGAAGCCGGGTCCCAAGCGTTGCAGTTTTACGTTTCGGGCGGCAATACCGTAATGGCAGTAGAGATCCTCAACTGCGATTTCTTCAACTGCCGTGGTGGGGCAATTGTAGGAAACGCAGAGGGATGGGAGACTGCGCATCCTTCTTCAGGAGCTTCAACCTTCTATGCAGATATTCATAATTGCGTATTTGATTCCACCACGTACGGCTGTTTCTTTTCAGCATACTCGCGCGAATACCCGGGGAACGCCGCAGCTCATCCGAAGATTACAGGGAACATTTTCAAGAATTTGGCCTATGAAGCCCTGACTCTCTATGGTGACGGTACGAATGTCTCGCGACCCATCTTCCGCAACAACACCGTTTTCAACACTGCTCAAGGCGTTTCAATCACCGGCCGGAACTTTGAGCCGCTGATAGAGAACAACCTCTTCATGGGAAACTCGAACGCAATCAAAAGAACGGTCGGAGAATCTGCGGGGCTTGGAGTCAGTTTTAACTGCTTTTTTGGCAACATGGCAAACTTCGCTGGCTACCCCAGCATTTACGGCGTTCCCATCCAGAGCAACTACAACGGCGATCCTTGCGATGCTTTCTTCAACATCTTCCTCGATCCGCAGTTCATCGACACCAACCGCTTCCTGCTCTCGAATTTTTCTCCGTGCATCGACGCAGGTGATCCGGCCATTGCTGATGTGTGCCCTCAGTTCTCGCACGGCTCGGCCATTTCGGACATCGGCGCCTACGGTGGACCGGACGCTTGTGGTTGGCTCACGCACGGCTTCACGCCGGTCATCACCAGTCAGCCGTCCTACCAGTCGAGCTGCGTGGGCGGGAGCGCCACGTTCAAGGTGCGTGTCGAAGGCAGCGAGCCGTTGAGCTATCGCTGGTATTTCAACGGCACCACTCCGCTGGCCGGCGAGACGAACGCGCAATTGAACCTGTTGAATCTCGAATCGAGCCAGGCGGGCCTCTATTCTGTGAAAGTGTCGAACACCTTCGGTACCATCACGAGCGCACCAGCGCAGTTGCTGGTTTCCGACGCTTGCGTGGGCATCCACCTGTATGCGGGCCTGAGCATCACAGGCATGGTGGGACGCACTTACAATGTGGAATACGTGACCAACCTCGCCGCCACGAACTGGACATTCGTGGCGAGCAACACGTTTAGCCAGCCGCAGTGGCTGTTCATCGACACCAACACGCCGTTCGACGCAAAGAAGTATTTCAGGGTGCGCTTGCAGCCATGACATCAACGGCCAGGACTGTCGCAAAGAGATGATACCGCATCACTCCACTCCTTTAACCGCCGCGCGCCCAAGCTTGAACGCCAACGGCGTTCCGTCTCAAAGCCCAGGGTTGCGAGGCACGAGCTACCCTGGGGAGAATCCAATCAACCGTTCACTACCCCAACGGGGTTGCGGCAAACGTGTCGTGTCATCCCGCCGCCACAACCCCTACAGAAATCTCTGCAAAAAGGATGTTTTGAAAAAGGAGCGGGAGAGGTCGCGGCGTCCGACGAAAATCGACCGCCGATCAGCTTCAAATGCCGTTTTGATTTCATCGTTCATTGGTCCATTGCGCCGGTTCGCCCTTGGTTTCTCATGCGCTCCGCTGGATCACAGATCCCTGCCAGCCGCTTGAGGTTGTAGGCCACCGCCTTGAGCGGTCAGCTCCAGCTGGTTCTTCGCCAGTCCCAGATAGCGCACACGCCGGTAGTGCTGCCATTGTTTCCAGTGCGCAAAGATCCGCTCAATGCCGCCGCACCCGGCTCTTGCGCCGGTTCTCCGCCCGATCCGCCTCGGTGAGTTTGATGTGGTGCGCGCCCTTTTTGGCGATCTGACTGTCGATGCCGCGCTCGCGCAGCCGCGTGGCTGACTTTGGTCGTAGGCTTTGTCGGCTAAAGGCTGCCTGCGTCAGCCGGCACCACGCGCGGAGCAAATCGGCGTCGTTGGCGTGGCGCGCTGATGTGCGCCGTGCGGACGAGTTGATGTTCGCCGTCGCTGCTGACGTGCGCTTTGTAGCCGTAGTAGCTCTGGCTGTATTTGCGCGTGTAACGGGCGTCGGCGTCCGGAGCCAGGTGCGGGCGGCTTGCGCGTCGGGCCGTTTGCGGCTGGATTGGGATCAGGTCGCGTCGACCATGGTGGTGCGTTTGACGATGTAGCCGCGGGCTTCCGAGTTGCGTGTTGGCAGATCCAGCAGTTGCTCGTGCAGACCGCAGGTCGATGAGCCGCTGGCGGAAGCGGCAGATGGTCGACTCGTCGGGCACGGTTTCGTGCGCGTCGAGCTGGACGAATTTTTGAAAGCTCAGGCGGTCCCCGAGTTGCGCCCCGGCCTGCGGATCGCTTCAGGCCGTAGAGATGTTGGAGAATCATGACGCGCAGGAGCACGCCAACGCGGGCGGCGGGCCGTCCGCCGTAGCTGTAGGTGGCGGCGACAGGGGCCTCGGCCGCGTGAAATCCACCTCGCGGGCGATGATGTCGAGCACCGGTTGGCGCGCCGCGTTGTTGCACGGCCAGATCAAAGAAGGTCGGTTGTTTGTCGCGTGGAGTTTGCATGCCGATCAGATCCACCCACCACCCGCTTCGTTCAAAATGACTTTTGCAGAGATTTCCGTTGGGGTTGATCGGCTCGCACCCTATTTCCCCAAGGTAGCTCGTCCCTCGCAACCTTGGGCTGGAGGACACAATCCCGTTGGGATTGATTGAAAAGAGCATCGCTCCCATGAAGACCTCAAAATCAACCGTACTGCGCTCCGCTGTCTTCCTACTGGGGGCCATCTTGCCGTTGCGCGCCGCCGACACTCCAAAGCTCACCGCCGCCCAGACAGAATTCTTCGAGACAAAGGTGCGCCCGGTGCTGGTCGAGCATTGCTACAAGTGCCACAGCGCGGGTGCGGAGAAGATCAAGGGCGGCCTCACGCTCGACACGCGTGACGGTTGGCTGAAAGGCGGCGATTCCGGCCCGGCCATCGTCCCCGGCAAGCCGGACGAAAGCCTGTTCATCAAAGCCATCCGCTACACCGATCGCGACCTTGCGATGCCGCCAAGCGACAAGAAGCTCCCCGACAATCTCATCGCCGACCTCGTGCAATGGGTTCGCATGGGCGCACCCGATCCGCGCACCGAAGCCACCACCGCGAAGGCGATGTACGCCGCTGACATGGAGAAGGCGCGCCAGCATTGGGCGTATCGGCCGGTAGCCAAGGTAGGTGTTCCAGTAATCAGTAAGTCAGTAATCAGTAAACAGTCGGAGGTGGAGTCTTGGTTCCGCACTGACTCACTGAACACTGATTCACTGATTACTCAAAACCCCATCGACGCCTTCATCCTCGAAAAGCTCGCCGCAAAGAACCTCACGCCCTCACCCCGCGCCGACAAGGTTACCCTGCTCCGCCGCGCGACGTTCGATCTGCACGAGCTCCCGCCTTCGGAAAAGGAAGTGAACGAGTTCCTCGACGACACTTCGCCGAACGCCTTCGAGAAGGTCATCGACCGCCTGCTCGCCTCGCCCCGTTACGGCGAACGCTGGGGCCGCCACTGGCTGGACCTCGCGAAGTACGCCGAGACCAAGGGCCGCAGCGACAACGGCCGCGACACGCGTTACCTCTGGCCTGACCTATCGCGACTTGGTCATCCGCTCGCTCAACGAAGACCTGCCCTACGACCAATTCCTCCTCCGCCAAATCGCCGCGGACAAACTCAACCTCGACGACAAACGCGAACTGGCCGCGCTCGGCTTCCTCACACTCGGCAATCGTTTCGGGAACAACGCGAACGACATCATCGACGATCGCATCGACCTCGTAGGCAAAGCCACGATGGGCCTCACGCTCGCCTGCGCGCGGTGTCACGATCACAAGTTCGATCCCGTGCCGACGAAAGATTACTACTGCTGCACGGCGTTCGCGAGCACCCGCGAACCGTCCGAAGGCCCGCCGCTCATCGATCCCAAAGAGACGCCCTCCTATCGCGACTTCAAGCAACAGCTCGCCGCGAAGGAAGCCGCGCTAGCCGCGTTTCAGGACAAGGTCGAGCGCGACATCGCCGCCGAATGGCGCGGCAAGACCGGCGAATACCTCGTCGCACTGAATGATTGGAGCAAGGGCCAGAAGGATGTCTCGTTCGACCGCTTTATGCAGAAGCGCACGTTGCAGCCCGGTCGCGCTCGTGCCTGGAACGATTACCTCAAGCCACGCATCAACCGTCATCACGGCATCTGACGCTATGGGCCGCATTCGCCGCGTTGCCCGATGCGGAGTTCGCCACGAAGGGCCGCGAGCTGGCCGCGAAGTTCGCCGCGAATGACGACAAGGCGAAGCCGCTCAACGAACATGTCGCGAAAATGTTCACCACCGCGCCGGCCAATCTCGCGCAGGTCGCCGCTCGTTATGAGCAACTGCTCGCGCGCGTGGCGAAGGATTGGGACAGCCAGATGGCGTCGCACGAAGCGCGCGTGAAGAGCGCGACCGCGTCCGGCAGCACACCACCGGACGCTCCGAAGGGTTTTCCGGATAAAGACCTCGAAGACATCCGGGCGATACGTCGCCACGAGCAAGGGTCCGATCAACTCTCACCGAACAGACGGTGCGAACTTCATCCAGAACGACAACCAGCTCCGCGGCCAGCAGAACGCGCTCATACGCGCCGTGAACGATGTGAAGGCAAACCATCCCGGCTCGCCGGCACGCGCACACGTGCTCTACGACGTGGAGAAGCCGAAGGATTCCTACGTGATGGTGAAAGGCAATCCCGGCAACCGCGGCGCAGTGGTGCCGCGTCAGGCGCCGGAGATCATCGCCGGCTCCGCTCGCAAGCCTTTCAAAGACGGGAGCGGCCGGTTGGAGTTCGCGCAGATCATCGCCAGCAAGGACAACCCTCTGACAGCGCGCGTGATCGTCAATCGCGTCTGGCAACATCACTTCGGCGAAGGCTTCGTGCCAACGCCCGACGACTTCGGCCTGCGCTCGGAACCGCCGACGCATCCGGAACTGCTCGATTACCTCGCGAGCCGTTTCGTGGAAGATGGCTGGTCGCTCAAGAAGCTGCACAAGCTCATGATGCTCTCCGCAACCTATCAGCAGAGCAGCGACGACAATGCGCGCTTCACGCAGATCGATCCCGGCAACAAACTCTACTGGCAGATGAATCGCCGTTGTCTTTGATTGAGACTCGTGCGACACGATTCTCTACATCGGCGGCCGCCTCAGGTAACTCGAACGCCGATGGGCGGCCCCGGCGATGCTCTCGACGCGGAGCCGTATCCCACACGCCGTTCCGTCTACGCTACCTGATCGTAAATCGCCTCTGAGCGCCGTCGGAGGGGGTCGACTTCGTGAACCGGACTTTACCACCGGCAAGCGCAACGAAACGATCGAAGTGCAGCAGGCGCTCTTTCATGATGAACAGCCCGCTCGTCATTGAGCAGGCTCGCAACCCTCACACGCTGCGCGCGGACTTTAAGGCGAAGGCGCACATGCTGAGGACGCGTTCAACTGCTCTCTATGCTTCATCTACCAGCGCGACCCGTCGGAGATCGAAACCAAGCTCGCGCCCGATTACATTCGCGGCGAATACGGCGTCACGATCGGCGCTGGCGCGCAGGCGTGGGTAAGTGGTATTTCGGTGAGTTCGACCTGAAGGCCAATCGTATGGAGAGCTTCGTGCAACTTTACAGATGCGTAAGCTGAACAATGGCAAGGCCTGG
>JADJPG010000050.1 GCA_016713365.1 Verrucomicrobiota bacterium | reverse complement strand
ATCGGTGATGGTGATGGTGTTGGTGCCGTTGGTGATGATGCCGTCGCTGACGCCGGACAACCGCACCTGCAGGGTCTCGGTGCTTTCCTGGAGATCATCGTTGAGCAGGCGCAGGGCGATGGTGGCGGTGGTCTGGCCGTTGGTGAGGGTGAGGGTGCCGTTGGTGGCGTAATAATCGGCGGCGGCCAGCGCGGTGACGTTGGTGGTGGCGAAGTTCACGCTCACATCGTTGAAGGTGGTGCCGGTGCGGTTGACCGTCAGCGTAATCGCGTTGGTGCTCTCGTTGGTGCTCACGCTGGCCACGCTCCAGGAGACATAGGCGCTGTCGTTGGTGCCGATGGTGACGAGGTTGGTGCCAAAGCCGCTGATGGTGGCGTTGGTGGGGCTGACCAGGCGGAGGATGACCGTCTCGGCGTTCTCGGCCAGGGCGTCATCGATGATGCGCAGGTCGAAGGACTTGCTGACCTCGTTGGCGGCGAAGGAGAGGATGCCGTTGGTGGTGAAGTAATCGGTGGCGCCGGCGGTGCCGTTGGTGGCGTAGAAGCGCACGCTCACGGCGGTGTTGGTGGCGCCGCTGCGCAGCGCGGTGATGGTGACGGTGCCGACGCCCTCGGCCACGTTGGTGGAGCCGTGCAGGAAGGCGACCGTGGCCGCGTCATTGTCGGTGATGGTGACGGTGTTGGTGCCCAGGGCCAGGGTGCTGTTGGTGGCGCTGGAGAGGCGCAGCTGGAAGGTCTCGTTGGTCTCCAGGGCGAGGTCATGGAGGACGTCGACGGTGAAGCTGTTGGAGACGACGCCGGGGACAAAGCTGAGCGTGCCGCTGGTGGCGGTGTAGTCGCTGGCGGCCGTCGCCGTGACATTCGTCGTGGTGTAGTTGACGGCGACGGCGGTGTTGGTGGCGCCGGAACGCTCGACGACGACGGTGAGGGTGACGTTGCTTTCACCGGTGGAGATGGCGTTGGTGGCAAAGGCCAGGGTGCTCACATCATCATCGGTGATGGTGATGGTGTTGGTGCCGTTGGTGATGATGCCGTCGCTGACGCCGGAGAGGCGCACCTGCAAGGTCTCGGTGCTTTCCTGGAGATCATCGTTGAGCAGGCGCAGGGCGATGGTGGCGGTGGTCTGGCCGTTGGTGAGGGTGAGGGTGCCGTTGGTGGCGTAATAATCGGCGGCGGCCAGCGCGGTGACGTTGGTCGTCGCGAAGTTCACGCTCACATCGTTGAAGGTGGTGCCGGTGCGGTTGACCGTCAGCGTAATCGCGTTGGTGCTCTCGTTGGTGGAGACCGCTGCGACGCTCCAGCTGACATAGGCGCTGTCGTTGGTGCCGATGGTGACGAGGTTGGTGCCAAAGCCGCTGATGGTGGCGTTGGTGGGGCTGACCAGGCGGAGGATGACCGTCTCGGCGTTCTCGGCCAGGGCGTCATCGATGATGCGCAGGTCGAAGGACTTGCTGACCTCGTTGGCGGCGAAGGAGAGGATGCCGTTGGTGGTGAAGTAATCGGTGGCGCCGGCGGTGCCGTTGGTGGCGTAGAAGCGCACGCTCACGGCGGTGTTGGTGGCGCCGCTGCGCAGCGCGGTGATGGTGACGGTGCCGACGCCCTCGGCCACGTTGGTGGAGCCGTGCAGGAAGGCGACCGTGGCCGCGTCATTGTCGGTGATGGTGACGGTGTTGGTGCCCAGGGCCAGGGTGCTGTTGGTGGCGCTGGAGAGGCGCAGCTGGAAGGTCTCGTTGGTCTCAGGGCGAGGTCATGGAGGACGTCGACGGTGAAGCTGTTGGAGACGACGCCGGGGACAAAGCTGAGCGTGCCGCTGGTGGCGGTGTAGTCGCTGGCGGCCGTCGCCGTGACATTCGTCGTGGTGTAGTTGACGGCGACGGCGGTGTTGGTGGCGCCGGAACGCTCGACGACGACGGTGAGGGTGACGTTGCTTTCACCCGTCGTGATGGCGTTGGTGGCAAAGGCCAGGGTGCTCACATCATCATCGGTGATGGTGATGGTGTTGGTGCCGTTGGTGATGATGCCGTCGCTGACGCCGGAGAGGCGCACCTGCAAGGTCTCGGTGCTTTCCTGGAGATCATCGTTGAGCAGGCGCAGGGCGATGGTGGCGGTGGTCTGGCCGTTGGTGAGGGTGAGGGTGCCGTTGGTGGCGTAATAATCGGCGGCGGCCAGCGCGGTGACGTTGGTCGTCGCGAAGTTCACGCTCACATCGTTGAAGGTGGTGCCGGTGCGGTTGACCGTCAGCGTAATCGCGTTGGTGCTCTCGTTGGTGCTCACGCTGGCCACGCTCCAGGAGACATAGGCGCTGTCATTGGTGCCGATGGTGACGAGGTTGGTGCCGAAGCCGGAGATGGTGGCGTTGGTGGGGCTGACCAGGCGCAGGATGACCGTCTCGGCGTTCTCGGCCAGGGCGTCATCGATGATGCGCAGGTCAAAGGACTTGCTGACCTCGTTGGCGGCGAAGGAGAGGATGCCGTTGGTGGTGAAGTAATCGGTGGCGCCGGCGGTGCCGTTGGTGGAGTAGAAGCGCACGCTCACGGCGGTGTTGGTGGCGCCGCTGCGCAGCGCGGTGATGGTGACGGTGCCGACGCCCTCGGCCACGTTGGTGGAGCCGTGCAGGAAGGCGACCGTGGCCGCGTCATTGTCGGTGATGGTGACGAGATTTGTTCCAAGAGAAACCGCCGTATTCGTAGGACTGAGCAAACGGACTTGGAAGGTTTCCAGTGATTCCTGAGTCAAGTCGTTGGTGAGGCTCACGGTAAATCCATTCGACACGACACCAGCCGCAAAAGTGAGGATACCACTAGCGGCGAAATAGTCGGTGCCGGCGGTGGCGGTCACGTTGGTGGTGGTGTAGTTGACGCTGACCGCTGTATTCGTCACGCCCGTGCGCAGGACGGTGAAAGTGACGGTATCATTGGTTTCGTAAACGAGATTGGTGGAGGCATCGAAGGAGACGAAGCTGGCATCGTCATCCGTGATGGTGACGGTGTTTGTACCAATGGTGCCGAGCGTGGCGTCGATCGGATTGTAGAGTCGTACCCGGAAGGTCTCGCTGGATTCGAGCGTGGCGTCATTGGCGACCACGAGCGTGATGGTGGCTGTGGTCTGGCCGTTGGTGAACGTCACGGTGCCGTTGGTGGCGGTGTAGTCGCTGCCGGCGGTGGCGGTGACATTCGTGGTGTGGAAGTCGATGGAGGCGTTGTTAAACGTGGTACCGGTGCGGGACACGGTAACGTCGACGGTACTATTGCTTTCCGAGGTGCTGGTGGTTGCCGCACTGAAGGCGATGACAGAGCGATCGTTGGTGAGAATGGTCAGCGTGAAGTTGGTCGGCGTCCCGAGAACGGTGTTCGTGGGATAACGCAGGCGGACGAACAGGGCTTCCGAGGCTTCTGCGGCGGCATCGTTGAAGACAGTGACCGCGAAGGTCTTGCTGGTTTCGCCGGCGGAGAAGGAAAGGAGGCCGTTGGTGCTCAGGTAGTCTGTGCCGGCTGTGGCGGTGCTGTTTACGGTGTAGTAGCCGACGGTAACAGCAGTGTTGGTGACGCCAGACCGTTGTACTTCGAGGTTCACACTGTTGGTCCCTTCGGCGACGGAGAAGCCAGTGGAGGCAAATTGAACATAGCTCGTGTCGTTGTCAGTGATGTAGACCGTCAGATTGCTCGTAAGCATGGTGCCGCTGCCGGGATTGCTCAGGCGAACGGTGAGGGTCTCGACGCTTTCCCGAACGTCATCATCGAGCAGTTCGAGGGAGATGGTTTTATTGGTCTGGCCGGCGCTGAAGGTGATGGTTCCGTTGAGGGCGTTGAAATCAACGCCGTCGGATGCGGTGCCTTCGACCATCGTGTAGTCGATGTTCACTGAAGCGTTGGTGGGCCCGGAGCGGCGCACATCGATCGTCACCGTGTTGGTGCTTTCCGCCACCGTGTTGCTGGTGGCAGTGAAGGAGAATACGACAACTGGTGCACGGAACGCCGAGACGTAGGGAACGGCGTTGCTGATGCTCGCCGCGTTGTCCGCGGAGTTCGTCGCTCCAGCGGCGACGCCGGTCGCAGTACCCTGGTAGGTGACGTTTGGATTGGAGAAGTGTCCGATGCGCGTGCCGGGTGAATAGGCCATCACGGTGCGATAGGTTTGGTTGTCGCTGCCGACAAAGCGGTGACCATACGAGTAGTCGAAGACGCCGGGCGTGGAGGAGTTCTGGCGATCATGCGCGCAACCCATGTTGTGGCCGAGCTCGTGGGCGAAGGTGTAGTTGCCGACGGCATAGGTGCGGCGGACGACGTTGAACGCGTAGCTGGAGAAGTTGGTCGACCCCGTGGTCATCAGGTAACCGAGACCCGCGTAGGTGGACTGCATGGTTTCCGTAAGGAGACAGACAATGTCGGCGCCGAACTGATTGCGGGTGGCGTGGACGGCGTCCATGTGACCGTCGCTGGGATTCTGCAGACGGGTCAGGTCCGTGGCGGCATTGCCGGATTCGGTGTAGGTCACTTCTCCGCGGTAGACGAGATTCAAGGTGACGGGAATCAAGCTGTCCGCGTAGGCCTCGTTGGCCTCGGCGATGGCCAGATCGATCAGGGTGTTCATCGCGGTCAAGCCGCCGGCGCCGTTCTTCGCTGCCGCCGTGTAGACGACCATGACGTCGACATTGGTGTTCGAGCTGGCGTCAGGTTCCGGGAACTGTGCCCCGAAGACGTCCCGTGAAAACACCCCAGCCGCCGAGAACATCATCGGCGGTTCGCTGAAGCTTCCGGGTTCGGAGCCGTTCTTGATCGGTGGAATATTCTTCTTCTTTGAGAGCTTGATCGGCCGTGGTTTCTTCGGAGCCTTCTTCACCAAATTGCAACCCGGCAGCTGCTGAGGATCGATTTCGAGAACTTTGTGAAAACCGTTCGTGTCATAGCGAATTTGATACACGCCCATTCCAGGGACTGTGAGGCTCGCGGCGATGATTTCGCCTTCCACCACGACGATCACATGGCTGCCCGGCCAGTCATCGATCACGCCGGAAGCGACATAGTTATTGTCATTGCGATACAGGGTCTTCTCCAAAGCGGCGGTCAAAGTGGTGTCAGTAAACAGCGACAATTGCAGACGGGACGAATCCAGTTGCAGCTCGGCGGGCGCGGGCTGGCGTAGCGGGGAATCCGGCGAGGCCAGAATCTGTGAATTGACGCGGATGTAGCGCGCGCGGCTCGCGCCCGGCTCGGGCGGCGCATCGTCGCCGGCGGGAAGATTGGCGGTGTCCAACAGGTCGGGGCGACCCAGACCTTGCGCGCCCGCTTCGGTGGCGAGGCCAAGACAGATCGCGACACTCAACGCCGGAAGCCACGCGATCACCTGGCGGGTGAGATTGCCAAATGAAGCGAGGCAGCGTGTCGCCACGCCGCCCGTTGGTCGGTTTTTCTTCGAGCCGAGTTGCATAATCAAACGGTGTTATCGCTGCCGGGCGGAGAGTTCATTCCCCGCTCTTTGCGGATGGTCGTACTTCCCTTCAGGAGCCATATGCTGAAGAAGCAGGGCCCGTTTCCAGGCCGGAAGCACAGCATCTCGCGCAGCTTAGATCGGAATAAAACGGGATCGCTTAATGAAGAATCTCGCGTGAAGGCTGCCGGGCCGGACACGTCGAGGGTTGGAGTCGCGTCATGAAGACCGGTTACCGGTCTATCCGGCTGTCGCGGTGCCTTGGATGCTTTTGTCCAACGCGGGGAGGTTCCGCGAGCGGAGGCGTGGGCGTCATCCATGACGAGGTTCATGTGAAGGGTGAGGCGGCCGTCGATGGCCGGCGAGTTCAGTCAGCGGTTAGGAGTTTTTTCCTGAAGATCGTGACGAGATGATTTCGAGGGCGGAGAACCTGCCTTGTCCTCGGGCGACATGTCCTGACGTTGGGAGGAATCTTCGCGGCTCCGTGTTCCCGCGCCGGGCACGCGGAACGGACGGGTGACGACTCCGGTTGGCACGGGGAACCCGCTCGTCGTCCATTGGCGAAGCTCGAGAAACATGGCGTTAAAGTTTCGAGCCTCGAACGACCGGGAGGCTTAAGTTGCTTACTGGAGCAGTCGCAGAGCGCTTTGCGGAACCTGGTTCGCTTGGGCCAGCATCGCGGTGCCGGACTGGACGAGGATGTTGTATCGCGCGTATTGCGTGGATTCCTCGGCGACATCGACGTCCTGAATCCGCGAGCTCGCCGCGCTGAGGTTTTCCTTGCTGACGATCAACTGCTCGGAGGTGAAGTTCATGCGCGACTGGTAGGCGCCGATGGTGGCGCGATCCGTTGCCAGCTGCGTGATGGCCGTCTTCACTGCGGAAAGGGCGGCGGAGGCGTTTGTCGTGCTGGTGACATCAATGGTGGCCAATCCCGAATAGGCGCCGGCTGAAAGGTCGATGCCATTCATCGTGAACGCGCCGCCTTCGGAATCGATGGTGACGTTCAATGCGGTGGTGGAGAAGAGGCTCACGCCGTTGAAGTCCTTGCTCGCAGCGCTGGTGAAGTAATCGTAGAGCTGCTGGAACTCGGCGTCATACAACGCGCGGTCCGCGTCGGACTTCGTCACGTCCTGGGCGAGGATGGAGAGTTCGCTCATGCGGTCGAGCGACTTGGCCATCTTCTTCAGGTAACCGTCCTGGGTTTGGGTGAAGGAGATGGCGTTGCCGACGTTGCTTTTGGCCGCGGTGAGGCGTGCGATCTGGGCGTCCAGTCGCATGGACACGGCGAGGCCGGCGGCGTCATCGGCGGGATTGACGATTTTGGAACCCGAGCTGAGGCGCGCCAGGGATTTGCTGAGCATCGATTCGCTGCTCTGCAAATTGCTCGCCGCTGCCATCGCGTGGGTATTCGTATTGATAACCATACTGTTGCTTTCTCTCTATGTTGCGGTTGCCATTCGATAAGGGCGGCTCTGGCTAGGGAGTCCCTCCGTTGGTTTTGTTTTCCTGTCCTTGTTGCGCCACGGGTTTGGTGACGACTTTGAGTGAGGGCAATCCGGACGGCGCGGGCTTTCCATGGGTCAGCGCTGCCTGGTTGCTTCGTTGGATCTCATCGTAAATTTCCTGCCGATGGACGGGGACGTCGGAAGGGGCCTCGATGCCCAGCTTGACGAAGTTTCCATCGGTGCGCACGACCTTCACCACGATGCGACCGTCGATGACGATGTTTTCGTTGACCTTGCGGGAGAGGACGAGCATGGGTTGAAAAGGGTAGACGGCAGTTTAGGCGGCGACCGGAACCGGATTGATCGGATGTTGCAAGGCGAACTCCGCGACATTGGTGGGGATGCATTGCTTGCCGACGAGCGTGTGACGGTTGATCACGATCGGTCCCTTGAGATTCACTGTCGCCTGGCCGTTTCGAACGGTGACGATGTTGAGGATGAGTGCATCCGCAGGACTCTTGATGTTGAGAAATTCGATGTCGGCCTCCGGGATGTCCGGTGCGTAGGTGGGCACGGCGGCAGAGGGCGAGATGACGACAAATCCCTGATTCTGGTTGTCGAGCATTTGCAGCCACAGGAAAGGTTCTTCCTCCGGGGTGACCAGCAGGATGTACTTTTTGACCTGCTCGAAGCCCAGAAGGCCCAGCGGCATGGAGATGACGTTCTCTTTTTTCACTGGGAGCCTTTGTTGCTCGTCGATTTCGACTGTTTTCATGCGAGTCTCGGTTTAGCAGCGGCCATGCCAGCGCGAATTGCATTCTGGCCACAGTGGAGGAAGCGGCTGAAAACAAAGGGTGAACTGAGCATTCCGGAATTTGAGATTGCCCGGCGGTCAGAATCTCTCTGCTCCTCGGCTGCCGGAGGTATAGGCAAGATTCTCCCGGTGATCCGGGTGGAAGGGACGGATGTTGCCTGCCTAAGTGACCCCGTGATCCATTCAGGGGTGACAACGAGCGCCGCTGAGCGGTCCACCGAAACGTTTCGTATGGAGAGCGACCATCGGAATGTTGCGCTGCGGATTGATTTGAAGCCGAGGTCTAACTCTCCCGACGAAGCGGTGGGTCGTGGATGATCTCGTCGGGGAGAATGTTTACGGACCAGCCGCCCCTTCCAAACTCTGAAAAACTTTATTCTGCCCGTTAAGGCGCTCGTTTTCCCGCCGATGAAATGGCAGCCGTACCGGATGTAATGGGCAATGTCATCCGCAATCAACTGCAGGTTACGTATGCCAACACAAACTGACGAAGCCGCCGATTACGATTTCATCATCAATCTGGTCTACGAACGAAGCCGCATCCGGTTGCACGACGGAAAGCAGCAGCTCATTCGCGCGCGATTGGGAAAACGAATGCGTCATCATGGATTCGAAACGCTCGGGCAGTACTGCGATTATCTACGCAGCACTGGAGATGGAGATGAGCTGACTCACATGGTGGATGCCCTCACGACGAACTACACCCAGTTCCTTCGCGAGCGGGATCACTTCGACTTCCTCGTCAACACGGCTCTGCCGAAACTCGTCGGCAACCGAAAGCGCTTCAATATTTGGAGTGCCCCGTGTGCGACCGGTGAAGAACCTTACAGCATTGCGTTTTATCTCTCTGAAAATTTTCCGCTCGCGGCCGGATGGGATTGGAGAATTCATGCCACGGATGTTTCCACAAAAGCCCTGAACACCGCGCAGAAGGGAGTTTATCAGGAAGATCGCCTCGCCTCGTTGCCGCAGGACTGGTGGAGGAAGTATTTCCAGAAAGGCCAGCGTGACTACGAAGGTTACTACCGGGTGAAGCAGCCGATCATCGATCGTGTTCAGTTTAAGAACATCAATCTCCTCGGGAACTACACCATGCAGGACCAGTTCGAAGTGATCTTCTGCCGGAACATGATGATCTACTTTGATCGTCCCACGCAGGAACAGCTGGTGAACCGACTCTCGCAATTTCTTGTGCCCAACGGCTACCTGCTCATCGGCCACTCGGAAAGCTTGAACGGCCTCAACATCGGTCTGCGCTGCCTCAAGCCGAGCATTTATCAGAAAGCATAAACATGCCGGCACCCTCACTCACTGGCTTTAACCAGAAGGTTATCGTCGGCATCGCGGAAATGGCGGTGTCGAACAATCAGAACGTGACGCTCACCACGTATTCGCTTGGTTCGTGCCTCGGCATTGCCGTCTACGATCCCGTCGTGAAGGCTGGCGGTCTGCTGCACATCATGCTGCCTGATTCCACGATTGATTCGGTGAAGGCCTCGAAGCAACCGAGCATGTTTGTGGACACCGGCGTGCCGGCTCTCTTCCGCGCGGCCTATCAGCTTCGCGCCGAGAAGCACCGCATGATCATCTCCGTCGCAGGCGGCGCGCAGATCATGGACAGCGGCGGGTTCTTTAACATTGGCTCCCGCAACTACGACGCGCTGTGCAAGCTGTTTGCGGAACACGGCCTGAAGATTCAGGCGGAGCAGGTCGGTGGTCTGGTGAACCGGACCATGCATCTCAACCTCGCCACCGGCGAAGTTCGTCTCAAAATCTCAGGCCAGCCTCAGGAAACGATCCTATGCAAGAACTCGACGACTACATAAACAAGGTCAAGTCGCTGCCGCCAGCACCTCGAATCTTGCCTGAATTGCTGTCGTTGCTCCGCAAGGATGACATCGACGCCGATCGCGTGGTCAAGCTCATCGCGTTTGATCCCGGAATCACCGCCGCCGTGTTGCGCCTGTGCAACAGCGCCTATTTTGCCGGTGCATCGCCGGCCTCCGATCTGCAGGAGGCAGTCACCCGTTTGGGATTCCGGCAGGTTTATCAGCTCGTCGCCGCCGTCAGCGGATCCAAGATGCTGGGGCCCGCACAGAAGGGCTACGGTATCGATGCGGGCGAACTGTGGGAACACAGTGTGGTGTCTGCGGTCGCGAGCCAGTTGATCGCCCGGAACTGCGGTGAGGACGAGAGCCTCGCGTTCACGGCGACGTTGCTGCACGACATCGGCAAGATCGTTCTGGTGGAAGCTCTCGAGCACATCTACACGGATCTCGTGGAGAACAGTCAGAGCGAGCAAACGCCGCTGATCGAAACCGAGAAGCGCCTCCTCGGAGTTCAGCATGCCGAGATTGGCGGCCGGTTGCTCGCGCGATGGAATTTCCCCGAAAACATCGTCAACGCCGTCTGGTTTCATCATCAGCCCTCCGGAGCGCAAGCGCACCAGCGCCTCGCCTCGTTCGTCTATCTCGGAAACATGGTGGCTTATTTCATGGGCTATGGATTCGGTCATCATGCGTTCGCCCTGCGCGGACGCACCGAGGCGTTGGACATCCTGAATCTGAAGCCCGAGTGCCTGCCGGAATACATGATCAAAACGTTCGAGCAGCTCCAGATGGTGAAGTCCCTCGTCAATGTGAACTCCTGAAACGTATGGCAAATCGTCGCATTCGCGTTCTTATCGTTGACGACTCCGCCCTCGTCCGGAAGGCGCTGACCGACAGTCTTGGCAGCGATCCTGACATCGAAGTCGTCGGCACTGCGATCGATCCCTACGTGGCGCGTGACAAGATCCTGCAGCTCAACCCGGACGTTCTCACCCTCGACATCGAGATGCCGCGCATGGACGGCCTGAGCTTTCTCAAGCTGATCATGCAACACCGTCCGATGCCAGTGATCATCATCAGCTCGCTCACCACTGGTGGTTCCCACAAGGCGCTGGAGGCGCTTCAGGCCGGCGCCGTCGACATCATGGCGAAGCCCAACGGTTCGTATTCCATGACCTCGGACAGCGCGACGTTGTGCTCGAAAGTGAAGGCGGCATTTCAGGCGAAGTTCCGCAATCGACCGCCAGCGGCAAGCAGTCCTGAACCAGCGGCTCCTGTGGCGCCTGCAGGAACTGTGCGGCCGGTCGTCCATCCGATGGCCCGGGCGAGTGCGGCCACACCGGTCGTTCCTCGTCGTGCCTCGCCCAACCCGGAACGTAATTTTTCTGCCAAACAGCTCATCCTGATGGGCGCCTCGACGGGCGGGACGGAAGCGCTCAAGGAAGTGCTCACCAATCTGTCAGGCAACCTCCCGGGCATCTGCATCGTTCAACACATTCCCGCGCATTTCTCCCGCGCCTTTGCGGAGCGATTGAACGGTCTGTGCCAGCTGGAAGTGCGCGAAGCGAAAAACGGGGACCGCGTTCAGTCCGGTGTCGCCTTGGTGGCGCCGGGTGGCTTCCACATGTTGCTGCGACGCACGGGGGGCTTCTACACCGTCGAGCTCAACGAAGGACCGATGGTTCATCACCAGCGGCCAGCCGTGGATATTCTGTTCGATTCTGCGGTGCGCGCCGGGGCGGCGCCGAACACGCTTGCCCTGCTGCTGACGGGAATGGGCTCGGATGGTGCGGCGGGGATGTTGAAGCTGAAGGAAGCAGGAGCCACCACCGTGGCGCAAGACGAGGCGAGCTGTGTTGTCTTCGGCATGCCGCGCGAAGCGATTCGTCTCGGAGCAGCGCAGAAGGTTTTGCCACTGGAACAGATGGCGGGATACGTCGAGCGCTACGCCAATGAAGTCGCGGTGAACGGCCTCAGTGCCTGAACACCTGGCCTCGCCGTTATCCGGCTAGAGGTGCAACTTCAGCAGACCGACTTCCAACGCCAGCGCTTCCTGCACATTGGTCGCGAGCAGCCGCTGCATGCGCTCGATGAGCTGCAAGTTCTCCATCGCCTGACGGGTGGAAATTCGGCGAGCGACGCGAGCGGCGCCGGCGGTCAGCGCCGGGAAAGTGGACATCTCTTCGCCAAGGTTCAACGTCTGCAACCACACATCCCGCAGCCACCACTGCAAACCGGTCAGCAACTCGGCGCGCTCCCGTCGGTACTCGGCTTCGACAGCAGCGGTCAATTCATCCTCCCACTTGTCCTTCAGCTTGGCGTCGATGTCGTCGTGGTTCTCCAATGGAGACTTCTTTGCCACGGTTTCCGTCGTGGCCTCTTTGATCTCCGCGAGCCGGGAGAGCACCAGTGAGAGGAGATTGTAACGGCCGAGAAGACTCTTCTGTTCGGCGGACGCCATTTCCACGAAGCGCCCCAGCCATTCAGCGAGGGCTTCGTTGCGATGCGCGCTCATCTCTCCGCCGAAGTTCAGGCGCAGGCAGCGGGAGATGATGGTGTCGAGCAGGCGTTGCGGCTCGGTGGTGAGCAGGACGAGGATGGAGTCTGACGGCGGTTCTTCGAGGGTTTTGAGGAACGCGTTGGCGGCGGATTCATTGAGGCGATCGGCGGAGACGATGACGCCGATCTTATAGCGTGCCTCGGTAGGCTTGAGGTGCATCGCCGGAAGCAGCGGACGCAGTGAATCCTTGCGGTGAACCATCTGGTCGATGGTGATCACGCGCGATTTTGACTCGGGCCGGATCCACATGATGTCCGGATGATTGTCGCCTTCGATTTTACGGCAGCTCAGGCATTGATCGCAGGAATCCAGCGGCAGGCCGGCCGCGTTGCGGCGTTGCGGATTCGCGCAATTCACGGTCTTGGCGAGGGTGCGGGCGACGGTTTCGAGCTCGCCGAGATCTGCGCCGTGAAAGAGGTAGGCGTGTCCGAGACGGCCCCGGTCGAGGCTGCGCTGCAACAGGGCGACGGAATCTTCCTGGCTGGCTAGATTCGCGAAGGACATGGGCGGGAATCAGACGTTGGATTGGGAACCACCCTCGCGCGAGGGCACTTTGACCAGAAGCGGAATGCTGCCTTCCTGCCGGCCGTCCACCGCGATATCGATTGAGTAGAGGCCTTCCTTGTCGAACTTCAGCTTCTGGATGTTCACGATGAAATTGCGGGAAAGGAAAATGGTTTCGTCAGGCACGGCCACATCAACGGGAATTTCGATCGGCGGCATCACGGATTTTCCATCCTCGTCCACGAAGTTCAGCTTCACCTTGTGCGACCCTTCCTCGACCTTGTTGAAGGTCATCCGAATCGCAATCGAGCACTGCGGGTGAATGGCGGGCAGCTGCGAGGTGTAGATCGTGTCGAACGTGCCGAGGATGTTCAACTTCCCGTTGTTATCCGTGGCCGCGTCGCACAATACCGCGATCTGTATATCCATAACGTTCGGGCAGCTTAGTGCGTCGTCGGATTAATTCACCAAGTTTCTCTCAAACCGACCGCGGCGCAATGGCCCAGTGCCCGTCGATCATCGAGGCGAGGACATCGCCGCGATGTTGCAGGATGGCATCATACGCGTCGCCGTCGGAAGGGGGTCCGGGAATCACGATCATATCCGCACACGCGCCCTCTGACAGCTCGCCAATCAATCCCTTCAACCCGAGCGCGTGCGCGCCGTTCATGGTCGCCATGCGAAGGATCGTCTCCGGCGCCACATTGGGCGATTTACCGGCGAACATCTGCATTTCGGAAAACAGGTTTAGCTCCAGGGGAAAACCGCGTTCTTTGCGCGCCGTCGCCAGGCTGTCGGTGCCCAGGCAGATGTTCACGCCAGCGCTTTCGAGTTCCTCCCGCGGGAAACGCAGGTGCTGGAAGTAATCATGGCTGCGCGGACAGTGTGCGACGCTGACTTCGTTCCGCCCGAGCACGCCGGCGTCATGACGCCAGAGGTAGTTCACGTGAACCGCGAGCAGGTTCTCATCGAGGTAACCACAGCGTTCGAGGTGTTGAATCGGCGATCCGGCGCCGCATTCCGAGACATCGCGCTGGCTCTTGAGCCATTCGAACATCGCTCCCTGCCGGTACATGTACATCTCATACTCCTGCTCGCTTTCGGCGATGTGAGTCGTGAGTCGCCACTTGCGTCGATGTGCCGCGCGGGCGGCCAGTTCGAGCAGTTCGGTGGAGGTGGTGTAAGGCGCGTGCGGGGACAGGCCTACGCGGTTTTGAGTGTTCGGTAGCGAAAGCCAGTCGTTCACGGCGCGCTCCACCATTTCAGCGGCGGGCACGCGACTGCGAACGTTGATCAGCTCGCGGAACGAATGGATCCGCAGCGGCGTTCGTTGCCAGGCGGCGGGGATGAGTTCCGGGACAGCTTCGATGTCCGCAACGGTGGTGGTGCCGGTTCGCAGCAACATGGCGGCGCCGCTTTGCCAGGAGGATTCGAACTCGCCGAGGCTCCAGGACCCTTTGAGGGACACCATGGATTTTATCCAGTCGGTGAAGCTCTTCGGCGGCGCGATCTGGCCGGCCATGCCGGTGTAGTCGAGGTGGCAATGCGCGTTGACGAGGCCGGGCAGCAGGATGACGTCGCCGAGGTCGAGTTCTTCTCCGTGCTGGAGAGTTGCCGGCGTTTCGGCGCGTGGTCCCACCCACGCAATGCGACCGCTGGCCACGCAGACGACGCCATCTTCAATGGGCGGCCGGGCGACCGGAACCACCATTCGCGCGCGCAATCTCATGGGTATAAAATCAAAAACTGACGTCGCTCGATCGTGGAGACGACGTCAGACAATGATGAACTATATCTACCTTGAAGGTCCGCGACGCTAGATGTTCGCGTCCTGCCGGCGGCGCTTGATGGCCGCGGCTTCAGTGTGCTTGCGAGCCTTGTTCTTGTTGTGGCGCTTGCGGATCTGTTGCTCGATCTTCTTGGTCACCTTATCGATGGCCGCGTAAAGATCGCCGTCATGATCTTCGGCGTAGAGGTCCGGGCCGCGAACGCCGAGGCGGATGGAGCACTTGAACTGGCGTTCCGGCTTCTTGGTGTTGTCGTGTTCCAGCGTCACGCGGGCGTCAACGGCCCAGCGGTCAAAGTGTTCCAGCTTCTCGATTCGAACCAACACGTGGTCTTCGATCGCTTTGGTCAACGTCACATTGTGCGTCGTCAGAATGAATTTCATGTCCGAAGGATGCGGTGATGCTGAAACAAAATCCAGCGAAACCGTTTTCCCGTTCATGGCAGAAGATTCGCCGCCCTTGGCGCTGCGATTCGTCACGCGGTTTCCAGACGCATGAGATTCTGGCTTGCCTGCGCTCGCGAGCATCGTTCACCGTCTCCACGATTAAGACTCTGGTTTCCATTCTCAACCCGCAGCGCCGGTGGCGAGCCGGATTGTGCGGTTTGCTCGTGGCCGCGTCGGGCTTCGCCGCGGAACTTCCGGCCTTGTTGGAATACCGAGTCGGAGATCAGGCGGAGGCGGATATCATTACTCCGGTGCCGTTGGTGGTGTTTGATCCCGTCCGCACGGAGAATCTACGCAAAGCCGAGGCGCAGCGGGTGAACCCCGTGTTCCGTCATCTTCCGGCGGCGGCCGCACAATCGGAAACGACCCTGAAGTCCGCGTTCACGAATGCACAGTCACGCTTTACCGCGGGTTTGGAGAATCTATTCGGCCATCCCCTCCCGTTGCTCAATGCGGAGTTCGACCAGCCGCACTACGGGGCATTTCTCAAAGCCTATCGCGAGCAGAACCCGGATTTTCCGCTCACCGCCCAGCTCGCGGAGCTGTGGGCGTTCGGCGACGACGGCCAAATCGCGCTCGACCGTCAGCTCGCGCGCTTGCGCCGATTCACGAACAGCCTTGTCCGGCCAGATGCATTGCCGGCAGGCGAACGCCTGGCGACCTCCTTCGTGCGGCTCGTCTTGGTGGCGACTGTTGCCGAATCGGTCACCCTCGAGATGGTTGATCGGCGGGGGCGCGATGCAGCCCGAACCAATCTACTGACGCTGAGTGCGCTGCAACAGAACGTCGAGAAGATGGCTCCCGCACCCGAACGGCTGGAGGCGCGTTATGTCGCCGGCTTCCTGCGGCCGAACTGCTTTTTTGACGAGGAATTGACCCGCCAGAACCGGCTGCGTCGCACTGAGCCGATCAACGCCGCTGATCGTTATGAGGCGGGGCAGGTGATCGTGAAGCAGGGTGACGTGGTGACGGAGAAGACGAAGCTGGCGCTCGACGAACTCCAGAGCCGAACGGCGGCGCAGCGGATTCAGGCGAATGCCGACTTGGAGCGGAGTCGCGTGGAAGCGGAGGCGACGCAAGCTCAGCGTGCCGCGGAAGAGACTCTTCAAACGAATCGTTGGTTGCTCGCGGCGCTTGGTGTCGCGGCCGTTGCCTTCGTCGGCCTCGGGCTGTTTCTGTTTACCCGCCGTCGCGCGTTGCTGGACGCGCGTCGCAGGACGGCTAGTGGTGGTCATGCCCTAATGGTTCGGAGTGCGGCTGAGGATGCGTGGCGGGAACGTGCTCTGGCCGCCGAGGCGCGCGCGCAGAAGGCCACCGCGATGTTGCGGACGAAGATGCTGCCGCACATGGCGCGCTGGATGATGCAGGAGTTCATGCAGCGATTGATGCTGCAGCGGCGGGTGATTCTGTCGGATCAGCAAACGGCCGAACGCGAAGTGGCGGAGCTGGCCGAGCGCCTGGAGCATGTCCACGCCCCGCTGGAAGATCGCCTGCGCGCGTATGAGCGCCGTATTGCAGAGCTGGAAGCGGAGCTGGCGGCGCGTGGCGAACAGAATTTGGAACTCATCAAGGCCCGCATCGAAACGACCCGCCGGAAGCTGGACGGGGAACGCACGCGCGACGCGCAGGAATCGTTGAATCTGGGCTGACGCCAAGGTGGCGCTGACGGCGAGTTTTGACGGGGTAGGAGGTGGAGAATCCTGAAAACGAGGGTCGAAAAGTTAAAACCAGCTTTCTTTTTGGAAACATTTTGGTTACTTTCGCCGATATCACCCAACGTGAACCTGGTGCTGCCAGCAATCCCTAGATGGATCCGTTGTGTCTAATAAAAGTCCCGGTTTGAAGTTATGAAGTTAACCATCCTAGCCTGCCTCTCCCTCGTCACCCTCATCTCCCAACTCCCAGCTGCCGTGATTTTTGATCGTGGGGCCAGCTGGAAATGGCGGCCCGGCAACACGGAGGCCTCCACGCCCGTCGAAGCGTGGCGAACCATCGGCTTCAACGACTCCGCTTTCACCACGGCGCCGTCGCCCTTCTACTATGGCGAATCGTTGACCGGCGGCACGGTGATCTCCGGCATGCAAAACGTCTACGGCAGCATCTTCCTGCGAAAGACTTTTGTCCTGAACAACGTCGCGGAGATTGGCGGGCTGAAGCTCGGCGCGATTGTCGATGACGGCTTTGTCGCCTGGATCAACGGCACCGAAGTTCATCGCGTCAACATGGCCGGTGGCGCCGGCACGGCGGTCACCATCAGCACGCTGGCCAACAACGCGACGGAACCGGTGCCCTTCGACATCGTGACTCTGGCCAACCCCGGCGCGTATCTCGTGGTGGGAACCAACGTGATTACCGTGCAAGTTTTCCAAAGCGCGCTGAGCAGCAGCGACCTGATCTTCGATGCCTCCTTGGAATCGATCGTTTCTGAAACGGTTCCTCCGACGGTGCTGAGCGTATCTCCGACGCCGGGCACGTTGACGAACCTGACTTCGGTCACGGTCACCTTCAGCGAACCCGTCAGCGGCGTGGCGGCGGCGCATTTGCTGGTCAACGGAATTGGCGCGACCAGTCTCAACGCCATCGACAGCTCGACTTACACGTTCGGCTTTGTCCAGCCGGAGTATGGCAACGTCGCCTTCACCTGGAGCGCAAGCCAGGCCATTGTCGATCAAGCGCTGCCGCCGAACAATTTCAACGGGACCGGCGCGGGCGCCACCTGGAGTTACACGTTGGTGGACAACACTGCGCCCACCGTGGCGGCATTGACGCCGGCGGCCGGCTCCACAGTGCGATCGCTGCAGAGCATTACTGCTCTCTTCAGCGAAGCGGTTGTTGGCGTCGAGGCGGGCGATTTGTTGATCAACAATGTTCCCGCGACTGGAGTTACCCCGGTTGCGTCGCGTGAGTTCGCATTCACCTTTACGACTCCTCCGACGGGGACTGTGCAGGTCGCCTTGGCGCCCGGCCATGGCATCGTGGACACTGCGTCGCCCGCGAATGTATTCGCCGGTGGCAGCTGGACCTATCGCCTCGATCCGAATGCTTCCGACGCGTTGCCATACATCAGCGAATTTCTCGCCTCGAACACGCGCACCAACGGCGTCGGCAGCTTGATCGATGAAGATCGTGACAGCTCGGACTGGATCGAGATCTACAATCCCAGCGGACTGACGGTGAATCTTGACGGCTGGTATCTCACAGACAACGCCGGCAACCTGACGAAGTGGCGTTTCCCGGCGACCAATCTCGCAGGCGGGAGTTTCATGATCGTGTTCGCGTCGGCGAAGGATCGCCGCGTTCCCGGTTCGCGGTTGCACACCAGTTTCTCACTGACGGCGGGCGGTGAATATTTGGCGCTCGTGAAGCCAGACGGAGTGACCGTCGCGAGCGAATACAGCCCCAGCTATCCCCAGCAGGTGCCCGATGTTTCCTATGGCTTCGCGCAAGCCGGCAATCCCCCCGGCTACACCACGGGAGCCGAGCCGGTTTATTTCACCACGTCCACGCCTGGTGCGGTGAACCTCGGCGGCACGGCTGTGCCCGGCCCGATTATTGAAGATGTGACACACACGCCCAACGTCCCGGCCGAGGACGAGGATCTGTATGTCACGGCTCGCATCCGGCCGTCCTTCCGCGCGGTCGCCAGCGTCACGATGCGTTACCGGATCATGTTCAACGCGGAAGTGTCGACTCCGATGTTGGACGACGGCGCGCATGGCGATGGTCTGGCCGGTGACGGGGTGTATGGCGCGATCATTCCCGCGAATCTCTCCACCAACGGCCAGATGATTCGCTATCTCATCGCCGCGACGGACGTTACCGCCAGTGCTTCCCGCTGGCCGCTGTTCACCAGCCCCACGGGCTCCGAGGAATATCTGGGCACCGTGGTGAGGCCGGACTACGTCACCAGCCAGCTGCCGATCTTCCACCTCTTCGTCGGTCCGACTCAGCTGGCGGGCATCGACACGGAAGCGGGTGGGCGAATCTCGTTCTTCTACGACGGCGAGCTGTACGACAACGTCTTCATGGAACTGCGCGGCAACACCTCCGCCGGTTTAAACAAGAAAGCGCACCGGCTGGAATTCAATCGCGGCCACGAGCTGCGCCACGCTGGCCCTGGCGGCCGCAGCCGCAGATCCACGCTGCTGGCTGAGAAGCTCGACCCCGCCTACCTCCGTCAGCATTTGTGCTTCTGGCTGCTCGACAAGCTTGGCGTGCCGACTCAGTACGATTACCCGGTCCGCCTGCAAATGAACGGTGCGTTTTACCAACTCGCATTCCACGGCGATGTGCTTGGCCAGGAACAAATGGAACGGCTCGGCTACGATCCCAAGGGTGCGCTCTACAAGGCGGTGGGCAATCTGGTGCCTGCGTTTACGAGCACCGGTGGCTTCGTGAAGCTGGAACCGGACAACGACCCCAGCCGCACCGATTATCTCGCCCTTGCGAATGGCATCAACGAGACCGCCCCGGTGGCAACCCGCCGCGCGTCCGTGTTCGACATGCTGGATTTGCCGCAGGTCATCAACCATCTCGCCGGCGCCCGCTGGTGCGCGGAGAACGATGACGTCTGGGCGAACATGTGCCTGTATCGCGACACCTATGGTGACGGCTTGTGGCGCTGCATTCCCTTCGACATGAATGCCTCCTGGGGCCAGCTCTACGGCGGCAGCGATCCGCTCGAAGCCACGGTTGATACCTCCAAGAGCCATCCGCTCTACGGCGGCGCCAGCACCGGCGGAAACTACAATCGCCTCTACGACGTCATCGTCACGCTCCCGGAAACCCGCCAGATGCTGCTGCGCCGTCAGCGCTCGCTTCTCGACATGTTTGTGAAGCCCTTGGGCACGCCTGCGGATCAGCTCGTGATGGAGAATTATATCAAGCAGATGACCAACCTCATTCATCCCGAGGCGTTGCTGGACCACGCGAAATGGGGCAACTCCGAATGGGCGCCCAACAAGACTTTCGTGCAGGGCGTCGACAACCTGATCAATCAGTTCGTGGTGCCGCGCCGGACGCACTGGTACGCGACCCACTCGATCACCAACACGGCAAAAACGATCGGCATCGCCAACGCCAACAACGCCGGCATCCCGCTCGCTCAGCCCGGGAACATTTCGCTCCACGTTGTCGGCGTTGATTTCAATCCTGTCAGCGGCAATCAGGATCAGGAATACATCTGCATCAGCAACCCGGCCCCCTTCGCCGTGGATATCACTGGCTGGAAACTGCAAGGCGCGGTCGACTTCACCTTCAAGCCCGGCACGGTGCTTCCCTCCAACAGCGTCGCGTATGTGACGCCAAACTCCCTCCAGTTCCGCGCGCGTTCCTCGGGGCCGCGTGGTGGACAGGGCTTGTTCGTGATCGGCGGATACAAAGGCCAGCTCTCGGCGCGCGGCGAGACGATTGAAGTCGTGAACGATCTAGGCGCAGTGGTGCACACCAACCGCTACGTCGGCAACCCGAGCCTCGTGCAGCAGCACCTGCGCATCACCGAGATCATGTTCCGCCCGTCGGCGCATCCTGCGAATCCCGACTCCGAACAGTTCGAGTACATCGAGCTGCGCAACATCTCCTCCACCGACACGCTCAATCTCGCCGGGGTGAAGTTCATCAATGGCATTGAGTTCTCCTTTGCTGGCAGCGCGGTCACCAGCCTGGCGCCCGGCGCGCGGGTGATCGTGGTAAAGAACTCGACAGCTTTCAACGCGCGCTACGGCGGCGGTCTTCCGGTCGCGGGCCAGTTCGTGGGCAGCCTCGACAACTCCGGTGAACGCATCCAGCTGCTCGACGCGACGAACGAGGAAATCCTCGACTTCAGCTACAATAATTCATGGCACCCGGTCACCGATGGCCTCGGTTTCTCGCTCGCGATCGTTGATGAAAACGCCCTCCCTGATGACTGGGGCAAGCGCACGCAATGGCGTCCGAGCGGGGTGGTGAACGGCACGCCCGGCGCAGCGGATCCGGGAGCGCCGGTCTTCCCGGGCGTTGTTGTGAATGAAGTCCTCTCCGGCTCCGTCTTGCCGCAAGTCGACGCCATCGAGCTGTATAATCCCACCGCCACTCCTGCGGACATCAGCGGCTGGTACATTTCTGACGACGTGTTGACCCCGAAGAAGTATCGGATTCCGGCAGGAACGATCATCCCGGCCGGCGGTTTCCTGACGTTTGACGAATCGCAGTTCAACACCGGCGTCACCGGCTTCGCCTTCAGCTCGAACAACGACGAAGCGTGGGTCTTCTCCGGCAACTCCGCTGGGGACCTCACCGGCTACGCGCAAGGATTCAGCTTCGGCGCGGCGGAGGCGGGGGTGTCCTTCGGTCGCTACATTACCAGCAATACGAATGTCCATTTCGTCGCCCAGTCCAGCCAGTCGCTCGGATCGGGCAATGCCGGTCCGAAAGTCGGTCCCGTCGTCATCAGCGAGATCATGTATCGCCCGATCGATGCCGGGACGAACGACAACTCGGCGGACGAGTTCATCGAGTTACGCAACATCACCGCGGCGCCCGTCGGTTTGTTCGATGCAGCAAATCCGGCCAACACCTGGAAGCTCACGGAGCTCGTCGGCTATGTCTTCCCGCCGAACATCACGTTGCCGGCGGGTGGTGTCGCCATTGTCGTGAATATCGATGCGAACAACCCGGCCTTGGTCGCCGCTTTCCGTGCGAAGTATGGCCTCGCTGCCAATGTGCCGGTCTTCGGCCCCTACAGTGGCAAGCTCGACAACAACGGCGGTCGCATTGAACTGAAGAAGCCCGGCGTTCCGCTGCTCGGTGAAGTTCCGTACATCATCGCTGACCAGGTGGAGTATGACGACGTCGCTCCCTGGCCTTCCGCGGCGGATGGTGGTGGGCCCTCGCTCCAGCGGGTGAACGAATCCGCCTACGGAAATGATCCGGCGAACTGGGTTGCAGTCGGTCCGACGGCGGGCGTTTCATATGTTCCTGGAGGCACACCTCCAAGCATCACCGTCCAGCCGGCGTCGCGGCAGGCGGTGGCCGGTCGCAGTGCGACCTTGAGCGTGCAAGTCGCTGGCACGGCGCCCTTCTTCTACCAGTGGCGCTTCAACGGCCAGAACATCGCCGGTGCGAACACGGCCGAGCTTACGTTGCTCAATGTGCAGCCGAACCAGAGCGGCCCTTATCATGTCCTCGTGTTCAATTCCGCCGGCAGCGTCGAGAGCGCCAGCGCGCAGCTGAGCGTGGTGCTTCCGCCTGCGATCATTCAGCAACCGGCGAGTCGCAACGTCTACATCAAGCCCGATCCGCGAGCCGCGAATCTGCCGAATGGCACGAACGTCACGTTCACCGTGTCCGCGCTCAGCGGCAATTCAGGCCTGACCTACCAGTGGCAGTTCAACGGCGTGAACATCCCGGGGGCCACCTCGTCCTCGTTGACCGTCACCAACGTCCAGCTGGCGAACGAAGGCGATTACCGTTGCCTCGTCACCGACTCGGTCGACACGGTGACCACCTCGGCGGCGCGACTGGTTCCGTGGATCGCGCCGGTCATCGTCCAGAAGCCCTCGGACCTGGTCATCGCGGCGGGCAGCGACTTCTCGCTCAGCGTCGGCGTGACGGGTAATCCGCAGCGGTTTGCCTACAGCTGGCGCCGCAACATCGGTTCAGTCGTCATCAGCACGAACTCGGGCAATTACTCGACGAACTTCGTCACGCTGAACTCGGTGAACTCCCTGTTGCTGCTGACGAATAACATGCTGTCCTCGAACTTCGTCATGCGCATCGTCGTTTACAACGATGCGAACATCGCGCCCGGTGCCACCACCACCTTCAACATCACCGTCCTGGCGGACTCGGATCGCGACGGCATTCCGGATGTGGTCGAACTCGGGCTCGGCCTCGATACCAACAACGTTGCTGACGCCGCGGGTGATCTCGATAACGACGGCATGAGCAATCGTGCTGAGTTCCTCGCCGGCACCGATCCGACCAACAGCCTCAGCTACCTGAAGCTCGACGCCAACGTGGCGGCTGGCTCGTCCGCGATTCAGTTCGCCGCGGTGTCCAACCGCACTTACTCCGTTCAATACACTGACGCCCTCGGCACCGCGCCGTGGACGAAGCTCGCCGATGTCATGGCGCGCTCCACGAACTTCGTGACGGAGATTCCCGATCCGGCCTGGGTCACCAATCGCTCCTACCGCGTGGTTCTGCCGCGACAGCCCTGATCGCGCGCATCGTTTCGCCAGATTACAAAGCCGGCTTCAGATTGAAGCCGGCTTTTTCTTTTCTCGAAAACGGAGTTGAACGAAGACCTTTGCGGCTTACTCCGTCCACACCCGGGCATCCTGCCGGATATGCCAATGCTGGATCGCACCCTTCGCTCCCGGGATGCCGACCGTGGCCTGAAATCCGTCCGCTGTCGCGCGCAGCGAAGGCGGCTGGCGGAGGGACTTGCCGAGATGCGGCGTGAGCTTCAATTCAGCGAGGCTGGTCGCCCAGCGTTTGTTCGCCTTCTGGAAATCCTTCTGGGCATAATAAATCTCTTGCAACACCGTGCGCGCTGGCGCCGAGGCATCCGGCCGGAATTTCACCGTGCCCGGTTTCCCGCGAGTGAACTGCACGTATCCCCACTTCTCTGGCCGGTGCATGTCGATGATGCCCTGCGCGGACCAGATCCAGTTGTCCTCCTTCTTGCCTGGCACCTTGCGATACTTCCCGTCGATGATCTCGATCAGCCATTCGACCCTTGAGAATCCCACGCGCCATTGGTCCCCTTCATCCGGCGGCGCAGCCGTGCGCGAGAATTCGCCCAGAGCCTTCCACGGAAAAGCGATCTCCAGCGTCCAGCCCTTGTCGCGGTCCGACGGGTCATTGATCGTGCCGTTCACGTGAACCGCCGTCTTCAGGCCGGGAATCTCCCATTCATTCAGCGCCGGCCCGCCGTCCTTGTAGGGTTTCGGCAGGCGCAGATCCCAGCCGGTGTTCAGCACGTTCATTTCGAACTCGTAGTATTCGTGGCTGTCCCCGTCCGGATCGATGAACACCTCGAAGTCGGGATCTTGAAAAATCACCGCGTCATGATTGGTGATGGTACCCCAGACGTGCGGCTCCTTCAGGTCCGCTGCCACGTAGAAATAGTTGTCATCCCACAGCATCTTCGCGCGGGTGCGGAAGCGCGGCTTCGGCCGGGCATCGCCTTCGATGTCGACGAAATACTGCGTCCACGGCGCCTTCTTCCAAGCCGCGTCGTCGAGCTTCCCGTCGATCTGGACGGGCGCGCTCGCGCGATAGCAGACGTATTCCTGGGGGCGGATTGATTTCATACGAGCCCAGTCGTCGAGATACGCCGCGGAGAGCGACGTGACGAGAGTGGAAGACGCGATGACGAGTAAACCGGTATAACGAAGCAGCGAGGCGATGTTCATGGCAAAGCTCGGCGAGATTGGTCGCGAGCGCTGGCGTCGTCAAGAAGCCGCGATTCGGTGTGAGGAAGATGGTGGGGCGCGTCGCTCCGCGCCCGCCGGCGCCGTGCCGAGAACACGGGAGGTTCTGTTATATGCCCGGCGATTCGAAAGCTCGGCGATTGGAGGAATCGCCCGAGGTGCGCGGTGAAAAACGGGAAATGACCGTTTACTTCGCAGTCTCGTCCGCGCCCAGCTTCTCGTAGTAACGGCGGACGAGGTCCGAGTATTTGCCGGGAACCGGATCGCGGTCGATCGGCACCAGCGAATCGCTCTTCTCACGGCGGGCCAGTTCCTCGGAGACCCGGTTGCGCAACTCCGCCAGCGGAGTGCCAATCTGCGTCTTCACCAAGTCCCATTGCGGGTTCTTGCTGTGACGCTTGAACTCCTCACGCGCCTCCCGCGCGCGTTGGCGGACACGGGAAACTTCGTTCCTCAGCTCCGGCACATCCAGCATCTCCTCCACGTCACGCATGCGGTCGGACCAGTTGGTATAGTCCTGGCCGGTGAGCGGACCATTGGGCGTTTCGCCGCCGGACTCGGACTGTTCGCCGTTGGGATTGGAATCAAAGAACCGGGCGCGATTAAAATTACGAGTGCGCTCCCCACCCGTTCCTGGACCGGCGTTCTGTGCGCCTTGCGGCGTGCGTTCTGCCTGCTGATCCGTTTCGGCGAGCTGCTCCCGTTGCTGCTGCTGACCGGGAGTCCGCGGTGCCTGTCCGCCCCGGCGACCCTGGCCGCGTCCCTGACCTTGCTGAGCCTGCTGCGCTTGCTGCTGATTTTGTCCCTGGCCCTGACCTTGACCCTGTCCTTGGGCTTGGCCTTGCCCTTGTCCCTGACCCTGCTGCTGTTGTTGTTGCTGTGACTGCTGATTCTGCTGCGCCTGTTGCCCCGGTTGCTGACCTTGACCCTGACCTTGGCCTTGGCCCTGTCCTTGTTGTCCCTGCTGACCTTGCTGCTGAGACGGCTGTTGACCTTGTCCCTGGCCGGGTTGTTGTCCTTGCCCCGGTTGTTGACCTTGTCCGGGTTGCTGGCCCTGCTGGCCCGGCTGTTGTCCAGGTTGCTGGCCGTTCTGCCCTTGCTGACCCTGACCCTGGCCTTGGCCTGGCTGATTACCTTGCTGCTGCTGCTGGCCGGGTTGCTGACCCTGACCTTCACCTTGTTGTCCTTGCTGACCTTGCTGCTGCGAAGGCTGCTGTCCTTGTCCCTGCCCAGGTTGCTGTCCCTGCTGTCCCTGTTGACCCTGTTGACCCTGTTGACCCTGTTGACCGGCCTGTTGCTGACCATTCTCGCCCTGCTGCTGGCCTTCGCCGGCTTGCTGACCTTGCTGTCCCGGTTGGAACTGCTGGCTGGTGGCAGTCGCATTCGTCTTCATCTGCCCGCCTTGTTGCGTCTGCGCTTGCTGCTGGTTGCCTTGCTGACTGCCGGCGCGCCCGGCGCCGTTGGTCTGCGCGCGCTGTCCGGTCGCCCGCGAAATTTCATCTTCAATCTGCTGAGCCAGCGCATCCAGTTCGCGCTTGGCGAGACGGAGTGATTCCACGTCATCGCCGAGAACGCTCTGTGCCGCTTTCTCCACGCCGTCCTTCAACTCACTGATCTCGCCGCGGGCCTTCTCCTCGAATTGACGCGCCTCGCGGTTGAAGTTCTGCGCCAGCGCCTGGCTCGAAATGTTCAATGAATTCTCCGTCTGCCCCTGGCTGTTCTTTCTGCAGGGTATCGTAGAGCTGCTTGGAAAGAAGCGGCTCGACGGCTTCCGCCTTTTCTGAAACCTGGCGCATGTTCTGGAGCAGGTTCGTGAGTCCGGAGCGTTGTTGCTGCAACTGCTCCGCCAGCTCCTTGCTCTTGCCTGAATCCGTAAGCGTCTTCTGCTTCTTGTCGCCGAGCGCCTCCATCTCCTTGCTGATCTCCTGCTGCTTCTCCGCCAGTTGGCGCGCGTCGTTGCGCATCTGCCGCATCTCGTCGGAGAACTCGCCCGCCGTCTTCTTGCGGAAATCGTCGCGGAGCTGCTGCAGATCGCGTTGCGCGCGTGTGCCGGAAGCCAGCGCCTGCGACGCCTGCTCCTGCTCCAGCGCCTCGGCCGTCTTTTGAATCTCGTTCCGCGTCTTTTCCAATTGCTGACGTGCCTCAGCCATCTTGGATTGATTCTCCGGCCGTTCCATCCGCTGACGCATCTCGTCCACATCCGCCAGCAATTCCTGCTGTTCCTCGCGCAGGCGTTTCAAGCGGCGCTTGATCTCCTCGCGCTCCTCGTCTGTCTGCGCTTCCTGCAAGGACGCCTGCAGTTCCTTGATGCGCTCGTTCATGTCCTGCTGCCGCTGCGCCAGCTCCTTCAGCCGGTTCAACATTTGCAACTGCTCCTTCTGCTCTGGATTCTGCTGCGGCGTGGCCTGACGCTGCGTCTCGTAACGGTTGTCCTGCTCCTTCATGTCCAGCTGGTCGAGCTGCTGCTGGTTGCGCTGCTGGCCCTGGCCCTGCGCCTGTTGTTGATTGCGGTTGCGCTGGACCATGTATTCGCGCGCCGAAAGCTTCAGCAACGCCTGATACGCGGACTGCTCGGACGACAGCGCGTCGGGCAACACCTTCGTCGAATCGCGCGCCTCGGATAGATGTTTCGCCGCCTGCTCCATTTCCTTCACCACGCTCTCGACCAGCGGTGCGAAGCGCGGGTCAGTTACCTGTTCCTGCATCGCCTCGGCCTGGGTCAGCGCCTGCGCCTGCGAATCGAGCACCACCGTCGCGTCCGCCTTGTAGGCATCTGAAGCGTCCTTGCCGGAATGTTCGCGCTCCAGCTTCCAAGTCGCGTTGATGATTTGCTTCTGCAACTCCGCGAGCTTCTGCGTTTCGTTGCCCTGACCCTGACCCTGGCTCTGCTCGCTCTCGCCCTGTTGCGCTTGGGACTCACGATAAATCTCCTCGAACGGGCGTACCTCGGCGAAATACATGTCGCTCGCCGTGCGACGCACCTTGCCGTCCGGCCCGATGTCGTCCGCCCACAGGAACCACGACACGAGCTGGTCTGGCTGCGCGCGCAGATCTTCGAGCTTGAGCAGGTGCGCGATGGACTTCTTTTCGTTCGGCGCGCTGTTGGTGCCGAAGGTCATGGTGAACGTGTTCGTGCCCGAAACGGTGTAGCTCAGGCCGTGATCGCGCAGACCGAAGTCATCCCACGCCTCGCCATTGAAATTCATCTCCTCCAGTGGCGACACGCGTTGATCGCCTCGCGGAGCGAGCAGCTTCAACTCCGGGCGGCGATTCTTCAGCGCCTCGAGCACGAACTGCGCGGTCAACTTGTTCGTGCGCCGATCCGCATCGATGAGCTGGAGTTCGTAAGTGCCGTTCGTCAACAACGCGAAATCCTTCAAGTGCGCGAGCGGACGATTCGATTCCACCGTCAGCGGGATGATCGATCGATCCTTCCCGACCAAACGCGCGCCAGTGACCGGCTTGTTCAGTTGCAGCGTGAAGTCGACCTTCGATCCTTCCACCGCGCTGACGCGACGCGTTTCCTCGATCCGCTTCTCCGGGAGCGTGGTGTATTCCGGATAAACGATGCGCGCGTCGGAACGTTGCAGGGCAGGGTAGTCAAAGACGTTCACCGCGAAGTCGCGTGAGCGTTCCTTCCCGAACTCGACACGATAAATGATGTTCGATCCGACTTCCGTGATGCTGCCGCCGAAGACCGGGTCCGCGAGATTGCGCGTGAGCGGAATGCGTTTCGCCGGCGTGTTCGTGGAAGTCGCCGACGCGATGACGAGCGTCGCTTCCGTCGGGACCTGCCCGGTGAACTTCGCGAGCACCACGAGACCACTGCCGCGTTCCAACGTCACATCGCCGGGCGTCACCGTGACACTGAGTGAACCTCCCGGACCGAGCGCCGCGTATTCGGAAGATTTGATGTGCAATCGACAGCCCGAAGACAAGCAGTGCCAGCGCGGCCATTTGCGCGACGCGCATGCCGAAGAGTTGCGCACCGGAAACGGTGTCCACCCACTGATGCCGGCGGCTTTCAGCGAGCGCTTCATCCACGACGCGTTGCTGGAGGAAATTCAACTGGCCGGTCGCGGGATCGGGCTTCTGCTCGATGGCCGTGAGCAACAGCGCGTGCAGTTCGGGATGACGTTCCTCAATCTTCCGGGCGATGGCGCGGTAATCCGGCTGCCAGTCATTCCAGCGCGCCCAGACGATGAGCGTTCCGAGAACACTTCCGCCCATCAATATGGGAACCCACAGCGAGAGCGACGTGCCGAACGACGCGCGGGCGGCGAAGAGAAGGAGGGCGAGAACGGCGAAGATTCCCCAGCAGATGGCGAGCGCGCGGGCCCGACGCCATGTGCGTTGTCGACGTGCTACGGGTTCCAGCTGGGATTTGAGCAACGATTCAGTCATGGCATGAGCGGTTTGGCTCCCTGCCTTTCTACACCGCCAAGGGCGAAAAGCAATGGCTCCTTTGTAAGTATCTCCCGCCAAAAACACCTGAATTCACGGCCTTGCTCGCGCATCCAACGCTGGTCACAATGCAGCCACTAAATCAACCCATGCGAACGCAGCTGCCATCCCTGTCGACCCGGAACTTTCGCCGTCTCCGGGCGCCGGTGTTTCTGCTCGCGATGGCACTTGGCTTTCTCGCGCCGTGCGCTGCGGCGGACGCCGACAAATCTTCAGCCCTCTGGTCCGCGCACATTCAGCCGCTCTTCAGCCAGCATTGCTTCAAGTGTCACGGCGAGGTGAAGCAAAAGGGCGAACTCGATCTCACCACGCTCCCGGCCATGCTCAAGGGCGGCGATTCCGGTCCCGCCATCATCCCCGGCGATCCAACGGCCAGTCTCGTCTACAAGTTCGTCCAGCCCGGCGCCGAGCAGCACATGCCGCCGAAGGATTACCAGCTCAGCGAAGACGAGATCGCGCTGCTCAAGATGTGGATCGCGTCCCTGCCGAAGACCGGCGCAGCTTCCGCCTTCACCACGAACACTGCGCCCGAATGGAAAGCCAGTGACTACCAGCTCGTCCGCCCGAACGTACCGAAGATTCTCCCGCCCAAACGTGCGACGCCGAGCGAAGCGATCGACTTTTATCTCGATCGCGAACGCAGCCGCCTCGCCCAAGCAGTCGCAGCGAACAAGTCCGAGAAGGTCCGCGTGAAAGTTGCGCGCACCGCTGACGACCGCACCTTCGCCCGCCGTGTTTATCTCGATCTCCTTGGGCGCATCCCGACCACCGCCGAACTCGACGCCTTCCTGAACTCCCGCGAGAAGAACAAACGCGCCGCGCTCACCGACCGTCTTCTCGCCAGCCCCGAACACGCCCGCCATCTCCGCGAAGTTTTCGACGTCGTGCTGATGGGCAAGCGCAGCCGCAATGATTCGTGGAACGGCTACCTCGAATGGGCATTCCAGACCAATCGCCCGTGGGACCGCATCGTGCGCGACGTTCTCCTCGCCCGTCCCGAGACGAAGACCGAGTGCGGCGCCGTCCGCTTTCTCTTCGATCGGAAGGACAATCACCAGGCCATCGTCGAAGCCGTGTCGCCCGCGCTGCTCGGACTCCAGATTCAGTGCGCGCAATGCCACAACCACCCGCTCGCGCCCGAGATCAAACAGAAGCATTACTGGGGCATGGTCGCGTTCTTCAATCGCGGCAAGAACATGGACACGCCCGAAGGCCCCGCGATCTCAGAGTCCGCCATCGGCGGCTTCGTGAAGTTCGCGAACCTGAAGAAGGAAAGTCAGGACGCCGTGCTCGCGTTCCTGAACGACACGACCATTCCCGAGACACGCCCCGGCGACAACGAGAAGGAAACCGACACGCCGGAGAAGTACAAGCTCGCGCTCGAAGACGGCAAGAAAGCCGGCTTCGGTGCCGTGCCGAAGTTTTCGCGCCGCGAAGAGTTCGCCAACCTCGCCACGCGCGACAACCCGCTGCTCGCCCGCGCATTCGTGAACCGCGCCTGGGCCATGCTCATGGGCCGCGGCCTCGTGCATCCTGTCGATCGCATGGACTCCGCGCATCCGCCCACGCATCCCGATCTCCTCGCGTGGCTCGCGCGCGACTTCGAGCAAAACGGTTACGACATCCGCCGTCTCCTGCGAAACATTCTCCTTACCCGCGCCTACCAGCTCGACTCCACGCCCGCCGGCAAAGGTCCGAAGCCCGCGCCCGAAACCTTCGCCTACGCGTTGGAGAAACCGCTCTCCGCCGAATCCCTCTGGCGCTCCACCCTCGTCGCCACCGGCCACACGCCCGATGCCGCCGGCAACTTCCCGCAACACGACAAGACCCGGGCGAAATTCGTCGATGCGTTCCCCGATCTCTTCCCCGTCGAGTTCAACGCGAACCTCAAGCAAGCGCTCTTCCTCACCAACAACCCGCTCCTCGACGAACTGCTCCAGCCGAAGAACGGCAACCTCACGGAAAAACTCCTCGCCCTCAGCACACCGCGCGACCGCGTCCAAGCCGCCTTCGCATCTGTGCTCGGCCGCGCGCCCGACACCGAAGAACTCTCCCGCGCCGCCGCCTACCTGACCACGCGCGCGAAGAACCCCGAAGCCGCCACCCGCGAACTGCTGTGGTCCCTCCTCACCGGCGCGGAGTTCCGTTTCAATCACTGATCTATTTTCCGGAATTTCAAACAGCCGAGCCCTGACCTTGTTGTGTAGGAGTCGACGTAAGGAGACTCAAATTGTTTCCGCGCGAACAGCCTGCTTCCGAAAAAGAACAGAGTCTCGTCACCTCGACTCCTACAGTTGACTCCACTCCCCGCTTGCCGCCGCCTGTTCCTCGCTGCGATAAGCGTGGGGTGATTGCCGATTCGTTCCGTCTGCTTGTCGTCCTGTTCCTCCTCCCGTTCGCGGTCGTGCGCGCGGCGGTCATCCCGGCGGGCGCGGGCAGTTACACCACGGAACGACCCGCCGGCACCAAAGGTCCGCCCGCCACCATCTACAAGACCGACCGCGTGCGCGGCAAGATGCCGTCCAACGACTGGTGGAGCTCGCTCGCGTGGGCTTCGAATTCCTTCGCGCATTACCCGCATCCGCTCGCGGTGAAGACCGAACCCGCCGGCCTGCGCATCGCGTATCCCGGCGCGAACATCGTCGCCAACCCGAAGGGCATCTTCGGCCTGATGCCCGGCGGCACGGACGACTTCATCCTCGGCCACTCCACGCAGACGAATTTCAGCAAGCCGCTCGTCGATGGTTTCAGCGACTGGTTCGTGGACGTATTGTTCACTTCCGACGCGGGGATTTCCCAAGGATTGGGGACGGACAAGGATTCCAATTCCGATTCCAATCCCCGTCCGCCCGTAATCCCCGGGAAAAATCCCTCGCGAACTCTCCGCCTCTCTTACGGCCACGGTTCGCCGTTTGTTTATGCGCTCTACGAAGGCGGCAGGCCGCGCCTCGCCTTCAGCTCCGTGCCGCGCGTGTGGTCCGGTGATGCGCAGAGCGCGACGCTTGGTGTGACGGTGAACGGCCGGTACTTCGGACTCTTCGCGCCCATCGGTTCGACCTGGCGCGGCTTCGGCACGAAGGAGTTTCTCTGCGACACCGCCGGCAAGATCTACTTCTCCGTGGCCGTGTTGCCGGACAAGGAACCCGCGACGCTCGAGCGCTTCCACCGCGTCGCCCACGCGCACGTCACCGACACGCGCATCGAATGGAGTTACGCGCCGGCGACCACGAGCGACGTCACCACGACCTTCCGCTTCACAACGAAGGTTCACGAGGGCGACGACGCCGGGACGTTGTTCGCGCTGTATCCACATCAATGGCGCAACACGGCGGCGACCTTGCTGCCCGCGTCCTACAACTCCGTGCGCGGCGTGATGAAGCTCGCGCAGGGGAACGAGTTCACCACACGCATGAAGTTCCCGGGCGTGCTGCCCGCGCTGCCGAATGCCGGCGGTCGCACGCCCGCACAGATGCAGCCGCTGATCGACGCGGAGTTGAATCGCGTGGTGACACCTGCGCCGGACACGTATTGGAACGGGAAACAGATCGGCAAACTCACCACGCTGATTCCGATCGCCGAACTCTACGGGCTCACGAATGCGGCGAACACCATGCGCGAGCGTATGCGCGGGCAGCTGGAAGATTGGTTCAGCGCGACCAGTCCGAACGGCGCGGCGAAGTCGAAGACGTTGTTTCACTACGATGAACGCGTCGGCACGCTCATCGGATATCCGGCGAGCTACGGCAGCGACACGGAGCTGAACGATCATCATTTCCACTACGGCTACTTCATCAAGGCCGCCGCCGAGCTCGCGCGCCACGATCCGGCGTGGGCGACGGACGCGCGTTGGGGCGCGATGGTGAAGCTGCTCATCCGCGACGTCGTCAGCCCGGACCGCGCGGATGCGATGTTTCCGTTCCTGCGCTGCTTCGATCCGTATGCGGGCCATTCGTGGGCGAGCGGCACGTCGCACTTCCCGGACGGCAACAACAACGAGTCTTCCTCCGAGGCAATGAACGCGTGGACCGGATTGATCCTCTGGGCGGAAGCGACGGGCGACCGGGCGTTGCGCGATCTCGGTGTGTTCCTCTTCACCACGGAGATGAACGCGATCCAGGAATACTGGTTCGACGTGCGTGACGAGAATCATCCGGCCGCCTTCACGCCGAGCGTGGCCACGATGATCTGGGGCGGGAAGGGCGCGAACGAAACGTGGTTCACCGCCGACCCGCAGCTCGTGCATGGCATCAACTGGCTGCCGATTCACGGGGGCTCGCTCTACCTCGGCCACTTCCCGGCGTATGCGGAGAAGAACTACCGCGCGCTCATGAGCGAGTTCAAAGGCGGCGACCAGTTCGACAACTGGCCGGACATCGCGTGGATGTATCGTGCGCTAAGCGATCCGGCGGACGCCATCCGCCTCTACGAAGCCGCTGATCCGACGCGCAAGATCGAAGACGGCAACACGCGCGCGAACGTCGCGCACTGGATCTACAACCTCAACGCGCTCGGCAAACCGGACCCTTCCTTCACGGCGGATTTCCCGGCCTACGCGGTGTTCAACAAAGCGGGCGTGAAGACCTACGTGGTGTGGAATCTCACGGACGCACCGCTCACGGTGACGTTCTCGGACGGAACGAAGGTGAGCGCGAAAAAGCGCGGGCCCATTTCCGAGCGCCGCGCGATGAAGATGCTGCGCTGAGCGTTCTTGCTGCCGGCAACTTGCCCGTGCGCTGAGTTCCCGAATCCCAAGGTTGCCACCGCATGGCTGACTTCACATACTCCGCGCGCCGGAAAACGAAACCATCAATACCGTTCCCATGGCAGCCACCGACAAAACTCCGACCGGACCGCTCACCTTTTCCCAACGCGCGCTCAACTGGATCGAGTGGGCGGGCAACAAACTGCCGGACCCGGCGGTGCTCTTCGTCATCGCGCTGCTGCTGACGTGGGTGCTCTCGGCGGCACTGTCGTCCGTTCAGTTCACGGACATCGATCCGCGCTCGGTGAAGCGCAACGACGCGGGCGAGGTCATTTCGTCCGCGGCCATCCAGGTGAAGAACCAGCTCAGCGGCGAAGCGCTCGCGGGTTTTCTTTCGAAGATGGTGAAGACGTTCACGGACTTCCCGCCGCTTGGCGTCGTGCTCGTGGCGATGCTCGGGCTCGGCGTCGCGGAACACACCGGCTTCATCAAGGCCGGTCTCAAGAGCCTGATGAACATCACGCCGAAGATGCTGCTCACCCCGGTGCTCCTGCTCGTCGCCATCATGAGCCACTCGGCGGCAGACGTTGGTTACGTGCTGGTGATTCCGCTCGGCGGAGCGATCTTCGCGGCAGCGGGACGACATCCGGTGGCAGGCATTGCCGCGGCGTTCGCGGGCGTGTCGGGCGGGTTCAGCGCGAACTTCCTGCCATCGTCACTCGATCCGTTGCTGCAAGGCTTCACGCAATCCGCCGCGCAAATCATCGCACCCACCCGCATGGTGAATCCGCTCTGCAACTGGTATTTCACGGCGGCGTCCACGCTCTTCATCATCGCCATCGGCTGGTTCATCACGGACCGCATCATCGAACCGCGCCTGCGCCGCACAGCCATCGATCAGCAAAAGAATGACGAGCACGCCGACCTTGGCCTCATGACTTCGGCGGAGAAGCGTGGCCTGGGAGCAGGCATTGCCACGTTTGTGTTCGGATTGATTCTCCTCGCAGTCGCGGCGTGGCCGGCTACATCGCCGTTGCGCTCGAAGACGGGCGAACTCGCGTCCCACGGCGCGCCGCTCATGGAATCTCTCGTGCCGCTGATCTTCCTCCTCTTCCTGCTGCCCGGCATTGTCTTCGGTTACGTGGCCGGCACGGTGAAGACGCATCGCGACGTGATCAAAGGCATGAGCGGCGCGATGAGCGGAATGGGTTACTACCTCGTCATGGCGTTCGCGGCGGCGCAATTCACCTACGCCTTCCGCGAATCCAACCTCGGCGCGCTCGTCGCCATCAAGGGCGCCACCGTGCTGAAGACCCTCGCGCTGCCCTCGCAGGTGACGATCATTGGCGTCATCCTCCTGACCACTGTGGTGAACCTGCTTATTGGCTCTGCCTCGGCGAAGTGGGCCATCCTTGCGCCGATCTTCGTCCCGATGCTGATGCAGCTCGGGCTCTCGCCGGAGCTTACGCAGGCGGCGTTTCGCATCGGCGATTCCAGCACGAACATCATTACGCCGCTGTTGCCCTACTTCCCGCTCATCGTCATTTACTGTCAGCGCTACGTGAAGAGCACCGGCATCGGCACGCTCGTGTCACTGATGGTGCCGTACTCGTTCGCGTTCCTGATCGGCTGGACGATTCTGCTGCTGGCCTACTGGGGGTTCGGTCTGCCGCTGGGATTGCAGGCGCCCTACACCCATCCGTGAACTGAGGTGTGGAAGTGGTCTCCGAATCGGAGTTCGGCGCCGAGCGGGACAGTGAACGCGATTCCGGCGGCTGCTTGCCGGACTTTCAATTTGCTTTCAGCACCTGTTTCTGGCAGAGATCTCCCGTGATTTTGAAGATCACCACGACAACTACGATGTAGCGTTCACGAGACAATTCGTGAACGCTTGACGCCTCGCACTGAACAGTCCGAGGCGTTTTTGTTTGTGGATCGAAGCAACTGACAACAACTCACCAACTCACGTTGGCCATGCGCTATCAGATTAGAGAAAAGCTGCTGTCCTTCGGCGATGATTTTCGCATCAAGGACGCCGACGGCCGTGATGTCTTTGTGGTCGATGGCAAGGCATTCACGCTCTTCCGGGAGAAGCTTTCCTTTCAGGACACGGATCGGAACGAGCTCGCCTTCATCCGCGAACGCGTCCTCTCCCTGCGCAAATCCTACGAGATTCATCGCGATGGCAAACTCGCGGCCGTCGTGAAGAAGGATTTGTTCAACCTCTTCCGTTGCCATTTCACTGTCGACGTTCCGGGGCCGGACGATCTGGAGGCGACCGGCAGCTTTCTCGACCGTGAATACTCCTTCAAGCGCGATGGCCGCGTTGTCGCCTCCGTTTCGCGGAAGTGGTTCACACTGGCCGATACCTACGGCGTGGATATTTCTCCGGGCGAGGATGACGTGCTCATTCTCGCCAGCACCGTGGTCATCGATCAGATCTGTCATGACAAGGATCGCGAATGACTCCGCAATCAATGGACCCTTTGCTTCAGGCGGGATGAAACGGGCTCATTGCGAAATTCTCCCTGTTGGAAACGGGTAAATCCTGTAAGAACTGTCTCACTTTTATGGCCGAAGAAAATCAGCAGCCGTCGAATCCACCGTCCGCGCAACCCGAACCTGCGAACCCCGAGCGCAAGACGCTTGACGATCGCAACAAGATGACCGAGCTGGAGCGCATCCGGCACTCCTGCGCCCACGTGCTCGCCACCGCCATCCTGCGCCTGTGGCCGGACGCCCAGTTCGCCTACGGTCCGCCGGTCGAGAACGGCTTCTACTACGATCTCGAGATGAAGCACCGCATCTCGCAGGAGGACTTCGAGAAGATCGAGGCCGAGATGAAGAAGGAGATTAAGGCGAACAATCCCTTCGAGAAGGTCGTCGTCACGCGCGAGCAGGCTATCGCCGATGCACAGAGTGGTCGCCTCGGCGGACTCGCTGAACGTCCGGACAACGCCAGCAAGTTCAAGCTCGACCTGCTCAAGCAGATTCCCGAGGGCGAACCGATCTCCTATTTCAAGAACGGCGACTTCATCGACCTCTGCGCCGGGCCGCACGTGATGCGCACGGGCAACATCGGCGCGTTCAAGCTCACCAGCGTGGCCGCCGCGTATTACAAGGGCGACGAGAAAGGCCCGCAGCTCCAGCGCATCTACGGCACGGCGTTCAAGAACAAGACCGCGCTCGATGAATATTTCAAGATGCTCGAGGAGGCCAAGCGCCGCGACCATCGCAAGATTGGCGCGGAGATGGGGCTGTTCGCGATCGACACCGAATACGTCGGGCCGGGCATGCCGCTGTGGCTGCCCAAGGGAACGATCCTCGTGGAGGAACTGGAGAAGCTGGCGAAGGAGACTGAGTTCGCCGCCGGCTACGTCCGCGTCCGCACGCCGCATCTGGCCAAGGAAAAGATGTACACAACGTCTGGACACTTGCCCTACTACGCCGAGTCGATGTTTCCACCGATGGATTTTTGCGAGGACGCGGAACAGCGTTCCCTCAGAGAACAAGTAAATCAGGACCTACTCAAAGCGCGCAGTGAGTTAGTCGCTCTGAAAGCGAAGGGCGAAGAGTTTGAACTCGGTATTAATACTCCCACGACTAGAAGTACCCTAAGTACGCAAGAACAGGAAAGTCAGGCTGCTTTTAAGAGAGATATCGAAGCGCACGAGTCAACGATCCGTTCGCTCGAACACAAGAAAGGCGGACTAGGCTCGGTCTACTACCTCAAAGCCATGAACTGCCCGCATCATCACCGCATCTTTGCGGCGGAGCCGCGCAGTTATCGCGACCTGCCGTTGCGCCTCGCGGAATACGGCTGCTGCTATCGCTACGAGCAGTTGGGCGAGTTGTTCGGCCTCATGCGCGTGCGTTCGCTCAACATGAACGACGCCCACATCTATTGCACCGAGGAACAGTTCGCCGACGAGTTCCGCGCCGTGAACGACATGTATCTGAAGTATTTCAAAATCTTCGGCCTCGAAAAATATCAGATGCGCTTCAGCACGCACGCGGCGGAAGGGCTGGGCAAGAAATACGTCAACGAACCGGAGTTGTGGAAGAAGACCGAGGACATGGTGCGCAAGGTGTTGATCGAATCCGGCATCAACTACGTGGAGGTCGCCAACGAGGCGGCGTTCTACGGGCCGAAGATTGACGTGCAGGTGTGGAGCGCCATCGGCCGCGAATTCACCATCGCCACGAACCAGGTGGACTTCGCCGTGCCCGCCAAGTTCGGCCTCACTTACCGCGACAAGGACAACTCGAACAAGACGCCGCTGTGCATCCATCGCGCGCCGCTGGGCACGCACGAGCGGTTCATCGGCTTCCTCATCGAGCATTACGCGGGCAACTTCCCGCTCTGGCTCGCGCCGGACCAGGTGCGCGTCATCACGCTCAACGACGACGAAGCGTTGATCAATTACGCCAAGCCCATCGTGGCCGAACTGCGCGCGAACATGGTGCGCGTGGATTCCGATTTCAGCGCCACGCCGTTCAAGGCGAAGATTTCCAACGCGGAACAATTGCGCGTCCACACGATGCTGGTCATCGGCGGTCGCGACATGGAAGCCGGCGCGGTGAGCGTGCGCCTCCACCACGGCGGCCCGCAAGGCGCGAAGCCGAAGGCGGAAGTCATCGCGCAGATTCTCGCGGACATCAAAGAACGAAAGGCGTAGGCAACGGTATTAAAGTACCAAACCACCGGAAACGGGACGAAGGGCGCGACGGAGTTGAATCCGTTGTCCGCGAGAAACAGATCGAAATGAGTCCCATGAGCACGAAATGGATAGTTGTCGTCGGAGTGCTCCTGGCAGCTTGTGCGCTGACGATTGGGCAGTCCAATCCCTCGATTACCTCATTCAATGGAAAGGGGAAGCTCACCTTCAATGAGGTGACCAATGCCTCGAGCTACCGTGTGGAGTGGTCAACGAATCTGGAAAAGTATTCGTGGAGCACCTCTGCGCCCCCTGGCGTCGTTGGAATTCCGGCAAGCGGTTTTGGAAGTCGCAGCGTCACCGTCGGTGTCGCGCAGGCCTCGGCGTTTTACCGTGTGGTGGCAAATGTAACTAATCCGCCCGCCAACCGCCCCCGAGGGACGTATTTGGTAAACTTTCAACCGGTTGGATCCCCAGCCTCCCCGCTCGTCATTGCCGGCAAGGCTTGGATGCAAGTTGATTGGAAAACTTCAGGGGGTGCTTGGCTGGATTACGTGCCGAACGTCGCCCCTTTCTACGGCTGGATCCGGGACAGCGAAAATCAGCAGGTGTCGAGATACGATTTCTTCGTGCCGGGAAACTTCAGCGACCTCGAACGTTCGTATGTTTATGATGACTATGGGCGGCGGAACCGCTTCGAGTTCGAACTCGAACCGGGTCGCTACCTTGTGACGATCGGTGTCGGAAGGCCCAGCGGTTCAAGCGATCCCCACAATCTCACGGTCGAGGGTCAGGTTATGGTCAACGACGAGGTGCTCAGCGGTAGCCAGGCGCGCGCGATTGAAATCCAACTGACCGACGGAAGCCTCACGGTGACCTTCGGCGGTAGGTCCGCCTCCACCGGCACCTGGGCCTACACCTTCCTCGCTTACATGAAGGTTGAGCCGGTCAACCGAGACCGGTGACTCTGGTTCCCCAAACGTTTTGATTTCGGCGCGACGCCGTTCAAGGCGAAAATCGCCTACGCAGAACAAACCCGCGCCCACACGACGCTGGTCATCGGCGGCAATGACGTGGAAGCTGGCAACGTCTCCGTGCGTCCCACTACGGCGTCCCGCAAGGCGCGAAGCCAAAGGGAGAGGTCATCGCGGATACTCTGGCGAGTATTCGGGAGCGACGGGCGTAGGCGGGACTTGCTCAATGGTTGGGTTTGTGGTTCAATCGGAGCATGGATTTCCGGCTCCCCCGAATCGCATGCCTGCCATACCTCGTTGCCGCTTTATGGCTTTCTGGGCTTCAAGTTCCGCCTGCCGTTGCCGCCACCGTTTACTGGACGAATTCATCGAACGGCAACTATTCCGACGCCGCCAATTGGGCACCGAACGTCGTTCCCGCGGGATCTGACGCCATTCTGTTCACGAATGGCGGCGCTTACGCATTGACGGTCGATGTCAATGCGACGAACTCGTCAGCATTCTTTCACCATGGGAGCGTCACCCAGACGGTTTCAGCGGCTGCATGGCGCGTAACGAACGAGTGGCGCGTGGGGGAAACACTTGGGACCACGTCACGGGTCTCGGCGATCGCGGGTTCGCTGGTGGTGACAAACGAAGCCGGGACCGCGGTCTTGTCGGTCGGCCGCAATGGCGCGGGCGAACTGGCCATCCGTGGCGGTGCGGTGACGGCGGACTGGCTCCAGGCATCGAACGGAAGCCGTTCGGTTTTGTCGCTCGGTCATGGTGAGTTGACGACGCTGAGCGGAACTACGATCAGCAACGGGTCACTGACCGTCGGGAGCACGCCAAATGCATTGTTTGTTTGGAATGTGTTGGGAGGGACAAATCGAATTCAGACTGGCCCGTTTGACTATGGTGGGCTGACCTTGGGAAGTGGCACATTGGGCTTTAATGTTGGAGGCAGGGCGCGAGTGTCTGTTGCCGGCTCAAACACTTTGCTGACGGTTCCAGGATTGGACGCGTACGGGCGCAATGAACTTATTCTCACGCGTGGCGCCAAACTTCGAACGGGCAGAGTCCAGTGGGGGATTGGAGTGGAAGCCACAAATAATCTCCTCGTCATTTCCGATCCGGGCACTTCGTGGATAAATGATAACGTTATGTACTTCGGGATGCACGATGGAGCACAGTCGATGATCATCTCAAACGGTGGCTATTTCAAAACGGGGACCGGCGGGCCTGCTTCTTCGGATATACAGTTTTCCGGCCCTGCTGGATCTGACAACCGAATCCTCGTTACGGGTTCCAACTCCTGGTTTCACTGTGACGGTACAGCGAGATTCCTCTCGTCGGGGCGCAGATCGAATAGCCTCCTCGTGAGCGATGGTGGGAAGTTCTGGGCGCTACGCCTCACAATAGGGCTATTGCGCACCCCGCCCGGCACAGTCTTGGACGTGGAGAAGGGAAGTTTATGGATCGGTTCCTTGATTTTTGGCGGCGGAACCTTGCGAATCGGAGCCGGCACGGGCGTCATCGACCAACTGACCATGACCGGAGGCACGAATGCGACTTTAGAGACGCTCGGCAACCTTTTTGTAGGACATAGCGGGAACTTGAATCCCGGCGAGCTGCGCGTGGGCGCGGGGAATTCTACGATCGATTCCTTGAGTGGGGACCTGCGATTGGGTGGGTGGCAATTGGGTGCATTCCCCGGGACCGTCGGTTCAGTCAGCATGACCGGAGGACGTGTGTTCGTGACGAATGCTGCGCACACCGCGTCTTTGGTGGTGGGCGGGGGCGGGACGGGGACCCTTCGATTGAATGGAGTTCCAATTCAGGCGGACAACGTCAGCGTCGCCGGGTTGGTCGGGGGCGCAGGCTCGCTTACCGTCAATGGCCCTACTGCCAGCCTGTTCACTTCGAACTTGTTCGTCGGAACCGCTGGTGTGGTAATCGCGAGCAATTTAGCTACGTTGCAGATCGTGAATTGTACGGCGCCAGCGTCGTCCGTGGTCGTTGATGGATCGACTTTGGAATTCATTACCGGACAGCCGGTCCTTTCCCCGAATGCCATTTCCGCCAACAACGGAATCATTTCGTTTCGGAATGCCAGAGGGGCGGCATTGGATCTGAACAATCCAATGTATCTTGGTCGGATTCAGCGTTCCGGTCTCTCGACCCTGCAGATGATTCAAAGTGAGGGCACGGCCTCCTCGCCGCTGGTATTTCGGGAGAATGATCCATCGACCTGGTCCAGGCTCGTTTTCAATGGAGGAACTTCCGAGGTGCATGCGGCTAGTCTTTTGGTCGATGCCAGTTCAGCGATCGTTGCTACGAATACGGTCGCCACTATTTCCGGTGCCTTCACCAATCGCGGTGCATTTGTTCTCAAGAACAGCAAGGTGCGGTTTACCGGCCCGGTCACATTGACCGAGAGCTGCACCGTGGAATCTTCAGAGGGAGTCCTGTTTTTCGCTGGTGGTCTACATTTGCCGTCGACTGACTTTTTCGTTCCTGCCGGGTTGTCGGTACAGGCCAGCTCCATTTCATCGGATGGAGGAAGGTTAATTCTGAATGGTGGAGGCATCATTCCCAACGACGACGGTTCCGTACCCGGCGCGAAGATTTTTTATCAAGAAGGATGGGTAACCTACCTCGATGCTTCTGCGGCCCCGCTGACGCCGCCAGCTAATCTCATAGGCGCGTTGGGTCTGGAGCTGATCCGCTCAACAAACGTATTCGTGCCTTCCCATAGCTTCTTGGGCGTGCTCGGTGGCTACGAGCGCCTGCGCTTGAGTAAAGGCAGCCGTTGGGAAAGCGACCAACTTGTGATCGGCGCCGGCGGGATGATGTCGTACGCAGATTCTTCCGCTGTTATTTCGCTGGGTGAAGGCGGATTGCTCGTCGAGAACGGAGGTGAATTTCGCGATGACACAGGAGGAGCGAGTCATGTCGGCTTCAGCCCCTCTGCGTCTTCATCACTCGCCCGAGTCTCAGGATCGGGCGCGATTTGGAGAGCGCCGAATGCGTTGTCCGTCGGATTGGGTGGCATACAGAACCGACTTCTGGTGGAAACCGGCGCTTGGGTTGTCGCGAGTTCGGCAACCGTCGGTGGTGCGGGAGGCAACAGTAATGAATTCAGCGTTGCAGGGACCGGGGCGATTGTTTTTGCCACGAATGGTTTGAAGTTGGGTGGAGTTCAAAACCAGTTCCTGGTTCAAGCTGGCGGTGGCTTCAATGGCTCACACCTTACGGCCAACGGAACCAACGGACCCATCTCCTTGATGGGTGTAGGGACGGTAGGCGACGCTACGCTACTCTCGCTTACAGGACCACAGTCCCGTTTGCAAGTGATGGGCGGCGCGACTCTCTTCACCCGATCCGGGGATCTCAATGCCGCTTCCGCTCTGACAGAGATTTCAGGCGATGGCAGCATTTGGAGGAATTTTGGCGCCATGACAGTTTTGGCGCCATCCCTACAGATCACCACCAACGGAATTGTCATCAAGGACCGCGGCACAGTATCGACAGGTGCACTGAATTTGACCAGTCCGTCCGTAAACCGGATCGCGATGTTGGTAATCGAGTCCGGCAACCTATTTGTGACAAACGTCGCTGGAACGGGGAACCTGACCGTTAATGGCCGGCTCGAACTGAATCGGGGATTGCTGCACGCGCACAGGTTCGTCGCAAACAAAGTCCCAGAATCCGTTCTCAACTTTCGAGCAGGCAAGGCCGAGTGGATTGAAAGTGAGCTCGAGGCCGGTATTCCACTTTCGCTTGGCGATGGAACGAACCTGTTCACTTTGAACCTGCTCGGTGGCGTCAATCTGTGGCGCGGCGGGATGGAGACGCGACGGCACGGGAGATTGACTGGTCGAGGAACCATCGTCGGCACGGTTACCAATCGTGGCTCGATTGGGCCTGCGGGAGAGATCTTGATTCAGGACGATCTCGTGCTCGATTCCGGTTCAGAAGCGGCCTTTTCGATCTCCGGCCCCCACGGCTTTCCGCAGAACAGTTCGTTGGTGGTTACCGGCAATATCTCGCTCGCGGGCAGCCTTGCCGTCTCGATAGATGCGGGAGCTACAGTGTCTTCCTCTGATACGTTTACCCTAATCCGATTTGGGAGCATTTCCTCCACCTTCGACAATGTTGCGTTTGGTCAGCGTTTGTTAACCCGCGACAGGCTGGCGTCGTTCCGAATTGACAACACGGGCTCAGCGATGACGGCGAGCGATTTTCGGCTTGAGGACTTGGATGGCGACGGAATCCAAGATGCCTGGGCGAGACAGTATTTTGGTGTCAGTCCACTTCTGATGGGAACAGGGCCGAACGACCTTGATGGAGATCGGGATGGGGACGGGCTCAGCAATCGGAGCGAGTTTTTGATCGGCACCGACCCGAACGACTCCACCAGCGGACTGCTGATTCGCGCTGAGCCGGGCGTGGGCGGTGCCATGGCCATTCACTTTCCCTATCGGCCGGAGCTCCAGTACCAAGTCAGCGGTTCGAGTGATTTGCTGAATTGGACCAATACTACGATCTCAGAATTCCAGTTCGACTCGTCAGGACAAGCCATTTGGTCGGACAGTCGATCAATCGATCTTCGGTCCGAGGCTTACTGAATAATCGTTCGATGAAATAGCTGACTAAAGATGGCTGTCGGAAGCTTTGCAGACACCCATCTTCATGGAACGGTTGAGATCGCGACGTCAACTCCCGTTCGGCTCAGCCGGAGCGTTCGATCCTGCCAAGAGAACGACCTCTCTGGTCAACCGATCCCTAGACTTACTCTGTTCAAGGCTACGTTCGCAACTCTACGCCGCCCCGAGGTGTTGCTTAAAGAAGGCGATTGTCCGCTCCCAGGCAAGCTGCGCGTTCTTTTCGTCGTAGCGGCCGGTGGAGTCGTTGTGGAAACCGTGATTGCACTTCGGATACATGTGCATGGTGTAGTTCACTCCCGCTGCCTTCAGGTCGGCCTCGTAGCCAGGCCAGCTTTCGTTCACCCGCGTGTCGAGTTCGGCGAGCTGAATCATGAGCGGCGCCTTGATGTTCTTCCGAACTTCCTTCGCAGCGGGCGTGCCGTAGAAGGGAACGCCGGCGTTGAGCACGTCCGGCACGACGGCGGCGAGCATGTTGACGATGTAACCGCCGAAGCAGAAGCCGACCGCGCCGAGCTTGCCGTTGCTCAGCTCGTGCGTCTTGAGGAACTTCGCGGCTGCGATGAAGTCCTGCTCGATCTTCGCGCGATCGAGTGAGCTTTGCAGCGAGCGACCTTCGTCGTCGTTGCCCGGGTAACCGCCCTTCGGATGCAGCGCATCCGGGGCGAACGCGACGAAGCCCGCCTTGGCCACGCGACGCGCCACGTCGGCGACGTAAGGATTCAACCCCCGGTTCTCATGCACGACGAGCACGGCGGGAGCCTTGCCTTTCACGGCGGTGGGTGTGACGAGGTAACCGCGGCCTTCGCCGTGTCCACTGGGCGACGGGAAGACAACGTAGCGCGCCTTGATGGCCGGATCGTTGAACGACACTTGCTCCGCGTCTGCGTAGTTCGGCATCAGCGCGCCGAGCAGGACGCTCATCGAGAAGCCCGCTGCCGTCAGCGTGGCGAGTCGGTTCATGAAGGTGCGCCGGTCGATGATGCCGTGCGCGTATTCGTCATACCAATCGAACGCTTCCTGCGGGATCGGTGGATGGGAGATGGTTGCGGACGCTGCCGTGGTCGTGGTGTTCATGTTGGTTCCTGCGTTTATGATGGCGTGTTGTTGGAGGAGAGTTTTGAGGACGCGCCGCAACCGTCGCAACAGCGATTGTTCAGAATCTTCGCGCGAACCGTGGCGTGTTCAACGCGCCTTCGTGTTTACCGTGAACTGCAGCTGGTAATCTTTCTGAAGTTCATCCCGCGTCTGCTTTTTGATCTGAATGGTGAGATCCTTTGGGACGAGAGCGTTCACGAGATAGACGCTGATCTTCGGCAGATGGGAATTGGTGAGCGTGAGGGTATGCGCGCCGGGCAGGAGCCGGTCGACGCCCGCCGAGGCTTTCACGCGGATGATCCCGTGGCCCTCTTTCATTTCCTGAATGGCTGGGAACGCGATCTCCGCGAGCGCCAACGTGACAGGCCGACCATCGATTCCCACACGGAGATCCTTCAGCAAGCGCTCGCCGTAG
>JADJPG010000049.1 GCA_016713365.1 Verrucomicrobiota bacterium | reverse complement strand
GAATGCGGTTTCGGTGTTGAATCTGTTGGAAGATTGTCCGGAGTGGCCCGCGACCGCGTGCGTTTTGTCGACGGGGTCGCTGGAGTCCTCCGCGGGTTGGGAGGAACTGCTTATCTCGTGGAACCGAGGCGGCAGAGTCGTCCGTCTGGTTTCAGACGCGCCAGCGGAGATCCTCCGGGCGTTGTCCGGAATCTCCGTCGTGTTCTGGACGACGGAACTTGCATCGGCGTGCCTTGTCGGCGATCCCGGCGCGTTCGCGAGGGTGCGCGTCATCGTCGCGGAAGGCAGACCCCTTCCAAGCGCCGCGCGGGATAGTTTGTGCGACGCCGGAGTTTACCATCGACTCCGGCACCCAGCCACGCGCGACTTGCTTCTGCTATGGGCGGACCACGGGGTGCCGGGGGATATGGCACCGAAGGGGCCGGGAGGCATCGAGCTGTTACCGGGATGGAGGCTGGACCTGATCAGTGCCAGCGGGGAAATTGCTCCCTTCGGGAGCGTGGGACGGGCGCGGCTTACCTGCGAACGTGACGGCAGTCAGTTGATGCTCGATGACTACTTCCGATTGCAGCCGTCTGGACGGCTCCAATGGCGGGGCAATGACATTGAACTGGGGGACGGCGTGATTTTGGTGAGCGATTTCGCCGATTTGGTGGAAGTCGCCTGCCGACATCCGGCAGTCTGGTCTGCCACCCCGGCAGTCGGACGCGAAACTGATGGCGTGATGGAACTTCGTGTGCATCTGCGACCGGGCGCGGTGCTGGCGGAGGAGGAGTACAGGGTTTTTCTGGAACGAAGCCTCTACTTGTTGCCCGCCCGGAATCGTGCTGCGCGAATTGCCCGGGGCAGTTGCAGCGGTCGGCTCAAACCCGACTATCACTGCGTTCGGTGGGTACGGAACCGGCCGGGCCAGCCCCGGCCGACGGAGAGGGAGTGAACCGCACGGAGGTGGGGGTGATTGTGGAGGAAAAGGTAGCCAAGATTTTCCAACGATTATTGAGGATTTCGTCGGTTGACTTGAATCGAAGTTTTTTTGATCTGGGAGGGCATTCGCTGCTCGTGCTGAAATTGCTGGTGGAGATCAATCATGAATTCGGAACCAAGCTGAGCCCATCGGACTTTGCCGCCAATTCCTCCGTGCGAGCCATCGCCGCGCTGGTGTGCGGGCTGCCGCGCATGCCAGAAACTGCAGGATCCGGCCCGGGTAGTGCGGCGATATCAAAACCCCGATAACAGGGCATTTTTGCAGATTTCGACCGCGGTCTCGGCGGCGGCGCGGCGGGCGGGGAGCCCGGCGGCAGGGCGACCGGGCCTGAAGGCTTTCGCCATGAAGGAGTCGTACGTCGCAAAGTTCGTGCTGGCGCCCGTTTACCGGAGGTTTGAGCGGGCATCCATCAGGCGGGCGGCTGCGCGGATGATTTTGAGTCTGGAAGGCCGAGAAATGTATTCGGTGACACTCCGACGATTATTTTCCGAGATTCACCGAATCCAGATCGGCGACTACAGCCTGGTGCGTTTTGATCACCTTCGGCTCAAGGCAGGTACTTCAGTGGGAAAGTATTCCACGATCCACTCCTCGGTAGAATTCAACAACGCCGACCACCCGCGAAACACCTTATCCACCCACGGGGTCTTTTACCATAGAGCCTATGGGTTTTCCGCGGATTCGAACTTCCGAGACAACGCATTCAGATTGGAAACGATGTTTGGATTGGATCCGATGCCAGGATACTGTATCCCACGTCCCGAATTGGGGACGGGGCGGTGATCGCGGCTGGTGCCGTCGTGGTGGAGGACGTTCCGCCGTACGCGGTGGTGGGGGGGTACCCGGCCACGGTGTTGCGTTATCGATTCTCCGCGGAGAGAATCGACGAACTAATGAAAATGAGATGGTGGGATGCTTCACTGGATGCACTGCATGAGGTGAGGGAGGAGTTCTTGCGTCCGCTGGAAGGAGAGGTGGTTCGGTAATCTGGTAGAATCGCCTGGCGATCTCCGGTTCAGGGGCAGCGGCGGTGACGGGCGCCAAGCTATTGAGAGGATCGCGGCGTGGTGGTCGAGCGGTGGTAAAATGGTTCCGGCAAGGGTGCCCGATTTTAAAGGAAAAGCCTTTGGAGAGAACTCTTTATCAATTCGGGGTGGGCAGGGAGCGGGAGTATCCTCACGCCACGACCGTGCAGGCGCTCATTGACGCGCGCATTCAGGTGAGTCCTGACGCGGTGGCACTCGTCCATCGCCAGCGACGAATGACCTATCGTGAGCTTGGAATTGCCTCGAGTGAGGCGGCGATGCATTTGCGATCGGCCGGCGCGATGCCCGCACCCTGGTGGGATTATGTGTGAATCGCTCCCTGGAGATGGCGATCTGGTTGCTGGCGGTGCTCAAATGCGGCGCGGCCTATGTTCCGATGGATCCGGCGTTTCCACGAGATCGCCTGGGAGCGATGATGGCAGACGCGGGCATCCCCATTCTTGTTACCGAATCGTCACTAGCCAACCGATTGCCTCATGCAAAGCGCAGGTGGTGTGGGTGGATAAACCGGCGCTTAACGACGGAGGGACGGGCCGAATTGACGGGAGGTGGCAACATGCTCCGAGATACGGCTTATGTCATTTTCACCTCCGGTTCCACCGGCCGGCCCAAGGGGGTGCAGATCCCGCAGCGCGCGCTGATTAATTTTTTGGAATCCATGCGGCGGGAGCCGGGCATGGACGCGGACGATGTGCTGCTCGCGGTCACGACGCCATCCTTTGACATCGCCGGGCTGGAGCTGCTTCTGCCGCTGGTCGCAGGGGGGTCGGGTTGTGATTGCGACGCGTGAAGCAACGATGGATGGAACGGCCCTGATTCGGCTGCTCGAAGACCATGCTGTGACCGTGTTGCAGGCGACACCGGCCACCTGGCGGTTGATGCTTGAAGCGGGCTGGAAAGGATCACCACGGCTGAAAGCCCTGTGTGGGGGTGAAGCGCTGCCGCCCTCCCTGGCGGCGGAACTTTTGAAACGCTGCGGTGAACTATGGAACATGTATGGTCCAACCGAGACCACGATCTGGTCGACGTGTGGTCGAATCCTGGATGCGAACGACATCTCGATTGGCCGCCCGATAGACAACACGGAAGTCCGGGTGGTGGATCACACATTTGGGTGCGTGCCGGTTGGGGTGACCGGGGAGTTGATGATCGGAGGGGATGGATTGGCGGTGGGTTATCTGAACCGCCCCGAATTGACGGCCGAACGGTTCGTCATGGATCCGGGCCGGCCGGGCAAACGGCTGTATCGGACCGGAGATCTGGCGCGGTGGAGGCCCGATGGGACATTGGAATGCCTTGGGCGAATGGATTCCCAAGTCAAGATTCGAGGCCATCGAATTGAGCTAGGGGAAATTGAAACCGTGCTGGTGACGCATGAGAAGGTGGGGGAGGCGGTCGTGACCAGCCAACGTCGCGGCACAGGAGACAGTCACCTAGTCGCCCACGTGGTTCGGAGGGGGAACTTCGACCCGAGCAGTGACGAGTTGCGCGAGCATTTGGCCCGTCGGCTGCCGGCCTACATGATTCCGTCGGCCTTCGCGTCATCAAACAGTTGCCGTTAACACCAAACGGAAAAGTGGACCGGAAAGCCCTAAGCGACGGCGTGGCCGCGGAGAAGTGCTCCAGCCGTCCGGTAGTTGCTCCCGGTTCCACGGCGGAGGCCAGGCTGATGGATTTGTTTGGTGAGTTGCTGGGAGTTAAGAGAATCGGAGTCAATGACGATTTCTTTGAATTGGGGGGGGATTCGGTCACGGCGCGCGGCTGCTGTCGAGAATTCAGGACCAATTTGGAGTCAGGCTGCCACTTTCCACCTTACTGTCCTCTTCAACGGTCAAGGCGCTGGCACATGAATTGTCCGACTGGGCCGAAGATGGATCCGGGTGGGATTGTCTGGTTCCGATCCGACCGGGCGAGGCCGCCCGACGCTGTTCCTGGTGCATGGAGCGAGCGGAAACCTGCTCCTGTATCGTGCCCTCGCAGAAGCGTTGGCCCCGGACATCTCGGTTTATGGGTTCCAAGCCCGGGGCCTGGACGGCAAAAGCGCTCCCTTTCGGACGATTGAAGAGATGGCCTCACACTATGTGCGGCGGTTGCGCCACGTTCAACCGAGCGGCAAGTACCATCTGGCCGGGTACTGCATGGGAGGGGCGGTGGTCTACGAGATGGCCAGGCAGATTGCCGCCTCGGGCGAGGTGCCTGGTTTCCTGGGACTTTTCGATTCGTACAACCTTGGATCCCTGAGCAAGGAGGGGAAGCACCGTCCCGGGTGGTCGGCCCTCTGGCAAAAAGCGGCGTTCCATTTTCAGAGCCTGCGGGAAATGTCGACCGGGGAAGTGGTGGAGTATCTAGGTGAAAAGTTGCGGATGGCGGCGGAAGCCGCCAGGGGGCGGGTGCGATCCGGGCTGGCGGGGATGGGTGGCGCGCGGGAAGGGAACCAGTGGGATCCGAAATCCGGCGGGTTTGTCCAGCGGATCAATGATGAGGCGGCCTGGCGGTATCTCCCTCCGCCGTCGCAACTGCAGCTGACCCTGTTTCGACCGCGGGCCAATTATGATTACTTGAGGGAGGAAAACATGGGCTGGTCGGAAGCAGTGGGGGAGCGCATCGAGCTAATGCAAATGGCAGCCAATCCACATGCCATGCTGTTGAAACCGCATGTGGTTGAGCTGGCTGGGAAGATCGCGAACTCATTCTTTGCCGATGACTTGACTGAGCAGAGGGAGATTTCGGGCCGACCGCAGTGTCGCAGCTGGTCGCCGGGGTGCTGACAGGCCGACGCATCGCAACGCGAACTGGCGATATGACTGCGGCCAAAAAAGAGTGAAGTATGGGCTTGAGTTTTGCGTGAGGCTCGCCGCATCTTTGACCATCCCATGAATGCTTCTGAAGTTACGGGCAACAGGGTTGGAACCTCAACGGAACGGTCCCATGTACGGAGCGCACCGAAGAGCTCCCCGTCCTCCAAACGATCCATTTTCGCCGGCAGCGGGTACCGAGAGGGGATTGTGGCGCGCCCTCGCTGGGCGTTTATCTGGCCGATAATGATCGCAGTGGGCATTGGCCTGGTCACCGCGGGAGTTCAAGTTGCGATGGGAGCTCCGATTCCCGGGACGAACACATGGACGTATTATTTGTTGAGCGAGACCACCAACACCAATCTCCAAACCTCTCCGGTCACGACGTCCGCATCGGGAAGTTCTTTTGTGGTATGGGTGGGTCGGGGTGCCACGAATGGCTTCCGATATCCGCCATCGGACAACAAGGGGAACATTTATGTTCGCTAAGGCCTCTTGAAATCTACATTCCCGACTGGTTGCGTTCCGGATGCGCCGTTTACGTGGCAAACGAACGCGGTGGGAGGGGAAGGTCATCAGTGGAATGTTTATTCCGCGTCGCGGGATGAGACGACGCTCATGGTATTGGAGATCAAGAACGGCGCAGAACTGAGGGACGTCAAATTCAATCGGGTTGCCAGTCCTCCCCAAACCAGCGCCACGGTAACCCCTCCCGGCCCCGCCCTGCTGGTCGCCGTCTGGGCAGGGGATCAAGGCAACCCCCGGGGTTTGAGCGTGGGAGATGGGTTTAGCATCCAAGTCAAGAAGGCGGAACCTCCACCGACTTCACTTTACGTTCAAGGGGCATCGCCACGAAGGAGGTCGCTGCTGCTGGCGACTACAATGTCACGTGGACTTCGATCCCCAACGAAGGGGCGAACATGTGGATCATGTATTTTTGGACAATGCGTCAGAGGAAAGCGTGCGGCTGGAGGGAACGAGGATTGACGACAAAATGGTGTTTTATTGGCCGGCGTCGGCAGTGGGTTACAGCCTCCAATGGACCGCAGCACCGCCTGACGGGGAAACGAGTTGGGTCACGGTGAATGAGAGTCCAGTTCTCGTGGGCGAACAATTTGTCCTCACGAATCAAGTTTTTCCGGACCATAGGTGGTTCAGACTTTATAAGTGACTCCGCCGTGTTCGTTTTGACCCGGTTCGAGTTGACTGAGGCTTTGAGACGATTGGCCGGCGGATGGTAGTTCGGGTCTACTGCCCCTATAGATCGATCCGGTTTTGCCCATCTTAGTTTGCCTTTCACCTTGGTGTCTCGCTTGAAAAAGCGGTTTGGTGTTTCACCTCAGCGCGGAACGGATTTGCCTCGCAAGGCCGTCTAAATTCGACTGATGTCGGACGGGGAAAAGCAGTACACGGCTTTGATCTTTTGTAGCGCGCCGCCGTTTTTTTCCAAAAGCCGATAGTTTTTCCGGTCAGTGGGATTCCCATGTTGGGCTACGCTTGGCGTTACTCTTTCTTCCACTGCAACCGGCGGCCGAGTGTGGCGCTTTTCCAATGCTACAATTCGTTCGCCGCCGCGCCAAAACGTTTGGAATCCTGCACGGCAAATAAGCCGTGTGCCCGGGATGTTGAATTCACCGGAAAATTCCCACGATTCCATAGGATTCCATGATTGCCATTCATATCGCACGGCGTTTTTTGATGCGTTCCCGTCGCCGGCTGTATTCGCTGCGAGCCTTTGTTCCGGGACTGAGAAATCATCACCGCTTTGAGGCGATGGGGGTCCGCTTGGGTTTTGGGATGAGCTGCAGGCGTATCATCTGCAACTGTTAACCAAGAACGGATTGAAACCACACCATACCCTCCTTGACATCGGTTGTGGGCCGCTGCAAGGGGGGGTTCCGTTCATTCGTCACCTTGATCCAGGCGGCTATTGTGGCGTGGATATTGACCCGGTTCGAATTGACGCTGCTCACGAGCAAATCGGGCGGCACAAGCTCTCCCGCAGGAAGCCCCGACTGATTGTCTCGGACACCTTTGGTGACGCAGAGCTGAACGGCCAGCAGTTCGATTTCATGTGGGCGTCCCAGATTCTCTATTATTTTGATGATGAGAAGATGGATCGTCTGTTGAAGATGATTCGCACCCGGCCCAAAGGCGGCGGAACGTTTCTGGGGACACCTTTGCCCCGGATCATTACGAGTTTCGTCACCCGGAGCACCCGGGCAAATATGTGCGGCACACGATCGAGTCGTTGACGGCGCAAGCTGAACGGCATGGCTTACAGGTGCGATGCCTTGGTGTGATTGGCGACTTTGGTTATCCGGAAGCGACTTCGCCCGGACCAATCCCCTTTACCAGATCACGCGTCTCTGACGATGGATTACTCGGATAGAGTAGTTTACTCAGGTCCAATTTCCATGAGCCTCTTAAATGCTTCGGTCGTCACTCCGGGACGGCATTGTTTACTCGTTCGTGATTTTCTTGAACACAGTGCCGACCGTTCTCCGGCAAAGGTCGCGTTGGTATGTGATGGGCGCCGATTGAGCTATGCGGAACTGGAAGCGATGGCCAATCGACTGGCCGACACTTTGACGAAGATGGGCGTAGGTCGCGGAGACAGGGTGGCGATTTTTCTCCCCAATTCGATTGAAACGGTGGTCAGCCTATTTGGAATTGCCAAGGCAGGCGCGACGTTTGTGGTGATCAACCCGACGACCAAGCGGGACAAGCTTCTCTACATTCTGAACAACTGCCGAGCGCGGGTGTTGATCGGCGAGGCGGGGTCAGTCGCCGACGAAATCGCCCAAGGAACACCATTGGAGGCTGCTTCCCTGAAGGGCCTGGTTCTTTGTGGACCACGGGCTGACGGGACTGCGGGTCGAACGGTTTTGAGCGTCGCCTTTCATGAGGTGGTTGAGACGAATGCGGCTGCGGTGCGACCACCGAGGAACAACACGGACCTTGACCTCGCGTGCCTTATTTACACCTCGGGGTCCACGGGTGAGCCGAAAGGGGTAATGAGCGACCATTCAAATGTCGCGTTCGCCGCTGGGGCGATCATTGAATACCTTGGCAACACGGAGGATGACATTGTGATCAGTGCGCTGCCGTTGTCCTTCGACTACGGATTGTATCAGTTGCTGATGACCTTCAAGTTTGGGGGAACGCTCGTGCTGGAAAGGTCATTCACATTCCCGGCGGCCATCCTGAAGCGGATCGAGCAGGAGCGGGTGACGGGATTCCCTGGGGTGCCGACGATGTATTCGCTGCTGCTGCCGATGGACCTGACCAAGTTCGACCTGTCCAGTTTGCGTTACCTGACGAATACGGCGGCAGCGCTGCCGGTGAGCCATATTCAGGCGTTGAGAAACAAGTTTCCGCAGGCGCGCCTGTTCTCGATGTACGGGCTGACGGAGACGAAACGAACGCTTTACCTCCCGCCGGAGGAACTGGACCGCCGGCCGGGTTCCGTGGGACTGCCGATACCTGGGACCGAGGCCTGGATTGAAGGAGAAGATGGCAGGAGGCTCGGTCCTGGTGACACGGGAGAACTGGTGGTGCGGGGACGGCACGTGATGCGCGGATATTGGGAAGCGCCTGATCTGACGGCGAAGCGGTTCCGAACGGACCCGGTCACAGGTGACCGGCTTTGCTACACGAATGATCTGTTTCGAACCGACGAGGCCGGCTTCTTCTATTTCGTCAGTCGCAAGGATGACATCATCAAAAGCCGTGGTGAAAAAGTGGCACCGAAAGAGGTGGAGAGTGTTTTATATGGAATGAGCGGGGTGCTCGAGGTGGCGGTGGTCGGAGTTCCCGATCCCGTCCTTGGGCAGGCGATCAAGGCATTCGTGGTTACCGATGGCACAACGATGACAGAGAAGGAGATTTTCGCCCATTGCCGCTCCCTTCTTGAGGACTATATGGTTCCGAAGCTGGTGGAATTCTGTGATGAACTGCCGAAGACGGCGACCGGCAAGATCAAGAAAACCGGCCTCGCATAGAAGGGTTGATGGGGCTGAGGCCGGCCGGGGCCGAGCGGATTCCCTACTGCAACTGATGTCGCCCGGTGCAATGACACTACCCCTACATTCGAAGGAAAACCCAGACGAGACGCTGGCCCGCCGGCATCACGAACAGATGCTGAAGCTGGTGGCTGGGAGCTTTTACCGGGAGATGATCAACTATGGGGTAGCCGGTCCTGATGTCCTGAGCGTGGCGGGCCATCTGCTCGACAACGTGATGCAGTTCTCGAGTTTGCCCGGCGCCGACACCGGGACGCACCGGCATTTGTTCTCGATTGCTGACGTGGACGATGAGTGGGACGGATCGCGGCGTTTGAAGCTGGGGGGAAATCTCGATCACCCCGTTTGAAGAAGTGGCGATCTCCCGAGTGTTGTCGTGGCTCCAGCTTCCATTGATGCGTGACGCCTTTCATCCGCCGTTCCCCGATACGCCGCCGGCGCTTGCAAGCCACTTGAGGGACGGGCATCGGGAGTATTTTTTGGTCTCCCACGGAGGCAATCCGGTGGGAGTGATCGGCGCGGAGTCCATTGATCGCGAGTCGGCGAAGGTGGAGATGCGGAAACTGATCGGCGAGCCGACAATGCAAGGGAAAGGATCGGAAAGCGAGCCACGTTTCTCTTTCTCTATCACATGTTCTTGATCCGCGGTTTTGAGAAGATTTATGTGCATTCGATGGATACGAACATTCGCAACCTGAACCTGAACCGGAAATTTGGATTCGAACTCGAAGGGGTCTTTTTCCAGGATGTCGTCATCAACCATAAGCGACGAGATGTGGTGAGGATGGCCTTGTTGCGTTCCGTCTGGCTGAATCTGTTTTCGGTAGGCGGTACCGTGGACGGCAGGGATAGGGTTCAGGCGGGATGAGCGGAGGCGATTCGAGCGACCAGACGAAGCAGACGATGACGACAGTCCGGGCAGCAAACGCCGCTGAAAAGATGAGAGGACGTGCGTGTGTCATCACGGGGGCAACTTCCGGGATCGGGCGCGCGGTGGCGATTGAACTGGCCAAGCAGGGAGCCTGTCTGATTTTGGTCGGGCGCAATCCAGTGCGTGGAGAGGCTTTGGCGTCCCGCCTCTGTCGCCAGCACGGATCGGATAGCGCTTCATTTGTTCGCGCCGACCTGGGTTCGAGGCGTGAAGTGGAACAACTGGCGGGGGAGATTCGGAATCGATTCGCCGTCATCGATGTTCTGATAAACAATGCAGGAGCCCGCTTCGATGAGTATGGAGCAAGCCCGGAAGGGCTGGAACGGACCTTCGCCGGGAATCACCTGGGACATTTCCTGCTGACCGCACTGTTGCTGGAGCGATTGCTCCTGTCTTTGGACAGCAGGATTGTTACCCTGGGTTCGGGAGCGCATGGGGTCACCCCGCCAGCGGGATGGATCCTGAGCGAAGCCAACTACGATCGAAAGCTAGCCTACGGCAGTTCAAAGCTGGCCAACATCATGTTCGCATACGAACTCTCGCGCCGGCTGCGAGGAACTTCTGTCACTGTGAACGCATTTGACCCGGGTGGTGTTGCGACCAGGCTGGGGCTCAACAATGGGTTGAAAGCCTGGTTGAAGCATATCGGTTACTATCTTCGAAAGCGGCAGTTGCTTTCCCCGCGTCGGGCCGGCCGGGACCTGGTTTTCTTATGCACGGCCCCAGAGCTTCGTGGCCAGACCGGCGGTTACTATTCGGGCGGGAGGAAAATTCAATCCTCCCCACTATCGCATGATCGGTCGTGGGCGCGCGCGCTGTGGCGGATCAGCCTTGAACGATCGCATTTAAATGCGGAGCGGCTCGGAAGGGCCTGGGCTTACTTTGCTCCCGAGGACGATGCAAGCTCGGGTGAATCGTTCGACTTCTTGATCGAGTGACATGCGCCAGAATTTCTCCGACGGTTTGATCCCTGATCCAAATTGAAAACCCGCTTCATCGCCCGCCTGATCGCGGTGCTGGGATTCCTCCTGCCCTCAGCTCCGACCCGGTGGCTCTTTCGACTCGCCGGCCATCGGGTGGGCCGAAACACGAGGCTCCCATTGCTGTCGTTCATTTGCGCGAACCAGATGGAGCTGGGCAACGACGTTGATATTCGACCGTTCGTGTTCATCAGCGTCGACAGACTCACGATTGGGAGCAGCACCATCGTCAGTTTTGGATGCCAGATCAAGGGGAACAAGAGTTTTCGCACCGGCGACAATTGCATCCTGGGTGCGCATGTCATCATCCATTGTGACGAGGACGTCCGGCTGGGTTTTTACTCTGGCGTTGGTCCACGTTCGACCATCTACACGCATGGTTCGTTCCTGCCGGTGACCCGGGGTATCCGGCGCTGTTCGCGGAGGTGGAGCTTGAGGACTTCGTCTGGACCGGGATGGGGGTCTTGTTTCTTCCCGGTTCTCACTTGGAGACCAACTGCATTGTCAACCCGGGCGTTGTCGTCTCCGGTCGTGTGCTGGCGAACACCCGGTTGCAATTGAGCTCTGAAGCCACGCAGAGACTGGATCAGGGAAGACTACTTCGCTTTTCGCGCCGCAAGCCGGAATTCTATCACGAGAAGATGATCGCAGAGTTTTTCGAACGGGAAGGATTGTGTTGCAAGGTATCGTCCGACAAGAAGAGCTTTGAAACCGGTTCTGGCATTGTATTCATCTCGAAACCCGATCAGGACACGATCGAGTTTCGCCGGGGTGAGCAACTCGTCGCGTCCTACGACATTGATGGTTTCTGGGCTTCCGAATCCCGCGATCCGCTTCATTGCCGCTTCATCGCTTTTGCGCGCAAGCACTACGGGTTGATCCTGCGGACTCGTTACTCCTAAACTGCGGCGATGCGATGAGACACCGCATCGCGCGACGAAAACATGACATTGAATCCCATAAAATGGCCGAGTTACGCTGCAGCACCATGACGCAACGACAGAATTTCCCAGACTGGATGGCGTTCGATGTGGAGGCGGCAGCGCAGCACATCGGCGACCGGCTTCGCCAGATTCTCTCCAAGGATCTGAAGCGGCGAGGCATGGTTGTTGGCATTTCGGGTGGCATTGACAGTTCGGCCACGGTGGCCGCCGCAGTGAAGGCGCTGGGTCGCGAGCGGGTGTTCGGGCTGTTGATGCCCGAGCGGCATTCCGGACCGGAGACGCCTTCGCTGAGCCGCCTGGTGGCGGAGACGTTTGGAATTGAACATGCCTACGAAGACATCAGCGGTATTCTCGAAGCCGTGGGATTTTACCGGCGTTATGATGACGCGGTGCGGGAGGTTATTCCCGCCTACGGCGATGGATGGAAATCGAAGATCGTGATTCAGCATGCGACCGAGGCGACGGGATTCAGTTACTTCGCGCTGGTGGCGGAATCGCCAACGGGCGAGATGGTTCGTGAGAAACTGCCGCTCAAGACGTATCTTGCGATTGTCGCGGCGACGAACTTCAAGCAGCGCATCCGCAAGATGCTGGAGTATTACCACGCGGATCGATTGAACTTCGCGGTGGCGGGAACGCCCAACCGGCTGGAGTACGATCAGGGCTTCTTCGTGAAGAACGGTGATGGTTCCGCGGACGTAAAACCGATCGCGCATCTCTACAAGACGCAGGTATATCGACTCGCTGAACATTTGGGAGTGCCGAGGGCCATTTGCGAGCGACCGCCGACGACTGACACCTACGGTTTGGCGCAGGGACAGGATGAGTTTTATTTCCTCGTTCCCTACCATCAGATGGATCACTGCCTGTACGGAAAAAATCATGGTCGAAGCGTCGAGGAAACGGCCACGGCGGCGGGGATGTCCGAAGAACAAGTTCGCCGGGTCTGGATCGACATCGACCGGAAACGCTCGGCCACCCGATATCATCATCTGCCGCCGGTGTTGGTCCATGAGGTGGGCGAGGTTCAACTTTAGCGACGAATAACGCTGGTCGATGAACGCACCAGCAATGCAATTCACAGTAAACTTATGAGCGACATGCGAGCGAAGGTCCGCGGGTATATCATTGAGAATTTTTTGTTCGGGCAGGGGAATGACCTGCAGGACAACACCTCCTTTTTGGAGCAGGGAATTCTGGATTCAACCGGGGTGCTGGAACTGGTAACGTTTCTTGAAGAGACATTTTCCGTCAAAATTGAAGCCGACGAAACGCTGCCGGAGAACCTGGATTCGATTGACTCGATTTGTGCCTTCCTCGAACGCAAGCGCAAGGCAGCGGCATAACGGAAAGTGGCGGTGATATTTTCCGGATTCCCTCTGGTTTCGACTGGCGAGGGGGGGGAATAAATCGATTGGGAGAGTTCAAGCGAGTTTGAATCGAGAGCAGTTCGCGTTGAGGCGGCTGTTGGAGGTCTGACCCCTTTGAGGCAGAGCCTGGCGGGGATATCGAACGGGATTTCCGAAAATGTGCGGCATTGCTGGAATCGTAGAGCAGGCGGGTGACCTGGCTGGGCGGGAGGGATTGCTGCGATCGATGCTGGGGATGATCCGGCATCGCGGGCCGGATCAGTTCGGGATGTTCCTCGATGATCACGCGGCGTTGGGCAACGCACGGCTGAGCATCATTGACCTCGGTGGCGGCCAGCAGCCGATCGCGAACGAAGACGGATCGCTCTGGGTGGTTTTCAACGGGGAGATTTTCAATTACATCGAACTGCGAAAAGAGCTGGAGGCGAAGGGGCACATCTTTGCGACGCATTCGGACACGGAGGTGATCCTGCACGCGTTTGAGGAGGATGGTCCGCAATGTCTCAACCGGTTCAACGGACAGTTCGCGATTGCGATTTGGGATGTACGCAAGAAGTCGCTGTTCCTGGGGCGCGACCGGCTGGGAGTGCGGCCAGTGTTCTACGTGCAACAGCCGGGCCGGCTGCTGTTCGGATCCGAAATCAAGGCGCTGTTTGCGGATCCGCGGGTCGAGCGTGTCATCGATCCGGTCGGGCTCGAGCAAGTATTCACCTTCTGGGGAGCGCTGGCGCCGCGAACGATATTTCGCGGGGTGCAGGAACTTCCGCCGGGACATTACCTGACGCTGGAGCGAGGTCAGGTGACGGTGGCGCCCTATTGGACGATTCAGTTTTCCGGCCAAGCTGCGGCAGATACAGGGCGGGGTGAACACGATTACGTCGAACAGTTTCGCCAGCTGCTGATTGATGCGACGCAGATCCGGTTGCGGGCGGATGTGCCGGTGGGCGCGTATCTCAGCGGAGGGCTCGATTCCTCGACCATCGCGGCGATCATCAAGCGTTACACGCCGAACAAGCTGACGACGTTCTCGATCGCGTTCAACGATTCCAACTACGACGAGAGCGAGTTCCAGCGGACGATGGCGCGGCATCTCGGCACCGACCATCAGGTGGTGCAGGCGACGCATGCGGAAATTGGCCGGGTGTTTCCGGACGTGATCTGGCACACGGAAGCGCCGGTGATGCGGACTTCGCCGGCGCCAATGTTCCTGCTCTCGCGGCTGGTGCATCAATCCGGCTACAAGGTGGTTCTGACGGGCGAAGGAGCAGACGAGTTCTTCTGCGGGTACGACATCTTCAAGGAAGCGAAGGTGCGGCGATTCTGGGCGCGACGGCCAGATTCGGTCTGGCGCCCGCAATTGATTGAGCGGCTGTATCAGGACATCGGTCGGTTATCGCAGAGCAAGGGAGCGTTCCTGACGGCGTTCTTCAAGGATCGACTGACGGATTTGGATTGCCCGTGGTATTCGCACCTGATCCGCTGGCGCAACAATCGCCGTGCGTGCCGTTTCTTTTCCGCGGACGCGAAGGCGACCATGCTGGCGAGCGCGGACGATCACTTGCGGTCGATACCTTTGCCGAAGGAGTTCTCGAAATGGAACACTTTGGAGCGGGATCAATATTGGGAGATCTCGGTGTTTCTGTCGCAGTACCTGCTATCGTCCCAAGGTGACCGGGTGGCGATGGCTCATTCCGTGGAGGGACGGTATCCGTTCCTCGACTATCGCGTCGTGGAATTTGCGAACCGGCTGCCGGCGCGCATGAAGCTGCGAGTGCTGCGCGACAAGCATATCGTGCGCGAGGTAGCGAAGGACTGGTTGCCGGCGGAGATTACCCACCGTCCCAAACGGCCTTATCGCGCGCCGATCCAGCGCAGCTTTTTCGGCGTGGAAGGCGCTGACTACGTGGCGGAGGTGCTGAGCGAGCGTGCAGTGCGGGAGGCGGGCCTCTTTGAGCCGGCGGCGGTCGCGCAGTTTGTACGGCGATTGTCGGACGGCCGACCGGTTGGGGAAACGGACGAGATGGCGCTGGCGGGGATTTTATCGACGCAGTTGTTGCATGCCCAGTTCGTGAAGGCGTTTTCGTGCGACAGGCCAATTGATGAGACGGATGACGTGAAGGTGTGCCGGGGATAGGAGTGCGTTCGTGCGACGCGGAGTTTGAGCGCAAGAAGCGAGGGCAGTCGCATTGTAAAGTTGAGGATTGACACTGTTCGGTTGAACTGTTTCGATTTTCGCGATTACTAGGATAACTGTATGCCCATGGAGATTTGGGGAATCGCTGAAGAATAATCAAAACATAGGAACCTCATGAAATTGCAACTTGCCTCTCTGGCTTTTGGTTTGGTAGCCAGCTTTACGGTTTGCGCCACACCGATCAGTACGTGGACGTTTGAGTCCGCTACCCCATTCGACCTGGATAACTCCGGCAGAAGTCCCGTGGTTGCAGCAAACACGGGAATTGGCAGTGCGTCGGGAACACATGCGAGCTCTGCTACCGATTGGAAGACGCGAGAGGGCAATGGATCAGTTCGTTCGATCAGTGCGAATAATTGGGCTGTTGGCGACTATTGGCAGTTCGAGGTCAGCACGGTTGGCTATGAGAATATCACTGTCAGCTGGGACCAAATGAGCAGCGGCACGGGACCACGAGATTTTGGGCTCTTTTACAGTAGTGATGGGGCCTTGTTCACCCAGTTCTTGTCGTCATTCACAGTCGGCGCTTCCTACACGAGTTTTTCGAAAGATCTCAGTGCGGTTATTGGGATCAGCGATGACTCGTCGAGTCTTTTTCGAGTGTCAACACTTTAGGCGAGGACGCGGTAAACGGAAATGCAGTTGGCTCAAGCGGCACCAGCCGCATCGACAACTTCACAGTCAGTGGAACTGAAATCGTGCGTCCACCGGTTTCCGCCCCGGATGCGGGCGGCTCGTTTCTGTTGCTAAGTTTGGCGCTTGGCGGTGTTGCGTGCGCCTCCCGCAGGGTAGTGGTGAATTGACCCAGCTGTTCCCGCTTTTTTAGAACTCTTTGATAGGCGTCGCAAGGTGGCTTGCGACGCCTGTCTTTTCAGGGGGTGGATTTCGCGATGGATATGCCGAGCGAAATGCACGGAAGAAAAGTGACCCGACACTTCTATGCTTCTCCAATCCTTAAGTCAGCCGATGAATAGAAGCGACGGCAGACTCTGACGGCTCTACCGTCCGAACCAATATTCTGAACATGAAAGGCATCATTCTCGCCGGGGGCGCTGGTTCCCGGCTTTATCCGCTGACCCTCGTGGCCAGCAAGCAACTCCAACCGGTTTACGACAAACCGATGGTCTACTATCCGCTGACCACGCTGATCGAATCCGGCGTGCGGGAGTTCTGCCTGATCTCAACGCCGCATGATTTGCCGCGGTTCAGGCAGCTGTTTGGCGACGGGAGTCAATGGGGTCTTCGGATCGAGTATCGCGAGCAAGCCAAGCCTGAAGGAATCGCCCAGGCGTTTCTGATCGCGGAGAGCTTCATTGGATCCGACAGCGTGACGCTGATTTTGGGTGATAACATTTTCTACGGTGGCGACAGCTTCCAGAAGGCGTTTGCCGAATTCACGACGGGCGCGACGATCTTTGGCTATCATGTGAATGACCCGGAGCGCTACGGCGTGGTGGAGTTCGATTCGGAAGGCAAGGCGGTGTCCATCGAAGAGAAGCCGAAGCAGCCGAAAAGCGATTATGCGGTTCCGGGGCTGTATATTTTCGACAATGCGGTGGTGGGAATTACCAAGGCAATGAAACCATCGCCGCGGGGTGAGCTCGAAATCACCGATGTGAACGTGGAGTACATGCGGCGGGGACAGTTGCGGGTAGGGCGATTGAATCGCGGTTTCGCCTGGCTGGATGCTGGGACGAGCAGCAGCTTGCACGATGCCTCGGCGTACGTGCAGACGATTGAGAAGCGGCAGGGAATCAAGATCGGTTGCCCAGAAGAGGCGGCGTTCCGGCGTGGATTCCTGACGGCGGATCAATTCGAGGCCTTGATCGGGAAGATTCCGAAGTGTGAGTATCGGGACTATCTCGCTGAGGTGCTGGCGGAAACGCGACGGAAACAGTGAGCGCTGAAAGGCCAGTGGGCAATCGAAATGCGATGGTTGCAGGCGAGCGCCGCTTGGCGATTCTGTAGATTGCCACTCTGCGCGTCCTGGGCTCAGAGGACGTTTTGAGTGAAGGTTCGATTTAAAATAGAGATATGATTTTGTTACTTGGGGCATCGGGCTATGTCGGGCAGGCGTTTGAGCGCGAATTGAAGCTGCGCGGAGCGCCGTTCCGTTCTGTTTCGCGGAGTGAAGTGGACTACACGCGATTCGATTCGCTGCGCCGGTTGTTGAACGAAACGAAGCCCGCCTTCCTCGTGAATGCCGCCGGCTACACGGGCAAGCCAAATGTGGACGCGTGCGAAACAGCGCGCGCGGATACTCTCCAAGGCAACACTCTGTTCCCGCTGACGCTGGCGCACGCCTGTGCGGTCGCGAATGTTCCTTGGGGTCATGTCTCGTCCGGTTGCATCTATGCGGGTGCATGGGTGACCGAGAACGGGGTGCGCCGGGAAGAGAAGGATTTGACGCGACCGGAAGTGCGGCGGCTGATCGAAACGAATCCCAATTCATTGGCTGGATTTGTAGAGACCGACGAACCGAATTTTTCGTTCCGTCGCCCGCCGTGCAGCTTCTACAGCGGCACGAAGGCGCTGGCGGAAGAATCGCTAATCGGAGCCAGCCAGGCATACGTGTGGCGGTTGCGGATCCCTTTCGACGAGATCGACAACGCGCGCAATTACCTGACCAAGGTGCAGCGCTACTCGAAGGTGTATGACAACTTCAACTCGTTGTCGCATCGCGGAGATTTCGTGCGGGCCTGCCTTGATTTGTGGGAACGACGCGCGCCCTTTGGGACGTATAATGTAACGAATCCCGGTTTCGTGACGACGCGCCAGGTGGTGGAGCAGATTGAGAAGCGGCTGAAGCTGGACCGGAAGTTTGAATTCTGGGCGAGTGACGAGGAATTCTACAAAGTGGCCGCGAAGACGCCGCGTTCCAACTGTGTGATGGATGTTTCCAAGCTCCTGGCGACGGGAGTGAAGATCCGCCCGGTGGGCGAGGCGCTGGAGCACAGCCTGCAGCACTGGGTGCCGGAAACTTGAGCCAAAGACAACGATTCTGATTCTATGCAATTACTGATTACGGGGGGCGCCGGTTTCATCGGGTCCAATCTCATCCAACACGTCATTGATCGGCCGGAGATCACGCAGCTGATCAACCTGGATTGCCTGACCTATGCGGGACACCTCGCGAATCTGGAGCCGGTGGCGAAGCATCCCAAGTATGTTTTTGAGAAGGTGGACTTACGCGACAAGCCGGAGGTCCTGCGTGTGGTGCAGCAATACAAGATCACGCATGTGATGCATCTCGCGGCGGAATCGCACGTCGATCGTTCAATTACCGGGCCGGGTGATTTCATTCAGACGAACATCGTGGGCACCTTCAACCTGCTCGAAGCGTGCCGCAGCCAGTGGCTGGCGGCTGGAGCCAGCGCGGCGGGTGAAACGCGGTTTCATCATGTCTCGACCGACGAGGTCTACGGAAGTCTGGGAGCCACGGGTTACTTTACGGAGACGACACCGTATGCCCCGAACTCGCCCTATTCCGCCAGCAAGGCCTCGAGCGACATGCTGGTGCGGGCGTACCATCACACCTACGGGATGCGGACGGTGATCACAAATTGCTCGAACAATTACGGTCCGTATCAATTCCCGGAGAAGCTGATCCCGGTGGTGATCCAGAATGTCCTGTCGCGGAAATCGATTCCGATTTACGGCGACGGCATGAACGTGCGGGACTGGCTGTATGTTCGCGATCATGCGGAGGCGCTGTGGCGCGTGCTGACGACCGGGAAGGACGGAGAGACTTACAACATCGGCGGCCACAATGAGTGGGCGAACATTCGCATCGTGGAGCTGATTTGCGATTTGATTGACGAGATGGCTCCGAAGCTTGGCGGCAGCTCGCGACAGTTGATGACGTTTGTGAAGGATCGGCCCGGCCATGACCGGCGTTATGCAATCGATGCCTCGAAGATTGAACGCGAGCTGGGCTGGAAGCCGGCCTACACGTTTGAAAAGGGCATTCGAGAAACGGTCCGATGGTACCTTGACCAGCAAGCGTGGGTGAACACGGTGTTAGCGGACAAGAAAACCGGCTGAGCAGAGACCGCAAAAAGGGGTGACATCCGCAAGGAGCAAGGATTTAATCGCGGTATGAGGGTGGAGAATAAGATTAATCAGGCCGGTCGGATGGAAGTCGAACCGATGGCCCCGGAGGTTTCGCGCGGCGCGCGGCGACTGGCGGTCTATGGGGCGGCGTTGATTGTTCTGTTTTCGATTCCGCTTTATCAACTCGCGAGATTGGCGTTGGAGGAAGACCTGTATTCCCACGCGCCACTGATGCCGGTGATCGCGGCTTACCTTGTTTGGCTGACCCGCCATCGCCTTCCGAAGACGATCTGCCCCTCCCGAATCGGAACGATTTGTTTTGCCGGCCTTGGTGCCGTGTTTCTGGCGGGCTGGGCGTTCTTCGCCTTTCGAGGCGTGACACTGCCATTGAACGATCAGCTGGCCTGGCAGATGGGCGCGCTCGTCAGCTTCATTATCGCCGGTGTCTTTCACTTTCTGGGCGCAGGTATCGCTAGGGTAACTGCGTATCCGCTGGGTCTCCTCGTGTTCCTGATTCCTTTCCCGACTGGGGTGCGTCACGGGCTGGAGGTGGTGCTGCAGCACAGTTCCGCAGAAGTCGCCTACTGGATGATTAAGATTGCTCAGATCCCGGTGCTCCGAGATGGCGTGGTATTCGCGCTGCCAGGAATCGTCATTCAGGTGGCGGAGGAATGCAGCGGGATTCGCTCCAGCTTTGTGCTGTTTATCACCGGGCTGATTGGAGGCTTTCTGTTTCTCGAGAACCCGAAGCATCGGTTCTGGTTCACGCTGCTGACGATACCGCTGGGAATTCTCCGGAACGGGTTCCGTGTCCTGACCCTCGCGCTGCTCTGCGTCCATGTGGATCCGAAGATGATTCACTCGTTCATCCACCACCGCGGCGGGCCGATCTTCTTTGCCCTGTCGCTCATCCCGTTCTTTGCCTTGCTATTGTATTGGCGGAAGAAGGAACTGCGCGAGGCACAGAATAGGCAAGCCACGACGGGTATCGTCGAGAAGCACTGAATCAAATTACGCCGACGAACTGGGGCGTGGCTTTGGGCCAAACCCGTCGAAGCAGAAAGAGTCAGGTGACGCGAGTCGCCTGGCTCATTTCATTTTGGACAAGGCACCGCGCCGAGCGCTGAGCGTTGTCAGATCAATTCCAAGCAATCGGCTTCCACTTTGACGGCGGCAGCCTGGCTCAGGAAATCCACGCGCAACAGGACGGTGGACATGCCGTAGCGCTCCTCCACCCACCCTTCGACTCCGCGCAGCGCGCCGGCCACGATGCGAACGCGCGTTCCCTTCCCAATCTCCGGGGCGAGCTGAATCTCCAGCTTGCTCTCCAAGGCCAGCAGCACGGCAGACAACTGCTGCTCGAACTCGAGTTGATTCGGCACATCCAGAAGGTTGGCGACATGGTCACTCTGGAAAACCTTTTGACGCGCAGCGGGATGCAGTCGAAAGAAGACGTAACTAGGAAAGAGCGGCTTCTCGAAATTGACCGTCTTGCCACGATACTTGTGAGCGGAATGGTAGCAGGGCAGGGTGACATCCAACCCCTCCCGACGGGCATATTCCACGAGCTTTTTCTCGCGACGAGGTCGGGTGTGGGCAACAAACCAGAGCAAATCAGTCACGAGGGTGAGGGTATTGGGCGACAAAGCATGGTCAAGAATTCTCGACCGAAGCTCGTCTTGGCTGCAGTGGCTGTTCGAGTCGAAGTGATGGCACTCCGGACTCGAGGTTGGTGAACAGCTCCGCTAAAATTCTGAAAGGCAGAAGGTTCCTTCGTTTTTGCTGGATGTCGGTCTGGCTTACAGACTGCGGTTCACTGGTTTTTGGTGGCGAACTGTTCCTAAGAACCATTTTTTTGGGCTTTCCACGAGGAAGGAGAGTTTTCGGGTGTCGGAGGGCTTTACGAACGTAGAATGGCGCTGGGCTGATGGTGCAGGTGCAGAATTCTTTCTTTAGCTTATTCCGTGAGGTAATCGGCTGATGATTAAGGTGTTGATGGGTGACACTGGGTCTCATCCTGAGTAAATCGAGGCGATGGCACCGCCGCTGCTAATGGGAAAGAGTAAGTTTTCATCGCGAGGCAGTATGGGGGTGCGAATGGGGACGAATGGAATAGTAGCTGAAAAACAAACAAAACTATGAAAAAAACATTAAGTGTATTGGCTGTCGTTCTTGCGATCGCTTTTAACGGAAGTGCAATCTGAGATCACGTTGTCTTTGGAGACTTTACGGGCTTTGTTGCTGCCAACACTACCAAAGATGGCAATTTCTACTTGTCATCATCAATCCCGTCTTACGATTCGGCGAATGAAGAAATCACCAGTGCGACCGTGTCCTTCGTTCTTCAAGACCTCAGCGCGTTTGGCCTTGGTAAAGAGACGGTTACGATTTCTGTGGATGGGGAAAAAATCGGCTCTGCCGAGGGTTTTTCCCTCGTCGGTTTGGCTGGAACGGTGGTGAATCTTAGCCTCCTCGACGATAATGTTTTGGTCTACAAGATCGTATCCGGTCCGGGAAGCGTGGTGGGTACTCTGGTTGCGTCTGCCGTTCTTCAGTTCACCTCTGCTCCTAAAACGCAGTCTGTTCCGGACGGTGGCTCGATGATGGCTCTGTTGGGCCTCTCGGTCCTCGGTCTGGGTTGGGCCAGCCGCCGGGTGCGCGCGTAATCGGTAATTCAAATATCAGCGAACTTCCGGAGGCCTGCTTGTGCAGGCCTCTTTTTTTGTTGGTAGAATCTCGTAATCCATCTTCCCTCCAGTAGCCGCACGATGAATTGCGCGCCCGATCATACTGAGTTGGAATCTTGCAGCTGGGTTGTCCATTCGGAGCGACCGAGCAGGATGGGTTTCAAGCTCCTTGGAGGAAATCATGAGGGGACCCTTCGGGGAGTGGGAGAGGTGGGGCACGTCGCTCCGCGCGCGCCGTTTCGTCGATGGCGGCGTCCAATCGGCGCGCGCGGAGCGACGCGCCCTACCAGCCTCCAGCAGTCCGAGACTTCATTGCAACAAAGCAGCTTCCAGCCAGTCATTGATCCGCACCACAGTCTCATCTTGTCCAGTGGCTTCCGACAAGGATTCCGCGGCTCAAGTCTTCTCTCTGGACACTTGGGTTCGAGACAAGCTCGGAGCCTGTCTTACCGATACATTCGGGGCGCGAATGTAGGTTGGTGGCTGATCGCCAGCCTTTTGATCGTTCTTGGACCTCTTCTCACGTCCGGCGAACTGAAGGCGCAGGGAATTTCCGAGGCGAGCGAAACAGAGGTGGAATCCTTTCGCGAATGGATCCGTGGGGGATCTTCAGATGAAGCTCGGGGACTGGTATTGGCCAAGCGTCGAGCCCTTGCGATGCGACGGTTAATGAGGGACCAGCCGGAGCGAGCTCTTTCCCTGGCTCTGGATTCAGATTCACGAAGGAAATTGCCCTCCGCATGGCAGAGGTATTTCGAAGAAGAAGTCAGCGGTTATGGAACCATCGGCGCTCTTTTTGACTGTGAGCATTCGGTTCGAGCGCGGGCAGTTCGCATCAATGGCAGGCTGTATCTCAGTCATGCCTCGGCGCGGGAGGATGGACACTCGCCGGTGGGGCGAAGGATTGCGCTCCGTGGAATCGTTTTGGATGGTGAGATTGTGCTGGCCAAGAACCCATTGCGCTTGGCCGGCGCCAATGAATTGCGCGAGGGCGGGGAGCGCTGGCTTGCGGGGGACGTTTGTGTCGGTTGCGGCAAATCAGTCGCGGGTCTACTGCGAACCTCTGGTGCCTTTTTTGCGAACAAACTCCTGCCGATGTGCCGGGAGGAACATCTTCAACTTGTCAGCTTTTCCGGCGCGATCGCCGGTTCGGAAGGAGGATCCGCTGGAACCTCCCCAGGCCCCGCCCTTGAGTGGACGCATGGAGCAAAGCGCCTTTTGTACATCCCGACTCAATACAGCAATCAAAGCTCACCGCCGACATCGCGATCCACGGCCGAGGCGGCACTGGCTCAAGTGAGCTTGTATTTTGCGAATCAATCGTACCAAAAAACGACGGTGTCGGCGGACGTGTCGGATCCTGTGCAAGTGGCGCAAACGGCCAGCCATTATGAATCCGTTGGATTGGGGCAGCTCTACAACGACGCGGTGGCGCTGGCGCGCGCATTGGGGCTGGGACGCGGACGATTATGATTTCGTGTTCATCCGTCACTCGGGCGGACCAGGTGGCGCTGGGGTGGGCTTGGTGGCGGATAAGGGTGCCTGGGTGCAGACGGATAGCTGGCCGGTGCTCGCGCATGAACTGGGGCATAACTATGGTTTGATGCATGCCAATGGGTGGCGACCGAAAACGTCGTCTGCCTTCGGACCTGGCGAGACGATCGAGTATGCGGACGAGTTCGACTTGATGGGGCCCAATCGCGGTTCCTTTAACACTTACGAAAAGACGGTGCTCCATTGGATGCCGGACACGTCGCTGCTTCGCGTGACGAACAGCGGACTGTTTCGCATTCACGCGTTCGATGTCGGGACGCTGGGAAGCAACCAGCTCTACTCGCTTTTGCTGCGCAAGGATGTCCGGGACTATTGGCTGGATTATCGGGGGGAATTCCAATCCGGTAACCTCGCGCCTTTTGCCTTAAACGGACTTCAACTGCGCTGGCCGCAGTGGTCGCAGAGCCGGGGCGGGAGCACGCTTGTGGATACAACTCCGGGGACCCCGCGACAGTTTGAGGATGCTCCGCTGCTGGTTGGTCGCACGTTTTCTGATTCTGAGGCCGCGATTCATGTGACGCCGGTGACTCGTTCTCCTACGCCGGGCCAATGGCTGGATGTCTTCGTCCATTTCTCGGGCAATGTAACCAATGCAAGGCCTCAGGCTTTAATGACGGTGAGTGCCACCAACGTTGCGGTGGGAGCGACGGTCACCATCTCGGTAAGCGCGAATGATCCGGATGGAGACCTGCTGGCGTTCGGATGGGAGACGGCCGTCGCCGGAAGCAGCGCAGTTCTGGTGGTATCCAGCAATACACCTTCGATCACTTATTCATGGTCGACCGCCGGTCGGCACGAGGTTCGGTGTGTTGTCAGCGATATGAAGGGCGGGGTGACGGTGGTTTCAACGATCGTCGAGGTTGGAACCGTGGCTGATCATTCCATCTCCGGTCGGGTGACCGCAGCAGACGGATCGCCACGCTCCACTATCCGGGTCTTCAGCCTCCTGTCTACGGTATCAGTGGGCACGATGAGCTATGTGACCCATGCGAGTTATCGCAGCACGCTGACCGACGACGAAGGGCGCTACGTCCTTCTTAACGTGCCGGCGGGAACCCATACAGTGCGGGTAATGCCGACGTCGGCAGACACCTTTGCGCCGACGACTGGAAACGGCACGATGACGGTGGGCAGCGATATTTCAGGTATCGATTTTCTCTCGCTGCCCAAGCCAGCGGTGACGGTTCGCGGCATCGTTCGCGACGGTGGGCAGGTGATTTCAAATGCGGTGGTCGAGATCGCTGGGCGGACCGGTCTTTCGGCAGCTGATGGCACCTTCAGTGTATCGAATGTGCCGCCAGGAGCCTACGATCCCAAACTCTCGGGTAGCGCGGATTTCATTGCGCCCAACGCTCCTGTTTACGTGGACGGGGCCAGCGTGACGAACGCTGATTTGTTTCGGGTTCTTTATCCGGTGAAGGGCAAGGTTCCCGGAAACATCGGTCTCGTTTACGTGAGCAATGGCGAACCCGGTCGGAGCGTCATTGCATTGCCGGATTTCTCGGGTGGCTTCTTCGGAGACTGGGTTTACGAGCTTCGCCTGCCGCGCGGGATCTGGAATCTCGAAGCAGCTTGCAGTGGGTTTACCATGCTGCCCAGTGGGTTCACCAACCCCGTGGTGGTGGCGGGCGCAAAGTCTGTTTACTATTCCTTCCAAGGCGTTCAGCCGGTTGTCCGTTCCAACCTGAATTTCTCTGCTACTGCCGGAACGACCTATGTTATTCGCGGCAGGGTGACAGACGGAAGTTCGCCGCTTCCGGGAGTTACCATATCCTCGGGCAGTTACGTTGCGACAACGGATTCGAATGGGAATTACGCTCTTGGTGGATTATCGCCCGGGGGCTACAACCTCGGCGCAATGTTTGCAGGCTACAATTTTGTGGGTGTTGGGTTTAACAACCCGGTTTCAGTTGGTCCCGACGCGACCAACATCAATTTCGTGGCTGTCTCCACCACGACAAATCCGCCTGCGATTACTGGCCAACCACAAAGCCAACTGGTCACCGTCACTTCGAACGTCACGTTTACCATCGGGGCCTCGGGGACGCCGCCGCTGAGTTACCAGTGGTTCTTCAACGGAACCAACGCGATATCCGGTGCGACGAACTCCACGTTCACCATCACCAACGTGCAGGATGTTCATGCAGGAGCGTATTCGGTGCGGGTCAGCAACGGCGCATCGGTGACGAGCTCGAATGCTGTGCTGACCGTAAACCATCCGCCGGTCGCTCCGGCTCCGGTGCTCGAACGATTTGCATTCAACGGAACGAAGGCGCGAGTGGTGGACGTCCTCGGGATCGATGCGGATGGCGACACCGTTGCGCTGCTCTCCGTGGGTCCGGCCTCGGCGCAGGGTGGAACGGTGGTGACGAATTCCGGATGGGTGGTCTACACGCCGCCGGCTGGCTTCACCAATTCAGATTCGTTTCCATTCGTGCTGAGTGACGGGCGGGGCGGCATTTCGCAGGGAACAGCGACGGTGACCGTGACTTTCGACAATGTGATTCCGCAGAATCTCCGAGCTGAACTTCTGGGTGATGGCTCGGTGCGCCTGACATTCGATGGCATACCGGGCCGCACCTACTCGATCGAATTCACCGACGATTTGGAAAATCCCAACTGGCAGATTCTAGGAACTGCCATTGCCGGCGAGGCTGGGATTCTCTCGATCACCGATTTCCTCCCGCCGGGAGCGCCGCAACGTTTTTATCGCGCTACCTGGCCGTAACCACATTCTCAGTTTTCCAAGTCACCCATGAGCGATGCAACTCACGTGACACGGATGTTCATTTTCAACGCCATGGATGGCGTCACTCAAACATTTCTCCGAAGCGCGGCGTTTCGGCGACGTTTCCGCCTGAACAGGCTCCGGCTGCTGCTGCTTTGCGCAAGTGCGTGGGTGTGCTGCCCTGCTGCCTCGGCGCAGACGGTTGAGACTCATCCTTTCGCTGGAATCAATCGACCGGTGCCGGATGGCAACGCCGCGGGGTTCAGCGATCGGCGGGTGGTCGTTTCGTCCATCAATGCGATCAGCAAGGTGCGGGTGAAACTGCAGGTGGCGGGTGAGTTCAATGGCGATCTCTACGGTTACCTGCGCTGCATTCAGGGAGGCAGGACGAACTTCTGCGTGTTGTTGAACCGGCCGGGTCGCGCGGCGGGACGGCTCGCCGGTTATGGGGATGCCGGGTTCAATGTCACGTTCGACGATTCGGCCTCTGGAGAGGTTCACACCTACCGCACCATTACCAACCTACCCGCGGGCACGGCGTTGATCGGAAGCTGGCGCCCGGATGGTCGCCTGGTCGATCCCTCAGTGGTGCTCGATACGACTCCGCGGACCGCCGCGCTGAGCGTGTTCAACGGTGGTTCCGGGAATGCCGAGTGGACGCTGTTTCTGGCGGACATGGAATCCGGCGGAACAAACCAGCTGGTGAGCTGGGAGCTCGAACTTTCCGGGGCCGCCCGTCCGCTGGTGCAATGGACTCCGCCGGCCAGCCTCACCTACGGTTTGGCCCTCGGCGCCGCGCAGCTGAACGCGACTTCGTCGGTGCCCGGCAGCTTTTCCTACACGCCGACTCTCGGAACCATTCTGAACGCTGGCAATGGACAAATACTTTCGGTGACGTTTACGCCCAGCAACTTGCTGAGTCACACGATCGTTACCACCAACGTAGTGATCAATGTGTTGAGAGCCCCGCTGACCATTGCCGCGGCGAACACCAACAAAGTTTATGGTTCACCAAACCCGGTTCTGACCGCGAACTATTCGGGATTCGTAAACGGCGACACGACGGGGAGACTCACGACTCTGGCGAGCGTGACCACCACGGCCACGAATGGAAGTCCGGTAGGGAACTATCCGATCACCGCAAGCGGGGCGTCGGCGAGCAACTACACGATTGGCTATGTGAGCGGGACGCTGACGGTGACGCCTGCGGTATTGACGGTGAGCGCGATTAGCACGAACAAAGTTTACGGTTCTTCCAATCCAGTGCTGACCGCGAACTATTCGGGATTCGTAAACGGCGACACGACGGCGAGATTGACCACTCTTGCGAGCGTGAACACCACGTCAACGACAGGAAGTCCAGTGGGGACCTATCCGATCACGGCGAGCGGAGCCTCGGCGAGCAATTACACGATTGGATATGTGAGCGGGACGCTGACGGTGACAAAGGCTTCGACTGCGGGCCTTGTCGCGACATCCAAGAACCCCACGCAACCAGGAGAAGGCGTGACATTCAGTTTTGCCTTATCTGCGGTGGCCCCCGGTGCGGGAGTTCCGAGCGGCGTGGTCCAGTTCAAGATCGATGGCGTGAACTCCGGCGTGCCGGTGGCATTGGTGAACGGCACGGCGCAGCGCGTGATTTCGAACCTCACCGCAGGTTCGCACACAGTGGTGGCGGAGTATGCCGGGGACGGCAATTTCTTCGGCGTGACCAACGCTCTCAGCCCGGTGCAATCGGTGAACAGCATTCCGGTGGCGACGCTGGATTCGCTGGAGCGCGGTCTGACCAACGGCACGAAGGTGCTGGTCTCCGCGTTGCTGGCGAATGATTCGGATGCGGACAGCGATGTGGTGAGCTTTGTTTCCTTCACCGCCACGAGCACCAATGGCGCGAGTGTGACCCGCGATGGAGATTGGATCTATTACACGCCGGCGGCCCGGCTGGCCTTGGTCGATGCCTTCACCTACACCATCTCCGACAGTCGCGGCGCGACGGCGCAAGGCACGGTGCTGGTGACGGTGCGCAATGACGAACTGCCGAGCCAGAATCTGATCCTCACCGATCGCGGAGATGGTTCGTATCTGATCCGCTTCGATGGCATTCCTGGACTCACCTATCGCATCGAATGGAACAGCAACGTCGACGATCCTCAGTGGCAGGCGCTCGGCTCGGCGACGGCGAATTCGGTCGGCGTGTTTCAGTTCATCGATACGCCGCCGGTCGGCTCGCCGCAGCGTTATTATCGCTCCGTGTATCCGTGACGTTCGAAGGCTTCGAGTCTTCTGTGGCACCCTGCATCCTTCGGTAGCCACGGATGAGATGGAATCCAGCAGCGAGTCGCGGGAACATTTGCGCTGTCCGCAGCGAATCGCTAATCTTCCGCCGATATGAAAAAGAATTCGATAGTCAGTCTCGTTACTGTGAGCGGATGCCTGCTGCTGGCTGGCTGCGGTGATTCATCCAAGACGCCGCCCGCCGCGTCCTCCGGAACCGCGCCTACTCCCACGCCGACGGAGGAAGTGAAGAAGGCCGCCGCGGAAGTGGCCAAGGAAGTTTCGACCGAGGTTAAGAAGCAGGCGACGGAAGCGGTCGCTGAAGTGAAGAAACAGGCCACGGAGACGGCGACGGAAGTGCAGAAGCAGGCGGTGGCGGTTTACCAGAACCTGAGCTCGCAGCTGACATCCAGTTTTCAGTCGAGTTCCGATTCGTTGCTCAAGAACATCAGCACGGACCTCAGCGCTCGCGTGTCCAAGCTGGGCGATTCGCTGCAATCCAATGAGACGGTCAAGGGCCAGTTGAACACCGCGCTCGAATCGCTCTTGGGCAAGAAGGACACGGATGCGGTCAGCGCCCTCGGCAAGATTACCGAGAGCAAGCTTACGCCGGAACAGTCCACGCTGGCGAAGGACGTCTACAATGCGGCCGCCGCGCTCGTGACCCAACGCAACTTCTCCAGTCTCGAAGGGATGAACTCTGAAGTGACGAGCGTGGTGAACTCGGTTTGGAAGGGCAACTACACGCAGGCGCTGCCGGCTCTCCAGAAGATTTGGACCCAGGCCAAGCTCACGGATGCGCAGAAGAATCTGCTCGGAACGACTTTCGACAAGTATGCTCCAGGATGGCGTGACAGCGCGGCGACGCTCCAGAAGGGTGTGGACGTGTTGAAGACCTTCGGCAAGTAAACGTTCAACCAACGATTTCGAACGGTTCCGTGGATTCGTCCGCGGGACCGTTTTTCATTTTGCGAGTCGAGAGCCTCAAGGCTCGGTGACGCGTCCGCGGTAGTTTCGTTGCCGGAGACTGCCGGCGGACGGATCGAAGAACTCGTGGATGAACGATTCCACGGGAGCGGTCGGACGATTCTCGATAAGGTCGAGAAACTGCCAGCTGTTGGTGAAGACGAACTGACTTTGTTGTTCGATGGTGACGATGCGGTTCGGAATGATCTGGTAGCGAACCGCCACTCCAGCGGCGTCGCGATCGATGTCGATCCGCCACAACGAATTGGGATTCTCCGGTGCGGTGCCGGTCAGATACTCCGTCCAGTTGTCCGCGGAATCTCCGTCGGGATCGGCGTGCGCCTGTGCCGCAGGAGTGTTCGTGGAACCGAACTGAGCGACCTGCCATTCGGCGAAGGAGCGGTAGGACGCGAGGTCATTGGTGATCCAGCGCGAGACCAGCGCGATGGCCTGCGTGTCGAGCACGGAGGAACCCACTGGCGGCATGCGGCGTCCCGTTTCCAGGGTGGAGATGCGGGCGAGCAGCATTGAGAGATCGTCCCGGCCCGGATGCACCACGACGCTGCCGGGATTGCCGACCGGATTGTTCAGGGTGCCGTGAATCAGCTTCGTTGCTGAAAGCGGCGTGAGGAGCCGCGCGTCGAACTGCCCCCAGCCGGCCCCGCCCGGTTGGTGGCACTGCGAACAGTTTGCGGCGAGATATGAACGCACACGTTGCTCCACGCTCACGGATTCGTCGTTGAGTCGGGCGAGGGCGCGCAACGAATTGAGATTCGTGACCGGTGCCGAGAAGTAACCGGCGTGGCTCATGGCGCGGAGTTGATTGTCGGTTACGCCGCCGTAGTTGAAGTCGCGATTGAGCTGCGGAGTGTGGAAGCCGAGCGCGAGACCGCCCTGACTGGAGCGCGTGTGGCAGAGGAGACATTCGGAGCGACTCGGGTAGCGCCAGAGCTGAGTGCGGGTGGTGCCGCCATCGTGGATGACGAGGTTCTCATCCAGCCCGCCCTCCGGGACGAGCGAAGCGCTGGTGAGCGTTCCGTTCCAGCGATAGGTCAGGCCGTAAACTTCCGATCCATCGTTGCTGCTGTGGCGCACGAGCAGACGTGTCTCCAGCCGACGGCGAGATTCCGGCACGCCGTTGGTCATCTCCATGTCGAAGTGTTTCACCCAAACGGTGCCGGTGGGGAAGAGCCAGTTGTTCGTCGCGCCAAACGTGATGGTGCGATTGGTCGGCACGTAGAACCAGCGTGACTTGATCGCGTTGTCCGACCAGAAGGGCAGGTTGATGTCGTAGGGCACGAAGCCTGGGTGCGGCGTGAGTGTGGCGAGGTTGGCGAACACGCCTGTCTCTTCGAGTGTCGCAGGAAGCGAAGTGGCGCCGGCGGGCACGGCGATGAGCCGCTTGATCATGTCGTTGTTTTGATCGGCTGCCAGGAGATCGCCGTTCGAAGGATCGACACCAAACACGGCGATGCCCGGATCGTCAGCGATGCGGATGAAGTTGGAAACATTCGTGCCGTCGTAACGCAGGGACCAGATGTTGCCCGAAACGAAGTCGCCGAAAATGTAACTGCCCTGCAGCGCGGGGATGCGTCCGCCGCGGTAAACCCGTCCACCGATGACGGCGTTGCCTTGATTGGTGGCCGTGCCGTGGCGGTAGTTGAAGATGGGCGGGAGCAAGGTCAGACCGCCGGGCTGGCTGGAGGATTTCGGCCCGGCGTTGGTTCCTTCGCGAAATGCCCAGCCGTAGTTGCCGCCCCTGGTCACGACGTTGATTTCTTCCAGCGCATCACCGCCGACATCGCCGCAGAAAATCCGGCCGGTGACGGAGTCGATCGAGAATCGCCACGGATTACGAAAGCCGACGGCGAACATCTCGGTTCGCACGGCCGCGGGATTGACGGCCGCGCCATTGAAGGAGGTGGCGCCGATGAAAGGATTGTCGGCGGGGATGCGATAGTGAATCGCGCCGTCGACGTGGTTCGTGTTCGCCGGATGCGGATTTGGCATCAAGCTGGACGGCCGCGCCGGCTCGTCGACATCCAGACGCAGCATCGAGGACCAGAAATCTTTGTCGATGCGCTGGCTGTTATTGAGGCTGTCGTTCTGGTTGCCTTCATCACCCAGCGAAACGTAGAGAAATCCGTCCGGTCCGAAGTGCAGATCGCCGCCGTTATGGTCACCGTGATCGTCGAACATCGTGAGCAGGGTGAATTCGGAACTCGCCAGCGCGGTGTTCGGGTTGTTGCTGGAGACTTGAAAGCGCGAGAGCACCTGATGCCGTCCAGTGCCGGCGCGGGTCGTGGTGTCGTCCGTGTAGAAGACGAAGAAGTATCCGTTCGTGGCGTAGCCTGGATGGAAGGACAGTCCGAGCAGGCCCTGTTCGCCGCCGGCCATCACCCGGGAGGAAAGATCGAGAAACACCGCGCGAGTGGGTGCGGCGAGATTCGTGATGACGGTGACGCGCCCGGCCTGTTCGGCGATGAACAACCGGTTCAATTCACCGGGCGGCGTGGCGAGCGCGACGGGATTTGGGAAGATGATGTTCCCAAACGCATTCGTCAGCGCGTAGGAATACGAGGGTGGGGTGGACGGTAGACGGAGGGAGGAATTGCCGACTCGATTGGATAAACCGAACGGCTGGCTGAGTGCCGGGTGAACACACAGCAGGAAAAGGAGCGAACAACGCAGAAACGACATCGTGCCAAGATTGGCAGCTGGATGCCGAGGTGTCAAAAATGGAACACACTCCGCGTCACTTCGATTGAGTGATGAAGTCCGGGAGAATGTTTCTGCCGACTCCGAGTAGACGTGACTTCGAAATCAGAAATACCAGCCGAACGTCAACGACAGCGTGTGGGTGCGCAGGCTGTTCAGCTTGAAGTTGCCTCCGGGGATGGAGTCAAACTTCCACGATGGCCCATCGGCCACCGAGTAGTGGTAGAACACGCCCACGTTCATGCGCTCGTTGAAGTCGTAGCGCAATCCGCCGTAGCCCTGATAGCCGAAAACCCAGGTGCTGCTGCTGTCATCCAGGACGGTGGACTCCAGCTCGATGTTCTGCGCATCGAGCGACAGCCAGTGGGCGCCCACGCCCGCGCCGATCACGGGAGTGATGCGCGTCCGGTTCGGGTATTGCAGGACCATGTTGCCCATGACGGGAACACGATAAATGTTCCCGCTGCTCGCGGTGGCCGCGTCGATGGTCTTGAGGGAATTGTAGTTGAATCCGCTCTCCAGCTCGACGCGGAAGTAGTCGGTGATCTCGCGGCCGATGCCGAGGCCGAAGTGGAATCCAGTATCAAACTTGACGCGGTTGCCCACCACGTCCTCACCGAAGAAGTCGCGGATCTTGGCGTTCTCCACCAGCGCGGGTCCGGCTTCATACCAGCCGTACAATCCCTCCCCGTAGTAGGAGTCCGCTGCGGCGCGGACGGTGGAGAAAATGATGGGAAGAGAGCTGACCGCGAGGACTCTTGAGCGCATGAAGTTCATGCGTGGACGTTAAGTAGGCGACATCCACTCGACAAGTGGCGAATCGAATACGGATGAAGCAGCTGCTGGGCCCGTCCCGAGCGTTGGCTGAGAGCGTCGTGCGCGGCGATTGAGGTTGATCAACTTCGCGTGCGAGAACTGTGCGATCGACCTTTGTGAAGCGGTGCTACCCAACGGGCGGATTACCTTGTGTGAGCGGATGGCCCTTACTGTTTGCGTAGTCGGTAGAACTTGTTCCCGGTGGGCGCGGGCACGGTGAAGCTGATCTCGGTCCCGTTCGTCGTGTAGAGCAAGGTGACTTGCGACCATGCGCCAGTGATGGCGAGGCTTTGTTCGAGGACGAAGCCGGTGGCGGATCGAGTCCAACGAAAGCGCGCACCCGCCGCCTCATGCTCGACCGAGAGCTGCGGGGCACCGGGTGTCTCAACTGCAACGCCTTGGATCAGCATCTTGCTGTTGGCGGTATGGTCGGGCGTCAACCAGGTCGCGCCTGAGTCGCCGGACCGGGCGAACCCGTAGCCCCCGGCATCGCCGGTGGGCAGCGTGAAGGAGGCGATCTGCCCGATGTTCCCTCCGCTCTCGCGGCTCACCACCACCCAATAGCACGTATCGGCCGCGAGCCGGAACGGTGTGGCGTTGGTCCACTTGACCAATCCAAATCCGCGCGGCGGCGTGATGGGGTTGGTCAGGCCGGATAGGTTCATTATCAGGCCGGTGCTGGCGGCTGGTTTGCCGCTCACCGGGTTGTGAGAATAGATCTGGAGCCGGACCGTGCTGGGCGGGCTGATCTGGCCGTCGGACCCCTGGCTGTTCAATAGCAAGGTTACGGAGTCGAGCTGGTAGGATTGCGCGCCGAGGCAGAATTTGCTCGCCAGCGAGGTGGTGGCGTGGAGTCCATAGATGCCGTTGTCGCTGCCGGTGAGGTTGTCGAAGATTGTAATGGGAGCTGCGGGCGGCGGCACGACCGTGATCGACCAGAAGCCGCCGGTGAGCGAGAAGCCACCGTTGGTCATCGGCTGGGTGTTCGCGTCAGGTTGGCCAACGGTGCCGCTGACGGAGAAACCTCCGCCGGTGCTGGTGCCGCCACCGCCGTCGGTGCTGTGCCAGTCGATGGAATAATCCTGCGCTGAAACAACGGTGGCCGTCGCGGCCACGAGCAAAGTCACACCGAAACCGAAGATTCTTGTGGCAATTATTTTCATTGGTAGTGGCTGCATTGGGTCGATGGAACTCTCGGCGGGTTTTTTTCCCTCAGTTGTCTTTGGCGTTGCCGGAGACGGACTCGGGCCGTCAATACACGATGATGTAGAATCGGGAATCGACCTGCCGCCCGTGGTCGGAACCGTCGTTGACAAAGATTTCAACCTCATCCCCGGCCACGTTTATGATTTGCGCCGTCACAGCTGTAGAATTCCGAAGCGTTAAAGAAATGAAGCGGTCCTCAATGTTGAATCCGAATTTGATGGCGTAATAGCCTGGAGCCAACCTACTGACCGTGATCCCGCAGGGAGCCGTGGACGCTGCGCTGCCCGCCTGTTGGGAATTGTAGCAGCGGACGACGTATTGGGCCGCCGGGAGGAAAGGATCGATATAGGCCGTGGCCTTGACGAAACCGCCCTTATCGCGCGCCTGCGTGGCGTTGCCGTCGGCATGCACGGCTGGTCCGCTGGTCCCCTGTCCCACGACACCCGCCCCGGCCGGGCTGGTCGCGCGGCCGTAAACGCCTGCGCTCGCGCCGTCGCCCTGGACGCCGATCGCCCCGGCACCCGTCGCCTTGCCATACATCGCGGCCGTGCTTGCCAGGCTGGTCTCCGCGTGGAGTTTTGCGATGGGAGCCGTCGTGCCAATGCCGACGTTGCCGGCGGTGGTGATGGCGATTCCGTTGGCGGCGGAAGGCGGGACCACGCCGGTGCTGGCCACCAGCTTAAGCACCGAACCGTCGAACCGGAGATCCGCGCGGTTGCCGGCGTTCGGGGTCATCGACCTGTTCATTTCTCTATTGGGAGAACCGAGTTGGGCCGAGCCATTGGCGGTTCTCAAGAGGGTGGAGCCGTTCACTTCCAATTTATATCCCGCCGTTGGCGCGTTGACGCCGATGCCGACGTTACCCTCGTCATTGACCACAAAATCATATAGGGCCGGGCTGGTGGTCGTGCCCGGATTGCTGGCAGTGCGGAACAGGTAGAAGCCGGTGTTGGCGTGACCCATGCCGAAGCGCTGGCCCGCCGCGTTCGCCTGCCAGCCGAGCGCGGAACCGTTCGGCAGCTCGACCGATCCCACCCAGCCTTGCTCGGTCCAGCTTGGTCCGCCGCTCAAGCTCAGGCGGTGCGCCGGTGTGATGGTTCCTATGCCGACGTTACCTACGTTGTAGTAGGCCGCGGTCCCATTGGTAAGCCAGACGCTGGCCGCACCCGCTCCTGGAGTTCTCCAAGTGAGGTTGCCGCCATCGTAGGAGAGAAACTGGCCAGGTATGGGTGCGACACCGCCGGTGTTCAACTGGTCCGCGACCACGGTTCCAGCCGCCACGCTTCCGGCCGTCTGGGCGCGGATCGCATACGGCGAGGAGGTCACCTCCTGCCTGGGGGCCAGAATCGTCAGGGCACCTGCGCCGCCCGGACGCACGGCGATATCCAGCCAGCGCGGTGGGCCGGTAAAGACATTGGCGCCAAAATCAATCAGGGTGGAGAACAGCCCGTTGACTACATCCACTTGGATGCGGGTGAAGGGTCCGCCGACGATAGTCCCTCCAGAGATCGCGTCATACAGGGTGAACTGCATCTCGTAAGGGGCGCTGACGGGTGTGCCGTCGAGGAGCAGCCGGCCATTGTAGGTGAAGGCCGTGCCTTGGGCTTGCCCCAATCCAGGCAGGATCAGGAGCGCCAGCAGAGCGTGGAGCTGGAGCTTGAGTGTTGCTATCATAAGGTTGAGTGGCTGCGGGAGCGGCGAACATCGCCTTCCACTTCGTCATGAGCCAAAATCCGGCGAAATGGCTCATGCGAATTTTTTATTTCGTGCGGTAAGCCACGGCTACGGTCGGCGCAGGCGGTGGAAGCGATGCTCCGTCGTTGCGGGAACGCTGACGCTGATGTGGGCTCGTCATAGGCTGCGAACTGGAATCCGGCTGGCCCGGTGCGTCGTCTCATAGTTTTGAAGGTCGGGTGTTCCAATCCGTTGATGACTACGGCGCAATCACACTGGCTCCGCCGCGTGCGGCTTCCCATTGGTGCGGTGTCAGGAAAGTCTGCCCACGCGAGACGAGATGCGTTGCCGGCGCCAGCAGCAACGGCAGCTCCGGAGACTGAGCTGATGCCACGGGCAGGGTCCTCCACGGTTGCCAGGCAGTGCCCGCCTGTACTCCGCCATAAGCGGGATCAATGAAAAGCATCGGGATCTGCTGTTGGTACGCTCGGGCAATTAACGCGCCATTCGGATAGAGCCGGATCGGTCTTCTCACCGATGCCCCGAGCGATGGCTGCATGAGATCATCCGCGTGCACCGCCGGGTTGGAGTGCTGCGCGTCGCCCGCCGACATTCCAATATTCAGGCGACTGCCGTCGAAGACATCATTCCCGATCGAGTTGGTGACCCGGTTGCTCGCGATCCAGCCTAGGGCATGGCCCAACTCGTGCCGGGCGACCGTCAGAAGATCGACTCCTGTGGGAGGAGTTGCTGAACTGAACTCAGAATCGTCGGCCGGAGTTGGGTCTACAAACCAATCCACGTTCAGTTCGAACGCGGTGTTCGCCGAAATCAGCTCGCCGGTCAACGCGATGCTAACGCCGGTGCTTCCGATCCGACCGCCGAGTGTTCCGTAACTAAAGCTTACGGTATAACTGGCGGGATTGACGCCCCGCGATTGGAGAATTGCGTCCCATTCGTTGACCGCGTGCTGAATCACGACGCGCTGGGCGGGCGTCACGCTTGCGTCGAACACAGCCACAATCGCGAAGTTACCCGATGCCAGCGCAAAGTCGGGGCGCGGCGGCAACGATTCCACCGAAATCAGGGCGGGGCCCGGGCAATGGAGGATCGGCAGGAAATTGGAACTACCACCAGTCGATGCCGGCTGGGCAACTGCGGCCGCCCGGAACATCGCCAGCGCGATCCATGGAACGACTGCGGTGCTCACGCAAATTCTTCGCGACGGCAGGAATTGTAATTTCATAGGAACAAAGTTGGATTGGAGATGATCTGCCCCTACTGCAACGTCACGAGCACGAGCACCAGCCCCTGGCCGTCCTTCAAGCCGCTCATGGCCTTGCCGAGAATCGCGCCCTGCGACCGTGAGTGGTCGGAGACTTTCATCGCGTGACCGGGCGTGCTGGAAGTGGTGAGGAGATCGCCCGGCTTGATGGCCCCGGTCGAAGCGTCGGCCTTCACATAGACCCGTCCGCTCAACGCCACATTCTGGCCGCCTTCCAACGCGCCTTGCTGATACAGGCTGATGCCGGGGTTGATGCCATTCGCTCCGCTGACGATGCCGGCCACCTGGGTATCGTAAGCGCGGGTGCTGAGTTTCAATTTGCCGGCGTGCTTGTCATCAATCACCACAACCGAGCCTTTGGCGATGTCATCGCTGGTCAGTTCGAAGGGTTCGGCCACGTCTGCGCCGCCGCGAATCGTGAGTGATCGGACGCTGACGTTGCCGGAGTTCGCGATGACGACGGAGGAGTTGGGATTGCTGCCGTTCACGAAGCTCTCCGGCTCCAAGACGATTTCGCCGTTGACGCCTTGAATGCGGCTGCGGGCGTAACCGGCGTTGGCGTCATGGAGCGTGAGGAAGGGTTGGTAACCGACGAGACTCAGGGCGTCCTGGGCGACTACTTCCAACTTCGACGTTGGAGTCGGCGAGCCACCGATGCCGACGTTGCCCGAGGCGGCGTTGATGGTAATGCCACTGGCGGAGGACGGCGGGCTGACGCCCGCGCTGGCCAGCAGTTTAAGGGTCGTCCCGTCGAAGCGGAGGTCGGCGCGGTTACCGGCATTCGGCGTCATGGACAGGCCCAGTTCCCCGTTCGGTGAACCGAACTGAACACTGCCGTTGCCCGGCCGCAGAATGGTGGACCCAGCCACTTCGAGGCGATACCCCGCCGTGGGCGCGTTCACGCCGATGCCGACGCTGCCGATGTCGTTGACCACAAAATCATACAGCGCTGGACTGATGGTGTTGCCCGGATTACTGGCGGTGCGGAAGAGGTAGAATCCCGTGTTGGCGTGCCCCATGCCGAAGCGTTGCCCGGCGGCGTTCGCTTGCCAGCCCAGCGCGGAACCGTTCGGAAGCTCGACGGAGCCGAGCCAGCCGTTGGCGGTCCAGGCCGGCCCGCCGATCACGCTCAGGCGATGCGCGGGTGTGCTCGTGCCGATGCCCACGTTGCCCGCATTGTAGTAGGCGCTGCTGCCGCTGAGCGACCAGATGTTGCCCACCGCCACGCCGGGATCGGCCCAGAGGAAACTGCCGCCATCGTAGGAAAGAAACTGTCCGGGCGCAGGCGCGGGGCCGGCGGTGTTCAACTGGTTTGCAGTGACCGTTCCACTCGGCAGGCTGCCGGCGGTGGCGGAATAAATGGAATACGGCGTTGGCAGCAAAGCCTGCCTCGGCGCCAGCGTGCTGTGCACACCACCGCCATTGATCCGCACGGCGATCTCAAGCCAGCGCGGTGCTCCAGTGAATACGCCGGCTCCGAAATCGAGCGGCACCGCAAACTGGCCCGCGCTGACCGCTACCGCGTCGACCGGTGCCGGCGCGCTCAGGGCGTTCCCGTCCGTCTCGGCGTCGTGGACGGTGAAGATGAAATCATAACTGCCGCTGACCGCGACGCCGCCTTGCACAAGCCGGCCTTGATAGTTGAAGGCCGTGCCTTGCGCCTGGGCCAGGGTCGATCCGCCCGCCACTGCGAGCAGGACGAGGAGGTAATGTTGGAGTTTTGCTTTCATAGAGTTTTTGGCGGCGGGACGCCGTTCTTCGCGTCCCACCCCGTCATGAGCCAAATCCTGGCGAAAAGGCTCACACGATCTTTTCTTTTCCTTCTTTTCGTGTGTGGTGAGCCGTTCTGCCCTCCAATGGCGCATGTATGGACGATGAACCGAACCCCATGAAGCCCGCTTCCTCCGAACAAGCCGTGTTCGCAGAAGCGCTTCTTCTCGCCATACCCCAGGCGCGCACGGCTTATCTGGCGTCTGCATGCGGTGCGGACACGGCATTGCGCCGGCGCGTGGAGAACCTGCTCCGTGCGGCAGAGGGTGCGGGGGATTTTCTGGAGAATCCACCTGAGGGTTTGCGTGGCGACGGCGATTCCACTTCGCTCCTGGCCGAGTTCAGCGAACAACCGGGCGACCGAATTGGCCGTTGCAAGTTGCTGGAGAAAATCGGCGAGGGCGGCTGTGGCGTCGTTTACATGGCTGACCAGGAGGAGCCGGTGCGCCGTCGCGTGGCGCTCAAGGTCATCAAGCTCGGCATGGACACCGAAGTCGGTGATTGCGCGCTTCGAGGCGGAGCGGCAGGCGCTGGCGCTGATGGATCATCCGAACATCGCCAAGGTGTTCGACGGCGGTGCGACTCCAACGGGCCGGCCGTACTTCGTCATGGAACTGGTGCGCGGCGTGCGCATCACCGAGTTCTGCGCCGAGGCCAACCTTTCGGTGGAGGCCCGGCTCCGCCTCTTCGTGCTGGTCTGCCAGGCGATTCAGCACGCGCACCAGAAGGGCATCATCCACCGCGACCTCAAGCCCTCGAACATCCTCGTGACCGTCAACGACGGCGTGCCCGTGCCCAAGGTGATCGACTTCGGCATCGCCAAGGCCACGGGCCAGCGGTTGACCGACAAAACCCTGTTCACCAGTTCCACGGCGTTCATCGGCACGCCGGCCTACATGAGTCCCGAGCAGGCGGAGATGAGCAGCGTGGATATGGACACGCGCAGCGACATCTACAGCCTGGGTGTGCTGCTCTATGAACTGCTCACCGGCCGCACGCCGTTCGATGGCGAGGAGTTGTTGCGCTCCGGCCTGGATGAAATGCGGCGCATCATCCGCAACGAAGAGCCGCCGCCGCCGTCCCGTCAGGTCACGCGGATGAGCCAGTGGCGCGTGTCGCAGGCTGGAGAAAGCGGAGGGTCAACGCCATCCGCTCTCCCCCTCAACCTCACGCGTTCTCGACTGATCTGGATTGGATCGTGATGAAATGCCTGGAGAAGGATCGCGAGCGTCGTTACGACACGGCCAATGGTCTCGCTATGGATATTCAACGCCATCTCCATCGCGAGCCGGTCCTCGCGCGTCCGCCGAGTGCGATCTATCTGCTGCAGAAACTGGCGCAACGCCATCGTGGAACACTGGTCGCGGCGGTCACGATTCTCGGAGCGCTGCTGGTGGCGGTGTTCAGTCTCGCGACGAGCAATGCGCGCATCCGTCAGGAACGAAATCAGAAGGACGACGCGTTGCGTGAACGCGGCGCGGCGCTCGAAGCGGCGCGTTCCAGCGAGGAGCGGGCGCGCGAACAGCTCTTCGTCTCGCTCCAAAGTCAGGCGAGCGCGCGGCGAAGCAGCCGTCAGATCGGCCAGCGTCTCGAAAGTCTCGCCGCGCTGACCGAGGCCGCGCGCATCCGACCCACGCCGGAACTTAGGGACAACGCCATCGCGGCCCTGGCGCTGGCGGACATCGAGCACGGGCCCATCTGGCGCGGCTGGAGCGCGGACTCCAAAGGCGTGACCTATGATGCGCACGGCCAGCACTGCGCTGTTCTCGAAGCGGACGGCACGATCAGTGTCCGCAGCATTCCCGACTACCGCGAGTTGCAACGCTTGCGACCGGAACCTGCTTTCTCCGCCGGCGTGTCGATCGGGTATCTGCTCTTTAGTCCGGACGGGCGAAGCCTCGCCTGGCTCGCCGCGAATGGACAGGTGGGCGCGTGGCGCTGGGAGACCGGTGAATTGGCGATCAAAAGTTCGCCTGAAAATTGCGCCGCTCTTGCCTTCAGCCCCGACAGCCGACGGCTCGCGATCGGACACGAGGAATGGATCACCTGTTTCGATCTGACGACCGGAGAAATCAGCCGGGAGTGGCGGGCGCGGGATCAGGTTCACGCACTGGCTTTCCATCCCGACAGCCGTCGGCTCGCGGTCGGCTATCAGACCGCCAATTCAATCGCGATTTACAACGCGGACGATGGTCAGCGCGTGGCGAATCTCGCGACAGGAACGCTCAGGCAATCTGTCGTTGCGTGGCATCCCGATGGCGAGTTGCTCGCGGCGGGCGGCTCCGATCCTCGGATCCAGATTTGGAATGTGCCGGCGAAGCGGAAGGTGGCGGTGTTGGAGGGGCACTTTCAACAGGTCAACTTTTTGAACTTTCACTGGAGCGGCGAAATGCTCGCCTCGATGTCGTGGGACGGCTCGTTGCGCTTGTGGCAGCCTTCGCCGGGCCGGCTGTTGATGCGGCTTCACTCCCGTCCCCTGGACTTCAGTCAGCCGGGACGATGGGCGGGAATCATATCCCCGTCGAACCAGCAGGCGCAACTTTGGGGCGTCGTCCCCAGCCGGGAGTATCAAACGTTCCTCAATACGTTTCGCGAGGGCGAGAGTGTGCCGCGCGAAGGAGACATCAGCCCCGACGGGACACTGCTCGCGCTCGCGGCGTCCGATGGAGTGCGCCTTTGGGATGTGGCGCGCGGGCGCGAAGTCGCCTGGCTGCGCATGGGAGACACCACGTCCGCGGCATTCCGGGCGGATGGCCGTGCGTTGCTGACCTGCGGGCCGACGGATGGGCTGCGACGCTGGCCCATCGACGCCGGAACCAACGTCGGGGGCGGCTGGCAAATGGGTTTGCCCCGTGTGATTCAATTGCCTTTCGCGCCCACGCGGATGACGAGGAGCCGTGATGATCGCACGCTGGCGGTGGCGGGTGAGAATGCCGGGCAAGTCCTGCAACTGGATCTCGCGACGGAGTTGGTGCGCGGCACAGCCATGAGCTATCCGATGGCGGCCTTCGTCGCGGTGAGCGGGAATGCGGATCGACTGGCCGCCGGCGGCTGGCATTCGCATCGGGTAAAAGTTTGGGACGGGTCTGACGGCAGGCTGCTCAAGGAATGGAACGCGGGCTCGGCGGCACAGGTCTTCTTTACTCCGGACCAACGTGAACTGGTGGTGGCTCGTGACAAGAGCTTTGTCTTTCTCGATCTGAATTCACTCGTCGTGACCCGGCGCCTGCCGAGAGAGGCCGGCCTATACCCTGGCCACATCGCCTTTACTTCGGACGGCAAGCTGATGGCCTTGGAGATGGCGCCCGGCGTGGTTCATCTCCAGGAAATCGCCTCGGGCCGCACCATCGCGCGATTGGAAGATCCTCACGGTGATCAATCCACCTGGATGAGCTTCACGCCCGACGGCACGCAGCTCATCGTGGTCGCGCGTTACCCCGGCGCAATTCATCGCTGGGATCTGCGCGCCATTCGCGCGCGCTTGAAACCGATGAACCTCGACTGGGACTGGCCGGAATTCTCCGCGCCGTCGCCCGGTGAAGGATCACTTGCGGCAAGTCCTCGCCCAATCCGGGTTCAAGTGGCGAGCGCGGAGCCGTCCTTCACCAATGCTCCGGCCGCCAGCCCATGAGTGATGTTACGCGAATTCTCACTGCAATGGAGCAGGGCGACGTCCGGTCCACCGACGAACTGCTGCCGCTGGTTTATCATGAGCTGCGCCGCCTTGCCGCGCACAAGATGGCGAGCGAACCCGCCGGTCACACGCTGCAGCCCACCGCGCTCGTTCACGAAGCATGGCTCCAGCTCGTGGATACGCCGAGTCAGTCCTGGCAGAATCGCGCGCACTTCTTCGGCGCCGCCGCCGAAGCGATGCGCCGCATTCTCATCGCCCGCGCCCGCCGCAAAGGCCGCCAGCGCCGTGGCTCCGGCGCCGAACATCTGGATCTGAACGATCTCGAGATCGCGGCTCCTGCACCGGATGCTGAACTGCTCGTCCTCAACGACGCTCTCGACCGTTTTGCCGTGCTGGAACCGCAGCAGGCTGAATTGGTCAAACTCCGCTATTTTGTCGGTCTCAAAATTGATGAAGCTGCGGAGGTTCTTGGCATCTCTGAGGCCACTGCCAAACGCTGGTGGACTTACGCGCGCGCATGGTTGTTCAACGAAATCAATGCCGGCCCGTAAGGGAATGATGAAGCAATGGTCGCCTTCGAGGCGACGATGCTTCGTGATGATGGTCTTCGTGGAGGATCAGAATCCTCCGTCCGTCACGCCTTTCAACATCCCGCTGGTTTCGAGGAAGGCGCGCAGGGCGGGGCGCTCTTCATCGTCGAGCTTGCCATCGGAGTTTTTGTCGAACGTCGCCTTCATCAGCTGAATGCGTTCCGTGTTGCGGGTGTCTTCCAGCGCGCGATCGATGAACAGGTCGATGGAACGTTCGCGCTTGGCCTTCTTGAGCGCGGCGATGTCTTCGTTGCGGGCGGGAATGACGCTGAGAGTGAGCGCCGCCATTTCGTCGGTGGACATCGGACCCCACTTCACTTTCTTCGGGGGGCTCGTCGGGTTATTCGGATTCTCCGCCGAGTTGTCGTAGGTGATCACGGCATCGAGGCGCGTGCCTTTGGGCAGAGGAATGCGGTTCTTGAACTCGCAGTCTTCCTGCCAGTTGAAATCCCAGTTCGCGATCTTGAGCAAGGTCTGCGTCTTTCCGCCGGGCGGCGTGGCGGTGAGGAGGAACGTCTTTCCGAGGTAATGCGCGTGGGGCGAAACGGAGAAGGCTTCGAGATCCACCGGCGTGACAAAGGAATCTTTCACCGTGTAGTTCGTCGCGCCCGCCGGAATGCTGATGCCATTCAGCCGGCCGAAGAGCGGCGGCAGCTGGAGCATTGCGAACTTCCGCGTCGGCGCCTTGTCCGCGAAGTAAATGCCGACGGTCGAGGTTTCGTATTCCACTTTGCCGCTGGGATGGAAATGCGTCTGGATGACGAAGTCGGCATTCGTGGGAAAGTGCCACGCAAGCTCCTGAGGCAACAGCAACGCCTCACCGCCGACGGCCCAGCCGCCGAGCGATTCAAACTGGCGATTCGAACGGCTCATGCCGTTGTAACCTTGCTTCGGATCGCGCGCGTCGAACTTCCGCGCGTCGCCCGAGGTATCCAGATAATACAGCGCGTGATGCACCACCGAGCGGGCGCTGGGACGAAACTCAATCGCACGCACCCACTTGTCCTCGGGGAGGTTCAGCGGCAGCACGAAGTTCCAGTAAATGTCCTTGCCCTCGGCGTAGACTTCAAAGGGCTCGGGCATCTTGAGCACCAGGTCGGGCTTGCCCAGTTGCCAGCCTTCGGGAAATTTCGGCAGAGCCGGAGTCTTTGCCGGATCGCCCGGTTTCGCGCCCTGCTGATGCCAGGCCCCGAGCAGCGCGATCTGATCTTCGGTCAGGCGACGCTCGTTCGCGTATTCCACATGACCGGCCTCCGCGTGCCACGGCGGCATGATGCGCTTGTGGGTGATCTCGGCGATCTGCCGCGAACGTTTCTTCGCGTCGTCGAAATTCATCAGCGCGAACGGCGCGGCTTCACCGGGACGATGACAGCGGGTGCAGTTGTTGAAGAGAATGGGCGCGACGTGCTCGCTGAAAGTGACGTTGTCCGGCAGCGGTTTGAGATTTCCTGCCACGGCAGTGCCGGTCGTCAGGAGTGCAAACGTGCCGGCGGTCAACAACGCCGCGTGCGTGAGGGATGAGTTGATGAGGTTCATGGGCATCTCTTCAATGTTCAGCTTTGAGCGAGTGATCTTCCGGAATGTAGCAACCAATGGCTTTCGTCGTCCGCGCCGGAACCGGCTGGCCGGCGAGCACCGCGTCCAGGGTCAGACGCAAATCACGGCGGGTTGGTTCAACGCGACGACGGCCGAAATCCGACACCCGGTCGTCAATGCGGCCGAGATAGAGCACCTCGCCCTTCGGTGAGAACACGGCCGCTTCGGGCGAAATCGTCGCGCCAGCGGCTTTCGAGAGGCGATGTTCCGGGTCGCGAATGGTGTCCGATTTGAAACCGAAGTCGCGCGCATGAGCGCGGGCTTTCTCTACGGTCAAGTCCGACTCCACATAGACCACGTAGCTGCGCACGCCCTTGGCGGCGTATTCAGTCATGATGCGGGCAATCTCCGGCGCGTATGCGTTGGCCACGGGGCATTCGTGCATCACGAAGAACAAGACCGTGGCCTTTTGCCCGCCATCCGCCAGGGGCTTGATGGATTTGCCGGACAAATCCTGAACTTCAATCGCCGCGGAATTCGTAGCGCGAACGCCAGCCGTCGAAGCTCCGAGCGCCGTCGCTGCCAGCCCGAGAATCATGCCCAGCAACGCCGCGCACCGCGCGCCAGCTGAGGCGCGGTTAACCAAAGGCGAATGGAACCAAGGGGACTTCACAGCTTCGGAAGAATGTACAAAAACCGGGTCGCGCACAAGCTGCATCCCGGTTCGGGCAATGGGTCACTTTCCCTTTGTCCGGCTTCGTTTTGTCGTTGAGCCACGATCGCACAAGAGGTCGGCCACCATGCCGTCGATGACCGCGAGGCCAAACGAGATTTTTTTGAAGAACGACGCGTTGTGCGGCACCAGCACGAAGCGCGGATGCCGCGACCACAGCGTGCGCAGGCGCCGATCCACGGCCAGTGCCTGCTGGATGGTTTCGTTCCGCACCGGATTGCCGCCCTCGATGCCCAGTCCGCCCGCGGCGGCCGTCTCAAAGAAGATTACTGCGTCGTAGCGCGCGAGCTCATCCTCCAGCGTCGAGCCCACCGCCCCAAAGAAATGATGGGGCTCGTCCGGCCAGTACGCCGCGCCGTCGACGGTGCCGCGATCGCACAGGAGAATCCGGCCGGGAAAAAGCGCCGCCTGCGTATCCTCAAGATTCCGTTGCACGTGATAAATCGCCCGCTGCGCCGCGTGGACGGCAAGTTCGCGGTTCGAGCGCGGAAAACCTCCGGAGAACAGCAGGGTCGCCGCCTCGGGAACGATGACGACGCGTTCGCCGATTTCGCGCCGAAACAGATCCGCCGCGGTCGTCTTGCCACCGCCCGGGCCGCCCGTAAGAACGATTCGACAACGGCCGTTGCGGTGGGGAGCGCGTTTGGATTTCATGAGAATCGGGTTTTGAGAGGGTCGCGGCTCAATCAATTGGAACAGCCCGAGCGTAGGTAACTGGCGCGGTGCGCCGCAAGACGAGACTCGTTCCTCGGTTCCGAGCTTCAACTCGCCGTTGCGTCTCGGGAAAGTTCCCGCGACGCTGCCTGAAACGCATGAGTTCCTTTCTCCGGAAAGGCGGCCTCTGGGTCGTCGTTCAAAATGTGCTGACGCTGGCCGTGGTGGTGGTTGGTCCGATCCATGGCGCACGAGATTGGGCGTCGCCGTGGCGAGTCCTTGGAATCGCCCTCTTCGCAGTGGGCGCGATCTTCGGCATCACTGGTGTCCGCACGCTGGGTCGCAACCGCACGCCGTTTCCCGAACCGGTCGCCGAACATGAGCTCGTGCAAACTGGCGTATACGCAGTGGTGCGACATCCCCTCTACAGCAGCCTGATCTTCCTGTCGTTCGGCTGGGCATTGGCTTGGTTCAGCACCGTGACGCTTGCGCTGGCCGGCGGGTTGGCGCTGGTGCTGGATCAAAAATCCCGCGTCGAAGAACGATTCCTCCGCGATCGCTACACGGATTACCACCAGTACGCGCAGCGTGTCCGGCGTTTGATTCCCGGAGTCTATTGAGGTCCGATGGTTCTGGGACGGGACCTGATTAGGCGGATTGCTTTAATCGAGCGACGACTTCGGCCCGGCGGGTTCGACTGAGCGTAAGGGCAGTTCCATTCGTGAGGAGCAATTCTTGATCGCCATTTGAAATGGGCTTCATCGCGCTGATGTGCGCCAGATTCACGACGGCAAAGCGGCTGATGCGCGCGAAGCGATCCCTGGGGAAGTCGCGTGTGCAATGAAGCCAGGCTTTCGCTGATGCGCGCGCGTTCCTTCGCTGCGAAGATGTGGCAATGCACGTTATCCGCGATGGCGTAGTAAATTTCCTCGAATGGCAAAGCGATGCTGCGCGTGCCGGAGCGAACCGCGATGCGATCCCGCCGCGGAATCTCCCCTTGCTCAAGGTCGGTAATCATCCCGTCCTCGGGCGCGCAGTGAGCGCGGGCACGCTCCAAAGCCTCGAGCAATCGTTCGCGGGTGAAGGGTTTCAGGAGGTAGTCCACCACCTGGGCATCGAACGCCCGCAATGCATGGTCGCCGTGGGCGGTGAGGAGAATGACTGCCGGTGGAGTCGGGTCGTCCCTTAACGAGGAGAGAACTTCGAAGCCGTTCAGTCCGGGTAACTGGATGTCGAGCAACATGATTTCGGGGTGATGTTGCCGGACGAGGGAAACCGCCTGTCGACCGTCCGCAGCGCTGGCGACTACTTTGTAGCCGGGCGCCATGTGAAGGAGCGTGTAGAGACGCTGACGGGCCAGCGGTTCGTCCTCAACAATTAGAATGCGAAGCGGCTTCCTAATCATGGCGCAGTGGGATGAATGTGCTGATGTCCTTGCTTGGTGCTCAGATCAAACGCGAGCCGTCGATGTCCCATTGGAACCGCATTCGGGTCCCCCCTCGCGAATTCTGTAGGCATGGTTCATCTCGATTCCTGAGATCTTTTGAACAACTCCGGTCGCCGGCCAGGTGATCTCCACGCCGGTAACCGCAGTCGCATTCCCGAGACCAAATTCCTGCCGGAGTGGATTTGCTCCAAAGCTGCTGCCGCCGTTCACCGTCTTGTGAATCTCGCGCGCGCCGGTCGGAGTTGCGATGAGCACTTTGATGCGGGCGCCGATGGAGGCGCGGTTCGAGCGAACGCCCTCCAGTTTCAACTTCAGCCAGCGATTGCTGTTTCCCGGATTGAGAAAGAGGGAATTGCGGTAGTGGTCGCCGCTATAGGCACCGCCGATCACGGTGTAGATGTCCTGATCGCCGTCGTTATCCAGATCGGCGAAGCTCACCCCGTGGCCTTTCTGCAAGTGTCCCGTTCCAGTCGTCGTTGTCACCTCCTGAAAGAACTTTCCCTCGGCATTCCGGAACATTCGGTTGGGAACCAGTGTGGTGAAGTCTGGATTCCCGGTACCCAGATAGAAATCCAGCCAGCCGTCGTTGTCCAAGTCTCCGAAGTTGCATCCCATCGTGAGGCAGACGCGGTTCAACTTCTTCGCGACCGTGACGTCCGAGAAGGTGCCGTTGCGATTATTGTGATAGAGCCGGGGAACGGCCCCTTGGTGGGGCAGTCCGAGATAATCCGCTGCCACGTCGCCGACGCTCTCGATCATGTAGCCGGACACGAATAGGTCCTCCCAGCCGTCGTTGTCGTAGTCGAAAAACCACGTGGGAAAGCTGATGAGATTGGTGTCAAACACGCCGGCGCTTCGGCTGGTCTCGCTGAACCTCCAGGCAAAGGCATTCGAGCTGGCTCCTGCGACCGGACCATCATTGCGGAAAAGCATGTTCGCTCCCTCGCGTCGGCACGAGAGGTAGAGATCGGGGCGACCGTCCTGATCGTAATCCGCGCTCGTAACACCCTTCACAAACCGCGCCACCCGCAACCCCACCGCAGAGGCGCATTCCGTGAAGGTCCCATCGCGATTGTTTCGATAGAGTTCGCAGAGATCGGGATCCTTCCGGTCGGTGCTCTCATTTCCGATGAAGACGTCCAGCCAGCCATCGCTGTCGAAATCGAACCAGACCGACGCTTGCGTGGGGTGAAAGCTCAGCAGGCCCGCCTGTACCGTCACATCGGTGACGGTGCCGTCGCCATTGTTTCGCAGAAGCGAATTCGGAATGCGCCCGGGTTTGCCCATCCACGCGCCGCGCAGGACCCAGATGTCGAGATACCCGTCGTTGTTGTAGTCGGTTTGCTGAATGTTCAGCCCGCTCACGAGTCCGGTGAGCCCGGCTTCACGCGTGCGCTCGATGAATCGACCGGAACCGTCGTTGCGGAAGTAACGGAGTTGACCACGCATTCCCCATGCGGAGGCGACGATGTCCACGAATCCGTCGTTATCAAAATCATCCGCGATGCAGCTGCCAGCGAGATCGTCCACCGCCAGCCCGAGTTCCGATGCGACGTCCGGGAATCGTGGCAGGTCATACTCCGAAGCAAACGCCTTCGGTGGAATGAGGTATTGGCCGGGGACCTGGGCTGGATACTCACCCAACGTCATATACGCGAGGTTGAGCAGCCATCGCGCAGAGAGATCGTTGGGCAACTCCTGCAGGTGAACGTTGAGCAGGGCGATTGCGCCTCGAGAACCACGAGGCAGCTGATGAACAGCCTCGGGAGCCAGGGGAAACAGGCATGACTGGTTATTATGATTGGCCAGACAATTCTCCTGCTCGCCCATGCGCAGGGAGGAGAGAATCTTGCGAATGCGAACCTGCGCCCGGCTGCGCGCATCAATCGTGCCTCCGCCGGCCACAATGGCGCTCTCCATCGCCTCGAACTCCTTCAGCGCTGTCTCGCTTCGGCCCGCATTGAGCAACTGGACACCGAGCTGATATCGAATCGGTATCTGCTGCTGCAAATTCGTTGTTCGCGTCAGGCTGGATTGCAGGATCTGAGCATACTCATCGTTCAGAAACGGAATCATTCGCGGGTCCGCTGCATCCCGAAGCACCTCCAGCTTCTCAACCATCTGCCGGGTGCTCGCGGGCTGCGCCGGATCCGGGCGCAGTTCCCGCAGGATGTTGGTGAGGCTGCACAACGGATCGTTCGTGACCGCCGCGAAACTGGAAACCGCCGCCGACAGCAGGGCAAACGACCAGACGCGACGCCCGTTTTCTATACAACGCTGCCAACGGGTGAAAAAAATCATCCCGCCACAGTCGTCGAATTCGTTCTGTGAACAACTGGCGAGGGGTGAAGATCAGGTGAAGTTTTGCGAACTGGTTCGAGAATGGGGCGAACTGCTTCGCCTCTGGCGGAGCCCGCGTTGCTCCCCGCGGAAAGATCCACCGCGGACGCCGCCCTGACTTAGTGATTGCCAAGATTGCGTCATCGTCCGCTATCTTTGCTGCATCATGCCATCATCACTCGCCAGCAAATGGGTTCTCATCACCGGCGCTTCCAGCGGATTCGGCGCCGCCGCCGCGCGCGCCTTTGCCCGCGAAGGCGCGAAGCTATTGCTGGGCGCCCGTCGTATTGATCGCCTCGAAGCCGTCGCCGCCGAATGCAAGAAGCTCGGTGCACCGGACGCGCAATTCGCCGCACTCGATGTCGCCAGCACCACGAGCGTGAATGCCTTCGCCGATTTCGCGCGTCGCCACACCGACAAGCTCGACGTGCTCATCAACAACGCCGGCGGCGCGAAAGGTCTGGAAACCGTGGCCGACGGCAAGGACGAGGACTGGGAATTCATGATGCAGACGAACGTGCTCGGCGTCCTTCGCATGACCCGCGCCTGCCTGCCGCTCATGGTGAAGAACCCTGGCAGCTCGATCATCAACATCGGCTCCATCGCCGGACGCGTCGCCTACGAAGGCGGCTCCGCCTACTGCGCCGCCAAGGCCGGCGAACTTCAGATCACCAAAGCCCTCCGCCTCGAACTCTCCGGCACCGGCGTGCGCGTGAGCACCGTCGATCCCGGACTCGCTGAGACCGAGTTCTCCATTGTCCGCTTCAAGGGCGACGAAGCCCGCGCGAAGAAAGTCTACGAAGGCGTGGAGCCCCTGACCGCTGAAGACATCGCCGAAACCCTCGTCTGGGTCGCGAGCCGTCCCGCGCACGTGTGCATCGACGAAATGGTCATCAAATGCACCGACCAGGCCGCCATCCACAAGCTGCATCGTCGGCCAGTGACACAGTAATCAGTAGGTCTGTGAGACAGTAGGCAGGCTTCGTCTGCGATTCGTTCGCAGCACCACTGGTTACTGTTTCACCGACTACTGACTCACTGTTTCTCCGGCACCTCGATCACGTCGCCGTCGCGCAGCCAAAGATCATTACCGACCGATGGCTCCTTGGTGAGATCAAATGTCCATTCCTGGGAAGAGCCAGTTTCAATGTCGAGCCGTCTCACGGCCACACGTGACAAGTCAGAGGACGTGAGGAGCAGGCCGCTTCGCTTCACGGTCTGGTTCAGCCAGAATGTCTCAGCAGCCTGATATCGACTGGGCAAACTCTCGCCAACCGGCATCACCCAGTTACTCGGGGCCAACAGATCAACGGAGTTAGTTTTTGCTTTCACGCTGATCGAAACCTTCCGTGAAAGACAATTGGCAAATGATTGCCGGTCTTCAGGCCGAAGCCCCACCCATCTCTCATTCAGCCTGTGCTCGCCTTCGGGAATATCGATCAAATCTCCCCACTCCAGCCATTGGTCCGCCGAGCAGCCGTCCTTTGCCAGTGCAGCCGGGAGATCGATGGTAAATTCCCGCACGCTGCCCTTAGCTGGATCGAGGCGCGTGACCTTTAGCTTTGAGAAATCCGGGAACGGAAAACTGGAGCTTGATCCAAAGAATGTGAAACTCATTACCTCGAGCAACGAGTGACGATTCCAGACGTTTGTGCCCTTGGTAAACACCACCATGCTCGCGCCCGTGCTCCGCCGGGTGACAGTGATTAGTCCCGGACGCGGCGCCCAATCCCGCGCACCCGCCTTGCGCAGGCGATCAGCGAGATCGTTTGGAGAGGCAGGCTGCGTTGGTGCCCTTATTTGTCCAGGAATACTTGGATTTCCGGGAGACGGTTGTAGAAACCCGATTCCAGTCTGAGGAACGCGACTGCCCGACTTCAGGTAATCCAGAGGCGAAAGCCCCTGCGCATCCGTGGCGTTGGGATTCGCTTTGGCCGCGAGCAGCAAGTCCACGATCTCGTGCCTGTTCTGCGAGACTGCCGCGTGAAGCGGAGTTCGGCCCTGACGAGTCTTGCCATTTGGGTCCGCCTTGTACTTGAGCAACAAAGCGACTGTCTCTTTCGAACCTGACACCGCAGCGCTCTCCAAGGGTATTTCGCCGCCGCCACCGTACGCACCTGGGTCCGCACCGTGCGACAGCAGCGTTTCCAGCATCCGTTCCTTGCCCACTTAAGAGCCAAGTGGAATCGGTCCATACCGTTAGTTTTGCGGGTTCGGGTCCGCGTGCCTTTAAAAAGTATCTCAACCATTTGATCAAGGCCCTGGCTTGCGGCGTGGTAGAGTGGTGTCGAACCATCCCGGTTGGGCATATTCGGGTTCGCGCCACCCGCGAGCAGAGCCGCGAGAGTTGCCGGGTAGTCCGACGATCCCGTTCGCGAATTGGATTCCTTCCGAATGGCATGATGCAGCGGAGAGGAAGTGCGACCCTCGCGGTTGTTTGGGTCCGCGCCGCCCTTAATTAGAGGCGCGATCATGCCGGCTCTGCCCTCGATGGCAGCGAGGTCCAGAGGAGTCAGGCCATTCTTGTTCTTCAGGTTCGCGTCTGCCTTGTTCTCCAACAGCAGTTCCATCAGCTCCAGATTCCCGGACGAGGCGCTCCCATGAAACGGGCTTTGACCTTCGCTGTTCTGAACGTTGATCTCCGCCCCACGCTCCAGCAAGAGCCGGGCGACATTGGTGGAGCTCGCAAAGTGCAAAGCAGTGGAGCCGGAACTGGTCTTGCGATTCACCTCGGCACCCTT
>JADJPG010000048.1 GCA_016713365.1 Verrucomicrobiota bacterium | reverse complement strand
GAGCATTACGGCCGTTCCCACCAATGCGCCGGCGCGGGTAATGATTCCTTCCAATGGCAACGACGGCACGAACTGGATGCTGGCATCCTTCAATGACAGCGCGTGGCGCGCGGGCACCAATGGGGTGGGTTACAGCGTCACGGCGAACACGCCGGTCCGGTCTCAGACCAAGACCGATGTGGGAACCTCGATGTCGAACGTCAACGCCTCGGCCTACATTCGCCTGCCGTTCGTGGTCAACAATCCGACCGAGGTTAAACTGATGACCTTGAAGATTCGCTATGACGATGGCTTCGCTGCGTTCGTCAATGGCGTTCCCGTGGTGCAGGCGAACGCGCCCGAAACGCTCACGTTCAATTCGGCTGCGACGAACACCCATTCCGCATCGACCTTGGAAGAATATCGCTTTGGAGCGCTGATGCTCCAGCCCGGGACGAACATCCTCGCGATTCAGGGGTTGAACCAGAGTGCAGCGGATATCGATTTCCTCGTCTCCTGCGAACTGATTCTCACCGGCGAACCTTCTCCAGCGCCTGGTCCGCTGTATTTCACGACGCCGACTCCTGGTGCGGCAAACTCCGGCGGCATCGCGAATCCCGGTCCGGCGATTTACGACGTTACTCATTCGCCGAATGTGCCGCTCGATAACGACGACATTCAGGTGACACTCAGACTCTCTCCCACGTTCTTCGCGATCTCGGATGTCGTGATGCGTTATCGCGTGATGTTCGATGCAGAAGTCGAAGCACCGATGTTCGATGACGGTCAGCACGGAGACGGCCTTGCCGGAGACGGTCTTTACGGGGGAACCATTCCATCCACGATCTCGACAAACAGCCAGATGGTCCGCTGGTTTTTCCGCGCGACGGATGTTCGCGGCAACCAGTCGCGCTACCCGCTCTTTGCGAACCCGGCTGACTCGGCGGAATATCTCGGCACGATGGTGAACCCCGGTTATGTCACCAGCAAGCTGCCCATCTTCCACCTGTTCGCAGCGCCTGGCGTGCTTCAGGCTCCTCGCATCACTCCGCAAACGTCGCAGACGGGGGCGGATTCCGAGAACGGCGGGCGTGTGGCGGTTCTTTTTACGACGGTGAACTCACGACAATGTCCTGATGGAATTGCGCGGCAACACTTCGGCTGGGCAAAACAAGAAGTCTCACCGACTGGAGTTCAACCGCGAACACCTGTTCCGTCATCTCCCTGAGTTTCCACGAATCCGCAAGACCTCGTTCATGGCGGAGTTCCTCGACCCAGCTTATATACGGCAGCATCTCTCATTCTGGTTGCTGGAGCAGATGGGCGCGAAAGCACCGTTCTTCTATCCGGTCCGAGCCCAGCTCAACGGTCAGTTTTACGGACTGGTCTTCCACAACGATGTGATCGACGAGGAACAGGTCGCGCGCATGGGTTACGATCCGGCGGGCGCCCTTTACAAGGCGGTCGGCAACGCCCTTCCTTCGGAGAGCAGCACCGGCGTATTTCAGAAGAAGTCGCCGCCGCCACTTACCGACCACGCCGACTATCAGGTTCTCGTTCGTGCCATCAACGAAACCAATTTCCCGCCGGGACAACCTACTAATCTGGCCCAGCGTCGCGCCGCCGCGTACGACATGCTGGACATCCCACAAGTCATCAACCACCTCGCCGGCGCGATGGTGCGCTGAGAACGACGACGTGTGGGCGAACATGTCCATCTATCGCGACACCTTCGGCGACGGTCTGTGGCGCATCATCCCGTTCGACATGAACGCGTCCTGGGGTCAGCGATACGGCGGCATCACGCCGCTCGACGCGATCAACGACAGTTGCAAGAGCCATCCGCTTTACGGTGGTTCCACGATTATCGCCTGCGACGGGGGCAGCTATAACCGCATCTATGACACCATTATTGCGCTCCCGGAAACCCGCCAGATGCTGCTGCGCCGCATGCGCACGGTGCTGGATAACTGGGTTCTGGAGCCCGGAGTTCCGGCGGAGTCACGCTTGTTGGAAAGCCACATCCGGCACATGACGAACATGATCTGGACGGAGGCGTTCCTCGACCGTGCGTCGTGGGGCTATTCGACGTGGACGGCGTCCAACAAACCGCTCACCAACGCGATCAACGAACTCTTCAACGAGTTCATCAACCTGCGCCGCATTCATTTCAACGAGACTCACAGCATCGCCAACGGCGCCAAACCCATTGGCCTCTTTCGGACGAACAACGCTGGCATTCCGCTGACGCAGCCAGCGAATGCCGTCATTCGCATCTTCTCGGCTGAGGTGAACCCGTCCGGGGGCAATCAATTGCAGGAGTACATCTGCGTGACGAATCCTACGTCGTTGGCGCTCGATATCTCCGGCTGGAAGATTGGTGGCGGAATCGACTTCACGTTCAGGCCCGGTACGATCATTCCGGATAGTGGCGTCATCTATGTCGCGCGCGACCTGAATGGTTTCAAGACTCGCACGACCGGACCTCGTCGTGGTCAGGGCCTGTTCGTCATCGGCGGCTACAAGGGCCAGCTTTCCGCCCGCGGTGAAACCATTCTCATCACGGACACGATCGGTCGCCAGGTGGACAGCTTCACGACTCCAGACCTTTCGAGCGATCTGCAGAAGCATCTTCGCGTGACGGAGATTATGTATAATCCGGCTCCGGTGGCCGGAAGCACCAACACGGTCGAGGCTCAGGAATTTGAGTATATTGAGGTGAAGAACATCTCGGGCAGTGTCACACTGGATCTCAATGGAGTCCGCTTCGAGGGCGGGATTGATTTCGTCTTCTCCGGCAGTGCTGTCACCAGCCTGGCGCCGGGCGCGCGCGCGTTGGTGGTGCGGAACACGAATGCTTTCAACGCTCGTTATGGTGCGAGTCTCCCGGTGGCCGGCCAGTTTGCGGGTAATCTCGACAGTGCCGGGGAACGCATTCGTCTTGTGGACGCGGTCAACGAGGAGATTCACGACTTCAGCTACAACAACAAGTGGTATCCCGTCACCGACGGCCAGGGCTTCTCGTTGGTTGTCGTGGATGAAAACGCCGAGCCGGACAGCTGGGATAGCAAGGCGCAGTGGCGCGCCAGCGGTCAGCTGAGCGGTTCGCCTGGAAACAACGATCCCGCTCCGCCGCCCTTCGCGCGAGTTGTGGTCAACGAAGTTCTCTCCTCGTCCCTGCTTCCCCAAGTGGACGTCATCGAGCTTCACAATCCTTCTGCCAGCGTCGCTGACATCGGCGGGTGGTATATCACCGACGATACGCTTACGCCGAAGAAGTATCGCATTCCGAATGGGACGACCATTCCCGCCGGCGGCTTTATCACCTTTGATGAATCGCAGTTCAACGCGGGCGGCCTTGGTTTCGCATTCAGCTCGAACGATGACGAGGCCTGGATCTATTCTGGAAACTCCGCCGGTGAACTGACGGGTTACGCGCAGGGCGAACAGTTCGGCGCAGGTGAGGTCGGTGTTTCCTTCGGGCGCTACACGAACAGCCAGACGAACACTTTCTTCGTGGCCCAATCTGCGCAGACCTTGGGTGCGGCCAACGCCGGTCCCAAGGTGGGTCCGGTCGTCATCAGCGAGATCATGTATCACCCGCTCGACATCGGAACGAACGATAATTCCGTGGACGAGTTCATCGAGCTTCGCAACATCACCGGCGCGGAAGTGCGCCTCTTCGATTCGGCTGCGCCGACCAATACGTGGAAGCTCACTGAGCTGGTGGACTTCACCTTCCCGCAGGGTGTCACCATCCCCGCGGGCAAGGCCGTAATCGTGGCCAATATTGACGCGTTGGATTCAGTCGCCGAGGCGGCGTTTCGCGCAAAGTACGACCTGGCGGCCGACGTGCAGGTGTTTGGTCCGTATGGCGGCAAGCTGGACAATTCCGGCGGACGCATCGAGCTGAAGAAGCCGGGCGTCGCCACGACCAACGGCGTGCCTTACATCATCGCAGACGAGGTCGAGTATCGTGATACCGCTCCGTGGCCGGTCACGGCGGACGGTGGCGGCGCCTCCTTGCAGCGGTTGGTGGAATCAGCCTACGGCAATGACCCGACGAACTGGGTTGCGGTTGGTCCTTCGGGTGGCCTCTCGTATGTGCCCGGCGGTACGCCTCCAACAATCATTACCCAACCGGCGTCCACCTTCGGTGTGGAAGGGCGTTCTGCCACCATGAGCGTTGTGGTTGAAGGCACGGCACCGTTCTTCTACCAGTGGCGTTTCAACGGCATCAACATCGAGGGAGCCAATGGGCCTACTCTGACGTTGAACAATCTTCTGACACGCCAGGCAGGACTTTACAGTGTGACCATCTTGAACTCGGCCGGCAGCGCGCAAAGCGCCACGGCTGAGCTCACCGTGTTGTTGCCACCTTCCATTACTCAGAATCCGGTCAGCCGTTCGGTTTACATCAAACCGGACCCGAAAGCCGCGAACCTGCCCAATGGCACGAACGTCACCTTCACCGTCGTGGCCAATAGTGTGAATTCCGGAGTCACGTATCAGTGGCAGTTTAATGGCGTCAATATCCCCGGAGCCAATCAATCCTCGTTGACGGTTACCAACGTGCAACTGGATGACGAGGGCGACTATCGCTGTATCGTGACTGATTCGGTCGACACCGTTACCAGCGCGGCTGCGCGACTCGTGCCGTGGATTGCGCCGGTGATTGTCCAGCGGCCCACCGACCTCGTGGTGGCGGCTGGAAGTGAATTCTCATTGAGCGTCGCCGTGACGGGAAATCCCAATCGGTTCGCCTACAGCTGGCGTCGTAATGTTGGGTCGGTCGTCATCAATACGAACTCGGGTGAGTACGGCACGAACTTCATCACGCTGAACACCACCAGCGCCTTGTTGAACCTGACGAATAACATTCTTTCGTCGAACTTCGTCATGCGCATTGTGGTTTACAATGACGCCAACATCGCCCCGGGCGCGACCACCACGTTTAACATCCGCGTCCTGGCGGACTCGGATCGTGATGGAATTCCGGATCTCGTGGAACAGGAGCTGGGGCTTGACACCAACAACGTCGCCGATGCGTCCGGCGACTTGGACAGCGACGGCATGAGCAACCGGGCGGAGTTCCTCGCGGGCACGGATCCGACGAACAGCCTGAGCTACCTCAAGATCGCGGAGAACATTTCGGTGGGTGCTGCGGCCGTTCAATTCGCCGCGATCTCCAACCGCACCTACTCGGTTCAATACACGGATGCCCTCGGTGCGCCTTGGCAGAAGCTGGCGGATGTGGCCGGTCGCGCCACGAACTTCGTGGCCGAGTTCGCGGACCCGAACTGGACCACCAACCGTTACTACCGCGTCGTGCTGCCACGGCAGCCGTAACCACAAGGCGAACGAAAGATTCAACAAGCCGGTCTCGCTGAGGGGCCGGCTTTTTCTTTACCAACGCCTGCGAACTCCTTGCTTGGCAGTAGGACGCGCCATTTGCTTCACTGTCCTCGCCGAATGCGCCGACTCCACATCTTGATTTTGTCTTTTGCGTGCCTGCTGGGAACGTTGGCAGGCTCGCGCGCTGCAGAGGCGACAGTGAATCGTTTCGAGATTACGTCAGAGGAGAACAGTCTCTCGTTTGATCTCGCCGGTGGAACGATCACTTACACCAACGGAGTCACCGTTCGATACGGCGACGCAGTGCTGACGGCGAAGAAGGCCAGGCTCGATCAGGACTCGGGTCAGGTGCAAGCCGAGGGCCAGGTTCGTCTCCAGCAGGGACCCGATGTCTGGTATGGCGAGCGCATGGAGTACAATTTCAAGTCGGGAAAGATCCTCGCCACGGAGTTCAAGGCCGGCCAGCCGCCGCTCTTCGTCAAGGGTTCGGCGCTCAGCGGGGATCAGACCAACAACGTCTACGTGCTGGCGGACGGTATTGTCACCACGGACGACTACGATCAACCCGGATACCGCATCCGCACCAAATCCCTCACCATTGCGCCTGGCGACTACATCGAGTTCGAGGATGCGGTGCTGTATCTCAAGGACACGCCCGTCTTCTGGTTCCCGAAGTGGCGTCGCAACCTGAAGCGCCATCCGAATCACTGGGTGTTCGTGCCCGGTTACCGCAGCAAGTACGGGGCGTATTTGCTGACGACCTACGAGTGGTATTGGAACGAGCGACTCAGCGGCGCGATTCATATCGATGAGCGTTCGCGCCGCGGTCTCGCCGCCGGTCCGGACGTGAGTTACAACATCCCGCGATTCGGCGAGGGAACTGCGAAGTATTACTACACGCACGACGAACGACCTGGTCGCGACGGTCGCGGCCCGGAGAACGATGAGGAACGGCAGCGTGCCTGGTTCACTCATCAAGGAATTCTCCGCACGAACCTGACCATCAAGTCAGCGGTTCGTTACCAGAGCGACTCCCAGATCGTCCGCGATTTCTTCGAGACGGAGTACAAGCAGAACACCCAGCCCAGCACGTTCGTCGAGCTGAACCAGATCTGGTCGAACTGGAGTCTCAATCTCCTCGCCCAACCTCGCGTGAACGAGTTCCAGGAAACCGTCGAACGGCTGCCCGATCTCAAACTCACCGGGCTTCGTCAGCAAATCGGGCCCACGCCGCTTTTCTACGAGAGCGAAAGTTCCTTTGGATATTTCCAGCGGAAGTTCGCCGTCGTGGACACGAACCGTAACGTCTTCGTCGATCCGGATCGCTTCGCGGCGATGCGCGGCGACACGTTTCATCAGGTGCTTCTTCCGTGGACCTTCTTCGGCTGGCTGAACATCACGCCACGCGCTGGCGGACGCTTCACTTATTACGGCGAAGCGGATGGTCCCGGTGCAACGACGCTGGAAGAGGAACGCGCGGTGTTCAATACGGGTGCCGAGGTTTCCTTCAAGGCCTCGCGGACCTGGGCAGGCGTGAAGAACAAGTTTTTCGAGGTGGATGGCGTCCGGCACATCGTCATGCCCTCATTCAACTACGTCTACGTGCCGCGTCCCGGCGCGCCGCCGCGCAGGCTGCCGCAGTTCGACTACGAGCTGCCCTCGGCGGAGCTCCTGCCGATTTTGTATCCCGACTACAGTTCGATCGACGCCATCGACAGCCAGAACGTTCTGCGCCTCGGGCTGGAGAATAAACTGCAGACAAAGCGTCAGGACGGGGTCGAGAATTTTGTCCACTGGTCGCTCTACACGGACTGGCGCCTCAAGCCGCGCGAGGATCAAGAGACGTTTGCCGACCTTTACTCCAAGCTCGATCTGAAGCCGTTCCACTGGCTGATGCTGAACTCCGAACTGAACTACGGCATCAATCAGCGCGAGTGGGATCAGGTGAATCACTCGGCCACGTTTACGCCGAACGATACCTGGAGCTGGACGGTGGGACATCGTTATCTCCGCAGCGGCGCCTTTTACGGAACGAACATCGGAAATAACCTCCTCTTTAGCAGTGCGTATCTGCGCGTGAATCCCAACTGGGCCGCGCGCGCGATTCATTACTACGACGCCCGCGAACAGTTTGTGCAGAGCCAGTCCTACACGGTCTACCGCGACCTCCGCAGCTGGACGGTGGCTTTGACCTTCCGAATTTTGAAAGACCAGGGCAGGTCGACCGACTACGGCGGGGCAATTACGTTCTCCTCAAAAGCCTTCCCGCGTTTCCAGGTTGGCGATGACGTCAACAAGCCGACGCAGTTGCTGGGATACTGAATTCCTGCCGACACTTCGGCGCTTGTCTACTCCAGCATGAACCACTGCACTTCCACCCGTCGGTTCTTCTCGCTGTCAGTGCCTGTCGCTTCCTCCCAGCCGCGTCCCATGACATCTATGCGAGCCGGCTCAATCTTGTGGCGCTCGATGAGCAGCCGTTTGATCTCGTTCGCGCGGTTCTTGCTCAGCTCAATCGCCCGCAGCGCCATCGTGCGGACATACGCTTCGCCGCCGGTCTTGCGGAACTCCTCGACCTTCGAGTTGTCGACATGGCCGCGGAGCAGCACGACGGAGCCCGGGCTGACCTGCAGCATCTTCTTGATGACGTCGAGATTCTTGAGGTTGTCCTCCCGCGCCTGATCGAGTGTCGCCGAGTTCGCTTCAAACAGGAAACGAATGTCTTTGCTCAGCACGGGATCGCCTTCCACCGCAGCGGCGGCCGAGGCGCGAATGGGCTTGATGGCGATCTGCTGGCCGGCGAATGCGCCGGAGCTTTCGAGCGATTTCAAATGGCGCAGGTCGACGAAGCGATCTCCGTCGACTGGATCTTTGATGAACTGCCCGCCATACGAGTAGACCGCCGCCTGATAGATGCCGCCGAAACTCCCGGCGGAATCGATCGAGCCCGAGAAGAACGCGAGGTTCTCGGGCAGGTTCGACAGATGAACTTTGGCCAGCTCGGACTGCGCCTGCGCTCGATCCCATTTGAACGCCTTCGCCACCACGTCCAGGTGCGCTGCCGCATTATCCCGGACCATTCGATTGCCTTCGAGTAATCCGTTCACGAGTCCCGCGACCATGTTCGTCTGCTGCTGCGCAAAGCCCTTGTTCACGACGAGAATATCCGCGACCACCAGCAGGTTCATGCTCGTGGTCAGAATGTGCGCCTTGCCGCCGCTCTGGCTTGCGACCTCGGTGGTCTTCGGTGCCCAGGTCACGCAGCCTGCGACGCGATTTCCGGCCTTCCTGAATCTCGCGCAGGAAAAAGTCTCCCGCTGCGAAGGCGTCCTCGCAGAAGACGAGATTCAAGCTCTCGGGATCGGGTGCCTCGCCCAAATTGCCGAGCGTGCGGATCGTGAGCCCGGCTTCTTGCGCGAGGTAACGAATGAAGAAATCCGCCTCGGTGAACTGCGCCGTCGCGAGAACCTTGCCCTTGAGTTGGTTGATGCGCTTAATGTCGCTGCGAACCACGACGCCGTCCGCGCCGCGCGAGAATCCGATTTGCGCGGGCACCGTGACCTGAAACTGTTTCCCGTAAACCGCGAGCACATCCACCGTCGTTGCGGATGCCGCCATCTTCCCGCTGTTCAGCGCCGACCAGCTTTCCTCTTCGCTGAGTTTGATGCGCACTTTGAAGCCGTGCTTGCGGAAGAAGACGGAATTCTCATTGGGCTCCAATCCGCCGTTGGCCGCAATCAAGCCCGCGTAGCCCGCGTATTCGCTGAGTTCAAGATCGACAATGTTGTCCTTCGGCAGGTAGGTGCCAGGCGCGGCGAGAGGCGGAACCTCAGTCTGCGTTTCGACCAGACCCGCAGTCGGTGCGGCTGCAGTGGTGGGTTTGCCTTTGGAAGTCGACGCCGTAGTGCCGCCCGCGCCGGCGGGCGCGAACTTGTCCCACCATTTCCATGCGCCGAATCCGACGACACCGAGGATGAGCAACGTAAGAACGATTTTTCCGCGCGTGGTCATGGGTGGTTACTTGTTCGAATCGATGGACGGAAACTTGGGCATCGGTTTGGCGGGTTCGTCGCCGCTGCGAAACAGCATGTAGCCGCCCCACTTCAGCAGGGCAAAAACTCCAGCCGCGAGGATGAAGAGCATTTCCACTGAACCAAAGAACCCGACGAAGATCCGCGTCTTGTGCAGCGCGAGCGCGATGCCAAAACTGCAAGCCATCAGCACCATCAATCCCGAGAGACGGTCAAAGCCCGGCACGTCATCGAACGAGACGCGTTTGCGGATGAACACCAGCGTTGCGATCATCGATACGATCGGCAGGAAGTAGATCAGCAGATTCGCGTCGAGCAGGTTCTCGTTCCGAAAGAACAGCGCGTAGCCGGTGAGAACGGCGGCGAACGTTCCCGGGATGCAGGCGAGATAGACGAGCACGGAGTAGGCGAACTTCCACGGCGCGTTGCGTCCTTCTCCTGTTCGATGGCAGACGCCGACGATCCAGGCCAGCGCGGGAGCGGCGATCATCGTTCCGAACACCGGCGCTGGATGGCTGCCGGCGGCTTGAATCAAATCGCGTAGCGTCATGCGCTACTCCAGCGTAAACCACTGCGCTTCCACACGGCGGTTCTGATCGTTATCGGGACCGAGCGGTTCCTCCCAGCCGCGTCCGACGCCATCAAGACGTTGCGCGTCGATCTTGTGGCGCTCCACGAGCAGACGCTTGATTTCATTCGCGCGCTGCTTGCTGAAGTCGACTGCTTTGAGCGCCATCTGCCGCACGAACGCTTCGCCGCCGCGCTTGCGAAATTCCTCGACCATCGAATTGTCCACGTGGCCTCGCAGAAGGATGGTCGAACCGGGACTGACTTGGAGGAGACGCTTAATCGCTTCGAGGTTCTTCAGGTTGTCCTGATTGTTTATGTCCAGATTTGCGCTGTTCGGGGAGAACAGGAATCGGATGTCTTTGCTCAGGAGCGGATCGGTTTCCACCGGCGCGGTGCCGCTGGAACGAATCGGCGCGATGGCAACCTTCTGATCTTTGAACGTGCCGGCGGTTTCCAGCGCCTTGAGATGCTGGAGATCGGCGAAGCGATCCGCGTCGACCGGGTCCTTAATCAGCCCGCTGCCGTAAGCGAAGACCGCCGATTGATAGATGCCGCCGAAGCTGCCGGCCGCGTCAATCGCGCCGGAGAAGAACGCGAGGTTCTCGGGGAGGTTTGAAAGATGCACCTTAGCCAGTTCGGCTTGGGTTTCGGCGCGGTCCCACTTGAAACGCTTTGCCGATGACGTCCACCCACGTGGTCGGGTTGTCGCGGACCATGCGGTTGCCTTCGAGCAGGCCTTCGACGAGGCCGGCGACCATTTTCGGGTTCTGCTGAGCGAAACCTTTGTTCACAATCAGGACGTCGCCGACGATGAGCAGGTTCTTGCTCGTGGTCAGGACGTGCGCCTTGCCGCCGCTGCCTTCGGCGACCTCAGTGGTCTTCGGCGCCCAGGTGACACAGCCGGCGAGCACGTTGCGTCCGGCGTTCACTTCGCGAAGGAAGAAATCGCCAGCCGCGAAGGCGTCCTTGCAGAAGACAAGGTTGAGTTTGTCCGGATCGGGCGCTGTCTTGAGGTCCGGCATCATGTTGATGCCGAGCCCGGCTTCCTGCGCGAGGTAGCGGATAAAGAAGTCCGCCTCGGTGAACTGCGCGGTCGCGAGAATCTTGCCCTTGAGCTGGTTGATGCGCTTGATGTCGTTGCGAACCACCACGCCGTCCGCGCCGCGCGAGAAACCGATCTGCACCGGCACCACGACCTGGAACTGACGGCCGTAGGTCGCGAGCACATCGACGGTGGTGGCAGAGGCGGCCATCTTGCCGCTGTTGAGCGCGGACCAGCTTTCCTCCTCGCTGAGTTTGATGGCGACCTTGAAGCCGTGCTTTTTGAAGAAGACGGAATTCTCGTTCGGCGCTAGGCCGCCGTTTGCGACCACCAAGCCGGCGTAGCCCGCGTATTCGCTCAACTCGATCTCGACGGTGTTGTCCTTCGGCAGATACGCGCCGGCGGCAGCGAGCTTCGGGATTTCGGTCTGTGTCTCGACGAGTTCGGCGGCTTGAACAGCGGCTGTAGCGGGCGTAGTTGCCGCAGTCGGCTGTCCCGGCGTGGCGGATTGCGACGCTGTGTTCTGCGGAGCGCCCCCGGGAGATTGCAGCTTGGGCAGCCATTTCATGACGCCGAAGCCCAGCACTCCGAGGATAAGCAGGGTGAGAACGATTTTACCTTTGGTGGTCATAACTGTGAAATCTTTGGATGTCGTTTCGAGGATATTGCGACTAGCAAAATCCTACTGAGATTTGGGCAGCATGTTACTTTGGCTTTGTTTGCCGCTGGGCAATCGATCTGGAGATGTTCTCCTATTTGTCGACTTCTGCATTTTGCCGTCTCTTCGTTTAGAGCCCAGAACATCTACTGCGATGTAAGCGAGCGCTCCTCCAGAGGCGAGTATCCATCCGAGCCAAGTCAACGCGTCGGGATAAGAGGGGGAATCTTCTGTCAAAATGATGTTTGGAGAATACAGAAGCTCGAAGAAGCCAAAAATGATGCCGAGAATCGTGCCGATAGCGGCTCCAATCTTCAGTTTGCTCTCGATCTTCATCTAATTAAAGCGGAACGAATCACCATGCAGGTTATTGCCTGACTCACTTCTCTGAAATCTACTTTCGCCTGGTGTGCGCCAGGAAGCTTTACCAAACAATGCTGGATCGGTAGCGGCGGATTGACTGGAGTCACGATTCCAACACCTTCTTGATGATTGCCTGGTAGCTCGATTCCTTGGCGACCACGCGCCCATCACTGAACAAGAGGTCATTCAGAATCGCCATTACGGCATTGCGCTCTTCCGGAGACGTGAATTGAGCCGCGAGAGTCGCAGCGAAGGCGGTGGCGTCATCATGAGTCCGCGAATGCTGGCTAACGCGGGACACTGACGCATCGTAGACGTTGTTGATGTCGTATTCGGCTTCAATTCCCATCTGGCGAAGTAGTCGCTGAATTCGAGAGTCTTCAATGGAAGCCAAGTGGCCGTCGGCATACATCGCCAGCACCGCGAGATCGAGGACGGCGGCTTGGTGATCGGTGGAAAGACTCTTGAGGTTCATCGATTACTTCTCCGCAATCTTCTGGCGCTCGGCTGCCGGGGCGTTGGTCTGCGGAGCGGCGGCTTCGCTTTGAACCATGCCCATCTTCTTTTTGTATTCCTGGAAGAGCATCGCGCCGCGCGCCTTGCGCATCTCCTGCTGTCGCGCAATGCCGGAGCCCATCTCCTTCGCGAGATCGAGTGTGGCCCGCATCTGGCCTTCGCCCGCCGCGGCGGATTGCCGGAGCTGCTGCATCGACTGGCCCAGCTCGCCGCCGACCATGCCTTGCAACTCGGTGATGGAGCTTTTCATCATGCCCGCGAGACCTTCGAGCGACCGTCCGATGGCGACCTTGGCCTTCACAGCTTCGAACTCGCGCTGGAACTTCTGAATCTCGCGCAGGCTCTGCGCAATGATCTCAGTGTTCTGTTTGTAGAGCTGTTCGAGGCTGTCGAGCTGAGCCTTGTTCTCCGTGATATCGCTTTCGAGCGTGGCGAGTTCCTCGGCGTAGTGTGCGCCGTTGGCTTCGTCGTTCGCAGCGGCGGCGGCTTGGAGCATGCCTTGCAATTCATCGCGCTGGCGTTCCTGGCGTTTGAGCTGGTCCTTGAGCAGGGCGACCTGGCCGGCGAGTTGACCGTTGGCGTAATGCGCCTTGTCTGCCTTGGCCTTGGAGTCGCGAATGCCGCGCTCGACGACAGCCTGATTGATGGCGTCGGTTTCGGTTGCTTGCTCGGCCATCAAGCCGAACCAGATAAAGATGCGTTTGATTGCTCTAAACATAGTTTTGGTTCTTTCTAAAACTTACTTCTTAGCGGGCGCTTCTTTCTCCAGAAGGATCTTCTCTTCCAGGATGAACTCCAACTGTTGGCCGAGTTGTTTCTCATCGGCTGCGCCTACCACGGTCACGCCCGCCTTCTTGAGTGGCGCGAAGACTTTTGCGTCGATGTCAAACGCGACGAAGTGAATGAAGATCGGGCTGCCTTTGCTCTCGGAGGCCTTGTTGATCTTCGGGACGACGACGACCGGGTCCGGCCCGGACGTGTTGATTCCATCGGTGACGACCAGAATGTGTTTAGCCGTAAACTTCGAGTTCATCAGCGCGCGGCTGGCGGCTTCGATGGTCACGCCGAGCGGCGTGCCGCTGTCCGGCCCGCGATAGCTCTTCACCCAATCGCGTATGGCTTGCGGCTGGAACGGACCGAATTTCACCGCTTCGGCTGCGCCCGTGCCGCGGAAAACGTAAAGTCCGGCGTGGATGGTCTTGGGCGGCGTGGCGTTCGTGGCAAAGTGTTCCACGCGATTGACGATCTGTTGCAGCGCGCGGTTCCCAATGATCCATTTCGCGGCTGGCTGGCCGCCCGTGGTGCGGACGGGATCCTTCATGCTGCCTGAGGTGTCGTACACGATGGCGAGCGCGACACCGTCTTCGTCTGCGGCAACTGAAGCAAGCGGCGAACTCGCCAGAAGCACGGTGGCGGCGAGCGCGAAAAAGGCCCGGAGCATGGGGCGCAGATTGGTGGAACGGCTGTGCATACTCCGCATTTGTTGTGTTCGCATCGTTATCAATCGTCGTCGGACGTGTCAACTTATCCTTCGACGTTGAGAATCATGCAGCTACAAATCTGCGGAGGGTTTGGAAAATGCGTTGGAGAGCAGGTGGGAAAGTGGGCGGGTGAGAAAGTGAGCGAAGCAGAGGTTTGGGGATATCGATTCCCCACTTTCTCACGTTCTCACCGGCTCACCTGCAATTGAGAATATGAACTGACTCACACCACAAACTCCAACTCCGGCGCGCGTGGGATGAGGCCGGCCTTGTGGGCGCGGCTGAGGAAGCGGCGGATCGATTCGCGGCCTTTGTCGCCGTAATCCAGGGTCCAGTGGTTCACATACATCCCGACGAATTTGTCGGCGAGGTCGCGCCCCATGTCTCGCGCATACTGAAGCGCGTGTTGCACGGCTTCCGGGCGATGGTCGAGGCTGAACTGGATACTGGCCGTGAGAATGTCCGAGATGGTTTTGCGGGTCGCAGGTTCGAAGCGTTTGTGAATGACGTTACCGCCGAGGGGCAGGGGAAGGCCTTCGTTTTCGCGGCCCCACCAGATGCCGAGATCTTCGCAGACCTGCAAGCCTTCATTTTGATACGTGAGCTGGCCTTCGTGGATGATGAGGCCGACATCGGCCTGGCCGGAACGGACGGCTTGGAAGATTTGGTCGAAGGGAACGACGATGTAGTTGAACTCCTTCGCCGGTTTGCCGAGCCAGAGTTGCAGCGCGAGGAAGGCGCTCGTCATCGTGCCGGGCACGGCGATTTTTTTACGGAGGATTTCGTCACGGGAGAATTTCTGCTTGGCCACGAGCATCGGACCGTAGCCATCGCCCATGCTGGCGCCGCTGGGGAGCAGGGCGTATTGGTCGCAGACGTAGGCGTAGGCGTGAATGCTGATGGCGGAGATGTCGAGTTCACCGCGGGTGGCGCGCTCGTTCAGCGTTTGGATGTCCTGAAGGATGTGTTCGAACTGAAAGCCGTGGGCCGGGATCAATTCCTTCGCCAGCCCGTAAAACATGAACGCGTCATCCGGGTCAGGCGAGTGGCCAAGTGTCAAAGTACGCTGCGACATGGCAGCGACGATAAGGTCCCCGAGAACGGCTTGTCACGGGAAAGCTGTCTGTCGCTTGGCGTCGAGTCTGGGTCGGCCGGGCTGTTACTGGCCGGCGGCCAGCGGCAGGTGGGTTTGCTCCGTGCGGACGGTGGTTGAAGGCGTCCAGTCGACGGCTTGGTCGACCACGCGCCGCATCTGGCTGAACCACCAGCGCGCGCGTTGAACGCGACAGGGACGGCTGGCGCGGCGACCGCGACGATAACGGGAGGTGAGACTGATTTCGAGTTGTTGCGAGTTCATGGTTTGCATTCGTTTCGCCCGCAAATTTAACTTCCGGGGTGCGACAAATACGGTCCAAGCAGGTGGGGAATTTCTGGCCAGCATCACGGGAGATTTACCAAGTAACCTTACTCAAACTTGTCTGTCTGGAAAAGTGAGGCTATGGTCGTTTCAGTGAATCTCCGCTGTTGGTCATCCGGAACTGGGGTTTTCCTTGCTCTGTGGCTGGGCGCACTTATTTCTGCGCACGCTCAGAACAAGGTCATCCGCCTTCGCAATGAGCAGATTCAGACGGTTTCCCCGGATCGAACGGTGATTCGTGCGGCTCAAGGGCCAGCGGTTCCAGTCTCCGGACTTTACCTGATTCAATTCACGGGGACCTTTGATCCGTTTTGGAAGGAGCAGCTCGCGGCCATGAACGTCGACTTGCTGCGCTACGTCCCGGACGACGCGTATGTGGCGCGCTTGGCGAACGTATCGGTGGAGACGTTAAGGGATCTCCCGTATGTCCAGTGGGTGGGACCCTATCGACCCGAGCACAAGCTCCACGGCGTGTTGCGAAGTCTTGCACTGGCGCAGAACAATCTTGGTGCAATGAAGGAGGTCAGCATCCTGTTCTCGCCCAAGGCGACTCCAGATGAGCTGGCGGAGGCGAGGGCGCGTTTGGCGAAGGTGGAGCAATTCTCGAAGAACAGGTTCGGAGCGGTTCTGCGAGGCCGCGTGACTTCAGCGCAATTGCAGCGGTTGGCGGAAGCGTCGTCCGTCTTATGGATCGAGCCAGCTCCAAAGATGAAACTGGTCGACGAGATTTCCTCAAAACTGGTCGCAGGCGAAGGAACTGGCCACAACACTCTCATGCAGGATTTGGGGTTCGACGGTCGTGGGGTGACGGTGTCTGTGGCGGATAGTGGATTGCATTTGGGCACAGCGCCCGACATGCACACGGACCTCGCGGGAAGGACGCCAGCTTTTTTCTATTACGGAGATCTGAGTGATGCTTCGGATGAGCATGCGCACGGAACGCACGTGAGCGGTATCATCGCGGGCAACGCTGCCTTGCAGACGACCGATGAGCAGGGGTTCTACTACGGCCTCGGCGTTGCCCCCGGAGCTTCCATTGTCACTCAACGTATTTTTGACGGAGCCGGTGGCTATCAACCGCCGCCGTCATTCGAAACGCTCACGCGAGATGCAGTGCAGGCGGGAGCAGTGATTGGCAACAACAGCTGGGGCGACGATACTCAAGGACGTTATGACATCAGTGCGGCGGAGTTCGATGCCTTGGTGCGTGATGCCGACGAACTGACGGCGGGAGATCAGCCTTACATTCTCGAATTCTCGGCCGGAAACGCCGGACCGGGTCCGCAGACGATCGGAAGTCCGGCGGTGGCCAAGAACGTGATTGCTTCCGGCGCCTCGCAAAATGATCGGTTCGACTTCTTCATATACGAGGATGGCTCGGAAACGATGGCCGACTTCTCCAGTCGTGGGCCGACCGAGGATGGTCGAATCAAGCCGGATGTGGTCGCTCCGGGAACTTGGATCGCTTCACTGCGCTCTCCGGTGGGCAATGACGAGAACGCGTGGCTGGACATCGACTTCGACTATCTCTACATGGGCGGCACCAGTCAGGCGGGGCCACAGGTCTCCGGCGCGGCAGCGGTGTTCGTTCAATATTATCGCGATTCCTACGGGCTGGGTACGCCATCGCCGGCAATGGTGAAGGCGGCGCTCATTCACTCGGCGGTGGACATGGATGGTTCTGGAGGCACGGGTCCGACGCCGAACATGGACGAAGGATGGGGCCGGGTGGATTTAGCGGAAATCATTCTCAGTCCGCGTGCGCACGAGTATCTCGATCAAACAGTGCTGCTCACCAGCAGTCAGGTGTATGAACGCAGCGTGATTATCGCTGGTTCCAGCGAGCCGCTGCGTGTGACCTTGACCTACACGGATGTTCCGGGCTTTCCCGCGGCTATTCCGGCGCTGGTGAACAACCTTGATTTGGAAATGCTCGGGCCGGATGGCCGGGTGTATCGAGGTAATCAATTTGAAGGTGGGGAGTCGTCGCCGGATGCTTCGTCGGGCGACAATTTGAACAACGTCGAAGGCATCTACATCAGCGCGCCGGCGCCGGGGGAATATATTCTGCGTGTCCGCGCCAAAAACGTGGTGCAGGACGCCGTTCGCGACACTCCGGCAATTGATCAGGACTTCGCGCTGGTGGTCTCGGGTGATATTCCGTCGCTGGAGGCGGGTATCGTTCTTCTGGATCGAACTCGCTACACGGCGCCGGGCACGATCAAGGTGAAGCTGTTCGATCTCGATCTCGCTGGAATCCCCTCAGCCAATGTCATCGTGAAAAGTGCCACGGAGCCAAATGGATTCACACTCAACCTCAAGCCCTTCAATAGTTCAGGAGTGCTCACGGGCTCGGTTGCCACGGCGACCGGCGTGGCGAATCCGACGGATGGCAGGCTTCAGATTTCGCATGGTGATTGGATTCGGGTCGAATTTCCGGACGCCGCATCGGAAACCACAAACACGGCCAATGCCATTGCGGATTTGTTGCCGCCGGTTTCGTCGAACGTAACGGTCACGAATCAGTTTGGGCAGATGGTGGTCTCTTGGACGACTGATGAGCCCGCCACCTCGATTGTCAGGTTCGGCACGAATTCGACTCTTAATCGTGCGGTGACCAACAACTTGCTCTCCCTCTCCCATTCCCTTGAGCTGGATGGATTGGTGCCAGGCGTCACCTACTCGTTTGTGGTGATCTCCACAGACGCCGCCGGGAACATCCGCACCAACAACAATGGCGGGGCTTCGTTCAACTTTGTCGCCTTGCCGTCGGCCACCGTGCTTTTGGTCAACGCGTATATTCCGAACTTCGAAGACGTGACCATCCCGCTGAGCAGTTACACCGATGCCCTCATCGAGACCGGCGTGAGTTTCGACGTCTGGGACGCGGAGACTCGGGGCATGCCGTCATTCAATAACCTGCGTTCATATCAGATTGTCATGTGGCGGTTGAATGACAGCTTCAATTCCACCGAGTTGATTCCGACAGCCCAGCAGAACGCGATTCAGCAGTATTTGAACAGCGGCGGCTCGTTCTTCATGGCGTCCATGGAGATTCTAAGCCGCTTGCTCAATGCCGGCGCTGGTTCGTTCGTGACGAATGTTCTCCATGTGGGAAGGTTTCTCCGCAATACCGACCCGTTTTCGCATTGTCTCGATTGTGACGAAGATTTTCGCGTTCCAGTCGCAGCGGGAGTTGATTCGGATGTCATCGGCGATGGCATCGCCTTGACGCTCGATTATTCCGACTACCCGTCGATTGAATTCATCGAACTGGGGCCGGACTTCTCCGACACCTTCGGTCCGACCACGAACGCATCGCCATTCTTGCTGGAGTTGGACTCCGAGAAGGCCTGTGGTGTGCGGTTCCCGAGAACCGGTGCGGACAGCACGGGCCGCGTCGTGTTTGTTTCCTTCCCGCTGGACACGATTCCCGCTTTCGGAGATGCGCCAAACAATCGTTCGTCGTTTCTGCGGCGTGTGTTCCAGTTCCTCGCTCCGTGTTTGATGGGCTCGGGACGGTTGCACTGAGCCAGAAGTCGTATCGTCTGCCGGATTTGATCACGATCGAAGTGGGTGATTCGGATCTCGCCGGAAGCAGCGGAGCGACGGTTCAGATGCACTCGAGTTCATTCAGCAACCGGGTCGCCGTCACCCTCGCGCCTACTTCGAAACGGGGATTGATGCGTGGCTTCGTCTCTGTTGTTTCGGGAACCAACGCGCCAGCGCCAGGCCGGCTTCGGGCGAATGAGGGAGATACCCTTGTTGCCGAATACTTCGATGACTCGGGTCAGGTGACGGTTCGATCAACGGCAATCGTTGATGCTGTTCCTCCTAGCATTTCAAGCCTGGAGGTGGAGGCGGAATATCAGGACGCGACGATTAGCTGGCAGACGAGCGAGGCCACCGATTCGCTGGTCCAATACGGGGAATCCGCGTTCCTCGGAAAGACTGCATATATGCCGGATTTGGAACTGGGTCACACGGTCCAGCTGATTGGGTTGGTTCCGGATCGGCTCTACTACTACAAAGTCGTCAGTCGGGATGCGGCGGGGAATGTTGTTGAAGATAATAACGACGGACAGCTTCACACCTTCCGAACGTTGCGCCCGTTGATCCCACCGTTTGTGGACTCGATGCAGGGCGGGGCAACGAACTGGAGTGTCTTCAATGGTGATGACACGCAATTCCACTGGGAAGTCGGATCGCCGCAGAATGGGCTGGTGGCGAACACGCCCTCGGGTGACGCCAAGGCCTGGGCCAGCAATTTGCAGGGTGACCCGGCGGATACCATTGATACCTTCCTCATCAGTCCGGCGATCGATTTGACTGGCGGCAATCTCGCCACCTTGAGGTTCCAGCATGCGTATGATTTTAGTGAGCGAACTGCGTTCGATTTGTTGGAAGGCGGAGAGTTGCTGATTGTCACCAATTCGGTGAGTGCCCCGGCGACGCTGGCGACGTACTTTGATTCAAATGGTGGCTGGGAGACGGAAGAGATCGATCTGACTCCGTATCTGGGAAGTGTGATTTTTCTGATCTGGCATCACCAGTTGTTGGCGTTTGAATCCGCGAACCGCCCAGGTTGGGCCGTGGATGACGTCAGCGTGGTTGTCACGAATGTTCCCACCGGAACCATTTCGATGTCGAACAATCTGGCACAGGCCCGGGTTACTGTGAGGGGACCAGTCACGCGAAGCATGCAGGGTTTCTCCACGAATCACGTCGGCCTTCCTCCCGGTGCGTATGTGACGACGTGGGCTGCGGTTTAATTTTATTAAACGCCCTCCGTTCAAACCAATATCTTGGAACCCGGCGGGCTCCTCGAATTGACGGGCACCTACACCTTCGCTGATGCGAATCAGAACGGAATGTCGGACGCGTGGGAGCAGCAGTACTTTGGAAATGTGTCGCCAACCCGTGATTGCCTGACCGACACCGACGGCGATGGCTTTCCGGATTGTGGCGAGTTTGCGGCGGGAACCAGTCCGGTTTCGGCAAACTCCTACCTGCGAATAAATACGCCCATGCTGCAATCAACCGTAAACAAACTCCGGTTCCAGTGGGCGTCATCGCCGGGACGTTATTATCAAGTTCAGGGGTCGTTGGATGGTGTGAATTGGGTGCCGGTTTCGCTCTGGATGCAGGCGGTGACGGCGACGACATCGACCCAGATTGCCGTTCCCGATCCCTCCGAGCCGTTCATCTTCCGACTGCAGGTGAAGCCGTGAGTTTTACCGGCGCTTGATTGCGATTCCCACCTGGGAGATTTCCGTCGACGCAGACATCGACCACGCCATCGGTGTGCTGTTGGTGAGTCCGGGCCGGGTGCTTGCCTGCAGGCTTGCGTAACCAGGATTACTCGCGACGCCACGCAGGGTTTGATCCAGTCCCGGTGCCGCCTCGAAGGCGTAGTAGCCAAGGAAGTCGACCACCAAATCCGACGCCGCGCTTGGAACGATGATGGCGGTTGCCGTGGAGGGTAGCGAACCGTAGTTACCGACCGCTGTTCCCCAGCTGGCCGATTGATTGGCGTTAGTGAAGAGGATTCCTAGAACTGCCAGTTCAGACGCAGCGCCGGTCATCGTTACCTGAAGACTCTGGTTTCCCACAGGAGGTGCCGTCAGTCCGTAGATCGCCAGCTTGCCGGTGCCGTAAAACCAGTTGGTGGTGAATAAATGCCCGCACGCAACGCCGCCGACAGTGACTGACGCCACTTCATCGTCGGATCCGTCGTTCCAGCAAATCCCGACAAGCAGGGCACGGTTCTCGCCGAAGGAGGAGAGTGAAGTGGACAGCGTGGCTTGATTTAAACCGTAGGCGCTTACACTCGCGGCAAATTCCGGCGGAGTCGTGGCGCTGTCAGGCGATGCGATTACGCGATAGAATGCCGTTGGCGTGAGCGGGTTCGGGTCGGTGACCGTGATCGGGCTTCCCGTTCCGATGATCTGATCAAACACTTTCGCCCAAGTGCCGGGCAGCATGGTGGGACTGCGTTCGATCCGATACTTGTTTCCCGTCGCGGTAGTGAATCGCAGGTTTACGCCGTTGGTATGGTGGGAAATATATTCGATCAACAAATCCCCGTGCTGGCCCGGACGAAAGAGCGCGCCGAGATGCAGGTCCTGATTCGGAACCACCACCGTCCGCGATTGAACTCCTCCATCCAGCCACGTTTGGAAAATGAAGTTTGTCCCATTGAACACCTGATCGGGCGCCTCGAACGAATGCTGAAATCCAATCACCGAACCATCCGTGAACGGTGTTGTGCGGCTGATACCATCCATTTTCACCGTCATTCCGCTGGGGATGCTGTCGACGGTGACGTCCACCAGTTCGGGGTTCACGATGATAGAGGCCGCACCTTGCAATCCGGAGCTGTCGGTGGCGATCAAGGTCAGCTCGTAGCTGGTGTCGTGGGCAAACGGATGGCCATTGGTCGGAATCAAGAGACTGCCGCGATTGGTGAGCGCCCAGTCCCCGAATACCGGATGAATGTGCTCCGCGTGGTGAAAGACAAGGCTCCAGTTCAGGGCGCCGGGCGGCAGCGTGCCATCCTCGGTATCCGTGGCGTGGCCGGTGAATTGAATCGCGTCGCCGGCCCGAAACGTCATGCCGTTGGTGGGCGAGTCGATGAACACCTTTGGCGGATTTCCCACGACGATCACCACGGGTAACGACATCGTGGTGTTCACTCCGTCCGAAACGGTCAGCCGCACGGTGAAGGTTCCGGTTTGGGTGTAAGTATGCGTCGGGTTGGCGTTGGTCGCAGTGGCGCCATCGCCGAACGTCCAGCTGAACGTCACGTTTTGTCCTTCGGGATCGGCCGATCCCGCGCTGGAGAAGTTTACCGCCAGCGGTGGTTCGCCGGCCGTTGTGGAGGCGGAGGCGATGGCGGTCGGCGGTTGATTGCCCGAGCCGACGTAACGAATCCTTCGCACCATGGCCCAGTAGAAGTTCAGGTCGTGCGTGAAGTCAGTGTAGTACAGGGCGCCATCGGGACCTTCCTTCAATCCGGTTGGATCGCCATAGTCACCATCCAGCGCTCCACTGGCGGGCTCGAAATTGAAAACGGCGTTCACCGCGCCGTTGGTGTCGAAGGTCAGGCGACGGATCCAATTTTGCGCGTAGTCCGCGAAGAAGTAGCTGCCGAAGTAGGCATTCGGAAACTTGTTTCCGCGATAGACAAAGCCGCCGATGATTCCCGCATCACGACCCGAATGAGGGTAGTGGTAGATCGGTGCGGTGGTGCCGGGTGTCGCACACGCTCCTTCGCACTCCGGCCAGCCGTAGTTCGCGCCGCGAATTAGGACGTTGATTTCCTCCTGTGCGATTGCGGGATCATTCCCGCCGACTTCGCCGATGATGATCCGGCCGGTCAAGGCGTCGACGGTGAGGCGAAATGGATTTCGCAAACCATAAGCCCAGATTGCATCGAGATTCGGTCCGGTCCCGTCGTAGAACGGATTGTCCACTGGAATGCTGCCGTCCTTGTTGATGCGAAGAATCTTCCCGCGATAGCTGGTCAGCCTCGGCGCATCATCCGGAACAAACGCCTCGCCAATGGAGATGTAGAGTTTGCCATCCGGCCCGACTACCACGGCGCCGCCTTGATGCTCATCCGTGGCCGGCTGAATGTCCTGCCAGAGGACGACTTCGCTGCCGGCGACCGTGGTGTTTCCACTCGCGGTGAAACGGGAGACCCGATTCCGGTTCAGTGAACCTTTGGTGTAATAAACGTAGTAATAGCCATTCGCGTCGAAGTCGGGGTCGAGTTCAATGTCCATCAACCCCTGGCCACCGAAGATCCCGGTGTTATCGAGAGACAGGAACGGCTGGGCGTCCGGAATTCCCGCGTTGGGCTGGACGACGAAGATTTCCTCCTGCAACTCCGCAACGAGCAGGCGACCATCCGGGAGGAACTCCAGCGCCGTTGGCTGATCAAGGCCGACCACAACGATCTCGTTCTGGAAGCCGGGGGGCGGCTCCGCGAAGATCGATGGACTGACCAACAGAAAGGCTGCGAAAAACAGCCGCCGAAAAACTAAGTTCATGCGCGCTCGGAATCAGAAGACTCTGACCCCACCCAGAAGTCGGACTGAAGCGCCGTTACTTTAGCTTCAATTCCCCACGCGTTCAAGGGAACGCGCCAGGTGGCCGTTGTTGGCCAAGATTTGGTAGGTGTAATCGTCGCCCACTTCCTCGAAGAGAAACTCACCACCCGCACATTCGATGATCAAGCCGCCGGCGGCGATGTCCCAGAGGCGCAAGCCGTATTCCAGATAGGCGTCCATGCGCCCAGTGGCCACGTAGACCAGGGAAAGAGCGGCGGCACCCATGATACGGATCTTGCGCACGCGATGAATCAGTCCGTTGAACTTCGGGAGCATCTTGTTCAGCGTGAATCGCTGCTTCGCGAAGCCGAGGGCCACGATTGCTTCATCCAGCTTCTTGCGATCACTGACGTGGATTACCGTCCCGTTGAGCCGCGATTTTTGGCCGCGAATGGCGGTCCACATTTCGTCCGAGAACGGGTCGTAGACCACGCCCACGATACTTTGGAATTGGGACATTCCGGGTTTCGCGTTCTGGGTTTTGAGCTGAGCGGCTCGCTTTTTTGAACCCGTAACTCGAAACTCAGAACTCGGAACTTGCCTTTGCAGTGCGATCGACACGCACGCGTGCGGAATGCCGTAACTGAAGTTCACCGTCCCATCAATCGGGTCCACCACCCAGCGCACCGGCGCCTCGGGATCACCAAGGATGCCTTCCTCGCCGAGAATCGGAATCTTCGGAAACGCCCGACGCAGTTCGCGCTCGATCCGCTTTTGGCACCGCACATCCAGTTCCAGCTTGATGTCGTGCTGCGTGGCTTCGTTGATTTTCTTCGTCTCGCGCAAGTTGTCGCGCATCATCTTGCCCGCCGCTTGCGCAGCGGTGATGGCGGTGGCGAGGGCACGTTTGGTTTCGGCAGCGGTCATGGTTTTCAAATTTCGGCCGCGGTTATGTCTTCAATCCATCCAGCGCCGTCTGCACGTGGGCGCGCTTCGCGATCCAGTCTTCGCGACGCTTTTGATGCTCTGCCAGCACTTCGGCCGGAACCTTTTGGGTGAAGCCCGGGTTCGCGAGCTTCTGTTCGACCTTCGCGATTTCGCTCACGATCTTTTCCAGCTCCTTCGTCAGGCGCGCAAGTTCGGCGGCGGTGTCCACCAAGCCTTCGAGTGGCAGGTAGAGCTCGCCCATCTCAGCCTTCACGGAGGACACGCCTTTGCCCGGGACGTAGGCGGGATTGATCTCCAGCGTCTCGGCGTTGAGCAGAAGTTGGATGACTTCGATGTCGTTCGGTGGCAGATCTCGGTCGGCCTTGAAGATGAACTTCACCTTCTTGTTCGCGGCGATGCGGGCCTCGGCGCGCAGGTTGCGGCCCTTGCTGATGAGGTCGAACTTCGCGTCCACGAACTCCAGGTAGCAGTCGTCGAGGCTGTAGTGATCGCGGAAGTCGGTGTCGAACGGCTTCGGCCACGGCGCGTGCATGATGCTCTTGCCGCCCTGCGCGTCCGGCATGTCGGTGGCGTAACCCATCCCGTGCCATAGCTCTTCCGTGATGAACGGCAGGAACGGATGGAACAGCCGCAGCGTGTGCGCGAGCACGAAGTCCATCACGGCGAGCACGTTTGCCTTCGCCGCCTCATTGGTGCCGTAGAAGACGGCTTTCGTCGCCTCCACATACCAGTCGCAATACTCGCTGTAGAAGAACCGGTATAGCGTGGCGGTCGCGTCGCTGAATCGGTAATCGGTGAATGCCGTGTCGAGCTCCTTGATGGCGGCGTGCAGCTTGAGCAAGATCCACTTGTCGTCGGCGCGCAGCTTGTTCACGTCGATCTCGCCCTGCACCTCGCCGCCCTGCATCTGGCGGAAACGGCAGGCGTTCCAGAGCTTGTTGCAGAAGTTGCGGCCCAGCTCGACGTTCTGTTCGTCGAAGAGGATGTCCTGTCCGAGCGGCGCGGCGCGCATCACGCCGAAGCGCAACGCATCCGCGCCATACTTGGCGATGAGGTCGAGCGGGTCGGGTGAATTGCCCAGCGACTTCGACATCTTGCGGCCCTGTTTGTCGCGGATGATGCCGGTGAAATAGACGTTCCGGAACGGCAGGTCGCCCATGTATTCGTAGCCCGCCATGATCATGCGGGCGACCCAGAAGAAGATGATGTCCGGCCCGGTGACGAGATCGGTCGTGGGATAGAACGCCTTCAGCGTCGGATTCTTCGCGTCGGTTTCCTTGTCCCGGTCCAGCCCATCGTGGCGAACGGCCAGAGCCAGGAGCTGAACCAGGTGTCGAGCACGTCGGGGTCTTGGGTGAAGCCAGCTTTATTTAGAACTGCTGCTTCCGATTCGGAATCGGTCGCCGGTCAAGATGGCGTGTTGCCTTCATCAATGGAAAGTCGACGGGTTAGATTGATTCTCCGGACGTTTCGCGCTTAACGAAGGCTTTGGAATCCGGTTGTCGATGGGACTGTCGTTCGTCGACTGTCCGCATCCTCTGGGAAACCAAGTCCGCGAACGGCGCGTAATGGTTTCGTCCACACCGGAATCCGATGTCCCCACCAAAGCTGGCGGCTGATGCACCAGTCCTGAATACCGCCCATCCAGTGCTCATAAACCTTCGCCCAGCGGTCTGGGAAGAACTTCATCTCTCCACCCGCGACGCACTTCTTCGAGGCGTCCACGCTCGGATACTTCAGGAACCATTGCTCGCTCAGGCGCGGCTCGATGGGCACGTCGGCGCGTTCGCTGTAGCCCACGTTATTCGTGTAAGGCTCCTGCTTCTCCAATGAGCCGAGCTCCGTCAGCTTCTCCACCGCGAGCTTGCGCGCCGCGAAACGGTCGAGGCCGTTCAAGTCCTGGCCGGCAAGCGTGTTCATCTTGCCGTCGGCTTCGATGACCTCGACCACGGGCAGCTTGTGACGCTGGCCGATCTCGAAGTCCGCCTTGTCGTGCGCGGGCGTCACCTTCAGCACGCCGGTGCCGAACTCGAAGTCCACATGCTCATCCCCAATGATCGGAATGAGCTTCTGTTCGCGTGGCACCTCGACGGGCAGGGGACGCACGATGTGCTTGCCGATGAGATGCGCGTAACGCGGGTCTTTCGGATTCACCGCCACAGCCGTATCGCCAGGAATCGTCTCCGGACGCGTGGTAGCGATGGTGAGGAACGTGCCGGGCGCTTCCGCCACCTCGACCTTGAAGTGATACATGAAGCCCTTCTGCTCCTTCATGATCACTTCCTCGTCGGAGAGCGCGGTGAGCGAGGCGGGACACCAGTTCACCATGCGTTTGCCGCGATAGATGAGCCCCTTCTTGTAGAGATCGACGAAGACTTTCTGCACGCAGCGCGAATACTCCGGGTCCATCGTGAACCGCGTGCGCGTCCAGTCGCAACTCGCGCCGAGCGCGCGGAGCTGCTGCAGGATGATGCCGCCGTATTTCTCCTTCCACTCCCAGATCTTCGCGACGAGCGCCTCGCGGCCGAGGTCGTTGCGATGCTTGATCTCGCCGGCCTTCTTCATCGTCTTCTCGACGACGTTCTGCGTGGCGATGCCGGCGTGGTCGGTGCCGGGCAGCCAGAGCACTTCCTTGCCGTCCATGCGCGCCTTGCGGGCGAGGATATCCTGAATGGTGTTGTTCAGGACGTGGCCCATCGTGAGCACGCCGGTGACGTTCGGCGGCGGGATGACGATGGAATACGCCGGGCGCGTGGCCGAGACGCGCGCCGGGTCGGCGACGAAGAACTTCTCGTCGAGCCAGTGTTGATACCACTTCGATTCGACCGGCTGCGGTTCGTAGGCTTTGGCTAGTTCAGGCATGGGAAGACACGAATTTCACGAATTAACACGAAGGCGTCAAAGGACGACGCGTTTCCATTCAGAGGGCCAAAATTGGACCCAGACCGCCAGTGCGGAGGTAGTTCAGCCTTGAACCCCCGGTTGCCGTCATGACAAGTCGCAAAAGGGGGCCCGGATCTCAAATTGTTCCCGGTGAACGGGATGGGCGCGACTCAACTCTACGACGAGGGCGTCTTTGTAACGACTTCGTCGTGGCCTTTGCCGAGTTCCCGGTGGACTTCCATGCACAAGCCAACCAAGCGAAAGCATTCGTCCTTATATAGAAGTTCTTTCACTCAGCTTCGTGCCAATTTGTGAAATTCGTGTCACTTCGCATTTCACTTCTTCCGCAACAGCGCGTATTCCATGCTGTCGGTCAGCGCTTGGAGGCTGGCTTCGATGATGTTCGCGTCACAGCCCACGGTGCCCCAATCGTCCTTGCCGTCCGTGGACTCGATGAGCACGCGCGTCTTCGCGCCGGTGCCGGTGTCGGTGTCGAGGATGCGCACTTTGTAGTCGGTGAGCGTCACCTTCTTGAGGTGCGGATAGAACTTCACGAGCGCCTCGCGCAGCGCGGAATCGAGGGCGTTCACCGGTCCGTCGCCTTCCGCAACGGTGTGCGAAAGCTCTTCGCCGACTTTCACCTTCACGGTCGCTTCGCAGACGGAACCGCCTCCGTTATGACGCATCGAGACGTGATATGCCTCAACGGTGAAGGGCGCTTCCTTCTTCTTGAGAATCTTCCGGATGAGCAATGCGAGCGAACCTTCCGCCGCTTCGAACTCGAAGCCGGCGTGCTCCAGCTCTTTGATCTTCGCGAGGATGCTTTTGAGCTCCGGAGTGTCATTCTCGATCTTGAAGCCGAGTTCCTGCGCTTTGAGCACGATATTGCTGCGGCCGGCGAGGTCGCTGATGAGCACTCGGCGACTGTTGCCCACGGCGGTAGGCTCGATGTGCTCGAAGCTGCGCGCGACCTTCTGCACGGCGTTGACGTGCATGCCGCCCTTGTGCGCGAACGCCGAAGCGCCGACCCAAGGCTGGCGTGGGTTGTGGCGAATGTTCGCGATCTCGTCCACGAACTGGGAGAGGTCTTTCAACTGCGCGATGGATTTTTCCGGCACGCAGGAGAGGCCCATCTTCAATGCGATATTCGGGATCGCGCTGGTGAGATTGCAATTCCCCGTGCGTTCGCCGTAGCCATTGATCGTGCCTTGAACATGATTCGCGCCGACTTCGAGCGCCGCTAGCGCGTTCGCCACGCCGAGACCGATGTCGTCGTGCGTGTGGATGCCGAGCTGGCAGCGGAGTTCGGTGCGGGCGGCCTGCGTGATACGCTTGATGTCCTGCGGCAGGCAACCGCCGTTCGTATCGCAGAGCACGACGATGTCCGCGCCGGCTTTCTCGGCGGCGCGCCAGGTGGCGAGCGCGTATTCGGCGTCGTCCTTGAAGCCGTCGAAGCCGTGCTCGGCGTCGTAGATGACGAACTTCCCGTTGTCCTTCAGGTAACGGATCGTCTCCGAGATCATGTCGATGTTTTCGTTTGGCGTCGTCTTGAGAATCTCAGTGACGTGGAGAAGCCACGTCTTGCCGAAGATGGTCACGACCGGTGTCTCGGCTTCGAGCAGCAGGCGGACTTGTTCGTCCTTGTCCACGGGCGTGCCCTTGCGGCGCGTGGAACCGAAGGCCGCGAGTTTTGCATTCTTGAACTTGCGTTTGCGCGCCTCGGCGAAGAACTCGATGTCCTTCGGGTTGGAGCCCGGCCAGCCGCCTTCAATGTAGTGAATCCCAAAAGCGTCAATGCGCTCGGCAATTCGGAGCTTGTCCGCGACCGAGAAGTTGATGCCTTCACCCTGCGAGCCATCGCGCAGGGTCGTATCATAGATTTCGACTTTTGGTTTCATTGTTTGCCCGCCATGCGGGAGTGGTGTTTCTACGCCAAGGTGCCAACGGTGGCAAACCTCAAAAGGAGCAGGAACTGTGCTGCTGCGGTGAAGGCGGGAAAGGGTTGAGGCTCAGGAAAGCTTCCTCCCGATGTCAGCGGGAGTGTCAAAAAACTCGGCAGCGCCTTGGGCACGGAGCGTCTCGAGGGCGTGGTAGCCCCAAGCCACGGCTCCGTAGGCCATCCCGGCCGTGTGGGCGGCTTCTGCGTCGCGGACTTCGTCGCCGAGATAAATCGTCGCGCTGGCGGGAATGCCACTTGAGCGGAGGACGGAACGTAGCTTAGGCGCCTTCCCGAAGATGGAGGCGCTGCAGGCGAAATGCTGGAACAGCGGCGCGAGGTCAGGGCCCAGGATGCCGCGGACGTTGTCGGCGGTGTTTGAGCTGACCATGCCGAGAACGACGCCTGCTTTCGATAGCGCCCGCAAGGATTCGGCGACGCCATTGAACAGCTGGAATTCGTGAACATGTTCGGCCATGAGTTTTCTCATGCCGCTGACAAGCGCTGGCATGCGCCACAGCGGGATTTTCACGCGTCGCATCATTTCCTGCATGGGAAGATGGCGAAGTGTTTCGTGGTCCGCGGCGCTCAATGGCTCGAATCCATATTTTTCCGCGAGCTGGTTGAAGGCGGTCGAAACCCACGGCAGCGTGTTGGCGAGGGTGCCGTCGGAGTCGAAGAGAACCATGCGGTATTTGGGCATGTGCTGGTCACTTTATGGAGCTGGCGGGCTCTCGTCGACTTTCAACTACTGGTCCACCTTGCTGCGAAATGGCGTTTTGAAGGAAGGCGATTTCGAGGTGGGTCGGCTGGCTTCAGGTCGTCGAGGCTCAAGTATTGTTGGCCGATGCCGCTATTCATCCGGCGGCGAGCATGGGCAAAACGGTGGCTTGCCCCGCAGTTGGCCAGTTTGGGAATACTCTGATGAACACTTGCATTCAGAAGTCGGGCGGACGACGCGGGTTTACTATCGTGGAGGTGGTGGTGGCGATGGTTTTGGTCGGCATCTTCGTGCTCGCCGCGATGTCGAGCATGGCGTTTAGCCGCATTCAGTCGGCCAAAGACAAGGACAGTGGCACCGTGCTTGATTTTGCTACCCACTACCTGGAGCTGGCGAGGGCCATACCTTTTTCGGATTTGAAGCCGGGCAGCGCCTTAAATCCACTTTGTGACGGTACGGCAGGAGCTCCGAATATTCGGATTCCCGCGACGGCGTCGTGGGTTAGCCTGTCGAGTGTCGACTACACCACGTTTCATCCCGAACTGGTCTGGCTGGCCACGCGCAACCCGGAGTTGAAAGTGACGTTGTCGACGTCTCAGAAGGATGGAACCGATCACACGAAGCTGCTTCGGGTCGAGTTGCGGTGGGATGCTCCCTTGCAACAGGGCGGAAAATTGAACGCGCGAATGGACATGGCGCGCTTCCGGGATCTTTGAGCGATGAACACTGGGTCTGTCATGAAGTTGAATTCCATTTCGGATTTGAGCCGGTCGGCGTCCCGGGCTGCCTATACCGTCGTGGAAGTCATGATGGCGGGCTCGATATCGGTCATTGTCCTGGGCGCGCTGATGACGCTGGTGTTCCAGATGGCGAAGGAGCAGAAGTTCGGGCTGGCGGACGGTTCTGTTCAATACAAGGCCGGGCTGGTGGAAGACAAGATCGCCGAGATTCTTCGCGTCATGAGTGTGGACGAAAGCGCGGTGTTTGCGGATACGGTTTCGGGAAATCCGGGCACGTATCGGCGGGTGATTTTCGCGCGTGGTCCGTCGAGCGAGCATCCTCGTGAAGAGCTTTATTTTAACTCCGCCACCGGGGTGTTGTTTCACGATCCAAATCGCAGTCTGGAGGGAGATCAGGTGGCTCTCTTCTCTCCGGACAAGTTCACCGCGCTTCGCGAGGTTTACTTTTATCCGTCTCTGAAGGTCGGCAACATGATCGACAACACAACGATCAATGTGGTGTTGAAGTTCGACGACGACGGTTACTCGATGCGGAAGGAGACCTCGGGGGAAATCAAGAAGATGACGGTGAACCGATACTTCACGGTCAAGTTCAGAAACTAAACCAACCTCGAACTGAGGCGGGAACTTCACGGAACTATCATGAAAACGACGCGAGCGAGGTTTGCCTTGGGAGACGACGGTTCGGCACTGGTGGCGGTGGTGGTGTTTGGAGTGTTGCTGGGCATCGGCTGCGTGAGCCTGTTGTCGTTTAGCGGCGCGCGCATTGAGGCGGCGCATCATCGATGGAATGCCACCGAGGCGTTCTACCATGCAGAGAACGTCCTCAACTGGGGCGCGCAATACATCGCGGATTCATCAGGCGATCCGGTTGGAACCTATGCGGTGTCGGATACCAAACTGGCATTGAATTACATGGAGGGGCTGAAGGGAGGCGGCAGCACGTCTTTTCAAGACGCGTGGCTGACGATTGCCAAACATCCCAGCGGCCAGGCGAATCAGTATCAGGTCACTTCCTCGGCGAAGGTGGGAAACCGGGTCCGGACGGTTCAAGCAACCGTTCTGAAGAACCCGCCCAGCGAGGTGTTTGATTACGAGTATTTCCTCAACAACTGGGGTTGGTGGTGGGGGGCATCGATCACCGGCAACGGCGGAAATCGAGCGAACGGAGACTTTGATTTTCGCGGCAACCCCACGGTGAACGGGATGATCATCGCGAACGGAGCGATTGAGTCGGATGGAACTCGAATTGATCGATTGGGAGCGACGGTTCCGATCAACGGACTGGCGGGCAGCAATCCGCTCAATTATCTGCACGATGGCGCCCCGAAACTTGAAATGCCGAATCTCAAGAATTTCGATTACTATGAGACCATGGCGGCGACGAAAGGCGGGACTTTGTATGTGGGAAGCAACCTGATGGTTCAGGCTGTTCACACCAACACGGTACGTCCCGGGATTTACCTTCGGGGGACGGCGGCGAATCCCATCAAGATCGACGGTCCTGTGGTCATTCCGGGAGACGTCGTGATCTCTGGGCCGATCACCGGGGTGGGGACACTCTACGTGGGGGGGAATCTCTACATCGCCGGGGATATCACCTACGCGAACGGACCGGATTTTTCGACGCCGCCTGAGACTCAATCCGCTTCCACCCGCGACGCGTGGGTGAAGAACAATTTGGATGCGAAGAAGGATTTGGTCGCCTTCGCCGTTCGCGAGAGCATCTTTGGTGGTCAGGTTAATAGCGCGGCTTGGAAAGCTGCCTGCGTTGACCCCGCTCCTTACGGCCTGAAACATGTCGGGGCGGAGGAAAATCTCGGAGCGGACGGTATTCCGGGTTCTGGTGATGACGGTGTAAACTTCTGGAATACCTCCGGATCAGGCGCCCCCAATAGCGCGTGGTATGATGCGGATGCCGACGGCGTGGTGGATGTGGCCTACGACTATTCGAATGACGTCCAGTTGACCACCACGCGTGCAGGCCGGATTGAAGGTTACCCGACGGTCAGCGACGTGGATACGACTCCGAAGAGTTACGACGATCTATCCTCAAATAATTTCAACACGCTCAACGGCATCTTCTACTGCAATCACGCCGCTGCGATGCGGGCCGCGAAGAACAACTTCGTGATGAACGGCTCGCTGATCTGCCGCGATGAGGCCATCATCTTTTCCAGTTCCGCAAAGTTTAACTACGATTCACGCATTCACAGTCGATACTCCAGCGACCCGAATCGCTATGTCGATCTCGGGCTGCCCAAAGCCGCGATGTGCCGGGTCTCGGGCTTTGCTGAACTGAAACCAGTTGAAGGGTTTTATGGACAATAAATGCTGGTCGGCTTGTCGCACAAATTCTCCTGGCAGTCTCGCGCCTTTACGAGCCGCGACATGGGAGTTGGCGTTGCTGCTGGTTTTGGCGCTTCTCGTCCTCGTTCCATCCGTCCAGGCCGTGGATCCGTTGCCTCCGGAATTGGAGAATGCCCCGCTCAAGGAGCAGGCGGCATGGCGTGAGAGGATGGGACGCGAATCAATGTCTGAAAGGCGACAGGTGGCCGAGCGACGGCACGAGCAGCGATTGGCTCTCAAGAGCACGATCGTGGCGCGAATTCACGCGGAGGCGGCGGAACGTCGACTGGCGGTACTCAGTCCGGTGCCGGCGCCGCTGCCGATTGTTGAATCGGGAATCACCACGCCGGGCGAAATCCGATGGGTGGCGATTGTGGCGGCTTTTCTCGCCGCCGGATTTCTGGCTCGCCGCTGGATTCGGAACACGAAAACTGCGGGCAGTTAAATAGGCTGCCCCGGCCCCGCTGACTTGGTGCTGAGATCCTCGCGAGGTAGTCGGGTCAAAGGACTGGAGCGACGGCGTTCCCTCGATTCGTGTGCAATCGTCGCTGGATTATCCGTTCCGTCTTCCGGTTGGTTTGTGGTGAAAAACCTGTTGACCCTGAATTTGGCGCTTTGTTACCTTCCGCGCCGATGAATTTGCCAAACGCTCTGCTGGTAGTACGCGTCGTCGTAGTCGACTGACGCGGCCGGAAGCGTGTTTGTGCTCCAGGTCGCCCGCCGTTCCCTCCGGGACGCGGGTTTTTTAATTTAGTAATTATGCGACATACCATCTCGGTTCTGGTCGAAAACAAGTTCGGCGTGCTGACCCGTGTGGCCGGCCTCTTTAGCGGCCGCGGCTACAACATCGACACGCTCAATGTCGGCCCTACTCATGATCCCAAGATGAGCCGGATGACAATTGTCACCCGGGGTGACGACGCGACTGTCGAACAGATCGTAAAGCAGCTCAACAAGCTCGTGAACGTTCTCGAAGTCCAGGATTTCCGTGACGCGGAGTATGTGGACCGTGAACTGGTTCTCGTGAAGGTGAAGGTCGATTCCAAGACCCGCGCCGAGGTGATGCAGATCGCGGACATCTTCCGCGCCAAGATAGTCGATGTGCAGGCGCAGTCGTTGACGGTGGAAATCACTGGCAACGAGAGCAAGGTGGAGAAGTTCCTCGAGCTCATGAACAACTTCGGCGTCGTTGCCATCACGCGCACGGGCAAGGTCGCTCTGCCGCGGAAATAACCGGTGACGAATCCCGCGCTGATTTAAGAAACCATTTAACCATCAACCAAGAACCATCCCATGCCCGCAAAAGTATTTACTGACAAAGACGCCGACTTGAACGTGCTGAAGAACAAGACGCTCGCCGTCCTCGGCTTCGGCTCCCAGGGTCACGCCCACGCGCTGAACCTGAAGGACAGCGGCCTGAACGTCATCATCGGCCTCTACGAAGGCAGCAAGTCCATCGCGGTCGCCAAGCAGAAGGGCTTTGAAGTCTTCACCACGGCGGAAGCCGTCAAGCGTGCGGACGTCATCATGGTCGCGCTGCCGGACACGAAGCAGGCCGCTGCGTACGAGAAGGACATCGCGCCGAATCTGACCAAGGGCAAGACGCTCGTCTTCTCCCACGGCTTCGCGATTCATTTCAAGACCGTCGTCCCGCCGAAGAACGTGAACGTGATCATGGTCGCGCCGAAAGGCCCGGGTCACATCGTTCGCCGCCAGTACACCGAAGGCAAGGGCGTGCCGAGCTTGATCGCCGTTTATCAGAACCCCGGCAAGGACGCGAAGAAGATCGCGCTCGCTTGGGCCAAGGGCATCGGCGGCACCCGTGCCGGCGTCATCGAGACGAACTTCAAGGAAGAGACCGAAACCGATTTGTTCGGCGAACAGACCGTTCTCTGCGGTGGCACCACGGCGTTGGTGAAGGCCGGTTTCGAAGTGCTCGTCGAGGCGGGTTACTCGCCCGAGATGGCTTACTTCGAATGCTTGCACGAGCTGAAGCTCATCGTTGACCTCATGAACGAAAAAGGAATCGCCGGCATGCGCTTCTCGATCTCCGAGACCGCGAAGTGGGGCGATGTGCTCGTGGGTCCGAAGATCGTCGATGCTGGCGTGAAGAAGCGCATGAAGGCCGCGCTCAAGGACATCCAGACCGGGAAGTTCGCCAAGGAATGGGTCAAGGAATACAAGGGCGGCTACAAAAAGTACAACGCTCTGCTCAAGAAAGACGAACAGCACCAGATCGAGAAGACTGGTGAACGCCTCCGCAGCATGATGCCTTGGATGCCCAAGCGGAACATCAAGGGCGCGCAGGCTGCCTACTGATTCGGTTCTAGATTATTTCGCAACGCCGCCGGGAGATTCTTCCGGCGGCGTTTTGTTTTTGAAGCGGGCCGCAACCTTGGTGGAAGGCTGGTGTTGGCTATCTCATGCGACATGCGTGGATGGCTTTCGGTCTGGTGGCGGTGGTTTATGTCGGTGAGGGATTCCGGTCGGCGACAGCGGGAGTAAGCAGTAATCCGTATGAATGGATTGTAGAACGAAATCCATTCGCGCTCCTGGCGCCGGCTCCGGTCGATAACACGCCGGTCCTGCCCTCGATTCCGCCGCCTCCGCTGGCTACAGTTGAGCTGACCGGGATCACGAGCGTTCTAGCCACACCGCGAGCGTTGCTGGAGATCGTTCCCGGTCCGGGCAAACCGATGATGAAGCCGGTTCTCGGGGTGGGCGAGCGGGTGGACTTGGTTGAGGTGATTTCCATCAACGTCCAAAAGGGAGAGGTGGTGCTGCGGAACGGCTCGGTGGTCACGAATGTATCGCTAAAAGTCGCGAAAAGCGGGACGCCGTCACCGCCGCTCGGATCCAACCCTCCTGGCTTGATCGCGGGGATTTCCCCGGCTCCGGAAACGCAGCCGATGGCAGATCGACGTTCGGTGGCGCTGGGTGGCGGAGTGGCGATACCGGAACGGGTGACACGAGTTCCGCGACTCCCGCCTAGCTTGCCATCACCGCGCGGCCCGGTTCCGCCCAACCCGACGGTGCAGTGAACTGGCGCAGTTCGTTGTAAATCAATTCTCAAGCTTCAGTGGCTTCCGCCGAAAATTGCTGTGGTGCCGCCCACGGCATTAACGTATGTTTCACTCCATGAAGCGCTGTAAGTCAGGTTTGGTTTGGCTCGCAACCGCGTCAGTGCTGGTCGGCGGTGGCGAAAACTTGTCGGCTGACACCAAGGCGAATCCCTACGAAGCCATCGTCGAACGCAATCCGTTCGGCTTGAAGCCGCCGCCTCCTCCGGCGCCGCCCGAGGATCCCAGCACCAAGGTGCCTCCAGCTCCTCCGGCCACCGTCGAAGTTACCGGCATCACGAGCATTCTCTCCAGCAAGCGCGCGCTGCTTGAAATTATTCCCGGCCCCGGCAAACCGATGATCAAGCCGATTCTCTCGGAGGGCGAGCGGGTGGATTCGATCGAAGTGATTTCCATCAATGTGGAGAAGAACGAAGTCGTCGTGAAGAACGGCGGGGTTGTTACTAATCTCACATTCAAGATCGCGAAGTCGACGCCTGGACCTTCCGCTCCGGGTGTGGTTCCACCCCCGGTGGCTCCTGGTTCGTTCCCGCCGCCTGCGCAGACTACCTACAACAACAATTACGGAACGGGTGGTCGCGGCGTGATGATGGGTGGCGGCGCGCCGGCGATGGCCCCCGCTGCCTCCGCACCCGGAGTGAATCCGGCGGGAACCGCTGGGGTTCCTGGCGCAGATGGCTTCCGTAGCATTCCCTCAAGGAACATTCGTGGCGGACAGCAGGCCAACGTTCCACTCAGTGCTGAGGAGAGCGTGTTGCAAGTAGAACAAAACCGTATTCTCAACCAGCAGATCAGCCAGAACACCGGCATCCGTCTCCCACCCCTCCCGCCAACGGTGCTGAATCCAAACCCAGAAATTCCAGCTGGTGGTGTGGATGACGGTGGTCAGGGCTTTCAAAACCCGCAGGCGCCCGCTACCCCGACCGGCAACCGACGTTGGGTGCCTCGTCAAATCAATCTTCCGCCCCCTCCCGGCTTCCCTCAGCAGTAATTTCGCTTTCGCTCCAGAGCTTGCGGCGGGCGTAATCGTTCACCAGCGAACCTTGGCCGGGAAGTATTCAGCGATCAGTTCCTCGTAGAACGGGCGGAGCTTCTTCACGTCAGGCTTCTCGTGGCTCTTCGTGTAGAGATCGTAGGGATTGAACGCCTGCACCCACTTCAGCAATTCCCGGTCACGGGCATCGCAGAGATGGTCATATTCTGACTCGCGATGCCACGGATAGAACGAGTGATACCGCAGCATGTAGAGACCTTCTTGGGGGAGGTAGTCTTTGCAGACGTGGTAAATGTATTCGTCGTGTCCCCAAGACAACATCACCTTGTCCAATCCGCATCCTTCCTCGTAAACGCCGTTTCTGGAGTTAAAGCGGGAATCTTTGCTGTCGGGATTGGCGTCGAAGAATTTCGGGAACACAATCTTTTCGGAGTAAGCGCACCCGGTTGGAAACGTGTCGCCCACGACAGCCCACTGAGGCTCGCCCCAGAGACAGAGGATCTTTCCGAGATCATGTACAAAGCCGGTGAGAATCATCCAGCGCGGTTGTCCGTCCTTGCGAAGCTGCCCCGCCGTCTGAAGCAGATGCTCCGGCTGAGACATGTCGGTGTCGGGTCACTGTCGTCGACGAGTTGATTCAGATACTCGGCTGCCTCCCAAATGCTCATCTGCATCCGGTTCAGTCCGAGGAATTCCTTCCGCTTCGCCAGCACGAAATCATGCGTCTGGTTCAAATGATTCAGGCGGTAGAACTCGCGCACCGTTGGGCGGGCATCCGCTTCGTAATTGCGAAACGCTTCTTTTTTCTTGTCGGGGTCGGTGGCCTTGAATGCGGACTTGCCGGGTTCCGGGTAAACTCCCTTCACAAAATCTTCCCATTCGTCGAGGCTTTGCAGTGGTGTTTTGTCGTTTGCTGGCGTTGACATAGGCTTTGCTATCGCACCGGTTAAGATGAATGATTTCGCTGAACGGCATGACGCTAATCAAGCATCTCGACTGAATCAATTCTGAAAACACCCGTCGAACCAGCATGAAAATGGACCGTCTTCTATCCTCCCGGACTTTGGCCTTTGGTTTCCTCTCGCTGACCTTCGCCATCTTGAGCGGATGCTCGACTCAACAATTCTACGCGAGCTACTACATTGACCCGAAGCCGGCCCGGGTCGAATTCTCGGAGTTGGTGCCGCCGGTCGACCGGCAGCCGGTCTATCTGGTGTTCGACATGTATTCCTCGGATGGATCGTTCCCGGAAGCCACGCGCAAGCTCGCTCCGAAAGTGGCGCAAGCCATCCGCGACTCACGACTGTTCTCCACGGTGGCGAAAGTGGGCTCGGAAAACATGGCCCGCATCCAGATTAGCATGCGCGAGACCGGCGTGCTCTCCGGGACGGAAACTAAAACGATGCCGCAGGGATTGACGGCGCTGCCTGGATCAAAGGGCGTGATTACCTACTCGTTTACCGCCCAGTATCAAGCGCCGGGCAAGGAGGCGGTGAAGAAGACTTACCCGCACGCGGTACACCTGGTTCCGGACGACACCTCAGGACTCGGTGGCGCCTTGCCCGCGACTGCCGGTCACGCGGTGGACAAGATGGTTGAGCAGGTGGTACTCAACTTCCTTCGCGACCTCCAGCGCGAACGGAAGCTCTGAGCAATTTTCAACTCATCGTTTGAACGAAGCCTGCTTGCCGGCGGGCTTCTTTTCTTTTCAGCATCGTGCTGGTGAATCAACTGCAGTTTCTCTGGAATCAGCTCCGTCCGGCCGTAAACCGGAAGCCTGCGAGTCCAGCCGTTGACGAGCTTTCAGTTCAGTTTCGCCGCAATCCGCTCGCGAAACGCTATCGACTTTTCATCGATCGCTCCGGTCAACCCCGTGTCACGATTCCGCGCCGCGGCACCCTTGCGGAAGCGCGCATCTTCGCCGAGCAACATCGATCGTGGATTCTTGGACAGCTGGAGAAAATTCGCGCTCGCCGGGCGTCGGTACATCATTGGATGGAAGGCACCGAAGTCTTGTTCCGCGGCGAACGCCATCCGCTTCGGTTCGAAACGACGGTCGGCAGAATGGCCGTCCGTTTGGGCTCCGAGGTTATTCCTTTGGATGCGAGTGTGAGACCGGCGACTGCAGATGTCCGCCGATCCGTCGAAAGTCATCTTCGGAAGCTTGCCGAGCGGGAACTGCCTTCTCGCGTTCAATGCATTGCTGGACCGCTGAAGTGCATTGTGACTCGCGTCTCGGTTCGAAATCAGCGGACGCGTTGGGGCTCCTGTTCGCGGCGCGGAACGGTGTCATTGAACTGGCGATTGATTCAGCTGCCTGAGTTCGTCCGCGACTACATCATCATTCATGAGTTGATGCATCTGCGAGAGATGAACCACTCAGCACGCTACTGGAAGCACGTCGAAGCAGGGTGCCCGGATTACCGCGCCGCTGAGAAATGGCTGAAAACGCATCCGGGGCTGCTGTCGCCAGCCGACTGAATGGTTACGGAGTTCCGCCGGCCTTTTGCGTCGGTGTTCGCAAAGGATACAGCCCCGGGCAGCAACCGAAGGTTTCGTGAAACGCGGAGCTGAAATGGCTAAGGCTGTTGTAGCCCACCTCCAGCGCGGCTTCGGTGACATTGCATTTACCCGTGCGTAACAGTTCGGCTGCGCGTTCCATTCGGATTTGACGCAGGTATTGCTGAATCGTCATTCCCGCTTCCTGCGAAAACAGGCGGCTCAGATAAAAGGGGCTGCAACCGACGAGTCGCCCGAGCTCCTCCAGCGGTGGCGGTTCACTCAACTTCTCGGAGAGAATGGAGCGCACGCGTTCCACGCGCTCCCGCGCCGCCCTTTGCTGGCGCGTGCAGAACAATTCGCCCTCGGCCGGCTGGAAAAAAATCTGCGCCGCGAGTTCGAGGGCTTTGCATCGGAACCAAAGCTCCTGTGCCGGCGCGAAGACGGGGGGATGGCGAAGGCTCTCGATGAGCGGCAGCAGCGACGAGCCGAGCGCGGTCGGCTTCGACACTCCCGATGGACCATCGGATTCCCGCAAGGCGCCGAGAATAAGCGGGTGGAGTCCAGTGGGGGCGGGATTGAAATGCTGGCTCAGAAAAGATTTCGAAAACTCCACCGTGATGAACTGATGATGCTCCTCCGCGCCACGTCGCGCTTTCAACGACGGGGTTCCCTGATGGTAGAACGCGAGCGAACGCGGAGCGAGCGTGACGCTACTATTGGGGCCTTCGACCGTCGCCGAGCCCGCGAGGTTCAGGCACAGCTCCACGCTGCCGGGATGAAAACTTCGGCTCCAATCGAATTCCGTCGCGCTCCGAAAATCATGCCACTCGAAGCTGAATCCCAGCTCCTGAAACCGTCCGAAGAGTGGCCGCCATCCTTCGCCGATTGCCTGCCATGCGAGGCTTTCCGCGAAAGGCGGCAAGGTTCCGGGGGCAGTCTTGTTTTTCGAGCGCGGTCCGTTGATCGGCATTCGCTTCGATTTTGCGACACGTTTCACCTCGGAAGCAAGGGTTCGGATCGAGTGGTTCGATTACTAGCGTGGTCGTGGGTCACGGCCTTAAAGACCGCCCTGCGGAACAGGCTGATTGGGCAAAGAGAGCCCCGATGCTTGCAGGTGAGTTGAATGAGTTCGCCCAATCATCCGTAGAGCATACGGAGCAACACTGACCGATGCTGTCGGTGAATTGCGATTTGTTGTCGCCGGCTTGCTGGTGATGGTGACGGGTTCCGGCGCGGTCAGCAGATGTTTAGGCGAGAATCGATTTCACCACTTCGCCATGCACATCCGTCAGGCGGAAGTCGCGTCCTTGGAAGCGATATGTCAGGCGGGTGTGGTCGATGCCGAAGAGATGGAGGATCGTCGCGTGTAGATCGTGGACATGAACCTTGCCGTCCACGGCATAGAAACCGAAATCATCCGTGCGCCCGTGGACGATCCCGGGCTTGATGCCACCGCCGGCCATCCAGATCGTGTAACCGTGCGGATGATGATCGCGGCCAATCTGGTCCGGCTTCAGCGCGCCCTGCATCATCGGCGTGCGGCCGAACTCGCCGCCCCAAAGCACCAACGTCTCGTCGAGGAGGCCGCGCTCCTTCAGATCTTTCACGAGGGCCACCGCGGGCTGATCCGTTTCCGCGCAACGCTTCTTGAGGTCGAACACGAGATTGCCATCGGGGCCGCCGTGATGATCCCAGCCGCGATGGTAGAGCTGCACGAAGCGCACGCCGCGTTCGACCAATCGGCGCGCGAGCAGACAGTTGTTGGCGAAGGACGCGCGGCCCGGCGTGGTGGCGTAGGCTTCGTGCATGCGCGCCGGTTCCTTCGAGATGTCCATCACCTCGGGCACGCTCGTTTGCATGCGGTAGGCCATTTCGTACGATGCAATGCGCGTCTGGATCTCCGGATCCTTCAACGCGTCGTAGCGCACCTGATTCAAGTCCTTCAACGCATCGAGCGATTGACGTCGCCGCTGGCTGCCCATGCCGGGCGGGTTTCCGACGAACAACACCGGGTCGCCTTTTGAGCGTAGCGTCACGCCTTGATGTTCCGTTGGCAGGAAGCCGCTGCCCCACGACGCGTTCGTCAGCGGTTGGCCGACGCCGGTCATCAGCACGACGAACGCCGGTAGATCTTTGTTCTCACTGCCGAGCCCGTAGCTGAACCATGAACCCATCGCGGGCCGGCCGGCCAGTTGCGCGCCGGTGTTCATGAAGAGTGTCGCTGGATCGTGATTGAATGCCTCCGAGTAGAAGCTCTGCACGAAGCAGACGTCGTCCACGATGCTGCGCAGGTGCGGCAGCAATTCGCTCAGCCACACGCCGGACTTGCCGTGTCGCGCGAACTGGTAGGGCGAGGCGAGCAGCTTCGCGTTCTTGCCGATCTGCGCGAGGCGGATGTTCTTCACCAATTCCTCGGGCACCTGCTGTCCGTCGCGCTTCTTCAGTTCCGGCTTCGGATCGAAGAGATCGAGATGCGATGGTCCGCCGGATTGGAAGAGGTAGATGATGTTCTTTGCCTTGGGCGCAAAGTGCGGCTTGCCGAGTATCGGCATCGCGCTGTCGGCGGCGAGCAGTTTGTCGTTGAACAGCGAACCCAGCGCGAGCGCGCCCATGCCAGTCGTGCATTGCTGGAGAAAGCGGCGGCGCGTGCTGAACTTGAGTTGGTCGAGTGCGTGCGGGTGCATGGGTCAGCCTTTGGTCAAAGTTTCATCCAGGTTGAAAAGAACGTTCGCGACCATCATCCACGCCGCGAGTTGACGGGCGTCTGTGTCGCTCGGCAATGGAGCAGCGCCGATCTGCAGCAACGTCTCAGCGCTCGTGCGGTCGCGGCGGAAGCTTTTCAATTGCTGGTCAAGGAAGCTGCGAAGCCGGGTCTGTTCTTGAACGGTTGGTTCACGTCCTGCGCAGACGCGGAACGCAAACGCGAGTCGAGCGTCGTCATTCGCGCCGCCTTCCTTCAGAATGCGCTGGGCGAAAACGCGCGCGGCTTCGATCAACGTCGGTTCGTTCAAACCGGCGAGCGCTTGCAGCGGTGTGTTCGTGCGTGGGCGTCGCGAAACGCACACGTCGCGGCTCGGGGCGTCGAACGTGGCGAAGGTGGGATAAGTGCAGACGCGCCGCCAGAAGGTGTAGATCGCCCGGCGATACAGGTCCGGTCCTTCGCTGACGGGCCATTCGTCCATGCCGATCTCCGGACGGAGGAAGCCGATCTCTTTCCAGAGATTCGGCACTTGCTCGGGATACACGCTCGGTCCGCCGAGTTTCGGGTTCAACAGCCCGCTCACCGCGAGCGCCTGGTCGCGAATCATCTCGGCGTCCATTCGGAAGCGCGGTCCGCGCGAGAGCAGTCGGTTGTAGAAATCCTTTTCGAGACGCGTCGCGTCGGTGGCGGCGTCTTGCCGATACGTCGCGGACATCACGATCAGTTTCTGCATCGCCTTCACGTCCCAGCCCGTGCGAATGAATTCCGTGGCCAGCCAGTCGAGCAGTTCGGGATGCGACGGCGTTTCGCCCTGGCGACCGAAGTCCTCGCTCGTCTTCACGAGGCCGGTGCCGAAGCAGCGTTCCCAGAAGCGATTCACGGTGACGCGGGCGGTGAGCGGGTTGGCGGGATCGACGAGCCACCTCGCCAGCGCGAGACGATTGGCGGGCTGGTTCGCCGGGAGCGGCGGGAAGACGGCGGGAACGCCGGCGCTAACGTCCTTGCCCTTGGTCAGGAAATCGCCGCGCACATGGACGTAGGTCTGCCGCGGCTGGGCGTTGGTGCGCTCCTGCATCACGAGTGTCGTGGACTTCGGAGATGCGAGTTCCTTCAGGCGTTGTTCGAGTCGGATGCGCTCGCGCTCGAGGTTCCGAATGGTCGGCGACGCCGTGGCGAAGTAGTCCGCGAGCTGGCGGGATTGTTCGCCTGTGCGACGTGAAGCCTTGGTCGCAACCACGCTGCGAATCTCGTCCGGCACGGGCCAGAGCGCGTCGGCGTTCTTCTCGGTCGTCACGGAGATGCGGAAGCGCCCCACGCAATGGCTGTTGCCGTGGTAGTGATCGAACCGGAACGACAGCCGGCTGCCGCCCTTGAAGCCCGCCGGTTGCTTCAGTTCGGCGATGAGGAAGTGGCGCTGGCCGAAGTGTGGTCCGATGGCCCAGCCCGTTTTCGGATTCCGATCCACCGCGTGTTCGGCGCGATAGTAGAGCTGCTCCCAGTCGGCGGTCGCCTTCGCGAAGAACTGGTTGGTCTCCGCCGGGCGCGCACCGTGAAGCGGCGCGGCGCTGAACGAGAACTCGTCGAGGATGAAATTGCCGCTGGCGCCCCAGCGTCCGGGGCCGTTCTTCGGCAGGCTCGGGTCGGGCAGAACTTCGAGGAGAACCGCGGTGATGCCCGTGAGTTCGGTGTCGGCATCGACCGTGATCGTGTCGTAAATTGGATTCACGCCCGTGCCGAGCACGGAGCCGTCGGGCAGATTGGTGTAGCTGGAGCCGCCGGTGGAATAGGTGTTCGTGAGGTTCAGCACCTTCCAAACGTTTCCGCTTTTCGAGGCGAGCTTCTCCCACTGGCGCTGTTCGACGGCGAGTGCGTTGGTCGCCGCGACGAGGTCGCGCTTGGTTTGTTCGAGCTGACTGCGGACGTAGGAAATCGATTCGCTCAGATCGGGCTTGGGAACTTCGATGGTCGGAGCGACGCTGTAGTTGCCGCCGTCGGTCGTGTTGTTGAAGAACGCGTAGAACTGATAATACTCGTCGTGCGTGATGGGATCGTATTTGTGCGTGTGACACTCCGCGCAATTCAAGGTCAGTCCGAGCCACGCGGTGCCGACCGTGGCCACGCGATCTTTCACCGCCTTCACGCGATACTCCTCCGCGTCGCCGCCGCCTTCGTCGTTGATCTTCGTATTGCGATTGAAGCCCGTGGCGATCTTTTGTTCGATCGTCGGATGCGGCAATAGATCGCCGGCGAGTTGATCGATGGTGAACTGGTCGAACGGCTGATTGCGATTGAAGGCGTTGATGACCCATTCGCGGTAAGGCCAAATGGAGCGGGCGAGATCGACCTGGTAACCATTCGAATCCGCGTAGCGCGCGAGATCCAACCAGCCGCGCGCCATGTGCTCACCGTAGTGCGGCGACGCGAGCAACCGATCGACGAGCCGCTCGTAGGCCTCGGGAGACTTGTCGTCCACGAACGTCTGAACCTCGGCCCAACTGGGTGGTAACCCGGTGAGATCCAGATATACCCGGCGGGCGAGCGTATAACGATCGGCTTCGCTTTGCGGCTGCAGCCCTTCTTTTTCAAGGCGCGCGAGGATGAACCGATCGACCTCGTTCTTTACCCACCGCGGATTTGTAACCTTCGGCGGCTCCGGGCGCATTGGTCGTTGGAAAGCCCAGTGCTTGGTGGCGTCGACCTCAGGCCACACGGCACCTTCGGCAATCCACTGGCGCATTGCAGCGACTTCGCGTTCGGTCAAGGGCCCGCCCTTCGGTGGCATCACTTCGTCGCTGTCCGTTGTGGTAATCCGTTTCATCAACTCGCTGGCGTCCGGCTGCCCGGGTACCAACGCAAGCGCGCCGGACTTTCCCGCCTTCAATGCAGCCGCACGGGAGTCGAGTCGGAGATTCGACTTTTGCTGATCCGGCCCATGGCATTCGGAGCAGCGTTTGATAAGGATTGGTTCGATATCGCGAGAGAACTCAATCGCCGCCGCGCCGAGATTCGCGGAAAGCATGAGACTGCACGCGAGGCCCGCGGCGATGCCCAAAGGTGATAGAATCTTGCTCTTCATCAGTTGCTGTCGTTGTGAATGAGACGAATCTGGCAGCGGAGGATTCAGTTGGCGAGCCTCAGGTGTGAACAGAAGGACGCAAAGGAAACGAAGATGTCCGGTTCAAGTCTCACTTCCATTCAAACCCACGTCTCATTCACCCCGCCACCGGCTCCGCTTCGTTCCCTTCGCGGCCTTCTGTTAAATCAATTCCAGCATCCGCGCAAAAAACTGTTCCACTCGTCGGGGAGCCAGCGATACGCTGCGCTCAACCATGAACGGCGAAACTCGCACGGCGATCGGGCGTTTGGTTCCGACTCTCCTCCTCGGATTCCTCCTGAGTTGCGCTTGGTCGGCTCACTCCGCGCCATCGCCGGCCAATCGCCTGACCTATCTCGACGAATTTTCCGACCCGTTCCATCCGTCGCACGCGTTTCCGAAGCTCACGACGCCGCAGTGGGTGGGCGAGGACGGCGTCGAGGTCGTCGTGACCTATGGCATCGACGACATGAGCGGGCACGCGAACTACGAGCGCTTCCTGCGTCCGATGCTGGAGCGGCTGAAGCGAATCGATGGCCGTGCGCCGGTCAGCATCTTCAGCAATTCACCGAAGCCCGACGAACCGCACCTTCAGCAATGGCTGAAGGAAGGACTGACTTTCGAGGCGCACACGCTCAGTCATCCGTGCCCGATTCTCGGCCAGCGCAGTTTCACCAATGCGGCGAAGACCTTCCACGGCTGTGTCGATTTGTTGAATCACATCCCTGGCAACGTGCCGCTGGCCTTTCGCACGCCGTGCTGCGATTCGATGAACAGCGCGAGCCCGCGTCTGTTTGCGGAGCTCTTCACAAGGACGAACAGCGCCGGGCAGTTCCTGCGCATGGATTCCTCGGTGGCGATGATCCTTTCCACGAATGATCCGACGTTGCCGCGTGAGCTGCTGACGGAGACTGATGGACGCGAGCGCTTCCGCAAATACGTTCCGTTTCCGGCATTCTCCACCACGATTGAGAATTATCCCTACCCGTACGTTCACACGGGATTCATCTGGGAGATGCCGTTCGTCACGCCGAGCGACTGGCAGTCGCAGAACATCCAGGGCAATGCGAGTCCGAAGCTCCTGGAGGATTGGAAGACCGCGCTCGATCTCGTCGCACTCAAGCAAGGCACGTTCAACTTCGTCTTTCATCCCGCGTCATGGAGTTCGCCGACGCAGCATGTGGCGTTCATCGACTACGCCGTGGAACGCTACGGCGCGAAGGTGAAGTTTCTCAACTACCTCGAAGCACACGATCGCCTGACGACGAACTTGCTCGCCGGTCAACCGCTACGCGCGGCGGATGGTTCGGACAATGGCGTGCGTCTGCTCGACCTGAACGGCGACGGGTACATGGATGTGTTCATCGGTAATGTGCAACGGCGTCAGACGCGAGTGTGGCAGCCAGAGCAGAAGCGCTGGGCGGAATCGGAGTTTCCGGCGCGACTGGATCGTCCGGGTGCACGCTTTGGGGTAATGGGCAACGGCGCGGTCATCATGCTGGTCCGCAATGAGCACGAGTCCGGCGCATGGCGCTTTGACGGCGGGAAGTGGGTGGCCGACGCCGATCTGCTGCGCGGTCTGGAGCTGGATGGCCAACCAATCTTCACCGCCCAAGATGGACGCGATCGCGGCGTGCGCTTGCGCGATGTGGATGCGGACGGCGCGTGCGAACTGATCGTCGGCAACGAATCTCAGAGCGCGGTCTTCTCGTGGGATGCCAGCGGTCGTACGTGGAAACGACAGTCCTACGGCTTGCCGCCGGGTGTATCCGTCGTCAATGCCCGAGGCGAGGACAACGGTCTGCGCTTCGTGGACTTCAATGCCGATGGCGCGGACGATCTCATCTTCTCGAACGAGGAGCGCTACCACCTCGCGCTGATGGTTCCGAAGCTCGTGCTCGGATTTCACCCGGGCTGGTCGCGCGAAGTCATCAGCGGAGCGCGCGGGCAGTTGCCGGAGATTCCCCAGATCGTGCGCGGCGGCGCAGCACGAAATAACGGCGTGTGGTTCGCGAAAGGCGAAATGTGGGTGCAGAACGAAGACGTCGCGCATCTGCCGAACATCGTGCAGCGGCATTCTTTCGAGGAGTTGCTGTCCGGATTCCAGCCGCCACCGTTGTTGCCGTCGGAGTCCCTCGCGACAATTCAAGTGGCGACGAACTTCGTCGTGGAGTTGGTCGCCGCGGAGCCGCTCGTTCAAGACCCGGTGTTCGTGGAGTGGGGTGAGGATGGCCGGATGTGGGTCGTGGAGATGCGTGATTATCCGTTGCCGGTCGATGGCAAATCTCGCGGCGTCGTGAAGTTTCTCGAGGATACGGATGGCGATGGGCGCTACGACAAGGCGACGGTCTTCGCGGAGAACCTGAGCTTCCCGAATGGCCTCATCCCGTGGCGCAAAGGCGTGCTCATCAGCGCGTCGCCGGACATTCTTTACGCCGAGGATACCGACGGCGATGGACGCGCGGATCGGATCGAGAAGCTCTTCAGCGGATTTAAGGTTTGGAACCAGCAGCATCTCTGCAATGGCTTCGACTACGGCCTCGACAACTGGCTCTACGGCGCGAACGGCGACAGCGGCGGCGTGGTGACATCCGCGAAGACCGGCGACAAGGTGAGCATCAGCGGGCGGGATTTCCGCTTCCGTCCGGACACTGGCGAGTTCGAGGCCATCGAAGGCCAGACGCAGTTCGGCCGGCATCGCGATGATTGGGGGAATTGGTTCGGCAACGCGAATCCGGTCTGGCTCTGGCATTACTGGATTCCGGAGCACTACGTGAAACGGAACCGCCGGCTCGCCATCGATCGCATGCGCCGCGAGACCGCGACGTATCCGGATGCCGGGCGGGCGTTCGCCATCGGGCGCAAGCAGCAACGCATGAACGACGTCGGCATGGCGGGGCACGTCACCTCTGCGAACAGCCCGACGCCGTATCGGGATGACGTGTTTGGCGATGACTTTTCGAACGCAGTGTTCATCAGCGAACCCGTGCACAATTTGGTGCGGTGCGAAGTGCTGCAGCCGGATGGCGTTTCTTTCACCAGCAGGCGGTGGAAGGCCGAGCTGTCGCGGGAGTTTCTCGCCTCCACGGATCCGTGGTTCCGCCCGACCGGGATGAAGATTGGCCCCGACGGCGCGCTCTACATCGCCGACATGTATCGCCAATACATTGAGCATCCCGAGTGGATTCCGGATGACGTGAAGCGTCGCGTGAACCTTCGCGCCGGTGAAGAGAATGGCCGCATCTACCGCGTGTATCCGAAGGGAGCGAAGTTGCGCACCACGCCGCGGCTCGATCGCTTGAGCGCAGTCGAATTGGTCGCCGCGATGGATCATCCCAATGGCTGGCAGCGTGACACGGTGCAACGACTGCTCGTCACGCGACGCGACCCGGATGCGACGGAGCCCTTGCGACGACTCAGTGTGGACGCGTCGAATCCGAAGGTGCGATTGCAGGCGCTCTGCACGCTGGATGGGCTGGAGGCGCTGACTTCTGAACTGCTCGTGGCGGCGTTGAAGGATCCTCATCCCGCGGTTCGCGAGCATGCGGTGCGTCTCAGCGAAGGTGCGATGAGCGATGGCAAGCCGCGGATGACCAGGTCGTTGGTGGATGCCATTCGCGCTCGCGTGGCCGACGATGATCTTCGCGTTCGCTTCCAGCTCGCGTTGTCACTGGGCGAATGGGATGACGTTCGCGCGGCGGAATCTCTCGCGAAACTGGCGGTTCGCGACGCTGCGAATGGCGACGTGGTGACTGCCATCATGAGCTCGGCGACCCAGCGCCCAGCCGAACTATTCGCGGCGCTGGCGGATGGTGGCGCGGCTCTCGGCGCGCTGGAACGATTGACGGGACAGCTCGTTCAGCTGATCGCGAGCAGTCCCGATCCGGGAGTGCTCGCTCGAGTTCTCGATCGCTTCCGGCGTCCGGCGAATTCTGCCACCGGCGAATACGCTGCGTGGCAGCTCAGCGCGTTCGCTCAATTGATTCGTGGACTCGAAGCCTCGGGACGGCGCGGCGTTGAATTGGGAAATGTCCTGTCCGTTCTCCCGCCGTTGTTGAGCGCGGCGCGAAAGATGGCCTTGGACCCGGCTGCGACAGTATCCGTGCGCTCCTCCGCGCTCAGCCTGCTTGGGCGCGATGAGAAAAGTGAGGCGCAGGATTCCGTCGCGTTGGTGGGGTTGTTGCGGCCGCAGAATCCCCCGGCGTTGCAGGGCGCGGCGTTGACGCGGCTGGGGCAGCTGCGCGGCGAATCAGTGACTCAGGCGCTTCTGGAAGCGTGGCCTGGTCTCACGCCCGCACTGCGCGAACAGGCGGGCGAAGTGTTGCTGCGTCGTACGAATTCGACGCGCGCGTTGCTGGAGCGGCTGGAATCCGGCGCCGTTCCCACCTCGGATCTGGCCGCGGGACTTCGCCAGCGGTTGCTGACGCATTCGGATGAAGCGGTGCGCGAACGGGCGCGGAAACTTCTCGCGCCTCCGGAAAACGCCGAGCGCGCGCAGTTGGTCGCCCGATACCTGCCGGACGTGCGTGCGGCCAAGGGTGAGGCGGTGCGCGGCGCGGCATTGTATGGTCAACACTGTGCGGCGTGTCATCGGCTGGGCGGCGAAGGGCAGGGCGCGGCGCCGGATCTCGCGTCCGTGGTGGATCGTTCGCCGGAGCGGATGCTGATCGCCATTCTGGATCCGAGCCGGGCGGTGGAGGATCGGTATTTGAACCAGCTCGCGCGCCTTCGCGGCGGTGATGAAATCTCCGGGATGCTCTCCGGCGAGAGCGCGAACAGCATCACACTCGTCAGCCCGGGTGGAACTCGCGAAACCATCCTGCGCACCGATCTCGAATCGCTCACCAGCACGCGGCTCTCGCTGATGCCGGAGGGATTTGAGCAGCTGCTGAAACCGCAGGACATCGCGGATCTGATCGCGCATCTGGACGCACGCGCCGTTCCTCCGCGGCGTGTCGCCGGCAACACGCCCTCGCTCGTGCGCGCCGATGCGAAAGGTGCGTTGCGCTTGCTGCCGTCCAATGCGGAGATCTACGGCGACGGTATCGCGCTGGAAACGCAGCATGGGAACCTCGGCAGTTGGAATGGCGCCGACGCGCGCGCGGCGTGGTCGATCGAGGTGCCGACGGCGGGCGCCTATGACGTGTGGCTGCAATGGGCCTGTGACGAGAACGAGGCCGGTGACGGATTCCGGTTTCAGATCGGCGACCGCGCGGTGGCGGACAAGATTTCCGCCACGGGTTCGTGGGATACCTATCGCGCGGCGAACTTTGGGCGCATCGAATTGCCGGGCGGCCGACAGCGGGCGGTCTTCCAGCCCGAGCCTGGATTACTCGGTTACCTCGTTGATCTTCTGGAAGTGCGACTCGTGCCGGTTGCGTCCGAGAAGCCGATCTTCCCGCCGGTGAGCGGTGCCAAATGAGGTGTCGAGGACGCGCCGAAGGCGCGAACGACGGTAGCCAGTGGGAAGCGTGAGCGCACCCACCGGAAACGGTCGCAGAAGATTAACCGCCCCGGGGGGCGGATGAGAATGGTGACGGTTCATGCGTCCCTCCGGGACGCGATAATATGGGGGAAAAGAAACCGGTGGGTGCGGCTCTCACGCTGGTCGAGCCTGCCCACTGGCTACTTTCATTCAGCCCTCCGGGCTGAGAAGGCCAGCAGCGGCGGAGCAGCGCCGCACTCCAAACGCTGGCGCAACACGCCAACGCCGGGAACCTCGCGAAGTATTCTTGGACTACGCCGGAGCTCTGGCGTTTCTCTAATAAATCAATCTAGTGTAGTAGCCGTGAACCATGAAGCTTGAAGACCTTGTCACTAGAGCGGAGATCGAAACTCGCCGTTCTCCCCAAGACTTTGTAAATTGGTTCGAGGGCCTTCTCTCGAGAATTCAGTCACACCAAGACGAGTTACTAAAACACCAAGTGCTGACGCACGGTGGAATCGCGAAGCAAATCTACGAGGAGGTGTTTCCGCTTTATCGTTTGTTACAGGAAAAAGGCAGTCAATGGGCCAGTGTTCGAGTCAGAAATGTGTTGGGCAATCAGGCTGGGGATGTAGAGGTCGCTGAGGCTTCACCTCATATTCCTTCTAAGTTAGAAATCACCTACGTAGTGAATGGAAAAGATCACATGCTGCGAATGGCTCACTTGGCTGAGCATGGTTGGGTAAGCATGTCAGGTCGGTTGGAATCACAAAAGGAACGAGGAATGAGAACGATGCGCGTCGAAGCTGAGTTTAGGGAAGTTGGCGAGGTGGTTAATGAAGTGATCGAGCGTTTGAGGGAGCGAATAAAAGACAAGCTGACGAAGCACTACGGCCTAGGAACCGGCCTGATCGTCTACGTTGAGGACGATGGCACTCTTCAGCACTCCGATGCGCACTGGCGTAGGGTGATAGCAGCGACTCAAGAATTTCTCCCTCAACTCAAGCAGCTTTTTCTCGCCGCCTATCTGGTTCTTGCATCGAACGGGAAAGTCATTGAGTTGGACTTGATGTGAAAGCACACCTCGTTGCGACTCCAAAGTGCCGCTACTTATTGAGGCACACCTTCAGCGCCCCCAGCACTTTCTTCACATTCTCCGGCGTGGAGGTGGTGCCCATCAGGCCGATGCGCCAGATCTTATCTCGTAGGAGTCGAGGTGACGAGACTCATTTGTTTCCGTGTGGGGCAGCCGATTGGTTGGTGGTGGAAGGTTTCAATTTGATTCTCCTGACGTCGAATCCTACGAGTTGATGATGTAGGAGTCGACGTCAGGAGACTCATTCTAAATCGGAGGGCGTTGGATGTCCCCGGCGTCGGGATGCCGCATCTTACCGTGGAGCTTCCAGAAGGTGGGCCAGTAGTTTTCAGCCAATGGGTGCAGGCTCGGATATCCCGGTACGACGCAGCCGGTGAATTTCCAGTCTGCCTCGCGTTTCACCAGTTCGGCCCGCGCCGGATTGGCGCCGACATAGAAACACACCTTGGCGAACGCACCCCGTTTGCGTTGCTCCGCCCGCAAAACGTGATCCTGCGCCTGCATTTGAAGCTTCACTGGTTTCAGCAGCGGCTTAAGTTGGGTTCGAAGGAACGCCATTCCGTTCCGCTGGTCGGTATCGCGGCGCAGGCCCATCCAGACGAGATGCAGGTGATCGGGGATGAGGCAATAGACCGGACAGAGCAAGCCTTCACGTGCGGAGGCGTGGAGCAGCAGTTCTCGGAAGCGATGGTGGAAGTCATCGGTCAGCCAGCCTCGGGCGCGGTCGAACATCGTGAGCGTCCAAAGGACGACGGCGTCACCTTGGTAATGTTCGCAAGGGAGGCGGGGCAGATAGAACGGGCGGTTGAGCGGGTCGCGAAACGGCTGGCGGTTCTCGCTCATGGAATGTTGATCGATCAGAGTCTCCTTACGTCGACTCCTACCAGTCGATGAGTAGGAGTCGAGGTCGCGAGACTCATTTGTTTCTGTTCGCGCCTCATGGCCGGTCGGTGCGGGTTATCTTAATTTGATTCTCCTTACGTCGAATACTACTTGTTCAAACAAGTCTTCAGCGCTCCCAGAACCTTCTTCACATTCTCCGGCGTGGAGGTGGCGCCCATCAGGCCGATGCGCCAGATCTTTCCCTTCATCGGGCCGAGGCCGGCGCCGATCTCGATGCTGAAATCGGTGAGGAGTTGCTTGCGCACGCCGGCTTCATCCGCACCTTCGGGCACGGTCACGGCGTTGAGCTGCCAGAGTTGATGGCCTTCCTGCGACGCAATGCCGAGGCCGAGTTCCTTCAAGCCGGCCTTGAGTCCGAGATGGTTTCGTTCGTGACGCAGCCAGCGGTTTTCCAGTCCTTCCTCCAGCACGAGGCGCAGGGCTTCGTGCAGGGCGTAGTTCATGGAGATGGGTGCGGTGTGATGGTAGACGCGTTGCTCGCCCCAGTAGCTGGCGAGCAGGTTCACGTCGAGATACCAGCTTTGCACCTTGGTCTTGCGCTTGGTGGCGACTTCGAGCGCGCGCGGGCTGAGCGAAACGGGCGAGAGACCGGGCGGGCAGCTCAGGCATTTCTGCGTGCCGCTGTAAACGGCGTCGATGCCCCAGTCGTCGAGGCGCACGGGGCAGCCGCCGAGGGAGGTGACGGTGTCGAGGAGCATGAGCGAGCCGCGGTCGTGCGCCATTTTGGAAATCTCTTCGACGGGCGTGAGCGCGCCGGTGCTGGTCTCGGCGTGAACGATGGCGACGAACTTTGGCCGGTGATGACGCAGGGCTTCGGCGACTTGTTTCGGCTCGATGATCTGGCCCCACGGCGCTTCGACCTTGATGACCTTCGCGCCGCAGCGTTCCGCCACGTCGCACATGCGCGTGCCGAACACGCCGTTGACGCCAATGATGACTTCATCGCCAGGCTCGATGAGGTTCGCGCAGCAGAATTCCATGCCGGCGCTGCCGGTGCCGCTGACGGGGAAGGTCATTTCGTTCTTGGTGATGAAGACCTGCCGGAGCATGGCCTTGATCTCGTCCATCATCTTCACGAACACGGGATCGAGATGGCCGAGGAGCGGCGCGGACATGGCCTTGAGCACGGAGGGCGCGACGTCGCTGGGGCCGGGGCCCATGAGGGTGCGTTGCGGCGGAACGAAAGCAGGAATGGTTGTCATGGGGCGAGAGTAGGAACCGGCCGGCGCGAGGTAAAATGGAAAAGCGGTGCCGCGACGGGAGGAAAACGATGAATGATTTGAGCTGGGCAGGCCCGGGAATTTCCGTGAATAGTGGTTTGCGCTCGGTTGTCCAAGAATGCGCAAAGATGAACCGGTCCGCGAAAGAACCACAACCCGCGCCGTTCGTAACTCCTCCCGAGGAGACGACGACCGCGACGTTTCATTTCGGTTCCGGAAAACAATACTCGACCTCGGTCAAACAGAAGAAATGCATCATTCAACGCTCTCAAACTCAGCCCGCGCTGTTCGGATTGCGCGCGCAAAGTCTCTCCCGTCGTCTGTCCGCGTAACGCGGGCTTCCTCGTTCCCTTCGCTTCTGGTCGGTTTCCTCCTCGCAGCTTTCGCGGGCGGTGCTTTGGCGCAAGGCGCGAAGGGCAAGTCGAGTTTGTTGCAGGAGGATTTCCCGTTCCAGGGCGCGTGCATCAGCGCGAACTTTCCCTCGAACAACGTCGCGATGAAAGGATTCGCTATTCGCGTGTTGCCCGAGGGCGCGGCGAATGTGCTCTTCGACACGGACTTGCTGCGCATGGCGGCGGGCTGGACGGGCGGCTACATCTCGACGAAGGGCGTGGCGTTCGACGGTGGGCACGGGTCGCATCCGGCCATCGTGGGCGCGCAGAAGTTTGGGACGCATCAAGTTCCCGGATGGGCGAATGCGAAGGGCGAATTTACCGATCCGCGCGCGGAACCGTTCGGGCCGTTGCCGGAAGAGTGGTGCCGCTGGGATGGCCTCTACGTGAACGGGCCAAGCGTGGTGCTGGCCTACACGGTGCTGGGCACGAAGATTTATGAACAGCCGGGCGCGTTCGTGAACGGCGGCGAAGTGGCCTTCACGCGCACGTTCCAAACGAAGAAGGCGAAGGCGAATTTGATCGCGCTGTTGGCGGATATTCCGGGCGCGACGGTGAAGTCGGAAGGCAACACGCTGACGCTGACCGCCGGCACGAACGTGACGTGGATCGCGCTCGCGGGCGCTCCGAAGGGTGCTTCGCTGGAGGTTGTGGGCGGTACGCGGCGGTGTTGAAGATCGCGAAGGGCACGGCGGCTGCGACATTCAGCGTGTTGTCCTGGACGGGCGAGGCGGCGAATCAATCGAAGGTCGCGGGCTTCGTGAACGAGAAGCCGACGATGGTGGCGTTCGCGAAGGGCGGCCCCGCGCGTTGGCCGGAAGCGGTGGTGACGAAGGGCGTCTTGAACACGAGCGCGACGCCGGACGGCGCTTATGTAACGGATTCGATCACTGCGCCGACGGATAATCCGTGGAAACGTCGCGTGCGTTTCGCGGGCATGGATTTTTTCAAGGACGGCAAGCGCGCGGCGCTTTGCACGCACGATGGCGACATCTGGATCGTCAGCGGCATCGATGAAGATTTGGACAAACTGGAGTGGCGGCGATACGCCTCGGGCCAGTATGAAACGCTGGGGCTCGTGATCGTGGATGACGTGATTTACACGAGTGGCCGCGATCAGCTCACGCGCTATTACGATTTGAACAAGGACGGAGAGGCGGATTACTACGAGAACTTCAACAACCAGGTGATGTCTACGCGCGGCTTCCACGAGTTCCTGTTCGATCTCCAGACGGACGCGAAAGGGAACTTCTACTTTGCGAAGGCCAATCCCGTGAACGCGGGCGGCGGCGGGTTCGGCAACCAGAAGGCGTCGCTCGGCAACGGCACGGTGTGCTCGCACTCGGGCTGCTTCTTCAAGGTGAGCAAGGATGGAAAGAAGTTTGAGATCATCTCTCGTGGCTACCGCGCGCCCAACGGCATCGGCGTGCGCGCCGACGGCCAGCTCACCGCCAGCGACAACGAAGGCACCTGGGTGCCGACGACGCCGATTACGTGGGTGACGAAACCCGGACATTTCGCAGGTGTGATCAATGAGCTGACGCCGAAGGAACTCGCTGATTCGTTTGTGTCGCCGTTGTGCTGGCTGGCGAAGTCGTATGACAACTCGGGCGGCGGACAGATCTGGGTGACGAGCGACAAGTGGGGCCCCTACAAAGGGGAGCTGCTCCATGAGTCGTACGGGCAATCGAGCTTGTTCCTCGTGATGAAGGAACCGATTGGCGACGGTCGCATGCAGGGCGGCGTGGTGAAGTTCCCGCTGAAGTTCACGTCGTCGGTGATGCGCGCGAAGTTTCACAAACAGGACGGCCAGCTTTACGTCTGCGGCCTGAGCGAATGGCAGAGCAACGCGGCGAAGATTACTGGCTTCGATCGCGTGCGTTACACGGGCAAGCCGGTTTATTCAGTGCGCGGGCTCAAGGTGGTGAAGAACGGCGTGGAGCTGACCTTCACGCAGCCACTCGATCGCGCTGCGGCCACGGATGCGCAGAACGTCAGCGGCAAGCGCTGGAATTACGCGCGCACGTCGAACTACGGTTCGCCGGAGTTCTCAGTGGCCGATCCGAAGAAGCGCGGGCGCGACAATCTCGACATCACCGCGACGAAGCTCTCGGCGGACGGCAAGACGCTCACGGTGGAGATCGCGGACTTCAAGCCGGTGATGCAGCAGACGATCAAGTTCAACCTCAAGGCCGCGGATGGAACCGCCGTCGCACAGGAAGTGATGCACACGGTGCATGCGATTCCTTGAAGCGGCAGCCGAGTGAAATGGGAGAATGACGATCCGCCGAGCTACGCTTCGTGATGCCGAACAGATTGTCCGGCTTTCGAAGGTGCTCGGGTATCCGGTGGAATCAGAGGTCGTCCAGCGCCGTCTGAATAAGTTGCTCGCAAGTTCCACGGATCTGGTCCTCGTTGCTGAATCAGCTCAAGGAATTTTGACTGGTTGGATTCACGGTTTCCTTTCCCAGCTCATCGAGTCCGATTATCGGGTCGAGATCGGCGGGCTGGTAGTGGATACGGACTCGCGACGACAGGGTGTTGGACGGCAATTGGCCGAAGCTTGACGACGTGGGCCCGCGAGCGCGGGGCGTATGAAGTATCGGTGCGTTGCCGGGATGACCGTGCTGATGCGCACCAATTCTACGAGAGCCTTGGCTACAGATGCACAAAGACTCAGAAGGTTTTCCGGAAACGCATTTGATTCGAGAGTTGAGCCTGCCCCGTTCGTCTGATTCGATAACCCGCCGGCCGGAAGGCCGGCGTTGGATTATCAATTTGCATGAAGACCATCTGTTTGTTGATTGAAGTTCGGCGAGTGTTGTTTGTGGTGCTGGCGATCCTGATGAGCGGCGCGAGCGTGGTTACCTTGGCGGCAGAGAAGCCCGAGGCCGGACTGGCGCTCACCATCGAGTCTGGTGGCCAGAAGGAGACCTCGGTGGCGCAGAACGTCTGGCTGCATGTCGAAGCGGGCAAGCCGGCGACTCCGTTCGTGGCCGGCGGTGCGTTCACTGCGACGTGGGAAGGTTCGCTGATCGCCGACCTGCGCGGAAATTTTTCGTTCGACGCGGCGCTCAGTGGAAGTTTGAAGGTCGAGATTAACGGCGCGGTGGTGCTGGAAGGATCGAGCGACGGCGGCAATGTCCCGCTCAGCAAACCGGTGCAATTGAACAAGGGCGCAAATGCGTTCAAGGCGACCTACAAGTCGGCGGAGAAGGGCGATTCATTCGTGCGCCTGTCCTGGACGGAAAGGCCGCCGTTCACCGGGCCGATTCCGAATGGGGCCTTCACGCACGCGACCACACCGGAGTTGGTGAAGTCGATTCAAGTGCGGCAAGGCCGTGAGCTGTTCCTCGACCATCGCTGCATCAAATGTCACACCGACGCGAAACTGGTGGAGACGGGCGTTCCGGAGTTGAAGATGGACGCGCCGGGCTTCGAGGGGATTGGCGCACGACGGAACTATGACTGGATGGCGCGTTGGATTTTGGATCCGAAATCGATCCGCCCGAGCGCGCAGATGCCGAAGCTGCTGCACGGAGCCACGGCGAAGGAGGATGCGGAGGCGATGGCGGCGTATCTTGCATCGCTCAAGACGGGTGGTGAGGTGAAGTTCAGCACTGTTGCCTACAAGACCAAGCAGAACGAACCCGCAGAAGGCGAAGGTCACGCGCCGAACAGCGATCCGAAGCCGCTCTACGAACGTCTGCATTGCACGGGCTGTCATAATCCGCCCGACGCAAAGGAACCGGATGCGGCGAAGCTCTCGCAGAAACGCATCGCCGAGAAGTTCCCGGCCGGAAAGCTCGCGGATTTCTTGCGCAAGCCTGACGCGCATTACGCGTGGACGCGCATGCCAGATTTTCATCTCAGCGAGAAGGAGGCGAAGGAATTGGAAGACTGGCTGTTCGCCGCCGCCCCAAAGCCGGAATTGAAAGCAGCGCCGACCGATGCAGCGATCATCGAGAAGGGAAAGAAACTGGTGCAGGCTACCGGCTGCCTGAATTGCCACAGCCTCGGCATCGAGAATCAGTTCAAGGCTCCGGCGCTGGACGCGCTAGCCAGTCGCCACAAGAAGGATCGCTCGTCTGTTCCCGCCGGAGACTGTCTGGGGGCGAAGCCACTTGCAGACCACGGATTCACCGAGGCGCAACGCGAGTCGCTGAATGCGTTCACACTCGCGGGCTTCGGCTCGCTGTCGCGTCATGTTCCCGCGGAGTTTGCGGAGCGACACACGCGGGCGCTGAATTGCACCTCCTGTCACGGGCAGATTGATCTCATCCCGACGTTTGAAGTCCTTGGCGGAAAACTGAAACCCGAGTGGGCGACAAAGTTCATCGCGGGCGAGATTCCGCACAAGATTCGCTACGACGCGCATCCGAAGGGGGAGCCGTGGATCGATGCGCGCATGCCGGCCTTCAAGTCGCGTGCTAAAGACCTCGCCGTCGGCATGGCGCAGCAGCATGGCTACGCGCCGAAGACGTCCGGCGGAAAAGCCGGTGGACATGGCGATGGCGGAGATTGGCCGCAAGCTGGTGGGCAAGGACGGCGGCTTCTCGTGCATCTCGTGCCACGGCGTTGGTTCGATGCTGGCGTTGGAGGTGTTCGAGAGTGAAGGGATTAACCTGGCCTACACGGCGGAGCGGTTGCTGCCGGACTTTTACCGTCGCTGGTTCCGCGCACCGACGAGCATCGATCCGCAGACGAAGATGCCGGCGTATTTTGACGAGGGCAAAAGCCCGCTGACGGATGTGCTCGACGGCGACGGCGAGAAGCAAATCAGCGCCGTGTGGGAATACCTGAAGCTCGGCGAGAAGATGCAGGCGCCGAAAACGGGAGCGGAGTGATTCGGAAGTGGCGGGTGGCTTCCAACTTTACATCACCGAGTCGGCCCAGATTAGGTACAATACATGTCCCTCGCGGTCGTAGGCTGCAACGCGCGCTCGTCCGGCCGAGAAAATCCCTGTGCAATAATCTATCCGCCGTCCTTGGCCGGTGAGGTGAAACTCTCCCGAGCGAATACTTCCGGAAGTGCTCAACGTGTTCCAGTTTGTGCATTGACCAATCTGCGTTCTCAGTTGGGAGAACTGGTCGGGCTGAACGTTCTTCAATGCCAACACTGACCGGCTTTGAATGATTGTGGCTTGATTTGCCAACTCTTCCGCTAATCCGAAAGACTCCAGCATCGATTCCTTCTCACTGTTGGAACTGCACGCTGTAAGAAATAGGCACCCCAATACAATGGTACAGATTCCGGCTAGCTTCCTCATGATTTAAGGTGGGTACTCCGCTTACTAATTAAGCGCTTCAGATATTGATGGGACTCGCGTTTCTTACGGCAATGTCTGCGTGGCCTCGATCACGCCGCCTTTCACGGAGTCGACGGTGATTGTGAAGCGTCCGCTGCCGCTGACCACGAACTGAACTCGCACGACGCCGATTCCCGGAATCGTCGGAACTTCCACGCGTTCCGGACGGCGCTCCACGGCTTCAAAGCGGTTGGAGAAACGATCCGTTACGCGACCAGCGGAGATGACCTTCACGTTGTCGCCTTTCAGGAGGAAGAGATCGGGCGTGTTGATCTTGTTGATCACGTCCTGCTCGGTGCGGGTCGGGATGAGGCGGCGGTTCTCGACGGTGACGAAGACTTTGAACAATCCGTCATCCATCTTTTCCATCAACACTTCGCTGAGTTGCAGCAGCGGCATCTGGTCGGCGTGATAGAGGGTGAAGGCCATGTTGCGATGGCATTCCTCTTCGAGCAGGAAGGACGGCGGCACGCGGCTCCAGGTCTTCTTCGTTCCGCCAATTTCAATCTGGCCGAACGTGGGATGTGTGTATGGATGCCATTTCACAACGCCGTCGTTCAGCAGCACGTAGCGCAGGAAGGCCGCGCCATCTTCGCCGGACGGGCCAGCGGCGCCGCGGTCCAGGTTACGCATGCTCCAGAGTTCGTTCGAGAGCGAGACGATGCCGAGCGCGCCGTAGGTCCAGTCGAACTCCCCGCCCCAGACGGTGTAGAGATCTTTCCACACCACCATCGCGCGATAGGCTGGGAGCATCTTTTCGCCGCGCTGTGAGATTTGGAGGTGAACCCGCTCGTCCCCTCCGCGCATCACGCCGCCTTCACGTCCGGGCGCGCGGAGGATCATGCCGCCGGCGTTATGGTAGGTCTGGAGTGCGGCGACATTGCGATGTGATTCGAGGAACTCAGAAATGGCGCGAGTCTCCGGGAGCGAGAACGGATACTCGTGCGCGCCGAACTGCAGGTAGGCGGGTTGCCAGTCCCAGGCCCAGTTGCGGTTCATGTCGTAACCAGCCACGGCCGTCTTCGTTCACCTGACCGTCGCCGTCGTTGTCGATTCCCTCCTGGCCGAGCAACGTGTATTCGCCGCGTTCCTCGGGGCCAACCTGAATCATCAATTGCTCGGGATACTGCGGATGCGGCTTCCAGCGGCCGTTCGGATCCTTGATGCGCATCTGGGTGATGGCACCGTCGTTGTCGAGGTCCTCGGCATCATCTTCATCAGCCACGCCGTCGCGATCGTTGTCGAGCGGCTTCACGCCGGAGCGCGAGCTGTGCGCCGAGTGCGCTTCCTTCAGCCAATGATCTCGGCCATCGGGATTGATGGTGGGGAAGAGGTAGAAGACACAGCGGTCGAGTAACTCGGTGACTTTTTCCAAGTTGCCGTATTGATGGCAGAGATACCATGCAGTGTAGGCAACGGCCTCGCCGCCTTGCACCTCGTTACCGTGAATGTTTCCATCGATATACATGCCCGGCTTGCGCTTCGCATCGCCCTTGCGGCTGGTGACTTCTAGGCACCAGATGTCGCGACCTTCTACCGATTTGCCAATGGAGTAGAGCCTGGTGAGTTCAGGGAATTCCTTGTGCAGCCGCGCGAGAATTGCGCCCAGTCCGGCGTGATCGTAGAAGCGGTTCCATTCGACATCGACCTTGCGTTTCGCGCCGATGCCGAGCGCGGGATACGAATGCTTCGCCGGATCGCTGTCGTCCGGTTTGCGATCGGAGATTTGCGCGAGCGCGACAAAGGGCAGGGCGCAGCACGCCGTCGCGAGGAGGATTGGTTTCAAAAGGCGGTTCATCACTTCGTCTCCTCTTTGAGTTCCACTTCAGTTTCAGTTCGGCCGGCAATCATGGAAATCACTTCGATGCTGAGCTTCTTGGCGTCCTTCGCCCGGACCACCCAGCGCGCCTCCTTTGCGTCGCCACCTGCGATGGCGTTCAGCATGGTGACGCGATTGCCGGAGAGCAGTTGCTTCGGATCGACTTTCAGAACCACGCGCGTGGGATGCACTTCGCGACTGACGCCGCCTTGTGCGAGCGAAGTGGGCAGGTAGCCAGTGTTTTCGACTTTCACCGTGACTTCGTAAACGGACGCGCCGAGCGGCTTCGCTTCGACGCTGCGAATGGCGATGCGCGGAAGTTTTCCCGCGAGGTCCGTCAAGAAGCGACCGTGCATGGCGGCGAGGTCAGGCAGGGACTTGGCGGGCGGCAACGTTCGCGCGAACGGAGCGAAGCCGCCGACTTCCACGCGTTTGCCGCGGAAGTCCGGGTGCTCGATGCTTTTCCAGGGAATGAATCGTGACGGATCGTTCTGATCGATCCACTTCAAGAACGCACGATCCTCTTCGTTGCGATTGTCGGGTTCCTTCGGTTTCGCATCGGGCTTCTTTTCGCCATCAGGTTTTGCGTCGCCGTCCTTCTTTGGTTCGTCCTTTGGTTTCTCGTCCTTGGCCGCAGCCTTCGCGAGTTCAAGTTGCAGCGCCGGTGTCCACGCGCGGGCGGCGAGGGAGAGTCGGCCGCG
>JADJPG010000047.1 GCA_016713365.1 Verrucomicrobiota bacterium | reverse complement strand
AGTCCGGGAATTACAGTTACCTCTATTTGAAGTAATCACCACCAACCCCACCATCGCGAGAATGCGAGGTAGCGAACGGAACCTTCACCCGCTGCCCCAGGCCAAGGTGAAATAGACACAATGAAACCAATAATGACCACTTCAAACACTTGCCCGATCACTTGGAAGCGTTGACGATCCTTTGGCGACGCAAACAGGAACTGCACTCCGACAACCAGAGCATACGTCACCTGCAGAATGGTTAACTCCCCAGTTGAGTGACGCTTACCGGGGCTTGACGGCTTCGATGCTTACCAGGACGATCCAAAACCAGCCCATGAACACCAGCCAACCACCCAAGCAGGCACGAATATCCACGCCGGTTGAGCCAGGCTCTTTCAAGGGCAACGCCAACCAACAGCAACCACGAGAAAACCTGCCGCAGCCACCAGACCAAAAGCGACCGAAAGCTCACTCAAACCACGATTCTTCCAGATGTCTTCGAATGAAACGGGGAACCTAAATCATGTCGGTATCCCTGGTTGGAACCCAACGTCCGCGATCAGCTTTCAGGCCAGGTCCACATTCCCGCAGAGGTGAACTTCGAGTCCGAGCTCCCGCCATCGCCGCCGCCTTGATGCGCATCGCGCGCTGGGCTTCCTTCGCGTTCGGCGCGTAAACCACCTGAATGTGGTTCGACTTGTGCCGCGCCATCATCTGGTCGCGTGAAATGCCATCGAGCACCGCGTGCATGATGGGCCACTGCGGCGTGGTTTCGCGCCAGCGCCGTTCGGTTTCCTTCTCGGGCAGCTTGACGACTTCGCCACGCCGAGGTCGCAGTGCAGCTGGCCGTCCATCACGAAGACGCGGCTCCAGACGATCCAGCCCGGTTTGCTGACGCCCTTTCACGGAGCCGCCGCCGAGGCGGAAATACATGGAGGGCTGCCGCTCGCTGCTGGCCCCTTTCCAGCCGCCGACGAAATGCGCCGGCGGCGCGGCGCCGGAGATCAGGAAGACCCAGACGTAATCGTCCACGCCCTGGCCCCTTGTAGTGCTGGCCCCAGCGCAAATCGTGCAGCGTGTTCTCCGGCGCGAAGCCCAGCTTCCGCCAGAGTTGGTAGGTGACCAGGCCGTCGAGGCCGGCGCATTCGTCGACTTCGTTGAAGTGCGGCAGCGCTTCGCCCGCGAAGAGCACGCGCCCATCGACGGATGCACCGGCGGACGATCGACGTTGTTGAGCGTGCCTTCGACGAGGTCGCTGGCGGGCGCGAGGTCCTTCAGGCCCTGCTGGTACTGGATGCCGATGGTGTCGCAGCCGAAGTCGTCGGCGATGCGGAGGGCGGCGATGTACATTTTGCACTGCGCCAGCGTCTGGGCCTCGGTGAGTTCGGTGGCCTCGTCCTGGCCCCAGTCAAACCACATGCCCTTCTGCGCACCAGCCACGCGAGCGCGCCTCGGCGCCCGGGCACCTGCGCATGGCGGCGTAGAGCGTGGACTGGCTGAGGCGTTCCTTGAAGATCCCGGTGGCGTGCAGGAGGTCGTCGGGGATGATGGCGTTGAACATGCCCATGCAGCCTTCATCGAACACGCCGAGGATGGCCTTGCGCTGACGCAACTCGCGCGCGAAGTCGCGTCCGATCTTCTCGTCCGCCGCCGGCAGCTTGGCAGCGCGAGATCGCGGACGTGGCTGGTGTCGTGGGTGACCAGCCCCGTCGAGAGCCACTGGCGAAGGCCGTTCTTGAAATAGTCATCCTTGAAATCCTCACTCCAGAGCGAGCTGTAGCGAATGCCCGCCTTGGTCATCGAACCGTTCAGGTTCAACATGCCGACGAGCCCCGGCCAGGTGCCGCTCCAGTTGGCGACGGTGAGAATGGGGCCGCGGTGCGTGAGCAGCCCGTGGAGGACGTGATGGCTGTATTGCCACACGCACTCGGCGACGATCAGCGGCGCGTTGGGGTCGAGATTGCGGAAGACTTCCATGCCCATCTTCTGCGAGTCGATGAAGCCGTGGCCCTTCGCCTTGTCGAACAGATGCGCGCGAACTACGGTCCAGCCCTCGGCCTTGAGCGCCTTGATCAGGATCGCCTCCATCTTGGCTTGTTCAGCCCAGCATTTCTGGTTGGCCGACGTGCGGAGGTCGCCATTGGCCATGAGATAAACGTGACGCGGCTTGAGCGGTGCAGGTGCTTTCATGTGTTGTGCGGCGAAGGTTACCGAGGTGTCCGTTGCGGAAAAGATTTTTCATCCGCGCCGGCGAGCTGAATTGTCCGGTCGACACCGGAGTCTGAAGTGCTAGAACGGACTGACAGCAAATGAAAATGCCTCGACTCAATCGCCGTCGATTCATCGCCGCCTCGCTCGTGACGGCAGGCTCGATCATGCTTCCCGCACCGCTGTCCGCCGCCGAAGGCTCAGCCCGCATTCGCGTTGGCTTCCTGGGCACCGGCTACTCGCACTTCAAGGAGAAGCACAAGGTCATCCTCGAATCGCCCATCTGGCATCTGATCGGTCTGTGCGAGGAAGACGACGCCGTGCGGGCGAAAGGTCCAGCGGACGCGCGCTGGATGTCCGCCAAGGAGCTCTTCGAAAGCGTGGATGTCGTCATCGTGGAATCCGCCGTCGCACATCATGCGCGGGACGCGAAGCGCGCACTGCAGGCCGGCAAGCATGTGCACGTGGAGAAACCGCCCGCGGATTCACTCGAAGGCTTCGCAGAGCTGCTGAAGATCGCCGCCGAACGAAAGCTCCTCCTCCAGGTCGGCTACATGTGGCGTTACAATCCGGGCATCAACGCCGCGCTGGAGGCGGCGCGCAAAGGCTGGCTGGGCGATGTCTTCCTCGTGCGCGCGACCATGAACACGCTCGCGGGCGCCGACCAACGTCGCGACTGGGCCCGCTTTCGCGGCGGCGCGATGTTCGAGCAGGGCTGTCATTTGATCGATCCATTGGTTCGACTCCTGGGAAAGCCGGTGAAGGTGACTCCGTTTCTCAAGCATTCGGCAGCGACGGACGATCTGCTGGCGGACAATACCGTCGCGGTGTTCGAGTTCCCGCGCGCGATGGGCATCATCACCAGCGCGCCGTTGCAGCCGAACGCCGGACCGCAGCGATTCTTCGAGATCCTCGGTACGAACGGCTCCGCCAAAGTTCAACCACTGGAACAACCGGCACTGACCATCGACCTCGCAAAAGCCGCCGGTCCCTACCCAGCCGGGAAGCACGAGGTGAAGCTGCCGGTGTATCGACGCTACGTGGAAGAGTTCGATGAACTGGCCTCCGCGATCCGCGAACAGAAGGCGCTGCCGTTCTCAATCGAGGTGGAGATGAACGTGCAAGAGGCGCTGATGCGCGCGTGCGAGATGAACTGAACGCAGCGCGGCGGCGTGATGTTCGAACACCACGCCGCCTGCCGCGATGATTTTCAGCGCACCAGACGACCGCGGTAGAAGCGATTCCCCGCCGCAGGCGAAACAGGATCCAGGTAGTCGGCTGTTCCCGTGAAGTTCGTCCACGTCACCGCCGGCAACCAGTTCACAAGGTTGGTCGAGATATCGAGAGCGTAGTTACGACCCGAAATGCCAGTGACCGTCACTTGAACTGGATCGCCCTCCGCCGCGCCTTGAACAGAAACCACCGGGCCGTTCGTCGCGGCCTTGAATGAGCCGAGCAACATGCCGAACACCACATCACTGCTCGGCAGGTTGCCTTGATGCAACTCCACCGACAGCAGGTTTTCGCCGGCCACAGGTTCGTCACCGGCAAGTCGAGGATGTCAGGACTACCCTCGTTGTTCTGGTTGTTCGCGCGGACGGCATAGCCCACGCCATCCACCGGCGCATTGCCTGGAATGCGGATGCGAACCGCCTCACGACCGTTCAGATACCAAACGGCACCGTCATCCACGAACGCGTAGATGGTCAGGGATCCGACCGAAGCGAGATCCTCGACGTGGAAATGCGTGCGTAAATAATACGTCTGAATCGCGGTGCCGCCCGGCGAGTTCGCGGTGAAAGGTGTGCTGAACGGGAACGAATAAATGTCCGGCGTGGATTCGTAGCCAAACAGCGCTGCGCCGCTCGCCCAACTCGAATCATCGAAGTCCGCAAACCGCCACGCGTTGCCCAGGTTCTGACCCGACGCCTCGAAGCGCCACGTGTTGGTGAAGTCGAGCAGCACATTGAACGTGTTGCTCACCAGCCCGTCATCGACAATCAGGGAGGCGTCGCGGCTGGTCACCGAACCACCGGGGTTCGTGACGCGCACCGAGTACGCGCCCTCCTGCCGGCCTTGAACATTCTCCAGGGTCAGCGTGTTCAAGGTAGCGCCGGGAATATCCGCACCATTGAAACGCCACTGGTAGGCAAACGGCCCCACTCCCACAACCTCGACGACGAAGACGCCCGTACTGTCGCGCGACACGAAGCTGTCGGAAGGCTGCGTCGTGATTGTCGGCGGGCCGGATATCACGAGCACGGCCACCGCGCTCGTGGTCGAACCGGATGAATTGCTCGCGACCACGGTGTAATTGCCGGCGTTCGTCGCCTGCACGTTGGCGCGGGTGTAGGTGAGATTCGTCGCGCCCGGGATGGTGGTCCCGTTCAACCGCCAGTTGTAGGTCTGCGGCCCCGGGCCAGCCGTCGTCGCCGTGAACGTCGCTGTCGCACCCTGCGTCACGACGAGGCTTTGCGGCTGCGTGAGGAAGACCGGATAAGGATTCGGCAATGCCATGTTCAACACGATCGCACCGGCGTTGGCGCCGACCACCGTGCCGTTCGTGCCCAAGCCATCGACGGCGATGTGATAGGTCAAACCGTTGGTAACATTGAGCGAGACCGCGCTCACCACCGAATCGCCATTGATGTCGTCGTTGGCAGCGAGCACGGTGAGGTTCGAAACCGAGCTGCCGGTATAGATGGCGAGCAACGTGTCGAAACTGCTGCCGATCGTATCCAGGCGAAGCAGTCCGCTCGCAGGCGCAGTCCAGCTGATCCAACCGGAGTGATTGCCGTTGCGGCTGGCGTGCCGCGGCTCACCGGCCTCGCGAGTGAAGGTGATGTTCGTGCCACGAACAATGTTCGTGAATCCCGACGTCAGCCCGCGGGCGGAGAACAGGTCGCCAAAGGTGATCGGCGGACGGCCCACCGTGATCGTGACCGGGGTCGATGCCTGCACCGCGCCGCGATTATCCGTGGCCTGGGCGCGAAGCGAATAGACGCCTTCCGCAATGTCGGTCCATGCGACGCTGTACGGACTGCTGGAATCGCTGCCGAGGAAGATTGAACCGGCGTAGAACTCAACGAGCGTCACCGAGCCGTCGGAGTCGGATGCGGTCGCGGTCACATTTATGTTGTCGCCCGGCGAGAGGAACGATCCATCCAGCGGAGCAGTGATGCGCACGATGGGAAGCGCGTTCACGAGGAGCGCGACGGGCGCGGAGACGCCGGTGGCGCCCAGATTATCCGTGGCCACCGCCGTGATTTGGTAACTACCCGCGGCCGCGTTCGTCCAGGAGAAGGCAAACGGAGCCGTGACCGATTCGCCAATTTTGTCGGTTCCGTTGGCGAAGAACTCCACGCGCGCCACTGATCCATCCGAATCCGTCGCAGTGGCCGCGATGGTGATCACCGCCGGGAAGTTCGCGATGAATCCATTGGCCGGTTCGGTAATCGTGACGACAGGCGCCTGATTATCGTTATCCAGAATCACCACCGTAGCGCTGGCCGGTGAACCGACGGCGTAGCCGATTCCAGAAAGCACCGTCATCGTGACTCCTTCATTCCCTTCCAGCGTCGTGTCGTCGAGCACCGTCACGGGAATCGTCACCGAACTGGAGCCGGCCGGAATCGTCATGGAGATCGGCAGCGCCGCGTAGTCGGTTCCCGGCACGGCCGGACCGCTGATGGCGAGAGACACAGTCACCGCCGCATCCGTGCTACCGGTGCGGGAGAGCGTAAAGAGGCCACTGTCCGCTCCGGGCTCCGACGCCACCGCATCCGTTGCCACTACCGTGACGCTCGGCGGCAGTGCGACTCCGAGGACAGCCGGTTCACTGATCGCCGCGCCAATGATATTGGTCACGCGCACCGTGAACGTGCCTGCGTGAAACAACTGCACGTTGACGAGGGTGAAGGTGGCGTTGGTCGCGCCCGGAATGTTCAATCCCTCATACCGCCATTGATAAAACAGCGGCTCGCTGCCGATCGCGGAGACTGAGAAGTTCGCCGTCTGCCCGACGAGAAGATTTGTTCCGGCCGGTTGTGATACGATCACCGGCGGCGAGACAACGCTGAGCACCGCCACCGAGCTCGTCACCGAGCCGTAGAGATTGGTGATGACGACGCGATATCCAGCGGCGTCGCCCAGCTCCACGTTCGAAATCGTGAGGTAGAGATTCGTGGCCCCTGGAATGTTCACGTCGCCCTTGCGCCATTGATACGCCAGAGGCTCCGTGCCCGCCGACAGAACCGAGAAGACGACCGTACTGTTGGTAGTCGCCGCCTGATCCTCCGGCTGACGGAGAATCACCGGAGCCGAGCGCTGTTCGATGGTGGTGACGCCGCTCGCCGCGCCCGCCGCATTCGCCACGAGCACGGAATACGCGCCTGCATTGGTCGGCTGGAAGTTGGTGATCGGCAGCGTCGCTGAAACCGCACCCGCGATCAGCTGGCCGTTGAAGCGCCACTGGTAGGACAGCGGGGCACTACCTGTCGCGGCCACCGTCAGCGAGGCATTCGCTCCCGGAGCAAGGGCCAGCGGCGGAGTAAGGCTGGTGATGGCCGGCAACGTCGCCGCAGCAGGACCAGTGGCCGCGCCTGGTGTGGGAACGCCGGCGAGCCAGTTCACCGGGTCGTTGCCGTAATCAGATACGACGCGGCGTTGCAGTGAAACGCCCGCGCCATTGGTGCTGCCATCGGCGAGCGCCGGCCACGGAGCGGCGTCCGAGTAACGAACCTTGTCGACCTGAACATACGGAACGAAACCGGCATCCGGTAGACCGCCGGAGATCGGCGCGTCCGGTTTGTAGAGCTCGATGTTGTCGCCGTTGTTGGCGAGGCGACCGCGCCAGGGACCGTAGATGGGAATGGCTGGACTCAACGCATACGTTGTTCGGAAGGCCGCCAGCGCCGCCGCATTCGTCGCCGGATCAAAGCCCACGACCAGTGCGCGCGCGCCGGCCGCCAGTGAAGTGCCACCGGGGAATTCAAAATCCACCGCGTCCCGCAGGCGCCAGGTGTTGGTGGGAAACGCGGCATCGAACAGCGACACCGCCGTCGCGGAAATATTGTGCAATTCGACGAATTCAACCGCCTCGTTCTCATTCGTACCACCGGGCGTGAGCGGCGGCGGATGATACATGACCTCGCTGATGACAATTGGGCCGACGAGCGGATACGCATTCGTCGCGCCGGTTCCCGTGCGGAACTCTTCGACGCTCGACGGCGAATCTTCGCCAAACGTGCGCGCGCTCAGTGACGTAAAATCCGGCCCGATGCTGGTGACATGGCGGCCGAAAGAGACCCCCTTCTCCGCCGCACCAAATCGGGCTTCCGCGCGATACCCGGTAAGCACGCCTGGTCCAGACGCCGCCGAGAGATAGACTTCGTCACCGTTGGCCGAGCTGAGAGAGAATGGCGCCACAGGATTGAGGAGGTTGAACTCGTTTTCGTAAAACACCACGTGCTGACCGGGTGCAAGGACGGTGTTCTCCGGAATGACAAACTTGAGCGGGTTGCCGAGTGAATCGCTGAGATACCAGCCGGAGATATCCACGCTCACGCCACCGATGTTGCGGAGTTCGATCGCGTCCTCCAACGGAAGCTCCGAATGCGTGAGTACCTCGTTGATTACGATTCCATCCATGAGCCGGTAGTTGCTCCGGCCCGGAGTGGAAGTTTCAGTGAACTGAACAATGGACGCGGACCCGTCCGGCAGGCGGCCCTCGGAGACGCCCTCGAACTGCGCGCCAAACGAAACGCTGTCGATGACCGTGCCATCAGCGGCGATGATGCCGAGTGATTCACCATCGGCTGAGAGACGGAAATTAACGTGGTCCGCGCCAGCTGCCGGATCATTGTCCGCAGTGAATTCGCGGAACGCTTCCGCTCCTGCGCCAATGAACGAGAGCGCCGGCAGAACGTTTTTCGTCCGATCGTTCAAATCATCGGTGACACTGATCCCCGCGAGGGAAACCGGTTGCGCTCCGCCGTTGTAAACTTCAAACCAGTCCGCGCCCGTGCCCGGGTCAGCCATCCATTCATTGATGCGCAGCGACGAGGGATTGCCGAGAGCGGCCGCGAGATTGGACGCGCCGGGCGTCGGCAGGGCGAGACTCCAGTTCGTGCCGCCGGCCGGTACTCTCGCAATGCTCAAGTTCTCGGCCTGGAGACCAAACGTCACCGCGTCGAGCAGTTCGCCGCCGGCATCCGGACGGTTGAAGAAGAACACCGCATCGCCCGATGCGCTGAGTCCAAAGCCCGCGTTCAAGCTGGACGAGGCATTCGTCGTCGCCGGCACGTTCGGATCGAAGCGGACGAGGAGATAGCCGTTGGCCGCGATGACGGACCCGGCCGGGAAAACCCACCGCCGTGTGTCCTCCAGTTGATCCGTGAGGCTCATGCCCGCGAGATCCACGCTCGCATTCGAGGGATTGCGCAGCTCCACCCAGTCACTCACGGAACCGTCGAGGTTGGTGAAGGACTGGTTGTTCGCCAGAACTTCGTTGATCACGATACCGGCGGCGGAGGGCGGATTGGTCAGAATCACCGCGTCAAGCTTCATGCCGAATACAATGTCTGAACTGTTGAAACCTTGCTGGTGGACCTCCACCGCGAGGACGTTGTCGCCCGGAACGAGACTCGCGAGGCTCAGACTTATCGTCTCCAGCGAAGTGGCCTCGTGGGAACCGGACGCCTGGGTGCCGAATCCAATGGTTCCGCCCGGCATGTTGAAACGTCCGGCTTCAACGCCATTGATGTGAAAAACGGCGCCGTCATCGATGGCATGAGTCGCCTGCAACGAGGAGATGACCAGCCCCGCCGGCACATTGAAGTGCGTGCGGAAGTAGAAGGTAATCTTTCCTCCCGCCACCGTAAGCGGGGTGCGAATCGGCTCGGGAGTCACGCCGTTATCTTCACGCGCGAACAAGGCCACGCCTTCCGGCCAGCTAGCGTCGTTGTAGTTTGGTGCGGTCCATTCGGTGCCCAAATCGTTTCCGGATTGTTCGAAGCGCCACAGAAACGTGTCGTTCAACGGCAACAGATTCACGAGCACAGGCTCGGGCGGAGCGGGCGGCACCGGGTTGGGCGCGCCTGGCGTCGGCGGGGAAAGGGAGACGATTTTGTCACCACCGTTCGGCGCGCGACCTTGGGAAATTCCTGCACGCTGGACGCCATAGACCACGGCGTTGATCGCGGTGGCATCGGGACGCATCAATCCAATTTCGCCGATGCTGGAGGCCAGTTGAAAACCAACGTGGTCGTTCCCGAGTTCCGGAGCATTGTCCGCAATGAACGCCTTGTAGCTCAAGCCGGGCAGGAAGCTCAGCGGCGTGATCTCGTGACGGAACGGGAGGCCGACCGGAAGATCGGTCAGGAACAGCCCGCCGATGGCAACCGGCAGCGGATCGGAATTGTAAAGCTCGATGAAGTCATCAAGGAACGGTGATGCGCCGCTGGCCAGCCACTCGTTAATCTTCAGAGACGAAGGATTCCCCGTCGCCGTTGCCGTGTTCGCCGCTCCAAAGGTGGGAAGGCAAAGCGCCCACTCGCCATTGCCGAGGCGCCCGATCGAGCGGTCCGCGAGCTGGAATCCGAACCGGACGCTGTCGAGCACACCGCCGCCATTCGCAGCCGTGTCGAGCAGGTGGATCGATTCGCCATTCTGATCGAGGCCGAATCCAAGGTGAAGACCAGGCGAGCCGTCCGACGCCGCTGCGCGGAGAACGAGGTAGCCGCCGGCAGGGATGCTCGTGCCGGCGGGGAACACGAAACGGTTCGGCGCGTTCAAGTCATCCGTGAGGCGCAACCCGGAGAGATCCACCGAAGTGGCCCGCGGGTTGTGAAGTTCGATCAAGTCCGGGAACGCACCGTTCGTGCTGACAGCGCTCACATTGCGAGCGAGCACTTCGTTGATCACGTCTCCGCGCAAGCCGGACAGAACCGTCCAGGTTTGCGAGAGCGTGGCCGCACTTTCCTCCTGCCAGACGCCCGCGGAATCGCGGCCGATGACACACACCGTGTAAGTGCCATCCGCGAGTCCGTTGAGCGAAACGGGCGTTCCCACTGGCGTCTCCGCGCCAAAGACACCGCCGTTTAACCGGTAGCGATAGTGTGTAATGTCGGTGCCACCAATCGTCAGCGTGGCCGTGTTGAGATAAGTGACCGCCGCCGGCTCTCCGCTCACGGTCGCGCGAACGAGCACGGGTTCCGGCGGAAGCTGGGCAAGCACCGCGGCATTCCGCGCGGCGATGAAGGTTTTCATCGCCGTGATGTTTTGTGCCGGAACCCATTCACCCAGGAATTGATCAACGAGCCCGAAGATGTGATTCGTCGCGAACGTCGTCGCGAGCAACCGGCGAAACTCCGCGTGATACAGCGGCTCGAATTCGGGATGACGGAGGAAGCGGTCAATGGTGCCGACCGCCGTCGCCACGTAAATGCTCTCGTTCACATTTCCGCCGGTGTCGCCCTGGCCGAAGATCGTGTCGAAGTCGTGCGGCAGGATGATGAAACGGGGATCGGTGATGCCACGATAGAGCCCGTAGTCATCGCCACGGCCGGAGGCGAGCGAGGTTTCCGTGTACTCCATCAGCGAGCACATCGCGAAGTAGCGAAGCCACATCTCGACGTTCACATTGCGGCGCACGGCGGTAACATATTCCGCGTCGGAGGTGGTGGCCGGATCGAGCGCGAAGGTGAGGTTGATGAGATCCGTCCAGTCGTTGTCCGTCGCGTTCGAGTTCTTGAAGTAACCGGCGCCGATGTAGGAGCTGGGATCTGTTCCAAGGTAGTTAAGAGTCGCAGAATGGTTACCGGTCGAAGCGCGATAAACATTGCCATCGCCGTCATCCGGCAGGTGCTCGCCGACCAGCTCCCCGTTCGTCGCCTCGACGGCGGCGTAGGATCCGAACTGGCGCAAGCCCGCATTCGCAGGGTTGGAGCCATTGACCCGGAGCTGAACCGCGCGCGCATATTCGGAGGGCAACCCGGCCAGCAAGCTGACTTGACCACCAATAACCTGAGCATGGGTGAATTGTGAATTGAGGTTGATGGCACTTTTGTTGTTCCACTTGCGATCGCCCACGATGTTCAGGCGCATGGTGGGCGGATTCTGGCCGCGACTGCCCGCACCGCGATACCGGAGACCGCAGTTGTGGCGCACTTCCGTGCGACTGCCCTCCGTCGCCACGAAGGTGACGTTACGCTGCGCGTCGCTGTTCCGCGTCTGCGCCGCAAACGCCACGCGATCGGACTCGGTCATGATGACCCGATACACCGGCTGCGACCCTTCATACGCCTCGTTGTCCACCTGGATGAGGGCGTTCGCGGTCTGTTGGAATTCTCCACCCACTTCGCGTGCGGCCGCAGGCCATGTCCGAACTCCGCCGGCCGGATCGGTTGCTTCGACGTAATATTCCAACACGGTTTTGTCCCCGTGCGCCGGGATGGCTGCGCCATAAACGCGGTCATTCGCGAGGCCGTCGCCGTACGCGCCATCATCGAACATCACCGCCGAAATGAAGACGTCCGGAGTCGTGGTGCTCGCATCCCGCCAGCGAAGACGAATCGTCAGACCCGATGTCTGCTCATCCACGATCCTCGCCGTGACGGTAATGGCATTCGTAGAACCCGGCACGATGGGGAAATGAGCCACGTCGAGAACCATCGGGGCGATATCGGTCGAGGCGACGGAATTGGCGGTCCCGGGAGTGCCGCCGGACGGAACGCTCGCCGCCCAGTTCTGGCCTTGATCGTTGTCGAGGGAAGCGTTGCGCAGTTCGAGGGACTTGCCCTGGCCATCGTGTTCCGCGAACCATTCCCAGCCGCGTGAATCCACGGTCCAGCGCTGGCGCACGCCGAATTCCCCCTGCTCGTTGTAGTTCACAATATCCACGCGGGCACCGCTGGCATCTTCGAGTTCGATGTCTTCGCCGCTGTTGCTCAAGCGGCCATCCCAACCACCGACGACATTCGCGACGCCGGGATTGGCTTGGTTGAAGGCGGCAACATTCGCGGCGACAACCAGGTAACCACCGGCCGGAATCGAGACGTTGCCAAATGCGTAGTCCGCACCGCGGCTCAGCTGCCATCCGGTCAGGTTCACCGAATTGCTGCCGCGATTGTGGAGCTCGATCCATTCGTGATCATCGCGCTCTGTAACGGGGTGATACATGATCTCGTTGATCACCACGCGATCTTCGAACACCGCGTTCGTGTTCAGCGTGTAGGACCAGCTTCCGCCCGCGAGGAGATTTCGGGCGCCCGACAGATCGCGAATGTTGGCGCCCGCCGCCCAAGCCAGGGTCACAACGCCATTAGCCGGTTGTGCGAAGGCGAACTCGTACGGACCGGACCCGTTACCCGTGACGCTTGCCGCGGCAACGTTGTTCACCAGGAGGTCCGAAGCATCGACGCCAGCGACTGGTTCATTGAACTGGATGGTCACGCCGGTCAGCGATCGAACGCTGGCACCGGGAGTGGGATGAATCACTGCGGTCGGAGCAAGCGCATCGGCAAGGCTGTACTGCCAGTTCGCACCGGCGGCGAAGGCATCGAAGTTCCGCGGCGGGTTCTCAAAATCCACGATGCCGTGGCGCGGGTTCCAAGCGACGAATACCACTCCATCGGCGGGTTGCGGAAAGGTGAAGGTGTAGTTCGTGCCTGCGCCGGACACCGTGGCTGCCGCACGTCCATTGATTAGCAAGTCGCCAGCTTCCACGCCCGAGACAGGTTCACTGAACGCGACCGTCAACTGGGTCAAGCTCGCGACATTGCCCGGCGCGGGCGTCTTGCGCACAATCGTTGGCGGAGTGGACGGCGCCACGGTGATCTGAGCGACTGACGACGTGGTGCGAAGATTCAGCGCATCGGTGGCGACGGCGTAGAGGGCGTAATTCCCCACCGGAACGCCGCTCCACTGGACGGTGAACGGAGCACTCGTCACGATCCCAAGGCTGGTGGAGCTTTGGAAGAATTCGACGGACGCCAGATTGCCGTCCGGGTCCAGCGCCGAGGCGCGCAACTGAACATTTGCGGGAGCGGTGAAGCTGGCGTTGTTGGACGGACTCACCAGCGCGACGGTTGGCGCATCGTTGTCCGTGCTGCCGACAAGGTTCAGATCGAAGCTGATATCCGAGCTGCTGCGGGAGTCCTGATGAATCTCCACCGCGAGAACATTGTTTCCGGGAAGAAGAATGGACGGATTGATCGTGCCTTCGATGAGCGCATTGCCATCGTCGTTGGCGTTCTGAGCAAAGGTGTCAAAGAATACGGAGCCATTGCCCATGTTGTTCCGGAACACTTCATTTCCATTCAAGTAAACGACGATGCCATCATCGCGAAAAACTCCAATTCGCAGCACGGTATAAATGGATGGATTGGGAACGTTGAACGAATGCCGGAAGTATGTGGTGAGGTGCTTGTTGTTGTTCACCCCGCCAAAGCTCACGACCGTCACCTCGTCATTGTCGCCGTAGCCGAGTTCCGCGGGACCACTATTCCAAAGTGAGTCTTCAAACGCCGGGGCGACCCAGGCGGTTCCCTGATCTGAACCGTCGTCGAGAAACCGCCAGACGGAGCCGAACGGCACGAAGGTATCCGTGGCAGCGTGAGCCGTGGTTGTCGCGAGGAGGACGGCGCCGATTACTGATTTAATGACCTTGAACATAAAGTGTTTGAGTAAAATCACCGGCGAATGCTCCGGAGTATTTCATGACTGAGGGAGTGGCACAGGCTCGCACCACGGGGCGCGAGGCTTCGAGCCAGGAGGCAGAATCCCATGGAAACACGCGCGCTCCAGGCAGCCAACCAGCCACCGCGAACAAAAAACTACATGTCCGCCAAAGGGCGTACGTCATACGTCAGATACCCATGGAAAGGAGACTCTTAGAATGCCAGAGAAACACTTTCATTCAAGCCAGTTGTTCGTGAACTCCCGATGTCGTCAGGGGATGCCGGCCCGCAAATGGAGGTTCTTCGGCTCTCCCCGCTCGGTCTGGAAAAGAAAACAGCTAAATGCCCGTTCATTTTCACCGATACCGAGGAGGGTTTGGGGCGCATCTGTGCTGGGTCGGCTTCACCAAGGTCGACCGAGGCAAATCGAGGAACATGTTGATTGATGGCAAACAGCACTCCGCCGCAAGGCGCCTGATTCGCCGCCCGATCCTCCAGGCATCGGCGGTGGCGTTGTCCTTCTTCCTCTGCGCGCTGCTCAGCGAATGGAACTCCTTCCACACCGCCCGCCGGGTGCTCCGCCAGACCGTGGACGAGCAACTGCGCTCCGTGGCCCTGCTCGCCGCCCAGCGCCTCGATACACAACTCCATTCCACGCTCACCCGGACCAATCAGCAGAACGGACCTGAATACCTCGCCGTCGTGACGCCGCTGCGCGAGATGCTGAAGGCCTGTCCCGACATTAAGTATCTTTACACCGTCCGGCCCAGCCCGGAGGGACCCCGGTTCGCGGTCGATGCCGCCCTCCCGCAGGATCTGGACGCCGACGGCGTTCTGGATCAAGCGCAGCTCACGGAGCTGTATGATTCGCCCGACGACGCCATGCTCGAAGCAATCTCCCGGCGCGTGTCGACGATCTCCCGGGAACCGTTCACAGACAAATGGGGTACCTTCATCTCGGCGTATGCGCCCGTTAAGAATCAAGCGGGAGAAATGGAATGTTTACTCGGCGTCGACATGAAGGCGGATCACTACCTCAACAAAGTAGACCAGATGAAGTCCGCGTTGAGGGTCGGACTCAGCGGCGCGATCCTCGGCAGCCTGATCCTTGGCATCCTGATCTTCGTCGTGCAAAGTGCACGCCACCGTTCGCTCGTCGCCCTTGAGTTGAATGAGGCCCGGTTCCGGCAGTTCTTCGACCTCGGGATGATGGGAATGGCCATCACGTCGCCCGCTAAAGGCTGGATCGAGGTCAATCCCAGCCTGTGCAAAATCCTCGGACTGAGCCGCGCGGACTTGCTCAAGAAATCGTGGGCGGAGTTGACGCATCCCGACGATCTCCCAGCCGACCTCGCCCAGTTCGACCGCGTGCTGCGCGGCGAGTCCGAGGGCTACTCACTCGAGAAACGATTCCTCCGCCCGGATGGCACCATCGTCAACGCCGAAATCTCCGCCCGTTGCGTCCGTCGCAGCGACGGATCCATTGATCATTTTGTCGCGCTCGTCGCCGACATCGGCGAACGAAAGCGTTCCGAAGAGCGCCTGCTCAATTCGCTGCGCCAGAGCGAGGCAATGCTCTGGACCGTCTCCAGCGTGGCGGGAAATCCCGCGCTGGCCCGAGGCGAAGTGCCAGCACTGGCCGCCTCCATCACCGAACTCGCGTCCGAAACCATCGGCGCAGACCGCGTCAGCGTCTGGCTCTATGACGAAGCCTGCGAACAACTCCGGTGCACGGACCTGTTCGAACGCGTCGGACGCAATCACTCCTCCAGCCTGATTCTGCGCAAGGAAGATTTCGCCGCGGAGTTCGAGGCCCTCGAATGCGCCAAATTCGTCGATGCCCACGACGCGCTGAACGACCCGCGGACCGCTGGATACGTCGATGGTTACCTGAAGCCCTTCGGCATCAAATCGATGCTCGACGTCGTGATCCGCACCACCGGACGCATCCGCGGAGTCATCTGCTTCGAGCACGTCCAGTCGAAACATCACTGGGAGCCGTTCGAAATCGCCTTTGGCTGCCAGCTGGCCGACCAGATTGGCATCGCGATCCTGAACAGCGAACAGCGCATGGCTTCCGAGGAACTGGTGCGCGCGCGGGATGCCGCCCAGGCGGCGAGCCAGGCCAAGAGCGAGTTCCTCGCCACCATGAGCCATGAGATTCGCACGCCCATGAACGGCGTCATCGGCTTCACGGATCTGCTGCTTGGAACGCCGCTCAATCCAGAGCAACACACCTACACCTCCACCATCAAAGCTTCCGCCGACTGCCTGCTGACGCTAATCGATGACATCCTCGACTTCTCCAAGATCGAGGCCGGCAAGCTCGTGCTCGAACATGCCCCCTTCAACGCCCGGGACGTCACCACGCAAGTGCTGGAACTGCTCGCGTCCAAGGCGGACAAGCAGGATCTCGAACTGATCCTGGATTGGGAGGACCCGGTCCCCGTCGACTGGATCGGGGACACGGCGCGCTTCCGCCAGGTGCTGCTCAATCTCGTCGGTAACGCAATCAAGTTCACCCTGCAAGGTCATGTTCTCGTCAAAGTCGGGAAGCTGGAAAACGCCGGCGTCAAAGTCGAGGTCATCGACACCGGCATCGGCATTCCGCCGGAGGCCCAGACACAACTGTTTACCAAATTCACCCAGGCCGATTCCTCGAACACCCGGAAGTTCGGCGGCACCGGACTGGGGCTGGCCATTTGCAAACAACTGGTCGACCTGATGGGCGGCACCATCGGAATGGAAAGCGAGCAAGGCAAAGGATCGACGTTCTGGTTCACTCACCCCCTGCCCGCCGGATCCGCTTCCACGACCAAGACCGAGTTCGCCTCCCTCCCCCGCGATGCCCGACTGTTCGTGATCGATTCCATCCCAGCGCGACGCGAAACCTGGGCGCGGCAGCTCAGAGCGTGGAACATGGACGTCCACAGCCACGGCTCGTTGGCGGAAGCATTCCGCGCGCTGCCCACAACCGACGCCTCGCAATCTGGCACCGACCTTTTCCTCGTGGACCTTCCTTCGCTCTCCGCGGATTACCGCGCGGTGGCCAGAATGATCCGTTCCCAGCCGCGCAAGAGACCGGCGAAATTCATCCTGCTCGCGCCATGCCGTCTTCGCGCCGAGATTGCCAATCGGGAGTCCGCCGACGAATTCGACGCGATACTTTGGAAGCCCGTCCTGCGACCTGCTCAACTGCACGACACCATCGAGGCCGCTCTCGCCGCGCCATCCACCGGCGCGCTTCCGTCCCCGGCGCATCCCCCGGCCGACGCGCCCAACACTCCTCCGCGCGTGCTCGTCGTCGACCAGGTGAAAACCAACCAGCTGCTCGCCGATCGATTCCTGCGCAAAGCGGGATGCCAGGTTGATCTGGCCAACAGCGCTCTCGCCGCGACCGCTCTCGCCGCACAACATCACTACGACATCGTCCTGCTCGACTGCCACCTGCCCGAGATGGGCGCTTTCGAGACGGCCGCCACGATCCGCGCGGGCGAATCCTCCAGCCCCACCGACGTTCGCTCCCGCCGCACCGCCATCCTCGCGCTCACCGACGACTCACCTGACAGTCTTCGCCTGCGCGCTTCCGCCGCCGGCATCGATGAACTCCTTGCCCGGCCACTGAAGCCTGCTGACATTCACGAGATCCTCGCCCGCTACGCAGCGTAAATTTCCTTTTCCCAGTTCGCGCGTTTCCCGCTCACCACACGAACGCGTTGACCTGGCCCGCAAGAAAAGGTCGAAGAATAAATTTGCGCGCATGCAATGTTCGCCCCAGGCTTCCGGAGGAAATTGTCAGAGGAGAACTGTGGAGACAGGACCGAACATTTTAATACTGGAAACCGAGACAGGCCACGGCGCCTTGGTACTCGAAGAATTGCGAAAACGCCGCTTCCCGCTTGGCACGGTCAACGTGAAGCCTCTGGAGCAACTACCGCAGGCGCTGAAGGCTCACCCGCCGGACCTCATCGTCGTGGACTTTGTACGATTGACCGCCGAATCCTTCTCGCTGTTCGAAAACCTCCGGGATTCTCACCCTGACATTCCCGTCATCGTCATCACCTCGAACTGCGACCCGGGAGAATTGGTCGAGCTCTTCGAATGCGGCGCCGCCAACCACGTTCGCCGCCATCAAATCGCCGACCTCGGACCCATCATTCAATTCACTCTCGAAAACCCCGACGACCTGCTCCGCGTCCCGGCGGAAGAGGTGGTTCGCGAAATCGTTCCAGCCCGCCCATTTGGGCTCCATCCGCGACGAAGCTGCTCCAGCGAGAGCGTGCGCCGGGTCTGCGAGCAATGCGATCGCATTGCCGACCTCTCGGGAAAATGGGAACGCCTCAGCGTCTACCTGCGGCTGCATCAGGAAGCGACCGTGGCGCTCGGCGTCTGCCCAAAATGCGCCCGGGAAAACGCCACCTCTCCTCGACCTTGCGACGGTAGTCGCAAGGTGTATCGCCCCGCTTTCCGAGCACGACTGACCGCCGGTCCCGCCGGCTACTTCCTCACACCTTCATGCTTCAACACCACCAAGCTCATCGGAGGCAGCGTCAGCGACGCTGAGTTCGGCTGATTGTGCATGCGCTGCGGTTCGGCGTGAACTCCACCCAGGTTGCCCTGATTGCTGCCGCCGTAAGCCGACGCGTCGCTGTTCAACGCTTCCTTCCAGAAACCTGATTCCGGTAGTCCGATGCGATAGCTGTGCCGCAACACCGGCGTGAGATTCAGCACCACCAGCAAGAGGCTCTTTCGATCCGAACTCTGGCGCACGAACGATAGCACGCTGTGCTCATGGTCCGAGCAATCCATCCAGTAGAAGCCTTCCATGTCGTAGTCCGTCTCCCACAACGCCGGCTCCGCCTGATAGAGGCGATTCAAGTCCTCGATGAACTTCTGCGTGCCCCGGTGGTACGGACCTTCGTTCAGCAACCACCAGTCGAGCTCCGCGTTCGCGTTCCATTCGCGGCTCTGCCCGATCTCGCCGCCCATGATGAGCAGCTTCTTGCCGGGGAACATCCACTGGTAACCGAACAGCACGCGCAGATTCGCGAAGCGCTGCCAGTCATCGCCCGGCATGCGGCCCAGCAACGACGATTTGCCGTGCACCACCTCGTCATGCGAGAGCGGCAGCACGAAATTCTCGTTGTGATGGTAGAGCATCGCGAACGTGAGATCGTTCTGGTGATACTTGCGATACACCGGGTCGCGCTTGAAGTAACCCAGCGTGTCGTGCATCCAGCCCATGTTCCACTTCAGGCTGAAGCCCAGCCCGCCCAGGTACGGCGGCCGCGTGACGAGTCCCCACGCCGTGGATTCCTCCGCGATCGTCACCACGCCGGGATGTTCCGTGTGCACGACGTGATTGAAGTGCCGCAGAAACTCCACCGCCTCCAGATTCTCGCGTCCGCCAAATTGATTCGGGATCCACTCCCCTTCCTTGCGCGAGTAATCGAGATACAGCATCGACGCCACCGCGTCCACGCGCAGGCCGTCGATGTGGAAACGCTCGCACCAGAACAGCGCGTTCGCCGCGAGAAAGTTCCGGACCTCATGCCGGCCGAAGTTGAAGATCAACGTGCCCCAGTCCTGATGCGCCCCCTTGCGCGGATCCTCGTGCTCGTAAAGCGCCGTGCCGTCGAAGTGCGCCAGCGCCCATTCGTCGCGCGGGAAATGCGCCGGCACCCAGTCGATGATCACGCCAATGCCCGCCTCATGCAGCGCGTTGACGAGAAACTGAAACTCATCCGGCGTCCCGAACCGGTTCGTCACGCCGTAGAAGCCCGTGACCTGATAACCCCACGACGGATAGAACGCGTGCTCGGCGATCGGCAGAAACTCCACGTGCGTGAAACCAGTCTGCTTCAAGTAATCCACCAGCGGCCCGGCCAGCTCGCGATACGACAGCGATTCAAACGCGTTCTTCTTCCGCCACGAACCGAGATGCACCTCGTAGATGCTCATCGGCGAGCGCAGCGGATTCTTCTTCGCGCGCGCCTCCATCCACTTCTTGTCCGTCCATTGGAACTTCGTGTTGTTCCACACCACGGACGCCGTCTTCGGCGCCGGCTCAAACAGGAACCCGTACGGATCCGTCTTCAGCACCGGCACACCCTGCGCGTTCTTCACTTCGAACTTGTAGAGCGTTCCCTCGCCCAATCCCGGCACGAACAATTCCCACACGCCGGACGACCCGAGCAGACGCATCGTGTGATATCGCCCGTCCCAGTTATTGAACTCGCCCACCACGCTCACGCGCTGCGCATTCGGCGCCCACACCGCGAAGCTCGTTCCCGCCACGCCATCGACCGTGCGCAATTGCGCGCCCAGCTTCTCGTAAGCCCGGCGGTCGTTGCCCTCGTTGAACAGATGCAGATCCGTCTCGCCCAGCGTCGGAAGGAAGGAATAGCCGTCGCGATTCCGCCGCGTGTTCCCCTGAAAGTCCGTCACCACCAAATCATACGCGTACACCTTGCCCGATCCCTTCGCGACGCCTTCGAACACACCGCTCTCGTGAATGCGCTCCAGCACGATCTTGGGGCGCGACTTCTCCATCACCGCCACCACCTCGACCTTCGCGGCGTTGTGCAGGTACGCGCGCACCACCACGCCGCTGCCATCGCCCAGCGGATGCATGCCGAGGAGTTGGTGAGGATGACGATGCTGAGCCTGCACGAGGCTCTCGAGCTCTGACGGCGTAAGAATCATGCCGCACGGATGCTGCCACGCCGCAAAGCCAACGGTCACCAAAAAACCGGATGAGCCGAAACGGCATGAAGGAGCGCCGAACTCCGCTTCGGCGCGCTGTGGCAAGTGGGACGCCTTACCAACTCCGGTGGGGCGACACTCCGTGGAGCCCTGATCTCACAGGATCGTACGCGCTGCGCGGAAGGTGAAATCGAACCCGAACCTGCCCGGTCCAGTCAGGGCTCGACGGAGTCTCTCCCCACCGCGATGGAACGCCGAACTCCGCTTCGGCGCGAACCGGCTAGGCCGCCTTCGGCAGACTGATCGTCTTCGGCTGGCGCGTGGGGCGTTTGTATTCCGACTTCTTCTTCAGCCCCACCGACTTGATCTCGTCCGAGTCCGCGCCGTATTGCGCCTTCACCTGGGTCTTCGTCCCGAGGATGAGATTGTGGAAGGTCCACTCCGCCTTCACTGCCCGATCACGAGCCGCCTTCCAGGCGGCTTCCGCCTGCGTTTCCTTCTCATGCGCGTCATCCAAATCGTCCGAAGCCGTCTGGAGCGCCGCTTTTGCATACGCCGAATCGGATGGCTTGTAATCGCTCAACGCCTTCACGGCGGCGTGGCAATCCTGATCTTCACTGATGATTTCCGGCTGCAGCCGGCGAACTTCTTCTTTGGCCATGGTATGTGGGTGGTAGTGGTTGCTGTTGGTTTAATGACGCCCGACGCGAACCTCATTGTCCCGACCACATCCGTGGCCGGACCTGCCGCACGATTCATCGTGGTGAACGCGTACGCGGTTGCGACGCGTGCGTGCCTTGATGTGATTCGTCCGTACTCGGGATACACCCCTGCAAACCTCGTCTGCGCCCCCGCATCCTTCGTTGATGTTCGCTCGAACATTCCAAATTCCTCATCACCATCCCGCGCCCGCCCTTTAGCCACAATTTTCCTCGAGATCCGCCGGTGGATGCCGCAGTGGGAAGCTCAAATTTGGGGAGCAGCTGGCCTCCAAGACTTAATATTTTCTCGTAAACAGACGGGAAATGGCGTAATTGAAAGATATTCTCATGGAGAATCTGAAGTCAGATCATCAGCAATCAGGCAGAAATTCGGGATCGTCGCTTTCCTCGCCAGGAAGTCTTTCCAAATGGGCCGCGAGCAATCTTCTTTCAGCACTGGTGCTCGCCGCCGTTTGCGGTCCTTTGTTCACCCTTGCTGCGGCGGATTTCGTCGTTTCGAACACGCTCGACTCTGGGCCAGGTTCTCTGAGGAATGCGATTTCCAATGCCACCGTGAGAGCGGGTCCCGACACCATTACCTGCACCAACGTTTCCGGGACGATCTTCCTCGGATCTCTGCTACCGATCCTGCCCGACCAGACGACCATTCTTGGACCCGGAGCGGAACGCTTGGTGGTGAGTGGCAGCAATTCATTCCGGGTATTCCAAGTCGACAGCGGAGCCTCGGTATCAATTTCGGGAATAACGATTGCGAACGGCTATGTCACGAACCAAGGCGGCGCAGGCATCCTTAACTTCGGCTCGCTCACTCTCTCAAACGTCGCTGTTGTTCAAAATCAGAGTCTGTCCGCCCCCGGAGGAGGGATCTTGAATCAAGGCACTCTGAAAATGGTGTCATCGACCATCGCCAGCAATCTTGCGGGTGCCCTACCTCTACTGGGATTTAGCTATGTAAACTTCGAGGTCAGGGGATTGGGTGGAGGCATTTATGTAAATGGAGGTTCCGTATCAATTTCCAATTCGTGGGTGACAGCAAATCAAGCCGTCGGGGGACTGACCTACGGCTCTGGCTTTCCGACCTCTGGGGAAGGGTCCGGCGGCGGCATTTATATTCAGGCCGGGCCGGTATCGATTGCCAGCAGCACTTTTTCCGACAATCTAGCGCGAGGTGGATACGGTGGAATGGACCCCATTTCAGGCGTCCATGGATCGTCAGGAGCACAGGGTTTCGGCGGTGCAGTCTTCCTAAACGCCGGAGGTAATGCGCAACTCACTCTGATTAACGCCACAATCTCGGGAAACAAAGCCGAAGGCGGTGCTGGCGGTGGTGCATTCAAATATGGGGGAAACGGTGGGAATGGGTTCGGGGGTGGGATTTACGCAGCGGGTTCAAATTGCATTCTCGTAAACTGCACCGTTTATCAGAATACTCCGTTGGGAGGAGCCGGCGGCGCTGGCGGAATCGAACCTCCCCAAGGCCCTGGATCGCCTGGCTCCGGATCAGGCAACGGAATCTACATTCGTGAAGCGGGACCGACGTTTCTGAATAGCATTGTCCAAGCGTCGGTCGGCACACTAAACAGCAGAGGCTTCAACATTTTTGAGGGAGGTTCCAACATCAGAGGCGCGATCCCGTCGGACATAACGAATATCGTGATTACCCTGGACCCGTTGGCCGACAACGGAGGACCGACACTCACACACGCCCTGCCAACGAACAGTCCGGCTGTCGACGCAGGAACATCACCGGGAGCACCTGATTTTGACCAACGGGGACTTCAAAGGCTTAAAGGCTCATCTGTCGACATCGGGGCATTCGAAAGTTCTTTTCAAGGCAGCTCCGCGTTCATCACCGGACAGCCGCAAGATTTATCTCTGCTGACGGGAGCGACCGCTGTGTTTAGCGTCGCGGCTCGCGGCACGAAGCCTCATTACTTTCAATGGCAGTTTAACGAAACAGATATTGCCAGAGCTACCAATTCATCTCTTGCGATTACCAATCTTCAACTCGCCGACATCGGCCATTACTCCGTCACCGTGAGCAACCCCTTTGGCTCCGAAACTAGCCGCGCGGCGAAACTGGACATAACACCAGACACCCCTTTGAATAATTGGTCCGTCAGGCAGGATTCCAAGACGTATCAACTTGAAGCGGTCACGTATGGAGATGGTCTCTGGGTAACAGTCGGCTATGCATACGCACCATCGTCCTCCCGCGGCATAATTTTGACCTCACCTGACGGAGTCTCATGGTCAGAACGCTTCTCGAAGACAGGCTATTACTTTGGGGATGTGACTTTCGGCAACGGCATATTTGTTGCGGTCAGCGGTGTTGAATCCACTTCCTGCCGGTGCCCGGGTATCGTCTATTCCAGTAACGGGATCGAGTGGATCGAAATTTCAATCGACGCACTCCCGGTTGCCGATCCGCTCTACGTCGCAGGATACGGAGGAGGAAAATTCATCGTTGCCGGAGGCACCTACAGCGGATCTTCCTTCGACGGCTGGATATTATCCTCTATCGACCCTCAAACTTGGTCTGGACAGAACATCGGAAATACGTGGCTGAGAGACTTTGCATATGGCGACGGGGCATACATTTTGGTTGGCAGTTCTGTTCAAGGAACAGGGCGTACTCTGCGGTCGACAAACGGTAGCTCCTGGCAGCAATTTGATCTGCCAAATCCGGATCAAAGTTACCGTTCTATTAAAACTGTGATACACGCAGGCCGTCAATTCGTAGCATTACAATACGTTTCCACGCCATACGGAACCGAAGTGTTAACCTCCCAAGCCGGCACTGATTGGATTCGACATACCCATGTCCCATACATTTAATCACATCGCATACAGTTACGACACCTATGTGGCCATAGGGGAAGAAGGGACAGTGTGGAGTTCAACTAACGCCCTTCAATGGAATCCACGAGTTCGAAACCCAGGGAGACTGTTGACTGAAGTCGCGGCAGGCCAAGGCAGGTTCATCGCTGTAGGCAACAGCGGCCTCATACTTCAATCCGGACCACTGGAAGCATTTGAACTCGGAGTGAATGTTCTGGGACACGGAGCAGTCAGCCGGTCGCCCGAAAAATCATTCTATCACTATGGGGAGTCGGTCATGTTACTGGCCACACCAACACCGACGCAGGCATTCATCCAATGGAGCGACGGCGTGAGAACAAACCCCCGTGTCATCTTGATTCGTGAGACCAACACATACGAAGCCGTGTTCACTCCGACTCCGACGTTGAATCTCTCAACGGTAGGAGGTGGCATGCTGGCAGCCGCACCACCTCGGATCTTCTATCCCAGCAACACCGTGGTCGGTCTCAACGCCATGCCGGGGTCGGGATGGAGCTTCGCACAATGGCTCGGTGATGCTTCCGGCACGAACACATACACTACTGTCATCATGAATCGAGATCGGTGCGTCCAAGCCGTCTTTGGCACGAGCATTAGTAGCAACGCAATCGGCAGCGGCAGCATAAGGCGAAGCCCCGCCGCCGACCTCTATCCCTACGGAACCAAGGTCACGCTCACGCCAGTGCCAAACAGCAGGAGCTATTTCGCGCAATGGGGAGACGATTCGAGTGTCACCAACAATCCACTCATCTTCACGGTCACGAACGCCAACCCGGCGGTAACCGCCATCTTTGCGGCGCTGCCCGCAAATCAGTACGCGCTGACGGTGTTGCCGGATGGATTCGGCCAAGTATCGGTTACTCCGCTTGCGAATTTCCATTCAATAGGTTCAACCGTGACTCTCACGGCGATGCCGGACGCCGACCAAACCTTCCTCGGCTGGAGCGGGGATGCGAACGGCACCCAGAATCCACTGACGGTGACGATGGACTCCAGCAAGGTTGTCACCGCGCATTTCACCAAGCGCCCGACCCTGGCAGTGCCATCGTGCGCCGAGGCGTCGTTGGTTGACGGTTTTCGGTTTCTGCTCTCGGGCGAGTTCGGTGCGCCGTACCGAGTGGAGAAAAGTGAGAACGGTCAATCATGGTTGCCACTGGCCACGATCACGAATCTGTTCGGCGTCACGCAGTTCACCGACACTACCGCCACGAATGCCGAGCTGCGAATGTACCGCGCCGCGCCCCTGGGCCCGTAGCCGCCGGCGGGCGAAGAGGAATTTCCTGAAGATGACCCTGTGTGTGGCAAGCTGGGGTACAAGGATTTGATCACGGACCGGGTAGAACCGATCCCTACCGGCGTAGGTAGGGGCGACTTCCACGTCGTCCCATTTGTTTTCCGCGTGGCGTGGCGTGCAGTCAGTTGAGGAACTTCCACCTCGTCACCTCGGTGGCTACCAGCCCATCCGCGGCGGACTTTTCTCTTCCAATCCGCCTGCGTCTGCCTAGCCTGCGCGCACATCACTTATGGCTAAGAAAATTGATTACAAATTTTGTTTTGGTCCCTGGAACATCAGCGAGGGCCAGGATCCCTACGGTCCCACCACGCGCCCCGCCCAGACCTTTGACTGGAAGCTCGCCCAACTGAAGAAGCACGGCTTCGAGGCGATGATGTTCCACGATGATGACGCGGTGCCGGACATCGATTCCAAGAGCGAGCAACAAATCCGCAAGGAAGCGAAAGAGCTAAAGAAGCGTCTCGACGGGCTCGGCATTGTCGCCGAGATGGTCGCGCCCCGCCTGTGGTTCGCGCCCCAGACCATCGATGGCGCCTACACGAGCAACAGCAAGAAGGATCGCCAATACGCGATCGATCGTTCCCTCCGCTGCATCGACATCGCGAACATTCTCGACACCGATCTCATCGTCCTCTGGCTCGCGCGTGAAGGCAGTTACCTCCGCGAATCGAAGGACGCCGGTCGCGCGCTCGATTACCTCGTCGAAGCGCTCGACAAGATGCTTGCGCACGACAAGCGCGCCCGCCTGTGCATTGAACCGAAGCCGAACGAGCCGATGGACCACGCCTACGTGCCGACCATTGGCCACGCCGTCGCCGTCTCCTCGCTCACGCGCGATCCGAAACGCGTCGGTGTGCTCATCGAATCCGCGCACGCCATTCTCGCCGGGCTGGATCCGGCGGACGAAATCGATTTCGCGATGAAGTTCGGCAAGCTCTGGTCGCTGCACCTCAATGACCAGAACGGATTGAAATACGATCAGGACCGTCCGTTCGGCAACGTGAGCCTGCGCAGCGCGTTTGACCAGATTCGTGCGCTCGAACGCAACGGCTACGGTCGCAATGGCGAGTATGTCTGCTTCGACGTGCATCCCTTCCGCACCACGAAGCCGGAGCATTGGATGGATCACCTCCTGAACAGCCGCCGGACGTTCGAGCTGCTGGTGAAGAAGGTGCGTTCGTTCGACGAGAAGGCCGCCGCGAAGCTGGTGGCCGACCGGAATTATCAGGCACTCGACCAGATGGTCCTCGAACATCTGCTCGGCAAGTAACGCAGTCGCATCAGACGCGCGATTGAAGTCAACCCGGGCGGATGGAATCAACCATCCGCCCGTTTTCGTTTCGGAAGCGACCAGCCCCGGCCCCGGCTTTTGGGCATTGTATCGCGGCGCGCCGCTGTTTACTGTCCGCGCATGGCTTTTACTCAATTAGGGCTTTCTCAGCAGGTGCTCGAAGGAATCAAGGCGATGGGTTACACCGAGCCCACGCCGATTCAGCTGCGCGCGATTCCGTTGATCCTTCAAGGCAAGGACGTCATCGGCAGCGCCCAGACCGGCACCGGCAAGACCGCGGCTTTCGCGCTGCCCATTCTCACTCATCTCGGCGCCAGCACCGGCCGCACCCGCTGTCTCATTCTCGAACCCACCCGCGAACTGGCCGCGCAGGTTGAAACCGCGCTGCGCGATTTCTGCCGCTTCACGGACATCAAGGTCGCCGTGGTCTACGGCGGCGTGGGCTACGGCAAACAGAACGACGCGCTCAAGGGCGGCGCGGACATCATCGTCGCCACGCCCGGGCGTCTGCTGGATCACCTCCAGCGCGGCACCGCGCGTCTCGACGAAGTGAAGTATCTCGTGCTCGACGAAGCCGACCGCATGCTGGACATGGGATTCCTGCCCGACGTGCGCCGCATCGTGGAACGCTGCCCGCGCGCGCGCCACACCTCGCTCTTCTCCGCCACCGTGCCGCCGCAGATTGAAACGCTCATCCAATGGGCGATGCGCACGCCGGAAACGATCGAGATCGGCCAGCGCCGTTCCCCAGCCGAGACGGTGAAGCACGTCGTGTATCCCGTCGCCGACCAGCAGAAGTCCGATCTGCTCCGCGCGTTGCTGGATCAGGTCCACTACGATTCCGTGATCATCTTCTGCCGCACGAAACATCGCGCGGACCGCATCGCCGTCCTGCTCAAGAAGAACAACCACGCGGTGGCCGTGCTGCACTCGAACCGCACGCAACGTGAACGCGAGCAGGCCTTGCAAGGATTCCGGAACGGCAAGTTTGAAGTCCTCGTCGCCACCGACATCGCGGCGCGCGGCCTCGACATTGCGGACGTCAGCCACGTGATCAACTACGACGTACCGCAGCATCCGGAGGATTACGTTCACCGCATCGGCCGCACGGGTCGCGCCCAGGCCACGGGCGACGCCTTCACCATCATGGTCGCGGAAGATCGTCAGCCGATGGCCGCCATCGAGCGATTCATTGGGAAGAACATCGATCGCGTGAAGCTCGAAGGCTTCAACTACACCTACACGACGCTGTTCGACGATCCGAAGGACAAGAAGCCCGGCGGCGGTGGCGGTGGCGGGTTCCCCGGCAAGGCACGCGGCGTCCGTTTGAGCGGCGGGTATTTCTTCGGTCCAGCGCGACGGAAGAGAAGGTAGACGGGGCAATCCCCAATCCCCAATGTCCAATGACCACTGAATGAACAATGACCAATGACGGAGAAAGCGGCAGTGGTTCGTGGCAGTTCTTCCGGCGCCGGGAATCGTTCCCCACTAGATAATCAGGGCGGGCCCAACCACTGGATTCTCTCAGGTCACTGGAAATCACCCAGTCGCAGCTCATTGGTCATTCTCTGGTCATTGGTCGTTGGACATTGGTTATTCTCCTCCGCTTCCTCCGCCCCGATCACCGTCGGCGTGATCGGCGATTACGGCTCCGATAACATCCCCACGCGTCAGGTCGCCAAGCTCGTCAAAAGCTGGCAGCCGCATTTCGTCCTCACCCTCGGCGACAACAATTATCCCGTCGGCTCCGCGGTCACCATCGACCGCCACATCGGGCAGTTCTATCACGAGTTCATCGGCGGCTACAAAGGACGCTACGGCGCCGGCGCATCCACGAATCGCTTCTTCCCCTGCCTCGGCAATCACGACTGGGGCACGCCGAACGCCCAGCCGTATCTCGATTACTTCACGCTGCCCGGCAACGAGCGCTACTACACCTTCACGCGCGGCGCGGTGGAATTCTTCTGCCTCGATTCCGACAAGAACGAACCCGACGGTACCTCGCCTGAATCACCGCAAGGCCAGTGGCTCCAGCAGCAGCTCACGAACTCCACCGCGGTGTGGAAGGTCGTTTACTTCCATCATGCGCCGCTCTCCTCCGGTGCGGTCCATGGCACGCACACCGGCGAAACGCTGCGCATGAACTGGCCGTTTCATCAGTGGGGCGCGGACGCCGTGCTCGCCGGGCACGATCACGTGTACGAACGCATTCATACCAACGGGATTGTTTACTTCGTGAACGGCCTCGGCGGCGACAGCAAGGACAAGTTCCACCCCACACCTGTCGCGGGAAGCGTCGTGCGCTACAGCGCGGACTACGGCGCCATGCGCATCGACGCTTCCACGAACTACATGCTGTTCCGTTTCTTCAACCGCTACGGCACGCAGCTCGACAGCCTTCGCCTCGTTCCCAAGGCGAAGGCTGACACTGCGCCGCCCGCGGGAACTCCGCTCCGTCAGGGCGCCTCGACCACGCGATAGAACTGAACTGGCTTCGCGCCGCCGAACAGCGGGAAGAAGTCGAAGACCGTCACCCGATAACTTCCCAGCGCAATGGGATTGGTGTCGCGGGTCCATGGACCGTTGAGATCCGTCGAGCGTTCGAGGAAGTATTGCTTGTGCGGCAGCGCGCCCCACGTGAACTGGTAGCCACGCCGCGCCGGCGCAATGTTCATCACCATTAAGGGTTCCGAGCCCGCGAATCCGCACAGCTGCGCGCGCACGCCGGATGGATTGGGGCCGAAGGACGGGCCATTGCGAGTCACGAAGGTCAACGTGTTCGCCCCAGGTTGAAACCCGGACGTAATGGCAAACGCCTGCCACGACGTGAACCCTTCCCCGCCCACCGAACCAGCGGGCGTATGAATTCCCGTGCTCACGCCGTTCAACAACACGTCCACGAGCGCATCGTCCGCCGCCACCCAGCCATGGATCGCCGCGCTTCCGGGCAACAGGCCGCTCAGGTCGAAACTCGTCGTGTAGGAGGTGTCCGAATTGGGAAGACTGTAGGTGTCCAGCGTCGGAGCGATCCAGCCCGAGGACGCATTGTCCGCCAGCCACGGACCAATCGGAAATCCACCAGCAGACGTCGCCACGTAGGCGCCGGAGAGGATTTGCCCGAGCGGAATGATGTAGTGCGGATCCTGCACGTTGTCCGCGAGACGACGGCCCGCGTCATCCACGCCGGTGCTGAAGAGACCGGGGATGGTCGGCCGGTTCACGACGATGCGCACATCGCGAATCCAATGATTGTCATTCGCGCCGCCCGTGCGCGCGCCGAACACCCATTTCGGCGTGCCGATGACCTGCGGCGTATACGGCGTCTGCACGTGATCAAGCACACGCACGCCGCCGTAGCTGACGGTCAAACGCCCGTCCGATGTCAGCTGAATGCTCACGTCCCGCGAAGCCACCCTTACGTTTTGCGCGCCCACAGGACTTTGCGAAGGCTGGAAATACTGCTGCGCCACGATCTGCCCGCGCCATTTCACTTCGATGGCCGGACCTTCCCCGCCGCCGTTGTCCCACGTGTCGAAGTTGATCGCCAGCCCGGTGTCCAAGCCTTCTTCGCCCGGCTCGTTGTAAGCGGGATTTGCCACGACCGAAGACGCGGGCACGAGATTGAAGCTGAACCCATCCGCCGGAAACACGCCATTGCCACAGCACGTCGAGCCGAACAGCGCGGCCTTGAAGGTCGCTTCAAATCCATACACCGGCGCGACTCCGCTGAAGTTGTCGATGTAGGCAACGCCATAATCAGAGTCCGCCTTGGTGAGCTTCAGCCAGCCGCCGTCCGCCACCGCCTTGCCAAAGAGCGTCATGCCCGGCGGCGCGCCGTAGACGAAGTTCGCCTCGAAGGTCGGGCGGTTCGGCACCGGACAATCGAGCCGTCCCGGCAGCAGGTGACTCGCGGGAATCGGTTCCTTCGCCTGACAGGAACTTTGCCAGAGAAGCTTCGCGGTCGCGCCGCCGCCATTCTCATACATCTCCAGCACCACGTCATGCTCCACGCCCGCCTGCAACGTAATGTCACCGTAATACTCCGTCGGCGGATGATCATTCCACGCGTCCATGATCAGGATGCCATCAATCCACAGGCGAATGCCGTCATCGCTGACGGTGAAGATGCGGTAGACGTCCGAGTAACGCGGCACGAGCTTGCCCGTCCAGCGGACGGAGAACGTGTCCGGATCGATGCCCGGAGCGGGAGCGCCAAGCGCCCATTCAAAGTTCACCGCCTCCGTCCGCGCCACGCGCGGCGCCGTGAGATCGATGTTGTCGTAGTAAACGCCGAGCAAGCCGGTGCCGTTGGGATTCGGTAGCCCGGGGTTCGGCGATACCGTGACGTTGAAACTGCACGATGCGATCTCGGAGAAATTCTCCGTCGCCCGGCACGTCACCGTCGTGACGCCCGAGCGGAAGCTCGCACCGGACGGGGGATTGCAAAACACCGCGGCACAGCGGCGATTCTGATTCAGCGTGGGCGTCGCAAAGGTCACCACGGCCGAACAGGCGTCCAACGGCGCGTTCACCGTGATGTCGCCCGGGCAGTTGACCAACGGCGGCGGCAGCGCGGGAATCAATCCGTGCCGGCGCAGAATGTTCAGCATCGGCTCGGCGGGCAGCTGGCGCCCGAACCACGCCGCAGCAAAGTCATCAATCGTCGGGCCGCGCGGCAAATCCAGTTCACGATCCATGATCTGGATCACCTGCGTGTCGAAGCCGCCGATCTCATCGTGCGCCTCGCTCCCGCCACACAAGCCGGACGGATCGAGCAAGTCCCACAACACGCCCGCCACCACGTTCTCAATCGCGTTCGGGCCGACGTTCGGCGGAACCTCGCTACAGGTAGACCACGGCGTGTCCTCCAGTTGAGAGACGGTGAAGGTCCCGAATCCTCCGGGCCGCCCGCGCAGCGCGCCGAACGGAGCATTGCGCGCCGCCGCCTGCGCGAAGAACTCCGCGAAGCCCTCCATCCACGCGTGCTCCGGGGAATTGACGATCGCCCCAAAGAGGTCCTTCGCCGTGCAGCCGTCGTGCACGGTCGCGATCGGCACGAAGCTGCCAATCTGATGCTCCAGGAAATGCGCATACTCGTGAATGATGGTGAAGTCTTCCCAGATGTGGGCGCCATTGATCTCGAGCGTGGAATTGATCGGGTTGTAGAACGTGGTGAAGAACCCCGGCTGCACCGGCGCCTTCGGGAGCTGGTCCGTCTCGTTCGGGTCCCGTCGCGCGGAGACGTAGTCAAACCCGTGGCGCACCGCGTCCGCGAGACTCCAGTGCTGGGGCGTGAAGTCATCCGTGAAATCGTAGCTGAAATCCAGCACGGCGCCGGGAGAGTTGGCCGTGCGCTGAAACGCCGCGCCATCCGGCACGCCGGGCTCCGTCCAGAACGGTCCCGTCGCCAGGAACTGGTTCGGCCACACCACCGCAGCGTAATTCTCCGCCGTGATCCGCACGCCGTAGATCACGCCGGCGGCCTGGAATGAGAACGGCAGCGAGATCGAGCCGTTCGCGTCCGTCGCGGTATCCGCGTCCTTCGCCCAGCCCCAGATGCCGAACGTGCGGGGCCGGAATCCCCACACCTCGACGCGACAGAACTGAATGGGCCGGAGCTGCACCGAGCCATCATCGGGATTGAGGTCAGAATAACGAAACGTGCCGGTAACGGTTTCCGCCGAAGCCGGAACTGTCATCAACACGGCGCCGAGAACGACCAGCAATGCGGCCATTCCACGCCGAAGGAAACGGAACATGGTGATTGGATATCTTCTCTGCATACAAGGGATCTCCCGAATCTCTGTGTGTGTGGGCAAATGCCGGACCGAAGCTAAGCGGACGACCGGAGAGTTGGGGAATCCTAGCAGAAACGCAATAGGGAAGGTTTGATTCCCGTGGAAAGACCGCTGAGAAAGACGATCACGCGCGGCCAGAATTATTCCGAGCTCATGAACGTCGCGATGTCGCCGGCGATATCGCCACCCTCGGATTTGCCGTCAGTCTGGATGATCAATCCCCAGTGACCGACCAATGCTCCGCCCCACGAAATGGTAACGGCGCTCGGCCCGTTGATGAGCGTCAAGGTAGGATCCAGTTTGCTCAATGCGGTCGCTTTTGTCAGGGCCGTCCAATGCGCTCGGTGCTCTGACTCATTCCACAGAGACTTCTTCTCTGGCCCCGGCATGCGACCCTGCATTGGCAAGGTCTGACGAGACACTCGCGCAATCTCTCGCAGTTCGTCGGCAGTGACTGTTGAAGTGATCCTGTGGCGGAAACCCACCCGGAACACCTTGGCAGGAGTGACCGTAAACCCGACCAAGCAGATCGCAAACGAGACAGCCAGCGCCACCGCAGCCCTTAGCGCAGGTCTCCGTTTAATCAGCGCAAAGATCACCAAACTAAACAACGACGCGAGGGAGAGGAAAGCCGCGAGCACTGAAACGATCTGAACTGGAAATGGGCCGATCGCCAGAGGGGTTCCCAGTCGACCTCCGATATATTCAAAGCCACTCCAAGAAGCCGCCGCGATAACGGTCGCGACGCAGAGAATGCTCATCAGGCGGTTTATCACACTTCACCAAGGATTCGAGCGCCGCCACTGTTCCAAGGCAAAACCAATGGCACGCCCGGCCTCGTCCGCAGGGTAATAGAGCACTTCAACCAAATGAGGATTCGTCGAACCGTAATGGTAAGTCATGGTGAACAAGTGGATATCTACCTTCCCGTACCACCGCTCCACAGGACCCGGAAACTCACCATCCTCGACCGGAGTGAACTCAGGGGCCACGTCAGGAATCCGGCCGCGGATGTCCTGCAGCCTCATGGTGAATTCCATCACACGATGGCGGTACACCAAGGGTATCTGGTTCCTTTTTGGCCGCCTCCATGAACACCGCTCTGGGGAGCCATTGAATCATGACGGGCGCCTGATCAAGCGAGAGAACAAAACCAACTTAGCAGAAGGCCTAAATCTATTTTCCACCCAGCTTCGCGACGGCTTCTTTCATCTCGGCGAGATGCACGTCGGCGGAGGGCACGTCGGTGACGTGGGCGATCTTGCCGTCGAGGCCGATGAGGAAGCTGGCGCGGCGGGCCATGTTCTTGCCGGGCTCGCGGCGCACCCCGAAGGCGTCGGCGATCTTGCCGTCCGTGTCGGCGAGCAGCGGGAAGTTCAGGTTGTGCTTGGCGACGAACTTCTGGTGGCTCTCGGAGGAATCAAAGCTCACGCCGACCACCTGGACCTTCTGCTTTTGCAGATCGCCCATGCGGTCGCGCAGGCCGCACGCCTGCTTGGTGCAGCCGGGCGTTTCGTCCTTGGGATAGAAGTAGAGGAGGACGACGTGCTTGCCAAGGTGGTCGGCGAGTTTCCAGGTCTTGCCGTCCTGGTCCTTGCCTTCGATGCGCGGCGCGGCATCGCCGACTTTCGGAGTCTTGGCGGCGTCCGCTGCGGCGGCGGTGAGGGTGAGAGCGATGACGAGGGCGAGGGACGTGAGGAGTGTTTTCATGGGGAGTTTAGACACGAATTCCACGAATTATCACGAAGGCTGTTTGATTCGTGTGCATTGGTGAAATTCGTGTCAGTCGGTTGTGGTTCAAAGCGTCACGATCTGACGTTCCTTCACGGAGCGTTCTTCAGCTTCGCAGATCTCGACGGACGCGAGGCCGTCCGCGGCGGTGACGACGGTCGGCGCTTTGCCGGTGCGCACGCATTCGACGAAATGTTTCAGCTCGCCGACGTAGCCGTCCGCGCCTTCGCAGGTGATGACCTTGCTGCCCTGCCCTTCCTCGGCGACGCGGAGAGATTCCTTGCCGCGCGCGATGTCGTAGTCCGCCGTGGCACGCTCGAAGTTCACCGTGTAGCTCATGTTGAAGCCAAAGCCGGGCGTCATGGCCCAGGTGCCTTCCGCATGGACAATCGCGCCGGACGCGACGTCGTATTGCGTGACGACGTGATCGATGGCGCCGGTGAACTTCGTGTAGCCGGTGGAGAAGACGCTGCGCGGTTTGCCGAAGCAGAACTGGACGAAGTCCGTGTCATGCACGTGCAGATCGAAGAGGCCGCCGCCGGAATCCGCGCCGTTGAAGAAGGTGTTCTTGCCCCAGCCCGGCGGTTCCGCCACGCGACGGAAGCGCGCGGCGAGCACGCGCCCGTAACGCCCATCCGCAATGGCCTGCTGGAGCCACGCCCACTCGGGCCAGAAGCGCAGACACATCGCGGGCATGAAGATGCCCTTCGACTTCGCGGCCTCGGCGACGATGGCGCGGGCGACGGCGGAAGTGCGCGCGAGGGGCTTCTCGCAGAGGACGTGTTTGCCGGCGCGCAACGCGGCGAGGGCGAGTTCCTCATGGGCCTTGGTCGGCGCGCAGATGTCGATGGCGTGGATGTCGGGATCGTTCAGCAGGTCCGCGAAGTTCTTGGTGGCCTTCACGCCGGTCATGTCGAGCTTCACGGGATCGGTCGCGCCGACGTTGCCGGCAACGTTCGTGAAGTCGCCGTCGAGGTGGCGTCCGCTGGGATTACAGAGAGCCGCGACGCGCGCGCCTTCGACCTGTCGATAGGCGCGGATGTGAATGGCGGCCATGAAACCAAGGCCGACGATGCCGATGTTGATGGGTTGTGACATGGGAAAGGTTTTAGTTGTGGGTCACGGATGAAGTTTGAGTTGGACCGCCCTCACCCCGGCCCTCGTTCACAGGCATTGTCTCGCCAAGCACTTTAGGGAGACGAGGGTGTGAATCCCAACGGGATTCCGGCTCAAAGCCCAAGGTTGCGAGCGGCGAGCTACCTTGGGTCAACGATGAGAAAGCGGACTCAACCCCAACGGGGTTGCGGCGGCGGCGCCGGGAGGGCACAACCCCGTTGGGGTTGGAACCAAAACTTAAACCGCACCCAGGGTAGCCTCGCGGACTCGGCAACCCTGGGCTGGAGGACGGAATCCCTTTGGGATTCGCCGAACAAGCGCGGAGAGAGACCCGCCAACCGCTGCGGCGCGAGTCGCGTTCCCTCTCCCGGGGGAGAGGGCTAGGGTGAAAGTGGGCGTTCATCAAACTAAGACAGGCTTGATGTTGCACCGCACGATTACCGTCGTTCTCACCATCAAGTCTCTCACGGTCGTGACTCGGTTGTGGTGGTCTGGTTGGTGGACGGGGGTGCAATCGGAGTGACACTCGGCGAGCATCGCTTACCCATCATGCATCCTGAAAGCACGGTGGGGATCAACGCAACCAACGCCGACCAACCTGCCAGCCTAAGGAACGGAAACCAACGTCGAAGCCGAGCCAAGAGCGAAAAGTCTGCGACCTCACCATCGCTACGCAGAGAATAAAAAACGCATTCCTGCATATTCTCTGGCCGCGCGAACGTCTCACGCTCAACCCGGCTCATCGCTGACACATTGTGGACGTATCTCTGACAGAGCTCGCAGAAACGGCGCTTGTCATCGCCGCGCATCTTTTCCCAGTCCGCAGCGCAGCGCTGTTTAATCGTCCAAGGTGAGGTTTCCAAGTTCATCGAGGCGCCGAATGACACCTGCCTAATTCCCAACCGCCTCCACCATCTTCCTCGCCGCGATGATGTCCGCCACGCGCTGCTTTCCCGCCTCGCGCTCGATGCAGCAGTGACCAGCGAAACCGATCTCGCGCAGCACGGCGAAGAATTGTTTCCAATCGACCTGGCCGGTGCCGCTCGGGACTTCCTCGCCCCAGGTGCCGGGCGTCTGGGTGCGGTTCGCGTCCTTGATGTGGCATTGCTTCACCCACGAGGCGAGCGTGCGCAGCGCGGCGATGGGATTGCCCTTGCCGTAGAGAATCATGTTCGCGGGATCGAAGTTCACGCCCACGTTCACGCGGCCGAGCTTTTCGAGGAAGAGCTTGAGCGTGTCCGCCTCCTCCTGGCCGGTCTCGAACGCGAGGTCGATGCCCTTCGCCGCGAAGACATCCGCGACGAGCCGGATGCGGTGCTGGAGCTTCTCGAACTCTGGATCGCTCTCCTCGTGCGGCAGGAAGCCGGCGTGAAAGGTGACGAGCTTGAGGCCGAGCTGGTGCGCGAGCTCGGCGGTGGCCTGGGCGTTCTCCCAGTTCTCATCCCACGTATCATCAGGCACGAGTCCGCCAGTGCGGTGGATGGATTCGAGCGAGGTGTAATCCTCGCCCACGGTGCCGAACATGCCGGAGACGATGCTGATGCCGGCTTGTTGGAAGAGCGCGGCGGTCTCGCCCCACACGGCGGGATTCTCGCGCAACGGATCGAGCGCGAGTTGCACGCGGCTGAGGCCGATGGCGCGGAGGTGTTCGATGAGTTGTTGCGGGCTGGTCGGCTGAAGCGACCAGCTGCAAACGGCGAGACGATCTTTGAACGACGTGGTCATGGGGAGATGGTGTATAGAACGATGGGGCCGCCTTCACCCCCAGGGGAGGGAGCGCGGAGGAAAGACTCCATGAGCCGCCGAGGCTCACGATTTATTCTCTTGAACTCGGAAGACAGGTAGGGCGCGTCGCTCCGCGCGCGCCGGTTGGACGTCCCCAGCAACGAAACGGCGCGCGCGGAGCGACGCGCCCTACCTCGCGGTTCATCGGTATCGCCGCAGTGAGGGCGGACGGTTCTCACGAAACTCATGGCCACCTTCAGACTCACTTCCCGTGACGGAGCTTCACGCCTTTCAAACGCTCGACGAAATCGACGAAGCCTTCGGCCTGGGCTTTGAGGCGCTTCGAGATGTCGGCGTCCTTCAACTGGCCGGCGTCATCGAGCACGTTGCCGATGCCGGGAATGAACACGCGCTCGGGATAGAGGAAGGCGTTGCGGTAGCCGAAAATCATCTGGAGCTGCTCGACCGGCCGCAGCGCGCCCCAGATGCCCGCCGCGACGCCGACGAAACAGACCGGGCGGCGCTCGAAGCTCTCGGGAAACTTGAGCATGTCGATGAAATACTTCAGCACACCGGGCACGCTCCCGTTGTATTCCGGCGTCACGACGATGAGGCCGTCCGCCTGGAGCACACCATCGCTGAACGGTTTGAAGGCGGCGGGCTTTTCGCCATAGGAATCCGGTGAGAAAATTCCCGGCGGCAGGTGAGCGAGGTCGAGCACTTTCAGCGGCACGCCGATGGACGAGTAAATTTCCTCGATGTGTTTGGCGACCTTGCGGGTGTTGCTTCCGGGACGATTGGTTCCGACGACAAGCGTAATCATGCGCGGAGGATGCGCAGCGGGCGACGGGCGATCAAGTCCCGAAAGGTAATTCGAAGCCGCGGCGCGACCGAACTGGCCGTCCACCCGGCGAATCGGAGTTCGGCAGAGTGGTTCACCGACTGAACCAGCCAAGATCCTCCCGACGCGCGTAATACATCAGGCCGAGCATGCGCATTTGGACGATGAGGAAGTAGAGCCCGAACGCGGACGCCACGAAGGTGGGCAGGAACGGAATGTTCAGCAGGCCGGCGACGTATTCGCCGCCCAGCTTGAGGCCGAAGATAATCGCCATCAGCACCAGCACTGTCGCGTATTCCTTGGCCACGCGGAACATGGCCGGCACAATGACGAGCGGGTTCATCGCGCCGATCGTATCGAACATCGACACCGCGAGAATCGACATCGGGTAATAGGCTGCCCCGCCCAGAAGCGCCGCACCGACGATGATTCCACGCCAGAGCTCGACACCCTGTGGTGCGAGCAGATCTATCCGCCAGACGAAGGCGAGGATTGTAGCCGGCGCGAAGCAGACGATCGTGATGAGCAGGATCTGGAAGAATGGCTGGACGATGTCCTGATAAAAGTCGGTGACGATCGACCAGTTCACCCACTCGTCCGTCCCCTGAGCCGCGGTCTGCACGAGTCGCTGCATGAAACTGAACATGTAGCCCCAGTAAATGACTTGCAGGCCGACGGCAAACAGCCCGCCATACCGGCTCAACAGATCGAGAACGCCGAGAAAGATCGCGCCGCAGATGAGAAACGTCAGCCCGCCGCCTTGAAAGGGAAAGACGAACATCCCCGGCACGGCGGCGAAGAAATCCGAGTAACGATCCGCCGGCGCGACGAGCGCCACGTTCAGCGCGACGCATTCAGCGCTGCACTTGCGGCAGAAGATTCCGGTGCGACTCCCACCCGGACGGCGGGAGACACAGAGATCGCAAAAGCTCTTCTGACATTCGGGGCACAAATAGCGCGCCGGAGAATCGGGATGGAACCGGCAGGGCGTGGGAGCTTCGACTGCTTCGGAATATTCGTCGGGTATGTAGGATGCCGCGGTGGACGGCGGCGGCGGCTCCGCAGTGGCGAGATTCACCCGCAACACTGCTCGCGCGGGCGCTTTCGGCGGATCGCCAATCACATCGACCTCGATGTTCCCGAATCGCAGTCGCTGGCCGGGCTTCACGGTGGCTTCCGAAATCGGTTCGCCCTCGAGGAACGTTCCGTTGGTGGAGCCGAGGTCCTTGACGACAATCGACTCGCCGCTGGCCACGATCTGACAATGCGTGCCGGAGACGGATTCGTCGGGAATGGCCACGCCACACGATGGACTACGGCCGAGCGTCAGGGAGCCTTGCGGCAAGGGAACGACGCGTTCCTCGGAGGTGCCGGGATTGAGGAGTAGTCGTGGCATGAGGTTCGCGCCTGGCTCGCTGTTTCGTGTGAACGCAGACTACAAACGACCGGAACAGATTGTCGAGTGCCGGATGGAAACTTCTCCCTTTTGCGGTTTACCCGACGGGAGCCTTGGCGTTACGTTCGGCCCATGAAAACGAATCTGTCGGGGAGAACCACCGCACTGGTCTTGATTTCCATCTCCTGCGTCGCGACGGCGACCGCACAGGAAGTGAACCTGAAATGGCTCGGTAAAGACGCATCAAAGGACCTCGGCGGCTACATGCCGCAGCGATTGAAGCTGTCGTCGACCAAACCGGAATCGGTGAAAAAGTCGCCGGACGGATTGACCGCCCCGCTCTACGGAGAAATGAAGATCGGCCCGAGGGAATCCCAGTCCATCTGCCTCGTCGTTCTGGATGAACCGGCCGGCAAACCTTCCCGCCTGTTCATCGACTCGAATCTGAATGGCGATCTCACCGATGACGCCGCGGCGAACTGGGGCGACAAGAAGATGCCCGGACGCGGCGGCACAGAAGTCACCATCTACCTCGGCGACGCCGACGTGAAATTCCCCTTCGCTTCCGGCGCGCAGACCGGGCGGATCAGCCTGTATCGCTTCGACAAGAACGATACCTCGCGCGCGCCGCTGATGGACTCGATTTTCTATTACCGTGATTACGCGTTGAAAGGCGAGGTCAAGCTGGCCGACAAAAGCTATCCCGCCATGCTCGTGGACGAACTGGCGACGGGAGATTTCCGCGGCAAGGACGGCGCCCAGTCCGGCGCGCGGTTCCTGATCGATGCGAATGCGGACGGAAAGTTCGACGGCCGTCGCGAGAGCTTCGACGTGAAGAAGGCGTTCAACGTCGGCGGCACGACGTGGGAACTCGCCGACTTGAAAGCCGACGGCTCCTTCAAGATCGTGAAATCTTCGCAGACGGTGGAAGAGATCAAGCCGGCGCCCAACCTCTCGGTCGGCGCGAAAGCAATTCCGTTCACCGCGAAACTGACCGACGGCAAGACCGTGAAGTTCCCGGATGACTACAAAGGCAAGGTGGTGATGCTCGACTTCTGGGCGACTTGGTGCGGCCCGTGCATCGCTGAGCTGCCAAACGTGATCGAGAACTACACCAAGTATCACGACAAAGGCTTCGAGATCCTCGGCATCAGCTTCGACAAGGAGAACTTCGCCGAGAAGCTCGCCAAGTTCACGCAGGACAAGAAAATGCCGTGGCCTCAGGTCTACGACGGCAAATTCTGGTCCACCGAGATTGGTCAGCTGTATCAGGTGGAAGGCATCCCCTTCATGCTCGTCGTCGATGGTGACACCGGGGAAATCCTCGCGTCCAACATCCGGGGCGAAGAACTCGGCAAGGCGCTCGAAAAAGCCGTCGCAAAAAAGAAAGCGGCCAAGTAACGCCGAAGCGGATCAGGCTGACGCGACGTAATTGCCTCGCGTCGGTTTCCCGCTAGCCTCGCCGCATGTCAATGACGCCGCTTCACGTTCTCGCCGTCTCCGGCAGCCCGAATCGTTCCTCCGCCACGCGCGCGGTGATCCAGAACATCGCCGATCAGCTCGCCGCCGCCGGCGTGCAGGTGGATTTGCTGGACCTCGCCGAGGAACCGCTCCCGTTGTTCAACCCAGAAGTCTCACACCAGAGCGTGACCTTCCCGAAGCTGAAGTCCCGCGTGGACGCGGCGGACGTGCTTCTGCTCGGCACGCCGGATTACCACGGCAGCTTCACGAGCACGTTGAAGAACTTCCTGGATCATTTCTGGCAGGAGTTCGCGGGGAAAACCTTCGCCACCGTCGTCGCCTCCTACGACAAGGGCCTGACCGCGACCGATCAACTGCGCACCGTCGCCCGTCAGTGCTACGCGTGGTCGATGCCCTATGCCGTGACGTTCGCCGACAAGGCGGATGTAAAGGACGGGCAGATCATCAGCGACACCTTCCGCCAGCGCGTGGAGATGTTCGCCCGCGACATCCGCGTCTACGGAACCGTGCTCGCGCAACAACGCCGGGCGGATCTCGAAGGCACGGACGCCAGCTTCCTCGCGCGCCTGCGCAAGAAGTAATTCGCCGGCCGCCTCGCCATGAAACGCTGGGCCATCATCACCGTCACGCTCTACGCCCTGCTGCTGTTGCTCATCACGGCGCCAGCGATGGTGCTGGGCTGGATGCGTTGGGCCACCACGCCGGACGGAAAAGGCTCGCTCGTTTTCGGCGCGGACTTCCGACAGGCGCTCGACATGATGCAACACTGGGGCTACTGGCTCTGGCTGGCCGTGTTCGTCAGCGCGCAGGCGCTGCTGCTGGTTGTTCCGGTGCAAATCGCAGAACGTCGGCCCGTCGGCCGAAGGCATCTGCTTATCCCGGTGATCACCGGCTCCTTCCTGCTCGGAACCATGTTCGTCAGCGGCGTCTTCGCGATCGTCGCCGCGTTTTTCGGGGAACACCTCGATCAGCTGCTCGAACCTCCCGTCCGCGCCACGCAGGAGATTATCCAGTTGATCCCCGGACTGGCGTCCACGCTGGCGCGATGGGGCGTGATGCCAGACGAACCGCAGCTGATCATTCTGCAACTGCTCGGGCTGGTAGCGCTCTTCTGGCTGGTGTGGGGATTGATCTTCCATCACTTCGCGAAAGCGGACGAGCCGGAGACACTCGTGCAGCGCACCACGCGGTGGCTCATTCGCGGGAGCATTCTCGAACTGCTGGTCGCCGTGCCCAGCCACGTCGTGATCCGGCAACGGGAGGATTGTTGCGCGCCCATGTTTTCGTTCTGGGGCATCGTCACCGGAATCTCCGTCATGCTGATGTCGTTCGGACCCGGCGTGCTGTTTCTGTTCGTCAAACGCATCCGCCAAAAGCGCCCACGCGATCCCGTGCCACCTGCTCCAGCGGGCCGCTGAGTGATTGCACGAAACGTCCACCCGAAGTAACCTCGTCGCGTGTCGGATATCACCCTCCTGCTCGATTCAGTGGCCCGCGGCGACGCCCGCGCGGCGGAGGATTTGTTGCCCATCGTTTACGGAGAATTACGCCGGCTGGCGGCGCACAAGATGTCGGGTGAATCCGCCGGCCACACCCTGCAAGCCACCGCCCTCGTTCACGAAGCCTGGCTGCGCATGGTCGGCTCCGAGCAGCAACAGTGGCAGAACCGTTCCCACTTTTTCGCCGCCGCCGCCGAGTCGATGCGCCGCATCCTCGTGGAGCACGCCCGCCGCAAGCAAAGTCTCAAACGCGGAGGCGGCGTCGGGCACGACGAACTGGACGAATCCGCCATCGTCCTCACCGCGCCACCAGATGAACTGCTCGCCGTCCACGAAGCGCTCGACCAGCTGGCCCAGCAGGATTCCCAGGCGGCGCAATTGGTCAAACTGCGCTATTTCGTCGGCATGACGATGGAGGAAGCCGCGTCAGCCATGAACCTGCCGAAGCGGACCGCGGAGAATCTCTGGACCTACGCCCGCGTCTGGCTGCACCGGAAGATTTCCAAGGAACGCTAGAAGACCTCAGGTTAAAGCCGGTTCCGAAAGCGAAGCTGGGCTGCTATTCGCTACCCCGTATCCCACCAGAACCAGGCCAGTTGCCCCCTCATCCTCCTTATTTCCAGCCCGAAAAGATTTTTTGCGGAGTTTGACCCTGTCTTGCGCATTTAAGGGGGAAGACGCTTTAGATCACATGGCTACAATCGGTCTTTTGTCAGAAGATGGGCTGGGTTACCGCAACAGCTGGGTTTCCAGCTGCCCGGTCGAAACGCATCGGCGCGTGGCGCCACCAGCCCCTCCCGCGGCCACCCCGTTTTCTGATGACGCTGACTGGGTTTGGCGGGTCCGTCAGGGTGATCAGGACGCCGCCAGCGATTTATTCCAACGTCTTCATCCGACTGTGATTGGAATTGTGCGCGGGCACCTGCCACGGCGCACGTTGGAGGAAGATCTCGTCCAGGCTGTCTTTACCAAGGTCTTTACCAAGCTGGAACAATTCTCCGGGCTCGTGCCGCTGGAACACTGGGTGTCCCGCATCGCCGTCAACACCTGCATCAACCAGCTGAAGCACGAGAAAGTGCGGCCGGAACTGCGCCTCAGCGATCTCAGCGAGGAACAGGAAGCGGTCGTGCAGCAGATGGCCATCAGCGAAAGCGAACAGCACGACGATCAAACCGGTTACAACTGCGAGCTCGTCGATGATTTGCTCGCGCGCCTGCGGCCCGAAGAACGGCTCGTCCTCACTCTCCTCCACCTCGAAGAAATCAGCGCCGAAGAAATCAGCCGCCGCACCGGCTGGTCGATTTCGTGCGTGAAAGTCCGCGCGTTCCGGGCTCGCGCCAAAATGCGCAAGCTTTGGGACAAGCTCTATCCTTCCGGACCGTACTGACGCCTGCGCCGTGTGTTTTGAGGGCGACGGAATCACGCTGAGTTGATCCCTTCCCCGGATCATCTGTTTTCCTCACCGCAAGCCGCTGCATCTTTGTAGCGGACATCCCCGCTGAATCTCGCTTCTATAAGCAGAGCTCCATGAGCACTCCATCCAACCCAACCGGCGGCACCAACGAGCGGGATATTTTTCTCGGCGCGCTGGACAAGACGCCGGCGGAACGCGTGCCGTATCTCGATGCCGCGTGCGGCAGCGACCGCGAACTGCGCCAGCGAGTCGAAGATCTCCTCAGCGAACAGGATGCCCTCGGTGGTTTTCTCGAATCCCCTGCCCTGACCGGCCCCACCGGAACCCGCGCCATCTCTCAAGGCCCGCACGGCACCCAGCTCACCGCCGTTGTCACCGAACGGCCCGGCGACAAGATCGGGCGCTACAAACTGCTCCAAGTGATCGGCGAAGGCGGGTGCGGGATGGTCTACATGGCCGAGCAGGAGGAGCCGGTCCGCCGCCGCGTCGCGCTCAAGGTCATCAAGCTCGGCATGGACACCAAGAGCGTCATCGCCCGCTTCGAGGCCGAACGACAGGCGCTCGCGATGATGGACCACTCGAACATTGCCCGTGTGTTCGATGCCGGCGCGACGTCCACCGGCCGGCCGTTCTTCGTCATGGAACTGGTGCGCGGCGTGCGCATCACCGATTACTGCGATCAGAACAACCTTAAGAACGAGGAACGCCTCACGCTCTTCACCCAGGTCTGCCAGGCGATTCAACACGCGCATCAGAAGGGCATCATCCATCGCGACATCAAGCCATCGAACATCCTCGTTACGCTCCACGACGGCGTGCCGGTGCCGAAGGTAATCGACTTCGGCATCGCGAAAGCCACCGAGCAACGACTCACCGAAAAGACGCTGTTCACCGAATTTCAATCGTTCATCGGCACGCCCGCCTACACCAGCCCGGAACAGGCGGAGATGAGCGGACTCGACATCGACACGCGCAGCGACATCTATTCGCTCGGCGTCCTGCTGTATGAATTGCTCACGGGCCGCACGCCATTCGATCCGGAAAAGCTCGTCCGCTCCGGCCTCGACGAAATGCGCCGCATCATTCGCGAGGAGGAACCGATTCGTCCCTCCACGCGGATCAGCTCACTGAACATGAGCGACGCCACGGCGTTGAGCCAGACCCGGCAATCCAAGCTACCCTTGCTCATGCAGGCGGTGCGAGGCGATCTCGACTGGATCGTGATGCGGTGCCTCGAAAAAGATCGAACGCGCCGCTACGCAACCTCGAACGATCTGGCGCAAGACATCCAGCGTTACCTCACAAACGAACCAGTGCTCGCGCGTCCGCCGAGCAATGTCTATCGCCTCCAAAAGATGCTGCGCCGAAACCGGGGTGCCTTCGCCGCGGCCGCTGCGATTGCCATCACGCTCCTCACGGGCGCGACATTGAGTACCTGGCTCGCCATTCGCGCGACCAACGCCGAACAAGTCGCCCTCGGTTCCCAGAAACTGGAAGCCAACCTGCGCCGCCAGGCCGAGGCCGACAAAGCCCTCGCCCGCCTGAACGAATACGTCGCGGACATCAACCTCGCCCAGCAATCCCTCGACGACGGCAACTACGGTCGCGCCGTGCAATTGCTCGACAAACATCAGGCCGTGCCCGGCGAAACGGATCTGCGCGGATTCGAGTGGCGCTATCTCTGGCAACGCAGCCGCGGCGACGCTCATGTCACCATCGCCAAACTCGACGCGCCCGTCACAACGCTCGCCGCTTCGCCCGACGGCGAATGGATCGCCGTCGCCTCCATGCCGTCGCTCCGCGATCGGTTCGCGCAACGATCAGGCCCGCCCACGAACGACTGGCTCTTCTCGGTCTACAATCTGCGCACGCGCTCCCTCGTCACGAACATCACGCGCAACGCGTTTCCTCCACCGATGCCGCCCGGCAACAACGGACGGCCATCGCTGCGCACAGGCGGCCCCGAGCACACGGTCTCGCTCGTGTTTCTGCCGAACGCACCGCGCCTGCTCACCGCCGGCTCATCGACGATTCGCATCTGGGACACCAAGACATGGAGCGAAGTCGGTTCCCTGACCAACGGCGGCCCCATCGCCCTCTCCGCCGACGGAAGCCGACTCGCCACCGCGACCCGCAGCGGCATCCGCATCTGGGACACCGCGCGATGGGAACCGATCCAGCAGGTCGATTCGGTCTACGGCCCGTTCGCACTCTCGGCTGACGGCAGACGTCTCGTTGCAGAAACAACGACAGGCTTTCAAGTCTTCGCGCTTGGCAGCGCAAGTCCGGCCGTGACGCTGGTTGATTCCACGAATCTTTTCTCCCGCCCCGGCCTTCCACGAACCAGCCAGTGCGTCCGCCGCGGAGCAATCGCGACGAACATCTCGTTGCCTTCTCGCCCGACGGCCGCTCCGTCGTGGCCGCGCGCAACAATCTCTCGCGACGCGGCGTCTTCGTGCTGAGCGTCTGGAACGCCGAAACCGGCGAGGAAATCGGCAGCATGCCCGCTGATCCGGAACACGTGGAACACGCCAGCGCGATCACCAGCCTGGCCTTCTCGCCGGATGGACGCACCCTCGCCAGCGTGAGCAAGGATTACTCGGTGCGCCTGTGGGAAATGCCCCAAATGCAACGGCGCAGCACGTTGCACGGACATTTGAACGAGGTGCTCGCGGTCGCGATGCTCCCCGACGGACAGTCACTCGTCACCGCGTCGAAGGACGGCGATATCAAGCTCTGGTCCACCGGAACCTCAAGACGCGACGACGCGGAAATCATTGTTGGCATTCGTCATCCACAAGCCGTCTCCCGAAACGGCAACACGCTGGCAGCCATGACCCGTGACAACAGCACGCTGGTTTTTCACAACCTGCAAACCGGAGAGAACGAGCGCGAACTGGAGGTAAACACCCGCGATGATCGACGCAACCGGTTTCCCCGCTTCGGCCCCCAACGCGCAGTGTCCCAGTTCCTCAGTGACGACCTGCGCAAGATGATGCTGGCCGGGGAGGACAACACCGTTCGCATCATTGACACCCATACTTCGGAAACGCAGGTCATCGACGATCCCGGAGGGGCCTATGGAACCTGTCGCGCTGGCGCCCGAATGGCGAGTCGATGGTGACGCGCACTCAACCGGCGGAAAACCATCCTGCGCAGCTGGGATCTGAAAGCCGGCACCAATCGCGTATGGAAGGCGGAAGCTCTCCGCGTCTGGTTTTCACCGAACAGCCGCGTCATCGCCACCGCAAGCTGGACAAACACCATCCAGCTCTGGGACGCCGCGACGCTCAATCCCACCGTTCAACTCAACTCCGACGAGGCATTGGCCACCATGGGCTTCTTCGGGCAGGCCGTTTCGTTCTCGGCGGACAGTCAGCGCCTCGCCGCGGCGTACGAGGACGATTCCATCCGCATCTGGGATGTCGCCACCGGGAAACTCCAAGGCGTTTGCACCGGACACAAACAGAGCATCGTTTCCCTCGCCTTTGCGCCGGACGGCAAGACGCTCGCGTCCGCCAGCGATGACAGCACGGTGAAGCTTTGGAATGTCGCCACACAGCAGGAGGTGCTGAACCTTCGCCACCTCGGCACAACGTTGAGCGGACTGCTCTTCTCGCCGGACGGCAACCTCCTGCTCGGCGGCAGCGGCGCGCTCGGACCCAGCGGCGGACTGCGTGTTTACCGGGCGGCTTCCTTCGCTGAAACGGACAAACCCCAGCTGCTGACCTCACCGAAGGACTGAGCCAGCCCTCGCGAGCCTTAGTGCCCGCGAAGAATGGATAACGATCCTCTCGCGAACGGGCCAGACCCATTCGCGATCATCCGTAACTCTACAGGCGAAACTCAGCGCATCCCGGGATTGCATTTCAACCCATCGCTCCAGTAGCGTTTCGCCCACCAACCACCCGGTGAACAGACCCGCCGGGACGACGGTGATGGCGGGCAACGGCCAGAACCTTTTTCTTGCAGCAACTGGAAGGACAACGAACTCAGTGCGGGCAGGATTCCCTGCGTTCATTTGAAGAGCGTGTTCTCCGGAAAATCAGAATGTTCAACCGTAGACATGAGGCGAGCGGCATCGCCAACTGATAGAATGGATACCTCCATTTTTCGGCAGACCCGCCCGCGGAAACTATCCTGGACGGAACGATGGCCGTATCCGTTGGTCATTCTCTCCTCCACCTTCGCGTTTGGGCTCACCCTGCTCCTCTATCCCTATCTGGAATACGCCCCTCGATTTCTACTCTACTGCGCCGTACTGGCCTGCAGTCGTTTGTGCGGAGCCAGGCCGGGTATCGCCGCCGCGTTGCTGACCACGGCATTCTCATCCGTGGTCGTCGGCCCGGGCACGACGGATCAGGCGAACTGGATTGAAGGGGTGGACTGAGCTGGGCGGTTACCTGGTGGCCTCGCTTCTGACCGTGGGCGTCATCTCGCAACTGCGCAATCGCGAGCAGATTCTTCGCGAGAAAGACAAACAGCTGAATGACTTCATGGAGAACGCCACCGTCGGGCTCCAGTGGATGTCGCTCAGTGGCACCATCCTGTGGACCAATCGCGCGACCCGCGAGATTCTCGGCTGCACGAGCGCCGGCAGCTGTCGCGGCCGGAAGTTCCAGGAATTCTGCGCGAATGAAACCGACGCCGCGGAACTGTTTCGCCGGCTGGCCGCGCATGAACGGCTGAAGAACCACGAGATCTTGCTGCGTGCCGATGATGGCGTCCGCCGACTCGTCTTGATCGATGCCAACGCCCTGTGGCACGAGGACCAGTTTGTCCACGCGCGATGTTTCATTCGCGACATTACCGCGCGACGCACCGCCGAGGACGCCCTGGCCGCCGAGCGGAACCTGCTACGGACCTTGATCGATGCGGTGCCGGACGCCATTTACACCAAGGACTCGCAGAGCAAATTCCTCATCTCGAACACCGCCAACGCCCGCCTGCTGGGCGTGAAAGATCCTGAGGAAATCCTCAACCGCTCGGTCAACGAACTCTGCCCGAGGGAAATTGCCGAACGATTCATCGAGGACGATCAATCCGTGCTCGAAAAAGGTCGATCGATTGTCGATCGGGAAGAGCTCTTCGTGGCGACGGACGGACGCGAGCGAACCCTGCTCACCACCAAACTGCCGCTGCGGGACGCCAGCGGCGCCATCACCGGCCTCGTCGGGATCAGCAAGGACATCACCGACCGCAAGCAGGCCGACGCCGCGGTGCGGGAGAGCGAGGAACGCTTCCGCGTGCTGTTCGAACATTCGCCGGAAACCATCCTGATTCTCGATCCCGCCAGCACGCGGCACACGCTGGAAATCGTGGACTGCAACGACGTCGCCTGCCGCCATCACGGTTACACCCGGGACGAACTGTGTGGACAGTCCTTCAGCACCATCGACTTTGCAGCGCGCTCGAAGGCCCGCGCGGAGGAATTCCTTCAGCGAGTCCGGACCGAGGGCGTCGTGATGTTGGAAGCGCTCCATCGCCACAAGGATGGCCATACGTTTCTCATGGAAGTCTGGGCCTCGTTCATCACCGTGAGCCGCCGCGAACTTCTCCTCTGCATGGCGCGCGACATCTCCGAACGCAAAAAGGCGGAGGCGGCCATCCGGCGTTCGAATGAACAACTTGAAGCCCGCGTCCGCGAACGAACCCGCCAGCTGGAACAGGCCAACCGCGAGTTGGAGGCGTTTTCCTACTCCATCTCGCACGATCTCCGCGCGCCAGTCCGCGCCATTCGCGGCTTCGCGCAGATCATCCACGAAGATCATGGAATCAACCTGAACCCCGAAGCGACCCGGTTGTTCAAGTTCATCGTAGACAGCGCGTCGCGGATGGACGAGTTGATCGACGACCTGCTCGCCTTCTCCCGCATCAACGCGCACACGCTCTCCCGCACCACGATCGACATGCGGGAATTGGTGGAGTCGGTCATCGCGGAACTCCACGACCCGAAGGCGGGCTCCCACGTCGAGTTCATCGTCGACTCATTAAACCCCACGCACGGCGATCGTTCTCTCCTGCGCCAGGTGCTTATGAACTTGATTGGCAACGCGCTGAAGTTCTCCCGCCAGTCAAACCCGCCGAAGATCGAGGTGGGTTCCCGCGTGGAGAACGACACTGCGGTTTACTTCGTCCGCGACAATGGTGTCGGCTTCAACATGAAGTACGCGCCGAAGCTCTTTCAGGTGTTCCAGCGCCTGCACAACCCGGAACAGTTTGAGGGCACCGGCGTCGGCCTCGCCATCGTTCAGCGGATCATTCAGCGCCACGGCGGCCGGGTTTGGGTCGAGAGCGAGCCAAATGCAGGCGCCACCTTCTACTTCAGTCTGCCGGCGGCTCCGCCCGAAGAAGGTGCTGCTTCACGCCAAAGTCCGACCGAGCGCGCCCGGCCGGATCTGAATCTGGCTCCGTAAACCCGCAAATTCCCCCGTTTCCTCGATCGAGCAGAATCACCTCGCGGTGGGAAGTCGGGAAAAGAACGGAGCCTTTTGTTTTTGTCGAACTCGAATCCACTCTGCTATCACAGCCATGAAGATTTCAGGTGACCGACTCCGTCCGGAAGCGGAACTTTGAATCGCAGCCTCTGGACAGAAATTTTGACCGAACCGTGATCGCCGCCGCAGTTCTCAGAATGTCCCGAACAAACAGCCTGTGCCACCGAGCGGACCCTTGAGGGTCCACCCGCCGCCCACATCGCTCCCCACTACCCCCCAATCACCCATGGACGCACCCTTGAACCTGTTGTTGCTCGAAGATGTCGCAGCGGATGCCGAACTTGTCGAGCACGAGCTCAAGCGATCGGGATTCAACATCAACAGCCGGCGGGTGGAATCGCGCGAGGACTTCCTGCACGAACTGTCCTGCTCACCGACGGACATCATACTCGCCGATTACTCGCTCCCCCAGTTCAGCGCGCTCGAAGCCCTGCAGCTCCTGCGCGAGGTCCGCTGCAATATTCCGCTCGTGCTCGTCACCGGCGCCAATTCCGAGGAAGTCGCCGTGCAATGCATGCAGGAGGGCGCCGAGGATTACATCCTGAAATCCAGCCTCAAACGTCTGCCCTCCGCGGTGCAGCGCACCTTGCGCAAACATCGCTCGGAACGCGATCGGCAGCATACCGAGGCCGCGCTGCGGCGCAGCGAAGAACAGTACCGGCTGATCACCGAGAACACGCGCGACTTGATCTGCCTGCTGAATCTCGACGGCAATTTCCTCTACGCCACGCCGTCATTCGAACTCGTGCTCGGCGCGACAGTCGATGAATTGTTGACCAGTGAATGCCGTGCGCTGATTCATCCGGACGACGCGCGGGCGTTCAAGGAAACGCTCGACGAAGCCCAGTTCTTCCGCGAAAGCCGCACCGCCGAACTGCGCTTCCGCCACCGGGACGGTCATTGGATTACGTTTGAAACCGCGGCCAGCTACATCTTCGACGAACACGGCAAGGCCCAGCGCGCCCTGCTCGTCTCGCGCGACACCACTGATCGCAAGCGCGCGGAGAAGGAGATTCGCAAGCTGGCCGCCTTCCCGCGTTTCAATCCGAATCCGGTGCTCGAGTTCGCATCCGACGGTTCCCTCACCTACTTCAACGACGCCGCCCAGGAAATGGCGCGTTCGCTGAAAAAGAATCATCCCCAGTCCATCCTGCCGCTCAACACCGCAAACGTGGTGAAGATGTGCCTCGCCACCGGACAAAACCGGCTGCATCTGAACACGAACATCGGCGGACGCATCCTTTCGTGGTCCTTCTTCCCGGTCACCGCCAACCGCGTCGTCCACTGCTACGCCGAGGACGCCACCGACCGGTTGAATCTGGAGGCGCAACTTCGCCAGGCGCAGAAGATGGAATCCGTCGGCCAGCTCGCCGCTGGCGTCGCGCATGACTTCAACAACATCCTCACCATCATCCGCGGTCACGCCGGCCTGCTGAAAATAAATCCCGGGCTGGATTCGAGCCTCATGGAATCCGCGCGCCAGATCGCCATCGCCGCCGAGCGCGCCGCGAATCTCACCCGCCAGCTGCTGATGTTCAGCCGCAAGCAAATCATGCAGCCGCAGCTGCTGAACCTGAACGAAGTCATCAACGAACTTTCAAAAATTCTCCGCGCCAGCGTCGGCGAGCAGGTCGAGCTCAAGCGCAAGACCGAAGATGAAATGCCGCCCATCTACGCCGACTCCGGCATGATGGAACAAATCCTCGTGAATCTCTCCGTCAACGCGCGTGACGCGATGCCACGCGGCGGTTCACTGACCATCACCACGCAATTTGCCCCCATCGACTCCGCCTACGCAGCGCGGCATCCGGAGTCGCGCCCGGGCAACTTCATCTGCCTCACGGTTTCAGATACCGGCCATGGCATGGATCAAGGCACGCTGTCCCGCATTTTCGAGCCGTTCTTCACCACGAAGGAAATCGGCAAGGGCACCGGCCTCGGCCTTGCCACCGTCTACGGCATCGTCAAGCAACACCAGGGATGGATCGAAGTCGAAAGCCAGGTCGGCTACGGCACCACCTTCAAAGTCTTCCTGCCGGTCGCAACGAAGGCCGCGCCAGTCGCCACCGCAACGCGAAACAAGGACATGCCCGGCGGCAGCGAAACCATCCTGCTGGTGGAAGACGAAACGGCGCTGTGCGAGCTCGTTCAAGAGATCCTCGAGAAACGCGGTTATCGCGTGCTCGACGCGTCGACCGGGGTCAAGGCGCTGGAGATTTGGAACGCTCACAAGGACGAGATTGATCTCCTGTTCACCGATATGATGATGCCCGACGGCGTTTCCGGTCGCGAACTGGCAGAGCGCATTCTCCTCGAACGCCCCGAGATGAAAGTGATCTACAGCAGCGGCTACAGCATGGATGTCTTCGCGGCGGATTCGAGCTTCTGCGACAGCAGCAACTTCCTCCAGAAACCTTACGATCCGGAAACGCTCGTGCAGATGGTCCGCGAGTCACTGGATGCCACCCCTGCCCTGGCGACTTAACCCGCGGCCGCGACGTCAATCCTCTGCTTTCGATTCGCGCCCAATCAAATCGCGCAGCGCGTGCGCGACGTTCTTGCCGGCATACAAGACCGCGTAAACTTCATCAATGATCGGCGTGGAAACATTCCTTATCCGCGCCAGCTGGTAAGCAGACTTCGCCGTCGGATACCCCTCGGCAATTGAAACGGAACTGGCGAGAACATCCGCCAACTTCTCCCCACGTCCGAGACGTTCACCGAAGCCGCGGTTCCGGCTCAGTTTCGAAAAGCACGTGACCGTCAAATCCCCCAGCCCACTCAATCCCGCAAAAGTCTCCGGCTGCGCGCCGCACGCGACACCGAGCCGGCGAATTTCCCCGATGCCACGCGTCAGCAACGCCGCCTTCGAATTGTCGCCAAATCCGAACCCGTCGCAAACGCCCGCGGCAATCGCGACAACATTCTTGAGCGCCCCACCCATCTCCACGCCGGTCAAATCGGCGCTGGCATACACTCGGAATGGCACCGTGTGGAACATCCCCTGCACCTTCTGCGCGATCGCCATGTCGTGACTTGCCGCCACGATCGCGGACGGCACGCCCTTCGCCACTTCCAGCGCCAGCGTCGGCCCGGACAGCGCGGCAATCTCTCCACGCGGCGCGTTCTCCCGTAGCACACCACACATCGTCAGGCCAGATTCGTGTTCGATACCCTTCGTCACGCTCACGATCACCCCGGAGAAATCCTTCAGCGCCGCGGTCACGGTTCGGAATGCTTTCGATGGCACCGCCACCACCACCGCCTCCGCCCCGGCAATTGCCTGCGCCAAATCAGGCTCATACTTCCAAGTCGCCGGCAGCTTGATGCCGGGCAGGTAACGCTCGTTCGCGTTCGCGCGCTGCATCTCCGCGAGATGCGCGGCGTCATGGCCCCACAGCACGATGTCGTGCAAACTCCGCTCCAGCACCAACGCCAGCGCCGTGCCCCACGCTCCGGCCCCGAGAACCGCCACCTTCACGACGCCGCCTCCTGCGCTTTCTTCTGACCAAATCGCGGCTCCGTTCCATTCAGCAGTCGCTGGATGTTTCCCTTGTGCTTGTAGATCGCCAGCACACCCATCGCTCCGGTGACAATCGTCAGTGTCCAGTCATGCGTCGTCAGCCACGTCGCAAACGGCAGCGTTGCCGACGCCGCGATGGAACCGATCGAGACGTATCGCGTAACGAGGAAAAGAACGATCCACACACTGAGGATGATCAACAGCGACCACGGCACCAGCGCCGTCAGCACACCCGCCGAGGTCGCGATGCCCTTGCCGCCTTTGAAACCCAGCCAGCAGGTGTAGTTGTGGCCGAGCACTGCGAAGATCGAAGCGACGAGCGATACGATCACTTGCTGGTTACCGGCTGCATCCGCCGGAACAAACTGTGCGAGAATCAGCGGAGCAACCACTCGCACCGCCAGCCAGCCCTTCAACGCATCGACCAGCAGCACAAAAATCCCAGCCGGCTTGCCCAGCACCCGGAACGCGTTCGTCGCGCCGATGTTCCCGCTGCCGACCTTCCGGATATCCACGCCCTTCGCGCGCGCGACCAGATAACCCGTCGGGATCGAACCCAACAGGTACGCCGCAATCGCCGTCAGCGCATACGCCAAAAATTCCACACGCGACTCTATGAACACATTTCCAGAGCCGGAAAGATCAAAGTTCAATTCACCCCGTCGACATTCATTTCAACATGCTTGCGACGTTTCATCCGGCTCAGCTTTGCCAGTTGTCAGCCCTCGGCCACCGATGGCAATCTCCGCGCGTGGCTGACACCTCTCACCAATCCACAAACAAACTGCGCGTCGCCGTCCTCGGCACCGGCGCCTTGGGCAAGGAACACGCGCGCATTTACGCGGAACTCGCGCAGGCGGGCGTCGTCGATTTCGCCGGCGTGTTCGATGTCTCCGCCGAAGCCGCGAAGCGCGTGGCCGAGCAACTTCGCGCGCGAGTCTTCACTTCAGTCGCCGAAGCAGCCGCGTCCGTCGATGCGCTGAGCATCGTCACGCCCACCGTCACGCACTTTGATCTCGCGAAGCAGCTTCTGACGCAGGGCAAGCACGTCCTCGTCGAGAAGCCGATGACCGACAACACCGCGCAAGCCGCGGAACTCATCCAGCTCGCGCAACAGCACCGCTGCGTGCTGCAGGTCGGCCACGTCGAGCGCTTCAATCCCGTCTTCAAGTATCTCGAAACCGTCGCCACGCAGCCGCGCTTCATCGAGACGCACCGGCTCTCGCCGTATCCCGCGCGCAGCACGGACATCGGCGTGGTGCTCGACCTGATGATTCACGATCTCGATGTCGTGCTCGCCTTCGTGAAATCGCCCGTCGTCAGCGTGGACGCCGTCGGCATTCCCGTGCTGAGCAAATCCGAGGACATCGCCAACGCGCGCCTGCGTTTCGCGAATGGTTGTGTTGCGAACCTCACCGTCAGCCGCATCAGTCCGGAGCGCATGCGGAAGATTCGCGTGTTCAGCGGCCCGCAGAACACCTGCTATATCTCGCTCGATTACCGTGCGCAGGAAGGCTACATCTACCGCATCGCCCGCGACGACGAGGAGGAAAGCTCGCTGCTCAAGAAGCTGCTCGCGTCGAGGGACTCCACCATTGTCAGCGAGTTCGCCGGCAAACGCATCGTGCGCGAGCCCGTGCCGATCACGAAGGAGGAGCCGCTCAAGCAGGAGCTGCTGCACTTCGTCGAGTGCGTGCGGGAACGCCAGACGCCGCGTGTGAGCGGTGAGTCAGCAAAACAGGCGTTGGACCTTGCCTTTGAGATCACCCGCCAAATTCAAGACGCTCCGACATCCACTGTTCCATTGCTCGCTTCCGCTCAATGAAGCCCGGCGGCCAGCCCACCTTCATGTTCATCGCCGGCGAGAGCAGCGGCGACATGCTCGCGGCGGAGTTGGTGACGGCGCTCAAAAAGGAACTAACGCCGCGCCACGAGTCACGCCTCACGAATCACTCCCCGCAATTCTTCGGCGCGGGCGGCGCGAAGATGGCTGCGTCTGGCGTGGAGCTGGCTTTCGATTTGACCCAGCATTCCGTCATCGGACCGTGGGACGCCCTGAAAAGCTACGACCGATTCAAACGACTTTTTGAACGGCTGGTGGCGCTGGCCTTCGATCGGCGGCCCGATGTAATCGTCTGCGTGGACTTCTCCGTCTTCAATCATCGCTTCGCGGAACGAATCCGCTGGGAGCTGGAAGTCCGCCGCACCACGCATGGCAATTGGAAGCCGAAGATCGTGAAATATGTCTCGCCCCAGGTCTGGGCCTCGCGTCCTGGTCGGGCGAAATCGATGCCGCGGCTGTTCGATCTGCTGCTGACGATCTTTCCGTTCGAGAAGGCGTGGTATGCGGCGCGGGTGCCGGAACTGAAAGTGGAGTTTGTCGGACATCCGGCGGTGGACCGATTCAACGTTGAACGCTCAAACTCGAACGTTGAACGCTCACAAAATTCAGTGCTGCTTCTACCCGGCAGCCGCGTCGGCGAACTGAAACGCCATCTTCCAGTGATGCTCGCCGCCTTCGATAAGATCCGCGCGGCGAATCCGAACGCCGAAGCGCGGATGGTGTTGCCGAACGATTCGTTGCTCCAACTCGCCCAAGAACTGGGCGCGCCGGCAAATTTGAAGATACAGGTCGGCGATCTGCCGTCGGCACTGGCGTCTTCCACCGTGGCCATCGCCTCGACCGGCACGGTGACGATGGAGTGCGCGTGGTTCGGCCTGCCGACGATCGCGATCTACAAGACCTCGTGGGCTACGTTCCAAATCGGGAAGCGCATCATCCAAGTGAAGTTCCTCGCGATGCCGAACATTCTCGCAGACGAAGCGATCTATCCGGAGTTCATTCAAGACGACGCCACGTCAGAAAACTTGTGTCGCACCGCGCTCGAGCTCCTCGGCGATCCGGCAAAGCGCGAAGCCATCCGCCGGAAGCTGGCTGCGGTGACCGCTTCGCTGGGTGAACCCGGCGCCAGTCACCGCGCGGCGCGAGCTGTGGTGAAACTCGCCGACAGTTCTCCCTGAACCATCGATCGCGGTCAGCGATCCGTTACTCGCCGCGTTGACGCAGCGCCAGCACGCCGATTAACAATCCCACCCCAAACGCCACGCCGATCGACTGATAAGGATGATCGCGGATGACCGTGTCCGCCGCTTTCGCGCCGTCGCGAACCTTGTCTTGAAGCTCCTCGCAGCTGTCGCGGGCTGCGCCCAGGGCCTTGCGCAGGCGAGCGCGAATCTCCTTCGCCTGGTCAGTTACATCTCCCGCCGTCGCCTCGAGTAAATCTTCAGCGTCGCGCGTGAGCCGTTTCAAGTCAGCCACCAGTCTGGTCGTGTTCATAACAGTTCCTTTCCGCTCCGTTGTTTCCGCAAGAACTCCGGACCCGCCGGCATTCCTCTGCTTCACTGGTCGCTTACAAAGCCTCATCTCACTCGCCGGGGCTTGCGCAAGGTCGGCTGTTTCTTGGCCCCACCGGTGCCTTTCATTCCGGGCGACCCCCTTCGAAACCCGCAAATTCTGCAAAACCTTTTCCAACGCTCGCATAGCAGCCGGGCCACCCCGATGTTCAGTTAATGGCGAACGGTAGCGGTATTAATCATTGCCTGTCCTATGAATGCGCTCATGGAAAAAGAACCGTCAACAACGTCATCGCTCAAGCCTCTCAACCTTCCGGGAGGAAGAATCGGGGAGACGGCGTATGGATATCCGAGAAACTTCCTCGGCAACCGTTTCGTCTACGTGGTCGTGTCGCCACGCGCCCGCGGCCTTTCCATTGGCATCAACTTCAATCCGGACAAGAAGTGCAACTTCGACTGCGTCTACTGCGAGGTGGATCGGAGCATTCCCGGCCGCGACACCTTGCTGGACACAGATGCGATGGCGGACGAGCTGTCGGCCACTCTCAACGCCGCCACCACCGGCACCCTGCGTGATGTGCCAATCTATCGCAATCTCCCGGCCGAACTGCTCCAGCTTCGCCACGTAACCCTGAGCGGTGACGGCGAGCCCACGCTGAGTCCGCGATTCGCAGAAGGCCTGCAAACCGTCGCTCACGTTCGCGCCTTGGGAAGATTTCCGTTCTTCAGGATCGTCCTCGTCTCAAACGCTTCCGGCTTCGATCTCCCGGAAGTTCAGCGCGGTCTGAAACTGCTCACCCGCCAGGACGAAGTCTGGGCCAAGCTAGACGTCGGCACGCAGGCGTGGATGAACGTCATCAACAAGAGCGAACTGCCTCTGGAAAAAATCCTCTCGAACATCCTGCTCGTCGCGAAGATCAGGCCGGTGACGATCCAAAGCCTGTTTGCCTCCGTGGACAACGCCGATCCTTCCGTGGAACAGATCGAGCAATACGCGCAGCGTCTCCGCGAACTGAAAGAAGCGGGAGCCCAGATTCCCCTCGTTCAAATTTACTCCGCCAGCCGGCCAGTTCACAACTCGCACTGCCGTCACCTGCCGCTCCGGAGCCTATCTCAAATCGCCCAGACCGTCCGACGCGTCAGCGGTTTGAAAGCCGAGGTTTTCTGATTCCGCTCAACCGCCGAACGCCTTTGCGTTGGCGGCGAATCGTTCCTGCAAGCTTCCGCAAACGTGCTTGCACAGATCAAAGATGCCGTGGTCGGCAATGAAATAGATCACGTTCAACCCTTCCTTGCGTCGTCCGAGAATTCCCGCCTCCGTCAGCGTCTGGAGATGACGCGACACGTTGGCCTGGGTCAATCCAGTATCCTCCACCAATTGGGACACATTGCGCTCCTCCGACTCGAGAGCGCGAATCAACTTCAGGCGGCTGGCCTCACCCAGCACCCGGAAACGAGTAGCAATCAGTTCAAGCGCCTGGTCAGACAGGGCCGATGGTTCAATCTTGCGTGGCATAAACTTCAAAACTTCCGCTTGCAGATTCTGTATATGCGCATATACTCATATTGTCAATTACAGGATTAGTTGAAACGAAAAGAGAAAGGTACGTTATGACAGTCGAGAACATTATCCGCATCCTCGCCGGCACTCTGGTCCTCACCAGCATTGCTCTCGCCCACTGGGTTCATCCGAACTGGATCTACCTCGCGGCGTTCGTCGGTCTGAACCTCATTCAATCCGCGTTCACGCATTTCTGCCCGGCGGAAATCATTCTCAGGAAAGCCGGCGTGGGCGCAAAGGGCGGCTCCTGCTGCAAGTAAGCTCGACCAAGATTCCCTTCTCATGAAACACCTCGCACTCATCCTCGCCGGAATGGCGGTTTTGCTCACAGCCTGCCAGAAGAATGCGGAGCCTGCAGCACCCACAGAATTGCCCTCCGCAAAAGTTCGTGTCCAAGCCATCGAGAGCAAGACGCGCGCTGCGACGGAGGAAGTCATGGGAACCATCCGCGCCCGCCAGCGCGCCGTGCTAGAGGGCAAGGTCAGCGCCGGCATCGAGAGGTTGACGGCAGTTCCCGGGCAATCAGTCCAGGCAGGGGAAACACTCGTCGAACTCGACGCGAAGGAAATCAAGGCACGGCTCGACCAGGCATTGACCCAGCGCGAACAACTCGGCCGCGACACCGAGCGCCTCCGGCAACTGCTCGCGAACAACGCCGTTTCGCGCCAGGAATTCGAGAGCATCGAATCACGCTATCGCGTCGCCAAGGCTGCCGTCACCGAAGCGGAGACCATGCTGGCTTATACGAAAATCGTCGCGCCGTTCGATGGAATCATCACCCGCAAACACGCGGAAGTCGGCGATCTCGCCGCGCCCGGCAAGCCGCTGCTGGAGATGGAAGACCCGAAATCGCTTCGACTCGAAGCGGACGTTCCCGAGGCCGCAATTGGCCAAATAGTCTCCGGCGCGAAGTTGTCCGTGCGAGTGTCCGGCGTGACCAACGACCTCACCGCAATCGTCAGCGAGATTGCGCCCGCTGCCGATCCGAACAGTCGCACGTTCCTCGTGAAGCTGGATCTGCCCGCCAACTCCGTTGCGCGCACCGGACAATTCGGCCGCCTCACCGTCCCGCTGGGAGAAACCTCCGCCCTTCGAATCCCCGCCAGTGCCTTGATCCTGCGCGGCCAATTGGAACTCGTCTTCGTGGCTGAGAACAACCGCGCACAGATGCGTCTGGTGAAGTCCGGCAAGCGTATTGGGAATGAGTTTGAGATTCTCTCCGGCCTCAATCGTGGCGATCAAATCGTCATCGAAAACGCCACCGGACTGCGCGACGGACAACCGCTCGAAGTCATTCGCTAAGGCCGCGCCATGAAACAGCCTGACTCCACCACCCCGACTGCCGAACCCCTCGGCATCGCCGGTCGCATCGCGCGCGGATTCATCAATTCCAAGCTCACGCCGCTCGTCATCATCACCTCCGTGTTGCTCGGGCTGGCCGCCGTCATTCTGCTTCCGCGCGAAGAGGAGCCGCAGATCAAGGTGCCCATCGTTGATGTGCTCGTCGCCATGCCCGGCTCTGGCGCGAAGGAAATCGAGGAACGCGCCACGCGCCCGATGGAGAAACTGCTCTGGGAAATTCCCGGCGTGGAATACATCTACTCCACCTCCCAACCCGGCCAGAGCCTCGTCATCGTTCGCTTTAAAGTCGGCGAGAACGCCGAGGACAGCCTCACCAAGCTCCACCAGAAACTTCAGGCGAACTTCGACCGCATCCCGCACGGCGTCAGCTATCCGATGATCAAGCCGCGCTCGATCGACGACGTCCCGATTCTCGCGCTCACCTTCCACAGTGAACGCTACGATCATCTCACACTGCGCCGTGTCGCTTCCCAGGTCGATGACGCGGTGAAACAAGTCCAGCTCGTCGCCGAAACCGCGCTCATCGGCGGCGCGCGACGCCAGGTTCGCGTGTTGCTCGATCCCAGCCGCCTCGCTTCGCGCAATCTCAGCGCGGCGGGAATCGTCCCGATGCTGCGCCAGGCAAACCGTCAGTCCGCTTCCGGCGGTCTCACCAGCGCGAATCAAGAGATCGCCATCGAGACCGGCGCGTTCCTGACCAGCGTGCAGGACGTCGGGAACGTCGTGGTCGGCGTCTTTGGCGGCAAACCCGTTTACCTGCGTGAAGTCGCCGAGATCGTCGACGGCGCGGAAGAACCTTCGCAGTATGTCTTCTACGGCAACGGAGCCACAGCAGAAGACCAACCCGCCGTCACGCTCGCCATCGCCAAACGCCCCGGTGCGAATGCCATCGCCGTCGCGGACGAAGTCTTGCGAAAGGTGGAAACGTTGAAAGGCGTTGTCATCCCGTCGGACGTCACGGTCTCCATCACCCGGCATTACGGTGAGACGGCCTCCGAGAAATCCAACGAGCTGCTCTGGCACATGCTCATCGCCGTGGTCAGCGTTTCGATTTTGATTCTGCTCACGCTCGGCTGGCGCGAATCCGGCATCGTCGCCGTCGCCATTCCCGCGACACTCGCGCTCACGTTGCTCGTCTTCTACCTCTACGGCTTCACGCTGAACCGAATCACGCTCTTCGCGCTCATCTTCGCGATCGGCATCCTCGTGGACGACGCGATCGTCGTCGTCGAAAACATCGTCCGCCATTTCCACCTCCCGCAGAACAAGGGGCGCGATTGGACCACCATCGCCATCGAAGCCGTCAACGAAGTTGGCAACCCGACCATTCTCGCGACGTTCGCAGTCATCGCCGCCGTGCTGCC